>JBBQVH010000004.1:0-134588 GCA_038211695.1 Blastocatellia bacterium | reverse complement strand
CATCCGTCTACAACTGTGGCCCAAGTCAAGCCATCGCCTGTGCGGCTCGATAGCGCGCTCATCACCATTAGTCCGCGAGGTTTCGAGCCAACAGCTTTTTCACGCGCCCCAGGCCAGTTTTTTATTCTGGTTGAGAACCGTAGCGGCCTTTTGGCGGTCAATCTGCGACTTGATCGAGTGGCGGGCAGCCGGTTGTATGATGTAACAGTTCCGCACGAGCAGTTGGATTGGGCAGAGTTACTCGACTTAACTTCCGGCGAGTACATCTTGTCGGAAGCCAGCCATCCGGGATGGATGTGTCATATCATCATTACTCCGTAGCGAGAGTTTAATAAGTCGCGACTGCTTTTCTTTGCCAATCACTTGTCGTTAATAACGTGGAGGGTGCAATGGTCAACCTGATTATAATTGCGCGCACTTTGATTGTAACAAGTCTGCGTTGCTCGTTATGGCCGGCTTTGTTATTGCTGCTGTTGCTGGGCAGCGTGCGGGCTCAGACATTTACTTCTAGCGCGACTGACAAAACAACACCCACCGGTTTCGCTCCGGGGGCGCCCGCCGGAGCGTATGCCTTGAGCGGATTTGACAACATCAACCTTTTTAACGGCAATCTCAACTTCCGTCTCCCATTGCTTCAGATCGGCGGGCGTGGCGCCGCCGGGCATACAATTATGCTTGCCATCAACGCCAAGCGATGGCGCGTTCGGCGTTCCTCCTTTTTTCACCTCGGGGAAGAAACCAATGTTAGCTGGACGCCGACGGCGAATCAGTGGAACGGGCTGGAGGTGGGATACGGCCCGGGCGTCATGGTTGGACGACAAATCGGCGTAGAGAAATGGGAACCGAATGTCTGTAATGTTAGTCCTGGAATTTACAAGTTTACGCTGACGAAACTTACTTTTACTATGCCGGACGGCGCCGAGTATGAGTTCCGCGATCAGATCAGTGGCGGAAAACCGCAAGATGTGCCCCGTTTACCGGCCTGCAGCAACCCTTCCTTGCCAGGGGCTTCGCGCGGAACGGTCTTTGTTACCGCCGATGGAACAGCCGCCACGTTTATTTCCGACATCGCCATCAATGACAAAAACCTGATTTCGACAAATGGTAACTGGCTGATCTACCCTTCGGGCTACCTGATGATGCGCGATGGCACCCGCTATCGGATTGACGTTGGGATGGTAAGTTGGATGCGCGACCGCCACGGCAACATACTTAGTTTCAGCTATGATGGTAATAATCGCCTGGATACAGTTACCGATTCGCTGAATCGCCAGGTAACAATCAGCTACGATTATGCAGATGCTGCGCCATACGGCCTTTGCGACCGGATCACGTTTACAGGGTTTGGCGGGGCGACGCGGATCGTCCGCGTTTCACACGACAACCTGATCAACACGCTACGCTCTGACTACTCGATCCAGACTTATTCGCTGTTGTTTCCGCAACTCAACGGAGCAAATAATATTCAGCCAAACACCTACAATCCAAGCGACCGCGTCTCTTCCGTCTGGCTTCCTAATGATAGCTCTACTAATAGCCCTAATGATAAAAAGAGATATCAATTCTTCTATAATCCTTATGGAGAAGTCGCACGAGTCGTGCTACCTACAGGCGGAGCCATCGAATATGACTATACCACCAGTTCGGGCGTGCGGTCTGACCTGTCTGTTTTCAACACCGAATACCAAATTTACCGTCGAGTAATCGAGCGTCGCACTCTTGCCGATGCAGTTACCCTGGAAGGTAAGACACTTTATCCAATCACCGCCAGCGGGGATTTCACCGGTGTCGTGAATCACCAGAATCCTAATGGGATATCGCTTGGGCAGGAGATTCATTCATTCAGCGGCGACGCGGCAGCTTCGCTCTTTGCCCCTTTAAGCAATGCCATTTACTCTAGCTGGGGCGAAGGCAAAGAAACTCAGAGCATCATGTTGGCCGGCGATGGCACGACACCGATCCATAGTGAGGTCCCAAACTGGGAGCTACGCGCGCCAATCCCATGGCTGAGTTGGTGGAATTCCCAGTTCCGAGGGGCGACTTATCCAGCCGGCGACAATCCGGATAACGACGCGCGCATTACTGAAACAGTAATGACTTTGCTGGATGTCAGTCCGAATCAAGTGTCGAGGCAATCTTTCGGCTATGATGCATACAACAACAAAACCGAAATTTCTGAATACGATTATGGAGCCGGATCGCCAAGTGTGCTAATCCGCCGCACACACACCGATTACATAACCGGCGGCTATGACACGATCTCCGGAGGGACTAACAATCCTAATCCGTCAACTACGATTCACATTCGCAGTCTGCCAATGCTGCAGCAGGTGTTTGACAGCGGTGGTGTGTTGCGCGCCCAGACAGATTACGAATACGATGGAAACCCGTTGGGAGGGTTGGAAAATTACAGCGGCGCTAACATCCCAGGTTTGGTCGGACGAGACGGATTGACGCAGGCGCAAGGGTACAATCCAGCGGGCGATCTGGCTCGCGGAAACCCTACCAAAGTAACTCGGTGGTTGTTGGCCAGCATCGGCCCGGTGACCCAGGATACGCCGCTCTACTCCTACTCTCGTTACGATGTCCTGGGGAATGTGGTCAAAGTCAGAGACTCGAACGGAAATGATACCACCCTCAATTACTCGGACTCTTTCAGCAGCAGTTTTACGGCCAACACCTTCGCTTTCCTGACAAGCACGGCTTCGCCGACGCCGGGGACTGCTTATGGTGGTGGCGTCCCTCTGATCAATAGTTCGATTTATGACTTCCAGTCGGGTAAGGCGACTTCAACAACCGATCCAAATGGCAAAGTAACTTCGGTTGAATACAACGACTCTCTTGACCGGTTGACCAAAATCATCAGGCCATCGGGGGGCGGCGATACCACGTATCAATACGGCGACGTGATAGGCAATCTCTACCTGCGGACTCTAACGAAACAAAGCGCCAGCGTTTCTTTGGAAGACTACTCGACGTTTGATGGATTGGGACGCGCCAAACGGTCGGCGCATTTTGAAGGGCAGTCGGGATACAGTGTGGGGGAAACGCAGTACGACGCTTTAGGGCGGGTCAACCAAGTCTCAAATCCATTCTTTGCTACAAGTTATTCTGCCGGGGCAGGCTCTGCCTGGACGACGACAGCCTATGATTCGTTGAGCCGTGTTACCAGAGTCACTACGCCCGATGGTGCGCATGTGGATACTGCTTATCTGGGAAATAAGGTGACAGTGACCGATCAGGCGGGGAAATCACGCAGCAGCATTACGGATGGGCTAGGGCGGTTGACTCAGGTCAATGAAGACCCGAATGGCGCGTTGAACTACCAAACCAATTACACCTATGACGTTCTCGGCAATTTGATTCGCGTGCGGCAGGGAGGCTTTCCGACCAGTAACAGCCCCGATCCGACGGTGCAATTCAGGCGCTTCTATTACGATTCGTTGTCCAGACTGATTTATGCCAACAATCCCGAACAGGATGCGACCATCGCGTTCAACCCGCCGAATGAAGCCGGAACCATGTGGACGATGAAGTATGTCTACGATAACAATGGAAACCTGACCAGCCGCACAGATGCGCGCATTGTCACGGCAACTTACGGGTACGATGCGCTCAATCGCAATACGACTGTTAGTTACAGCGATGGCACGGCGGCCGTCAGCCGCTATTACGACATTTCAACGACGGGCGATGGCGGGGGAACATTTACCAACGGCAAGGGCAGACTGCGACGCGTGGATTCGCTCAATCTTAATCCTGGCACGACGCAGCATGCGTATTCGCGGATGGTGATAGACGGATATGATGCGTTAGGGCGGCTTACATCGCAGAAGCAGGGTTTGGGGAATAGCTCTGATAACTACACTTATTATCTCGCCTCTCGCACTTATGATCTGGCTAGCCATGTCTTGACGCAAACATATCCGTCATTTAGCAACGTGACCTACAGCTACAACTCTGCCGGGAGGCTGATTAACTTCGATGGCTCACTTGCCAATAGTGGCTATGTAGATTTTGCTTCGGAGTTCAAATACAACGAAGCCGGGCAGATGACCAGGGAAACATTTGGAACGACGGGCACGACTATTTATCACGGCATCGGATACAATAACCGCTTCCAGATGGTCGAAGCCAACGTCGGAAACGATTTTGCCGATTCGCAGTCGTGGACGCGAGGCAGGCTAAGATTCTTTTACAGTGATCAGGCAATTACAACGGATAATCCTTACTATGATGGCGCTGGTGTAAATGGCCCCGCCGCCAACAATGGCAATGTCTTACGTCAAGAGCATCGGGTGCCGACTTCCGTGACCTCCGGCGCGGGCAACGCGCCTTCCGTGATCAACAGTTATGCGATTCCGATGCGGGATGATTACACGTATGACTCCATCAACCGGCTGGCGCAGGTCAAAGGCTATCAGCAGCCACAGGGCAGCTCGACCTTCACGCAGATTTATCAGCAGACGTACACCTACGATAAGTTTGGAAATCGGAAGTTGTACCTGAATACTAACGACCCGAGCGAGACGACCTGGGGCACGGGAATCAATGGAACATTCTCCAATCAAATCTGGGAGCCGGATAAAAAGACGAATCGGCTGGTGGGGGTGACCTACGACCCGACTGGAAATATGATCAAGGATGTTTACAGCGCGCGGGCAGATACCAAGGTCTACGACGCTGAAAACCGGATGACCAAATCGGTGGGCGGCGGCAATACGAACTATTATGTTTATGATGGTGACGGCAAGCGTGTGCGGCGGATTGTGGGCGGTAGTGGTGGTGGAGAATACTGGCAGGTTTATGGCATTGATGGTGAACTGCTTGCTGAATACAAGCTGGTATCCGGCAGTCCTGTGTTGCAGAAAGAATACGGCTATCGCAACGGCCAACTGTTGGTCATTGGCGAGCCAGGGCTGGTGAAATGGCTGATCGCGGATCATCTGGGCACGCCGCGAATAATCGTGGATAGCACGGGAGTTCTGGCCGGTGTAACGCGGCACGATTACCTGCCGTTTGGGGAAGAGTTGATGGTTGGAATGGGGAACGGAAGCATTCGGACAGGGACAGGAGGAATGGGATATGCAGCGGATACGGTACGGCAGAAGTTTGTCGAGAATGAGCGAGACACCGAGACCGGACTCGATTTTTTCGGGGCCAGGTATTTTGCTCCAACGCAGGGTCGTTTCACTAGTGGTGATCCCTTGCTGGCTAGTGGCAGAACAGTCCAGCCACAAAGCTGGAATCGTTATACATATGCACTTAACAACCCTCTAAGGTATATTGATCCTGATGGTGAGGACTATAAAGATTTATCGGAAAATCAGAGAAAACTGATTGACGATTGGGCAATGCGACAGAACGAAGCCAATAAAACTGATCTTTCTGCCAAAGATATATATAACGCCTTATCAGAGTCTCAGCGATCTACTTATGAGGGTGTAACCAATGCGCTTGAGAATACGACAATTATTGGCGCTGACGGAACGAAAATGAATGCGCTTGATACGATTCAAAGAGTGAATGTCATTGCTGGTGAGATCGAAGGCATGGGGGGGGCAGATCAGTTCAGGCTCTTTGTCACTTTGAAGGAAGGGGCAAAGGAGTTTATTGAAGGAGCGAAAAACTTTTACTCAGTCCCAGGTCACGGTGACGAATATCCTGATAGCAGACAACTGAAAGGAGGCGAGCCGAGCCCACAATTCTCAATGTCAAGAAAAGAGAGGAAGGCAGACATAGATGTTGATTATGAGTCAAAGAAGGTATTGACTAATCTGTTTACTGGATTCAAACATGTACGCCCTCCTAACTCTGATGTCAGAGCGAGTGACCACTTTGAGAAACATAACAAGCGATTTGCAAGCCAGTCGGGACAAAAACCATTAGTCAAAAGGTATGAGCCTAAACCACCTAAGTAAACACGGAGGTATCATCATGTATTTGAAGTCTTTGGGTATCATCGGCACTATGTTTTTACTGCTTTGCTCTCCGATCACTGGCATCTCTCATAGGGACTCCTCTGATGAGAAGGGGCTGGCTAGCACAGTGAAGGAGTTTTTTACAACTTGGCTCGTGAATCGAGATGTCAAGGAAGCAACGAAGTATATTTCAGATGCTCCTATATTAGGGAAGTGCGCCGCTCCCGACGGTCTGGACAAGCAAGATCAAGTTCCACGGAAAGTGATCGTTGATGTTTTTCAGCAGCTATTCACGAGCGGCTTAAGGGCAGTTCCGCAGAAACGACAATTGTCAGACCTAGTAAAGGCTCCTGGCTACATCTCCTCGAAAGATCGAAACATCGTTGTCATTGATCATCCGATGAAGCCGTATTTTGAAGTATTCCGCCTGAACGCAAAGGCCAATGGAGAGGACATCAGATATATTTGCAAGTTTGACGAGAGACGATTTTTCCGCGAAGCGGTGTCCAGGCCAGATGTCTATTACATTGTAACAAAAGTAAAAGCTGTCAACTCAGAGAATGATGTAGAGTTGGAATTCCTTTGGATTAAAGAAGGAAATTCCTGGCGAATTCTGACCATCGCTGCTCCAGAATACTAAAGTGTCAACTACATCGCGTCGCGCGACAGCTACGCCTACTCGACTCCAACGGGCAGCGGACGCGGCGGAAGATCAGCGGCATGGAGACGTGGCAGGTATATGGCTTCGGGGGCGAGTTGCTGGCAGAGTATAGCTACGGCGGCGCGCCGTCGTCTCCGCAGAAGGAGTACGGGTATCGGAGCGGGCAGTTGGTGGTGGCGGCGGAAAGCAGCAGCAATGTGAAATGGACGGTAACGGATCATCTGGGGACGCCGCGCATTGTAGTAGCGTTAGGCGGCGGTTTGGCTGGCGTGACGCGGCACGATTACCTGCCGTTCGGGGAAGAGTTGATGGTTGGAATGGGAAATGGGAGTATTCGAACAGGTGCAGGAGGAATGGGCTATGTGGTGGATGCTGTACGGCAGAAGTTTGGGTCGAAAGAACGGGATGATGAAACAGGGCTGGATTACTTTGAAGCTAGGTATTTTTCAAGTAAGCAGGGAAGATTCACGAGCCCGGATGAATTTACTGGCGGCCCGGATGAACTCTTTACCTTTGTAGAAGATACCTCAATCAATCCAACCTTTTATGCTGATCTAACTAACCCGCAGTCGCTCAACAAATATCAGTTCGCTTACAATAACCCATTGCGCTATGTTGATCCAGATGGGCATGAGCCTAATGCCTCTCCAAATCTCGAACCCTGTTGTACACAAGAGCAGATTGATAATATTAATGCTGCTACGGCAGCAGGTGCTGTTGGAGGGGCGGTTGTTGGGGGCGTTGTAGGTGCGGGAGTTGGTGGAGTTAGTGGCGCTACCGTGGGTGCAGGGGCAGGCACGCTAGTGCTGCCAGGGCTGGGGACGGCCGGGGGGGCAGTGGTCGGAGCAGGTGCAGGTGGAGTCAAGGGAGCGATTGGAGGCGCAGCCATCGGTACCGCAGTAGGTGCAACTGCTCTTGGTGGGGGAGTTGCGGCATATTATTATGTTAAAGATTACTTTTTCCCTCCTGCTCCTGCGCCAAAACCTGACACTCAAACTAAGGCGCAGCCACAAGCGCAACCGCAAGCTCCGCCAGCACCGGTGGCAATGCCGCGTCCGATTGACAAGCCTCGCGATAAAGGTCATAGGAAGGGAAAGGATCATAACAAGCACACAAAAAACCCAGCCGGAGACCCTTCAAAAAGGCCGCCAGGGTTTAAGCCTCGTATTCCCCCGCGCCCGCAAAAGCCGCCCCAAAAGAATGATAGTGAAAGTTAAAGGGCTGTGTTGCCTCATCTAACGGCGGCACCCTAAAATAAGATGCCGCCGTTCCAGTTAGCAACGAATGTAAACTAGCTAGCGTTAATGAGTTTGTTATAGAAATAAGAGGCAAACAATATGATGGTGCCAGAAGAGTCATCAGAAATCGGACAACAATTCTTTCATGGTATAGGCAGAAAGAGAAATTATAAAAAAGCATTTCCCTACTTATTGGTCGCTGCCGAAGCTGGGTACGCACATTGTCAAAATCTAGTGGGACTATCCTATGGCCGTGGCTTGGGTGTGGAAAGAAATTTGCAGGCCGCTTTCTTTTGGTATGAGTATGCCGCCCGCAATAAAGATATAGAGGGATTGTTTAATCTCGCCCTTTGTTATGAAAAAGGCGAAGGTGTTGAAGTCAACCATAAAAAAGCATTTTCTTTGTACAAAAGAACTGCTGAACTTGGTTATGCTTGGGCGCAGTGCAACCTAGGAATAGCATACCTTGAAGGCTTGGGCACAAAGCAAAACCTCGCTGAAGGGATTAAATGGCTGCAAAAAGCAGCGCGTAAAGGAGATGCTAAAGCACAATATAACCTTGGTATAGCCTACCGTGATGGAGATGAGGGTGTGCGGAAAAATATCAGGTATGCGCGAATTTGGCTTGGTAAGGCGTCAAACCAAGGTCATAAAAAGGCGTCTGCGGAATTAGGCAGAATTCTTAGCAGCAAGTGAATCTAATTGGGACTGTAACAAGCTATCACAACTGTCAGAAGTTGGCGGTGCGCTTCAGCCAGCCTTTGGTAGAACATCCAGTCGGCGTCGCGCGCGGCTAGGCGTTTGGCTTCGTAATCGGCGCCTTGTTGTTGCAGGTAGCGGTCAACCTCGTCGCGATTGGCCGGGTAAAAAGCGATTGCGCCATAGACCTGTTCCAGCGTTAGCACTGGGAACGATTGGCAAATGGTTTCAGGCGATTCGCCGTTCCAAAATGCATAGACGATGGAATCGAGTGAGACGCGGCTGCCGGTAAGGCGATAAATATTATTTTGTTGCTGTACGTATTCGTTGCTCATAGTTAGGACCTGAATTGTTATTTGTTGCAGGTCGTATTGTGCCGATGATCGGAGAGAGCGGCAACTGCAAATCCAGGCTAGGCCGTTTCAGTTACTCACATTCCACAAGGAGCCAATATGCAAAGAGGCGAAAAGCTGACGGGTCGAAGTGTGTCCGGGATCATTGTATGCGCAGGTCTGTTCGTTGTGTTGGTTGGGCTGATGTTGGCGATGCAGCTTGGGTGGCGCGCGAGCGCGGCGGTTGGCCATTCTGACGACTATTGGAAAGAGACTGGCGAGACAGCGCTGCAACGTGCAGGTGCTGATAAGGCAGTGCCTGCGCAGGCGCGTGTGTGGCAATTGAATGAGGATGCTTTGCGGCTGGCGTTGAAGAGTGACAGGGAGACTGGGGGACGGGGCGATGGGGAGATGGAGGGACAGAGGGATGGAGGGAGAGAGGGGCGCGGAGTGGTTGTTTCTTTGCCGATGCCGGATGGCAGGCTGGCACGATTTCGGGTGGTGGAAGCGCCGGTGATGCGGGCGGAGTTGGCAGCGCAATATCCTGAGATCAAGACTTATCGCGGATGGAATGTTGAGAATCCGGCGTTGACGATGCGCTGCGATCTGACGCCGCTGGGGTTTCACGCCGCGATGACGGATGGTGCGGAGTTGATGACAATCCATCCCGTCAGTCAGAACGATAAGGCGCATTACGTCAGTTACGCCGCAAAAGATTATCAGGCAGCGGCGCGCGAAGCGCTGTGCCTGGTGAATGATTCAAAGGTCATTCATCGCATCCTGCCGTCGCATTCGATTCATTCTTCGGTGGGAACCAACTTTCGTGACTACGATATTGCGATTGCAACGACGGGCGAATATGCGGTGGCTTATGGTGGCGGGACGCTCAGCGGCACACGTGCGTCTGTGGTTGCGTGGCTGATGCCATTGACTTTAATTTACGAACGCGAGCTTTCGATAAGGTTTAATTTGGTGGCGAATAACGATCAGGTGCTTTACACAAATGCTTCGACCGATCCGTTCACCAATGGCGATGTCGGTGTGATGGTAGATCAAGTCAGAGGCGCGCTACGGGATAAAATCGGCGAAGGGAATTACGATCTTGGGCTGGTATTGGGAACACCAGTGGGGACGCCAGCCAGTTACGGCAACGCTTATGTGGGCGTGGTGTGCGAAACGGCTTCGGATTCGTTCGGGCCTTACAAAGGCGGCGGCGCGGTGCTGGTCAGTGGTTCGCAGGGAAATACTGCAAGCGTGACACTGATGGCGCACGAAATCGGCCATCAGTTTGGGGCGACGCACACGCAGAATGCGAACTGCGGTTCGCGCGTGGGCGATACGGCTTATGAATCGGGCAGCGGTGTGACCTTGATGTCGAACGCTGGCGGATGCGGCTCGGATAATATTGCCGGCGCGCGATCAATGAACTTTCATTCGGGCAGCTTTGAGCAGATCATTGGCTACTTGAATGTGTTGGGCGGGACTTGCGCGACGGCCATCCCAAGCAATAACAATGTGCCAACGGTCAACGGCGGGCCGGATTATGTGATTCCAATATTAACGCCATTCACGTTGACGGCAACGGGCAACGATGCTGATGGCGATCCGTTAAGCTACCTGTGGGAACAGGTGGATGCGGGTGGTTCGGGGTACCAGAATCCGCCCTACGCCGATCAGGCAGGCGACCCGCAGAATACAACGCGACCGCTTTTCCGCCCCTTCCCGCTGCCTTCGCCAACGCCGGTTGTGCCGCTTCTTTCAAGGACGTTTCCGAGTTTGACCTACATCCTGAACAGTCAGAACACGCCGCCTGTGCTGGACGGCAATGGATTCCAAACGGCGGAGAACCTGCCGGGTGTGGCGCGAACGATGAATTTTCGTGTGACGGTGCGCGACGGGCACGGCGGCGTCAGCAACGATTCAGTACGGTTGGATGTTGATAGCACTGCAGGGCCGTTTTTAGTCACTTCGCAGACCTCCGGCGTAACCTGGACTAGCGGGCAGCAGCAGATTGTCACCTGGAGCGTTGCCGGAACGAACAATACGAACGGCGTCAATTGTCAGAACGTCAACATCAGGCTTTCGATAGATGGAGGCAATACATTTCCGAATACATCACCTTACATTCTCGCTACAAACACACCGAACGACGGTAGCGAGGCAATCGTCGTCCCTTCTGGCATTACTTCTTCAATGGCGCGAATCAAGGTTGAAGCTGTCAATAATCTCTTCTTCGATATTTCGGACGTGAACTTCAATATTCAACAGCCGGTATGCAACTACGCGATCAGTTTGACCGGGCAAGGATTCACTACAAGCAGCGGCGCGGGGACGGTGCAGGTGACGGTGGCGGCGGGTTGTTCATGGACGGCGACGAGCAATGCTGCCTGGATCACCATTACCGGAGGGGCAAGTGGAAGCGGGAACGGCACGGTGAGTTATTCCGTCACGGCCAACTCCGGAACGACGCGCAGAGGCACTGTGACAATTGCAGGACAGACATTCACTGTGACACAAGCGGGCACTGCGTCCGGCAATGGGTTGATGTTCTACCCGCTGGATCGTCCCGTTCGGTTGCTGGATACGCGAGCAGGACAGGGCAATTGCGACAATGTTAGCGCACCGATTACCGGCGGCACTTCGCTGACGACGCTGGGGCGCGGCACCTGCGAAGGGATTGTGATTCCCGCAATCGCTCAGGCCATCACTGGCAATGTCACCGTCATCAACCAGACTGCGCAATCCGGCTATATGACAGTCTATCCTGATGGCCAGGCCGCGCCGGTGGCGACGAATATGATCTTTGGGCCGAATGGAATCCTCGCGAACAACTTCACCGTGGGGTTGAGCGCGGCAGGCAACTTCAACATCTTCGGTGAACGGACGATTGATGTGATTGTGGACATCAGCGGTTACTATGCGCCGCCGGGCGCGAGCGGATTGTATTTTCATACTTTGTCAAAACCAGTGCGACTGCTGGATACGCGAGCGGGGCAGGGGAACTGCGACAGCGTTAGCACCCCCATTCCGGCGGGCACTTCGCTGACAACGCTGGCGCGCGTGACTTGTGAAGGCTTGACGATTCCATCGGCAGCGCAGGCGATTGCCGGTAATGCGACGGTCATCAATGGATCGGGCCAGACAGGCTATTTGACGCTCTATCCCAATGGCGTGGCCGCGCCGCTGGCAGCCAATATGATCTACTTCCCCGGACAACTCTTATCGAATGCTTTCACGACTTCGTTGAGTGCAAACGGAGAGTTCAACATCTTCGGCGAACGAACGATTGATATGGTGATTGATGTGGCGGGGTATTATAGCAACGAAGCGACGGATGTGAATGGCGCGGGGTTGTTATTTACTCCGCTGTCGCGCCCGGTACGTATTCTGGACACGCGGGCAGGAGAGGGTAACTGCGACAGCGTCGGCACGCCGATCACGGGCGGAAGTTCGATTGCGACGGCGGGTCGTTTGACGTGCGAAGGAATCATGATTCCAAACTCGGCCCAGACCTTGTTGGGTAATGTGACAGTAATCAACCAGACAGGGCAGTTGGGTTATCTGACACTGTATCCGGACGGTGTACCGCAGCCACTGGTTGCCAACATGATCTACGAGCCAGGCCAGATACTGTCGAACGCCTTCGTCGTGGGGTTGAATTCAGGAACAGGCCAATTCCGCATCTTCGCCGAACGGACGCTCGAGGCGATTGTGGATATATCGGGCTACTTTGCGCCGTAGCATGGCTGAAGCCAAAATAGGTATGAATAGCCGTGGTTGACGGGTAAGGTGCTAAAACGGTTTGATCAACGGGCGCATCCGGTAGATCACGGGCAATCCCGGTACAAAGGTTCCACAAATAATGCCGTATCGGTAGCCCGACCATAAGGAGGGTTTGTGTTTAGATGGAAAAAACTCTTTCTTATGATCGGGCTGCCAATACGTTTGTAAGCGGCCAGCCCTCCTCAGCCATCTAGCCTTGAATCTTTGATCTTCTGCTTGACGATCTGCGATAGCCACAATTACACTCGCCATTTGGTAGCACTCAATTCAAAACCCATCTTCAAACACGATGCATCGCGCCGCAAGCTTCACCCGCGCTCCCGATCGTGTTTACATTCTTCATTCAGGTGAAAGATCAAATGCCACATTATCTCTTCAACACACTTCAATCTTTTGATCTCGGCGACGGAACCCGAGGACAGTTTTATTCGCTGCCGGAACTGGAAAAGCAGGGCGTCGGGCCAATTTCGAAACTGCCGGTCAGCATCCGGATTGTGCTGGAATCGGTGCTGCGCAATTGCGACGGCAAAAAGGTAAAAGAAGACGACGTGCGCGCGCTGGCCAATTGGAAAGCCAGCGATAATCGCACGGCGGAAATTCCCTTTGTTGTCGCGCGCATTGTTTTGCAGGACTTCACGGGCGTGCCGCTGCTGGTGGATTTGGCGGCGATGCGCTCGACCGTTGGGCGCATAGGCAAAGACCCTAAGTTGATCGAGCCGCTGGTGCCGGTGGACTTGGTCGTGGATCACTCTGTCCAAGTGGACTATTGGAGCAGCGCCGACGCGTTCCGCCTGAATATGGAGATTGAGTTCAAACGCAACCAGACGCGCTATCAATTTTTGAAGTGGGGAATGCAGGCGTTCAATGGTTTCAACGTCGTGCCGCCGGGCATCGGCATCGTTCATCAAGTCAACCTGGAGTACCTGGCCAAAGGCGTGCTGGATAAAGAAGGTATCTATTACCCCGACACGCTGGTCGGCACTGATTCGCACACGACAATGATCAATGGGTTGGGCGTGGTTGGTTGGGGCGTCGGTGGCATTGAAGCCGAAGCCGGAATGCTGGGGCAGCCCGTTTACTTCCTGACGCCGGATGTGGTCGGCGTGCATATGACTGGCGCTTTGCGCGAAGGCGTGACGGCGACAGACCTGGTGCTGCATTGCACTGAGATGCTGCGCAAGGCAAAGGTCGTCGGCAAATTCGTCGAATACTTTGGCGAAGGCGCGGCTTCGTTGTCGCTGACGGATCGTGCGACCATCGCCAATATGGCCCCCGAATACGGCGCGACGATGGGCTTTTTCCCCGTGGATGAAGAGACTTGTAAATACCTAGCAGCGACCGGACGCCCGCAAGAGGCCGTGGACGCATTTAGAAATTACTTTCAGGCGCAGGGATTGTTCGGCATTCCAAAGAAGGGCGAGATTGAATACAGCACGGAGCTGGAATTGAATCTGGCCGATGTTCAGCCGGGAGTGGCCGGCCCGAAACGCCCGCAGGATCGAATCAATCTGGATGGCCTGAAAGAGAAGTTTGTTGACCTATTCCAGAAGCCCGTGGCGGAAAGCGGATATAACAAACCGATCAGCGAATTAAGCCGCCGCTTTCATACGCGCATCGGCGTCAGCGAAGGGACTGGCCGTTTGCCCACGCCGGGCGGTGGTGTGCAGGAATCAGACTCTGTGCCTGAAACGGTCGAAAAGGCGCATAGCTCCGCCGTCAGCGAAAACGAAACCAGTACGAATACCGAACTGGAAATGATGAACAATCGCCCGACGCCGGATCGCGTTGAGGTGATTCCGGAAGAAGAGTTCCCGGCAGGCGCGGCCAATCTGGGACACGGCGACGTTGTGATTGCGGCCATTACTTCTTGCACCAACACCTCCAATCCATCGGTCATGCTGGCTGCCGGACTGGTAGCGAAAAAAGCCGTTGAGCGGGGATTGACGATTGATGCTGATGTGAAGGCCTCACTGGCGCCGGGTTCGCGCGTGGTGACGGAGTATCTGGAAAAGGCCGGTTTGCAAACGTATCTAAATCAGCTTGGCTTCAATCTGGTTGGGTACGGTTGTACGACTTGCATTGGCAACTCAGGCCCGATTGATCCGCGCATCGAAGACATGATCACTAAAAATGATTTGATCGTGGCTTCCGTGCTTTCCGGCAATCGCAACTTCGAAGCGCGTGTGCATCAAAACATCAAGGCCAACTTTTTGATGTCGCCTCCGTTGGTCGTGGCGTTCGCGTTGGCGGGCACGGTGAATATCAATCTGACCGAAGAGCCGATTGGCAAAGGGAAAGAGGGCGAGCAGGTTTACTTGCGCGACATCTGGCCGACCATGCAAGAGGTCAATGATCTGATGCAGACGGCGCTGGACCCCGAAACCTACCGGCGTCTTTATTCCAACTTCAAAGAGCAGAACCCGCTGTGGAACGAGATTCCATCCACCGCCGGCGACGTTTATGAATGGGATGAGCATTCAACCTATATTCAAGAGCCGCCTTTCTTCGATAAGTTTAGTCTGGAGCCGGGCACGATTTCAGAGATCAAGAATGCGCGTGCGCTG
The DNA here is from genome assembly GCA_038211695.1 of Blastocatellia bacterium. Taxonomy (GTDB): domain Bacteria; phylum Acidobacteriota; class Blastocatellia; order RBC074; family RBC074; genus RBC074. The sequence continues at coordinate 119,390 of JBBQVH010000004.1, read as the reverse complement.
GGCATTTTCGGTGATTCAGTTACGACCGATCACATCAGCCCGGCAGGCTCGATCAAATCCACGTCGCCTGCCGGCCTTTATTTACAGGAACGCGGCGTTGAACCGGAAGATTTCAACAGCTACGGTTCGCGCCGGGGCAATGATCGTGTGATGACGCGCGGCACATTTGCCAACGTCCGCATCAAAAACCTGATGGTTCCGGACTCGGAAGGCGGGGTAACTGCCTACCAGCCGCATGGCGAACAGATGAGCATCTATGACGCGGCGATTCGTTATCAGGCCAGCGGCATTTCGCTGATCGTCTTTGCGGGGCAGGAATACGGCACGGGCAGTTCGCGTGACTGGGCGGCGAAGGGAACGAAGCTGCTGGGCGTTCGCGCCGTCATCGCGCAAAGCTTCGAACGCATTCATCGCAGCAATCTGGTTGGGATGGGCGTGCTGCCGCTGCAGTTCAAAGAAGGCGTCAATGCGGAAACGTTGAATCTGGATGGCACGGAGACGTTCGAAATTACGGGGCTGGACGGCGGCCTGAAGCCGCAGCAGGATGTGACGCTGGTCATTCATCGCGCGGATGAAGACACGGAAGAAGTACCAGTTAAACTGCGTATTGATACGTCCATTGAGATTGATTATTACCAGCACGGCGGCATCCTGCCCTATGTGCTTCGACAATTGATCTCGGAAGCATAAACAGCGACGCAAGAAATCTAAGTGTTCACAAGGCGTGAAGGTTCCAAATGAATCTTCACGCCTTGTTGTTTTGATCGCCGTTACTAGATGTTGTTGGCTGAACGCTTTCAATCTTATGGATGCGGATCCTGCGTATGGTTGTTTATTTCTGCTGAAAATCTTGCTCAGAAATTTACTCAGCAAATTTCTATTTCTCTCAGAACTTCGCTTTGCAATGCGCCGTTATGGACGCTGCAACGATGACAATGCGATGAGAAGTTGATGGGCTTGTGTGTCATAGCGCCCAATGAATCTTCATCGCACATAGATTTACATGCAACATCCGGAGAAGGAGATTTCAATGAAAAGATTGTTTCAAGTATTGGCAATTTCAGCGTTGGTTTTGACCGGGCTGGTGGCTTCGGCTTCAGCGCAGACCGTAGCAACTTCAACCAAGGTGAAAATTGATTTTGGCTTCACCGCTGGCAAGCAAGAATTTCCGGCGGGCGAATATCGGATCAAGACTTATGATGGCACTCAGTCGCATGCATTGCTTTTGGTGCAAAGACTGGATGGGAAGGAACAGGGAATTGTGGCCACCTTGCCGAATCAGAACAGCGGGAAGTACGGGCTGGGTGACGTATCGTTCAATAAATACGGCGACAAATACTTTCTGGCCAATGTGCAGATTGGTGACGGCAGCGTGACTCATCGAATTTTGAAGAGCCGCTCCGAACGCAACATACAGCGAATGTCAGTAAAGATTGCGAGCGTCGAACCGAAACAGGTAATCGTGCCAGCATCCGGTCAGTAAACGGACTAACTGATTCAATGGAGAAGGACGAATCGCCGTCGTCGAATGTCAGCAACTGCTGCATTTGACGACGGCGATCCTTTTTTGTGTTTTCATTGGCTTGACCCTTTCAGCACTCATCGAATAAAACGTTGTCGGACGCAGCCCGGACGCAGCCCGGACGCAGTATGAATAATTCTTTTCGCAAATCTTCACGCCTTCACGTTGCCTTGATCGAGCCGGAGATTCCGCCCAACACGGGCAACATCGCGCGGCTGTGCGGCGCGACCTACACGGCATTGCACCTGGTCGGCAAGCTGGGCTTTCGCACGGATGAAGCCGCCGTGCGCCGTGCCGGGCTGGATTATTGGGACGAGGTCGAGATTCGTTACCATCGCAGCATTGAAGATTTGTACGCGGCATTGCCCGAATGCCGCTTCCTGTATCTTTCGACCAAAGCCGAGCGGCTCTACACCGATTGGCAATACCGCTTAAATGATTGTTTGATTTTTGGCCGCGAAACCAGGGGACTGCCCGAAGACTTGCTGCGCGCAAACTGGGATCGTTGTTTACGCGTCCCAATGCCGAACCCGGCAATTCGTTCGCTGAACCTGGCAACATCAGCCGGAATCGTTTTGTATGAAGCATTAAGGCAGACAGGGGAGCAGTCAGATTTTTCAGCCTAGATCGGAACAGGCAATTGTTGCTTGCATGCTGCTTTTGCTTTAGATTGCGGTTCGCATCGAATCATTTCGATGATTGGATCAAGAACCCCCCGCGACTCTACTTTAACGATCCAATCTTAAGCACACATTCAGACAAACCATCTTCATTCTTCAACGCCCCTGTGTTTCTTCAGACATGGCAAAGATAGCCTTTGTGATAGGAGATTTAGGCAATGAGAAAACTCCCCCTGCTATTATTGGTCTTCGTGATTTTGACTTTGCTGGTAGTTGCGTGGCGCTCACCATTCGGGCCGGGATCAAGCGCATCTTCACATGCAGCAGCCGGACATAAATCAGTGGCGCGCCAGGTGCGAACCGGCGTGGATGCCGCAACCCTGGCTGCGCGCGATGTTTCGCAGCGATTGGTTCAAGCCACCGTGCGCAGTGCGGGCGACCGGGAAGCGGCGCGGCAACTTGGCACGGTGATCGAAGATTACGGCTCTTTTGTCGTGATCGCGATGGAACAGGAAAAGGCCACCGCAGCGCTGAAAGAAAACGCTGACCTGACCGCAATCGAAACCACTGTCAGCCTGCGCGGCATGACGTTCGAGCCTCTGACAGAACCCACGCTCAAAACATCCAACAAGCCATCTTTGAAAGGCGAAGAGGGTAGCGATTATTACATCGTGCAGTTCGCCGCGCCGGTGCGTGATGAATGGCTGGAAGAGATTCGCGCGGCAGGCGGTGACGTGATTCAGTATGTGCCGAATCAGGCATTTTTTGTTTTTGCTTCGGCAGAGGCGATGACGACAATTGCCCAACATCCACGCGTCCGCTGGACAGGCGCGTTTCGTGCGGCTGATAACGTCAGCGCGGAATTGCGCACACTGGTTGCCAAAGGAGAAGGCAACCGTCGCAATCAGGCCTCTCGTACGAGTGTGGAGAAGGGGCTTTTTGACATTTCTGTTTTCAACAATAAAGACCTCGATACGCTTGCCAAATCAGTCACTGATTTTGGCGTGACGGTCAGAAATAAGATCGTTCTGCCGAACAATTATTTCAATGTCCTGCGCGTGGAGATGGAACCGGCGCTGAATTTACCTGTGCTGCAAATTTCCGGCGTCCTTTCGGTTGAGCCTTACACGCCGCCGATGCGCGAAGACGAACGGGCGGCGCTGATCGTCGCGGGAAACTTCGCCAGTGTGACGCAATTGAATTCACCCGGCTACAACGCGCTGTCGCAATTCGGTGTGGATGGCACGGGCGTGACCGTTTCAGTCGTGGATGATGGCGTGGGCATTCCGGGCGATGGCGGGTTTTATATGAGCGGCAGCAATGCTCTGAACGGCCCGATGCGCGGCGCGACCGTGGGCGCAGATGGGCACGGCCATTTGAACGCGACGATCATTGCAGGGGATTCGCCGTTCAGCGTGCTTGATCCGCTTGGCTACAACTATGGCATGGGCATCGCGCGCAAAGCGCACATCGTCAATATTCCGCTGCTGCGCACCGGATACACGGGAACCGAAGCCGACACCTGCAACGACACGATTACCACCGTGGGGCCGAACGGGATCAAAGGGTTCATCGCCAACAACAGTTGGGGCGCGGGCACCAATGGCAATGCTTATGATTCTTACGCCGCACAGTACGACGGTTTTGTGCGGGACGCTTCGGCGGCGGCAGGCGTTGATCCGCTGGTGATTGTGTTTTCCGCTGGGAACTCCGGAACCAACGGGCTGACACGGCCAAAGGCCGCCAAGAACATCATCGCCGTTGGTAACTCCGAAAATATACGCACGGAGCTTTCCGCATCGGCCAACAATATTGATGACCTGAACAGTTCTTCCAGCCGAGGCCCGACAGCCGATGGGCGCATCAAACCCGACATCACTGCGCCGGGGACGGCCATTACTGGCGGACGATCCGGAACGGATGTGCTTTTCGGCAACATAGATTCTGTCCATCGCTGGAGCAGCGGCACGTCGCACGCTGCCCCACAGGTTGCCGGAGCCGCCGCGCTCTTCACGCAGTTTTGGAAGAACAACAACGCCGGCGTTAATCCAAGTCCCGCGCTGGTCAAAGCCGCGCTGATTAACGGCGCACAAGAGATGAATGGTGTTGGCACGTCGGCCAGTGTGCCGAACGGCGCGGAAGGCTGGGGCCGGCTGAATTTGCAAAACGTGCTGAACACCGGCGTGGCGACGAAATACATCAATGAGACTTCGACACTCTCCAGCGTTGGCGACGAAGTGAGCTATACCGGCGCGGTGGCGAATCTTGGCCGTCCGTTTCGCGTCAGCCTGGTGTGGACAGACCCTCCGGGAATGGTTGATCCCGCATTGGTCAATAATCTGGATCTGGAAGTGACGGTCGGCGGCGTGACCTACAAAGGTAATATGTTTGCCAATGGCCTGTCTGTCAGTGGCGGCGCTGCGGACAATCGCAACAACGTCGAAAACGTTTTTCTTCCAGCGGGACTGCCAGTCGGAACGCCCGTGACCATTCGCGTTCGCGCCGTTGGGTTGAATGGCGACGGGGCGTTGGGCAATGGCGATCCAACCGATCAGCATTTTGCGCTGGTGGCATTCAACTATACCGAAGGCGTTCTGCCGCCGCCGCATGCCGTCAAAGATGATTTCGATGGCGATGGTAAAACCGACCTGTCGGTGTGGCGCGGAGCGCTGAGCAACTGGCTGATTGTCCGCAGTTCGAATGGGACGCCGCAAACAGAACTGTGGGGCGCCAGTTATGCGCCGTACAACGACATCGCAGTGTCCGGCGATTATGACGGAGATGGCAAGTACGATGTGTCAGTGTATCGTCCCAGTGAAGGCAACTGGTATATCGTCCGCAGTTCCAATGGAACTTCGTTTACTACACATGCCGGTGGGCCTGGCGTTACGCCTGTTCCGGGCGATTACGATGGCGATGGTAAAACGGACATTGCAACCTGGAATGGCGCGACGACGACGTGGACGATCCTGCGTAGCTCCGATGGCATGACGCAGACGATCGCCTGGGGCGCAAGCTTTGCGCCATATTTTGATGTTCCGGTGCCTGCCGATTACGACGGCGATGGCAAAACGGACATTGCCATCTTCCGCCGCCAAACGGGTTGCTGGTACATCATTCGCAGTTCCAACAATACCGTCCAGACACAGTGTTGGGGATTGGGGACGGACACGCCCGTTCCCGGCGATTACGATGGCGATGGGAAAGCCGACCTTGCCGTCTGGCGCGGTTCGGACAACAACTGGTACATCATCAAAAGTTCCGACAGCCAGATCATCACGCGTGCTTGGGGGGCGGATTATGCGCCTTACTTCGACATTCCCGTTCCCGGTGATTATGACGGTGACGGGAAATGCGACATCGCCATCTGGCGTCCACTGGATGGCGGCTGGTATGTGATTCGCAGTTCGAATAACCAGGTGTTCACTCAGATTCACGGCCAAGGTGGCGACACACCGCTTCCTTCCACCGGTGTGCGATGACCGCTGGATTCGCCGAAGAGTTAACTGGAAAGCAAAAGAGCCTGACCGTCAGGCTCTTTTGCTTTCCAGCCCATTTGGAAATCGCGGTAACCTGATTAATGATGCTGCCGTCTTACTTGTTGCAGGCATTTCGCGCTGCAAGCCCATCCGCAATCCGGAACCATCATCACAGGAGGATTCACATGAAGAGCCGTACGACTCGCAAGCTCGCACTCCATCTGCTTAGCCTCGCGCTGTTGCTGTCAGGCTTTGGCAATCGAATATTCATCTCAGCGCAGACGCCTTATCAAAAACCGCCGAAGGCGATTCTTGATGTGCTCAACGCGCCGTCAACGCCATCGGTTTCGTTCAGCCCGTTGCGTGACCGCATGCTGTTGATGGATAGCGAACGCTACCCAACCATTGCCGATATGGCGGAACCGATGCTGCGGCTGGCGGGGCTTCGCATCAACCCGAATACCAATGGCCCGCATCGTGTGGCGCGGATTACGGGATTGACGCTGCGCAATCTGGCCGATGGCAAAGAGATCAAGGTTGCCGTGCCCGCGAATGCTCGTCTTGGTTTTGGCGGCGGCGGCGGACGCGGAGGCGCTTTCGGTGGCGGCGGCGGTGCCAGTGCTGGAGGATGGTCGCCCGACGGCAAACATTTCGCATTTACCAACACAACCGCGACCGGTATTGAATTATGGGTGGGAGATGCTGCAACCGGTGCAGTCCGGCGTGTGCCGGGCGTGATGCTGAATGCGGCTTATGGTGAAGCGATGCAGTGGATGCCGGACAGCAAGACGCTGCTTTGTCAGATGATTGCAGCCGGGCGTGGCAAACCGCCCGCGGAACCGAAAGTGCCGACAGGGCCGAATATTCAGGAAAGTTACGGCAAGCATTCGCCCGCGCCGACCTTTGAAGATCTGCTCAAGAATGCACACGATGAAGAGTTGTTCGAATATTACGCGACCTCGCAACTGGCGCTGGTCAACGTCGCTACCTTGCGCGCGGCTCCTGTTGGCAAGCCCACCATTTTCAGTTCGACCGAAGCTTCGCCCGATGGTAATCACATTCTGGTGGTACGGAACCACAAACCCTACTCTTACATTTTGACAGCCAACGCCTTCCCCAAAGAAGTCGAAGTCTGGGATCACACGGGCAAAGTCGAACACAAACTGGCGAGTCTGCCGCTGGCCGATCAGGTTCCGCTGGAAGGCGTGACGACTGGCCCACGCGGATACCAATGGCGTCCGACGGATGCCGCGACGCTGGTTTGGGTGGAAGCGCTGGATGGTGGCGACACGCGCAAAGCCGCTCCACTGCGGGACCGCGTGCTGATGCTGAAAGCGCCATTCCAGGCCGCGCCCGCAGAGATCGCCAAGACGCAGTTCCGTTATGCCGGAATCATGTGGGGCGAAAAAGGATTGGCCTTCCTGCGCGACGCTGACCGCCAACGCCGCAGCGGACGCACCTTCTTGCTCAATGTGGATGATCCGGCGCAACAGCCGCGTCTGGTGTGGGAACGTTCGGTGCAGGATCGCTACAACGACCCGGGGCAGCCCGTCATGCGAACGCTCGTCAACGGTCAGCGCGTGATGTGGCAACACGGGAATCATCTTTACTTGACGGGGCAGGGCGCGTCGCCGCAAGGAGACCGCCCATTCCTTGATCGCTTCGACCTGGCAACATTCAAGTCCGAGCGGCTGTTCCGCTGCGACGACAAGAGCTTCGAATCGGTCGTCGCGCTGTTGTCGGACGATGCTTCACGGTTCATCACGCGCTACGAAACGGCGAACGATCCGCCAAACTACTTCGTTCGCTCGGCAGGTGATTCATCGAAGAAGGCGTTGACCACATTCACCGACCCGACGCCGCAATTGCGCGCGATCAAAAAACAACTGGTGACATACAAACGCGCCGACGGCGTGCCGCTCTCCTTCACGCTCTACCTGCCGCCGGGGTACAAGCCGGGCACGCCATTGCCATCGGTGATCTGGGCGTATCCGATTGAGTTCGGCGACGCGAACACGGCAGGGCAGATCAGCGGTTCGACCAATCGCTTCACAACCATCGGCGGCATGTCGCAGCTCTTTTTCCTGCTGCAAGGCTACGCAGTTCTGGACGACACGACGATGCCTGTGATCGGCGATCCTGAAACGATGAACAATACTTACGTGGAGCAGATTGTCGCCAGCGCCAAAGCCGCAATTGATAAAGCCGTCGAAATGGGCGTCACCGACCGCAATCGCGTCGGGGTGGGCGGTCACAGCTACGGCGCATTTATGACGGCGAATCTGCTGGCCCACTCCGACCTGTTCAAAGCGGGCATCGCGCGCAGCGGCGCCTACAACCGCACGCTGACTCCGTTCGGTTTTCAAAGCGAGCGTCGCACCTTGTGGCAGGCCTCGGAGATGTACCTGAGAGTTTCGCCGTTTATGTATGCGGACAAGATCAAAGAACCGATCCTGTTGATTCACGGTGAAGCGGACGACAACTCCGGAACGTTCCCGATTCAAAGCGACCGGATGTATCAAGCGATCAAGGGCAACGGCGGAAACGTCCGCTACGTGACCTTGCCGCTGGAACCGCACGGTTACACGGCGCGTGAATCGTTGGAGCATACGCTGTGGGAAATGGTCACGTGGTTCGATAAGTACGTGAAGAATGCCCAGCCCGCGACGGCTTCGCGGTAACAGCGACATTGCTGGAAATTTTCCAGGGCTTGCCATCAGTTTCATTACCGTGTTTGATTGGAATGAAGCCGGTGGCAAGTCTTTTTATTTGGCACCGCGGAAAGATAAAAATATTCCCCCTGAGAGAATGCACCCCAGACGACCGTGCCCATTTCCAAACGTTCTTACCTTTTGCTTTCCTTGCTTGGCTTTGCTGCGTTGGCAGGTATTCACTGGACACATTCCTGGCCAATGCTGTCCCACGACCATCCCTTTCCGGATTTGGGCGACAGCGCTGCGGCAAATCCTTCGCTCGAAGTTCTTCAAACCATCACCCTGCTTTTTTTGTTCGCGCTCTATATTTATTGCCTGGTGAATTGGCAGCGACTGCAATTTACAGTGCGCGAAGTTGCTTGGCTGGGACTGGCGCAGGGATTACTTGCCTGGATCGCCTTACCGGCCAATTCAACGGATATCTTTGGCTACATCGGTCTTGGTCGCATCGCGGGAATATACGGTGCGAACCCTTACGTGCATACCTATTCACAGTTCGCGGATTTTTACTCCGCTTATGTTGAATGGGACATCACTATGCCTTATGGCCCGGTGCTGTTGCCGTTCTGTATGCTCGGCGGCTGGATCGCGCAGCACAGTGTGTTGATCGCGGCTTTTGTCTTGAAGTTACTATTGCTGGTGACGCACGGGGTGAACTGCCGGTTGGTTTATCTGATCCTCAAAGGCATGCATCGAACACCTGTTTTCGGACTGTTTTTATTTGCACTGAATCCTTTGCTGCTGCTGGAACAGATTGCCAACGGACATAACGACGGTGTGATGATCCTGTTTGTTCTGCTGGCAATTCTGGCTTTGCAGCGGGCTTCTGATGGATGGCACGCGGCGGCAATCGTGTTCGCGTTGTTGTCCGCATTGGTGAAATTGCCGGGCCTGTTTGCGTGTCTGGTCGTTGTCGTTTATCTGGCGCGGAATCGCGAATGGCGAGCCTTGGGATATGGTTTCAGCATCTGCGCCGTTATTTTGCTGGCGCTCAGGCTGACGCTGTTTCCAACTACGGCGGCAATCCTTAGCCTGACCAACGCGGGGAACTACACTAAGAACTCCTTGCATTCCATCGTGACTGTTTACGGCGAAACGCTGGGCAATTGGCTGGGAACCGACTGGGATTACGACACGCTCTACGCCATGGATCGGCGCATCTTCGCAGTCTTGTTTCTGGGCTTTTGTCTGTGGCGGTTGACTAAGATTGTTCAGTTGAATGATCTGGTTAGGGAATTGGCCTATCTCTTCCTGGTTTTGTTGATTGGCTTCGCTGCCTGGTTTTTCCCGTGGTATGTGGCCTGGCTGCTGCCGCTGGCGGCTTTTACTGAATCAGCACGATTGCGTTGGGCGATCGTCGCTTTCTCCTGCACAGCGCTGGCGCTTTACGCCTTCCCTTACTCGCTGCTGGAACCGCCAACGACGCACTGGCTGTTATTTCCGTTGAGGCTTGCGATTGTGCATTTTCTTCCTTTGGCAATTCTCGTAAGGGGCGTCCCCATATGGAAATGGTCTAGCATTGTTGCACTCGACCCTCAGTCTGATAACGGATGAGTATTCGAGAGAACAAGTGCAGTGATCGGTATTTCTACTCTGTCTCCGAGGGCGCGTCGAAAAACGAGAGTTGGTTGACGTGCTTGCTGGGCTTTCTCAGATGCTTGGCGAACTTTGGCTTGCCGGTCACGTCCAGTTCGTTCTGTTCCAGATTGGTCAGGATTTCTCGCGCGCGTTCGACGACGGTTTTCGGCAAACCGGCCAGTCGAGCGACTTCAATGCCGTAGCTTTTGCTGGCCGCGCCTTGCACGACTTTACGCAGGAAGACGATCTCGCCTTTCGATTCTGATACTGCAACCTGATAGTTCTGCACTCCAGGGCGCATCTTCGCCAGTTCGGTCATCTCGTGGTAGTGCGTGGCAAACAGCGCTTTTGCGCTGTGTCTTGCATCATCGTGCAGATATTCGGCAATTGCCCAGGCCAGAGACAATCCGTCAAACGTTGCCGTGCCGCGTCCGACTTCATCCAGTAACACCAAGCTGCGCGGTGTGGCAGTGTTCAGAATATTCGACGTTTCAATCATCTCCACCATAAAAGTCGAGCGCCCGCGCGCCAGATTATCCGATGCACCGACACGCGTGAAGATGCGATCCACCAGCGAAATCCTGGCTGAACTTGCCGGAACGAAACTGCCCATCTGCGCCATGATGACAATCAATGCGCCCTGTTTTAGAAAGACGCTCTTGCCGCCCATGTTCGGCCCGGTGATGATCAGCAGCCGGTCGGTGGTGTTGTTGATGCACAGGTCGTTTGGCACGAATCGTTCGCCCAGCGTTTCGATGACCGGATGCCGCCCGCCGCGAATCTCAATCTCATCGCTTTCGTGAAGCTGTGGCCGGACGTAGTTCCGTTGCGCCGCGACTTCGGCCAGCGACGCCAGTGCGTCCAGCGTTGCCACCGCCCGCGCTACACCCTGAATGCGTTTGACCTGATGCGCCACGCGCCGCCGTATGTCGTTGAAGAGTTCAATCTCCAATTCGATGATGCGCTCTTCCGCGCCCAGCACCTTGGCTTCGTACTCCTTTAGTTCCGGCGTCGTGTATCGCTCAGCGTTGACCAGCGTTTGTTTGCGTTCGTAATCCGTCGGGACTCGATCTTTGTTTGAATTGCTGATTTCGATGAAGTAGCCGAAGACGTTGTTGAACTTTACCTTGAGCGTCGAAATGCTCGTCCGCCCACGCTCGCGTGCTTCGATGGCTGCGATGTAGCTCTTGCCGCTGCGCGCCAGATTGCGAATCTCATCCAGTTCAGGATTGAACCCGTCTCGAATCATTCCCGGTTCGCTCGTTGTCGCCGGAGGTTCATCCGCAATTGCATCAGCAATCAATGACCGCAAGTCTTCCAGCTCATCCAAACTTTCCGACAACACCTGCAACAGGGAAGAGCGGCTGTCGTTGAGCGATTGCCGCAATCGCGGAATGATTTCTATGGACAGCCGCAGCGCAATTAAATCCCGCCCATTCGCCCGTCCCAAAGTCACCTTGCCGCATAGGCGCTCTAAGTCTCCCATCGGTTCAAGCAGGCGTCGCAATTGATCGCGCTTGATGGTTGATTGTTTTAATTCGTCCACCGAATCCAGTCGCGCTTCGATTTCGCCCAGTTTGACCGAAGGCCGCAGAATCCATTGCCGTAATAATCGCGCTCCCATTCCGGTCAGCGTTTGATCCAACACGCCGCATAGACTGTGCGACACTACTCCGTCAGAAGCCGTGACTAATTCAAGATTGCTGACTGTTGTCGAATCCAGTACCAGAAATTCGCTCGGCTCGAAGAAGGTGATCTCGCTCAGGTGTGATGCCTGCGATTTCTGCGTCTCGTTAATGTAATGCACCGCCGCGCCCGCCGCACAGACTGCATACGTGTGGTCATTTAGCCCAAACCCATCCAGCGAAACGACCCCTAACTGCGTGCGCAAAAGTGAATCCGCATGGTCGTGGCCAAACAGCCAATCATCCATTGGTGTAAGTGCGATGTTCTGAAAACTTGTAGACCCTGAGTCTGATAACGGCTGAGCGATTGGTGTTGCAGAGTTTTTGTTGGAATAACCGAAAAGAGGGGAGAGGGAATTGGGGAAAATGATTTCTCGTGGAGAGAAGACCTCAAGCTGTTCCCGGATGCGCTGCCAAGCCGACTCGCCCAAGAACTGCGTCGTTAGAAATTCTCCTGTCGAAAGGTCTAGAACTGCCAACCCCATGCCTTCTCCGGCCCCACAAACTGTCGCTAGATAATTATTCTGTTTGGCTTCGAGTAATTGATTTTCCAGAGCTGTGCCGGGAGTGACAACACGAACTACTTCTCGTTTGACCAACTTCGTTGTGGTTTTCGGGTCTTCAGTCTGTTCGCAGATCGCCACGCGAAAGCCTTTTTTCACCAGCTTGGTTAAATAGCCTGCCGCCGCGTGATAGGGAATACCACACATCGGAATGGGCGTTCCGCGCTCTTTGTGCCGGGCCGTCAAGGTGATCTCCATTTCGCGCGCGCCGATCAACGCGTCATCGAAGAACATCTCGTAAAAATCGCCCATTCGGAAGAAGAGCAGCGTGCCCGGATATTGCTTTTTGATCTCGTGATACTGGCGCAGCATGGGTGTAAGCTGGGGTGTAAGCTGGCCCGCCCCAGATGATGATGATTTTGATGATTTTTCAGAAGACATTATTGCTCTGGCCTCTCAAGGTTTCAGGTATGAAGAGTTTACTGAGCATCCAATTGTTAGCCCGTGACCTGCCAATGATCCGTAAGATATAATCCGCCCTCAAATGATGTCAAATCTTCAATTTCCACCGGATCTTCCACCCGTGATTTTGGCCGTGGATACTTCTCACTCCCGCGCCAGTTTCGCTATTTCACGCGGAGCTACGATCATTGCCTCACATCAAAGCGATGCTTCAACCCCACATTCAAAAGCCTTCTTTAACTTACTCTCTTTATTGCTTCTAGACGCTGGACTGTTGCTGGCAGAGATTGATGTTTTTGCTGCCGCTGTTGGTCCAGGCAGTTTTACCGGGCTTAGAGTTGGTCTATCAGCCATCAAAGGTCTTTCACATAGTTTAGGGAAACCAGTTGTCGGAGTCAGTTCCATTGACGCCTTAGCCCTAACCTCAAAAGTGGCTGGAAAAGTTTTGGCCTTGATTGATGCAGGCAGGGAAGAAGTTTACGCCGGGCTGCGGGAAATCAGTACGGATGGGGTACCTAATTCTTTGGGATTGGATAGCGTTGGCAAAGCATCGGATATTATAAAATCATTCAACCAACACATGTGGGAAGAACATTTAATTATTGTCAGACAGAGTGATCGCGAAATGGATCCTTTTAGTCTTCCTCTCAACTGGCAGATGAGCAACACAACTTCCACCACAGCTGAAGAGGTCGCAATTTATGTTGATAAGAGTCTCAAAGGCCCAACCAGTCTCGGACTTCACCCCTATTACATCCGCCCATCGGACGCTGAAATTAAACGAGCAAGTTAGGAGCACACAATTTGGAATTTGAGATTATGCCAATGCGGAAGGAGAACATAGAGGCAGTCGTTTCTTTAGAACACGAATGCCATCTCAGTTCGCGAGGGGAAGGTGGCTATCTGAAATTACTTCAGGATGAGCGCTGGCTTCTGCTGGTCGCGATGGACTCTTTGCAGATTGCCGGAATTTTCACGGGCTTGATGATTGTGGACGAATTGCAGATTGATAATATTGCGGTTGCTGGTGGCTGGCGGCAAAGAGGCATTGCGACGAAACTGCTCACAACTGCGCTGGGAATTGCCCAAAAGAAGGAGATGATTACCGCAATTCTCGAAGTTCGCGCGAGCAATTTCCCCGCGCTCAGGCTTTATGAACGGCATGGATTCACCGTTGCCGGATGCCGTAAAAACTACTATCAAACCCCTCCGGACGACGCGCTGCTCATGCTGCTAAATATTGGCAAACACACGTAAAAATGCGGCTTGAAGGAGTCCTGGCTTTGTATTACTATGCGCGCCAGCTAAGCAACTAATCGGTAGACAATTACCACAACATCGGCAGATTCACTTCAATGGAGGAAAAGCCAATGAGCATTCTAGCTAGCGACACGGGTTTGAAAGAATACCTCTTCGCAAACGACGAAACGTACCGAGAACTTCACATCGAACATCATAGATATGATGAAAGATTGCTGGAGCTCTCAAAGCTTTCTCATCCGAATGAGGAAGAGATGGTAGAAGAGACCATTCTCAAGAAGAAGAAACTCTTCTTGAAAGATCAGATGGAAGCAATTGCCGGCCAATACAAGACCAGTAGCGCTTCTCATTAACTAAGAGCACACACGGAATTTACAATTGACAATAAAGAAAACGGGGACACGATTGTGTCCCCGTTTTCTTTATTGTCACGGCCTGATAAGCTTTTGCAACTCAAACACACCATAAACACTGCCTGCGTGTGCAAAGAGGGAATCACAATTACCCGAAAGGCGAAAGAATGAGCGAAGTCAGCGAAGATACGCCAGCAAACCCGACCCGACATGGTATCCGCAAGGGAATTTATATCATCCCTAGCGCCTTCACGATTGGCAACATTCTCTGTGGGTTTTACGCTGTGATAAATGCCGTCAAGGGGTATCAGGCAATAGGTGACCCCAGCCAAGCCGATTACGCCGCACACCTTTTCAATAATGCCGCACGGGCAATTGGGCTTGCCTTCCTGCTGGATGGACTCGATGGGCGTATCGCCCGGATGACCAAGGCCACCAGTGAATTTGGTGTCGAACTCGATAGCATCGCGGATGTGATCACTTTCGGCGTTGCGCCGGCAGTCGTTGCTTTTGCCTGGGGGTACGGCTTAACGCCTGGCTTGGAATCATTTGCCTGGGGAATTTCGTTTTTCTATTTGATGTGTGGAGCGCTTAGGCTGGCACGCTTCAATGTGGTGGCGCGCGCGCCGCGGTTTACGATACCCGGAAACTCGCCCAAACTGGATAAGAGATATTTCGTCGGCCTGCCGATTCCTGCTGCCGCCTCATTGCTGGCGGCAATTATCCATTTTGTTCCCCAACCCCTTTCTCTGTATCAGAGAGAACAGTCAGAATTTTATAGCTTGGGATTGATGTTAATAATGGCGGCGCTGGCAGTTCTTATGGTCAGTAACTTCCGGTATACCAGCTTCAAGAACCTTAGCTTGAAAAGTAATAAACCGTTCCTGACGTTACCGCTGCTCTCATTATTGATTGCGGGAATATGGTTTTACTCACGGCCTGTATTGCTGGCAATTGCTTTCACCTATGTTTCCCACGGGCTAGTGCTGAAACTTTGGAGCTTGGTGCGTCGCATCAAGCGTCCGATAACGACTGAAGAATCACCCACTTCAACGATTCCAGATTGAAATCGATTTTTTATGACCGTCAGAAGTAGGCCTGGATGCGGTGCAATTTTGAGGTACTTCTCCCTCTCGTTTATACTCACGCCCTCAATCACAAACCAATTACCTTCAATAAGGAGTGACTTCGTGTCAAAGAACTTCGAGATCGTCGTCATACTCGATTTCGGCTCACAGTACACGCAGTTAATCGCCCGTCGCGTTCGCGAGCTAGGCGTCTACTGCGAAATCCATCCCTTTCATACTCCGGTGGACATTTTGCAGGCGATAAACCCGAAAGGAATCATCCTTTCGGGTGGGCCAAGTTCTGTCTATGAAGACGGCGCGCCACATTGTTCACCAGATGTGCTGGGAATAGGAGTGCCCATACTTGGAATTTGCTATGGCGCCCAATTGCTGAGTTATTTTCTGGGTGGCAAGGTCGAACCCTCTGCAACGCATGAATATGGGGGAGCGCAAGTTAGGCAAATTGCCCAAAGCACTTTGCTGACAGGACTTCCTTCGGACTTTCAAGTCTGGATGAGTCACGGCGATCATGTCACCGCAGCTCCTGCCGGTTTTGAAATAATTGCCAAAACCGACAACGCAATTGGGGCGATTGAAGACAATAGTAGAAGGATTTATGGGCTACAGTTTCATCCTGAAGTTGCGCACACTCCACTAGGAAAACAGATTCTTAAAAACTTCGTGCGCAAGGTTTGTGGCTGTTTAGGCGACTGGACTCCTGCCTTGTTCGCACAATCAGCTATAGAAGGTGTTAAAGAACAAATCGGTGATGGAAAGGCTATTTGTGGGCTTTCCGGCGGTGTGGATTCGGCTGTTGCTGCTGCTATTGTGGCTCGCGCGATCGGTGAACGGCTTACCTGTATTTTCGTAGACAACGGATTGCTACGGAAAAATGAATTTGAAAAAGTGTTGGAGGCATTCCGAAACTACGGTGAACTCAATGTTAAAGGTGTGGCCGCAGGCGAAAGATTCCTCAATGCTTTGAAAGATCAAGCAGACCCGGAGCGAAAGCGAAAGATCATCGGCAATGAGTTTATCGAGGTCTTTCAGGAAGAGGCTACCCACCTGGGTGAAGTGGATTTTCTGGTTCAAGGCACCCTTTATCCCGATGTCATCGAGTCGGTCTCGCTTAAAGGCCCTTCCGCAGTAATTAAGAGTCATCATAACGTTGGCGGCCTTCCAGAAAAGATGAAGCTTAAACTGGTGGAGCCGCTCAGAGAACTTTTCAAAGATGAAGTGCGCGCAGTAGGCAGAGAATTAAACCTTCCGGAGATGCTTATTAATCGCCAGCCTTTCCCAGGCCCCGGACTCGCCGTTCGCATTCTTGGCCCTGTGAGTGCAGATAAAGTTAAGCTACTACAAGAGGCTGATAACGTGGTAGTTGAAGAAATTAAGCGTGCCAATCTGTATCACAAAATCTGGCAGGCATTCGCAGTACTTCTGCCAATACAGACTGTTGGAGTTATGGGGGACTATCGCACGTATGAAAATGCCATTGCTATCAGAGCCGTAGAAAGTTCAGATGGAATGACAGCGGATTGGGCCAAAATTCCTTATGATGTGCTAGATAATATCAGTCGGCGTATCGTCAGCGAAGTTCGCGGAATTAACAGAGTTGTTTATGACATTAGTTCAAAACCCCCAAGTACAATTGAATGGGAATAAGTAAGTGATTAAGCCTTACGTTTAATTATCAGCTAAGCGCTTTGCACTGCTTTCTCGACAGTCTTAAAGCAAAATCTTCTTAACAGCTTCAGGGTTAAAACAAATATGGACAAGCAGTTTGTACACCTTCATCTCCATACCGATTACAGCCTGCTCGACGGAGCCATCAAGATTGGTCCGCTAGCTAAGCGAATTGCCGAGTTGAAAATGCCAGCCGTGGCCATCACGGATCACGGCAATCTTCACGGATCGCTCTCTTTCTATCACAAGATGAAGGCCGAAGGTGTGAAGCCGATTATCGGGATTGAAACCTATATCACTCGGGGCAGCCGTCATGACAGAGGAGCTGGTGATTTGCAGCCTGGGGAAAAGGCGACCAATCACCTTGTTCTGATGGCTAAGAATCTGACGGGCTATCACAATCTGGTGACACTCTCTTCATTTGCTTATACCGAAGGCTTCTGGCGAAAACCTCGGATTGATAAAGAACTACTTGCTAAACACAGTGAGGGATTGATTGGATTATCCGCCTGCATTAGTGGGATTCCTCCTTACCTGCTTCTGCGCGATAAATTCGACGAGGCGGCTAAAGAAGCGCTGGAGTTTGAGGATATTCTAGGGAAGGGAAACTACTACCTTGAAATTCAGGAGCATGGACTGGATGCTCAAAAACGAATTCGCAAGCCCATGGTCGAGCTTGCGAAGAAGACCGGTATTCCAATCGTCGCGACCAATGACTCGCACTACCTGATGCCAAGTGATGTAAAAGCCCACGAGATGCTTCTTTGTATTGGCAGAAATCGGACATATGACCCTGGCCAGCTAACTTATGGTGCGCCGAATTTCTATGTTCGTAGTGCCGAAGAGATGTGGCAAGTTTTCGGTGAGGAGCCAGACTTGCTCCATCGCACGCTTGAAATCGCTGAAAAGTGCGACTTGGAATTTCCGAAGACCATTGACCAGGTTCCCGTGTATCCGGTTCCCGATGGTTATACGGTTGAGAGTTATTTCGAGAAGATGGCTTGGGATGGTTTTGAAGAGAGGCTTAAAGAGATTTGGCAGCCGCTGCAGGAAAGCGGCTCCATGCGTCAAACACTGACTGTTTACAAAGACCGCCTGGTACATGAAATTGCAACGATTAAGCGAATGGGATTTCCAGGGTACTTTTTGATCGTCTGGGATTTCATCCGTTATGCCAAAAGCAAAGGAATTCCAGTCGGCCCCGGTCGTGGTTCGGCCGCTGGCAGCTTGGTCGCATATTGCCTGAAAATTACAGATATTGACCCCATCCGGTATGACCTGCTCTTCGAGCGTTTTTTGAACCCTGAACGTGTGTCAATGCCTGATATTGACGTGGATTTCTGTGTTCGTGGGCGCGCAGACGTCATTAACTACGTGAGTGATCTATATGGCCGTCAGAATGTCTCACAGATTATCACCTTTGGAACAATGGCCTCACGTGCAGTAATCAAGGATGTCGGGCGCGCGATGGGTAAAGAGGTAATTACCTACGCCGAAGTTGAGAAGATCGCAAAGATGATTCCGCCTCCGGTGCGCGGACGCAATGTTTCAATTGAAGCGGCTATTGAGCAGAACCCTGACCTCAAAAAAGCGATTGAGACAGACGAGAAGATCGCGGAGTTGATTGACACTGCTAGAAAACTGGAAGGCAACGCCCGGCATTCTTCCGTGCATGCCGCAGGTGTCGTGATTTCCCCCAGACCAATTCACGAACTGATCCCAGTCTGTACGGGGCAAAATGACGAACTGATTACCCAATTCGTCATGTCTGATCTTGAGAAGACAGGCATGCTCAAGATGGACTTTCTGGCGTTAACCACGCTGACGATTATCGAAGACTGCCTGCGGACAATTGAAAAAGAGTTTGGCGAGCGCCCAGACCTATCAAGCATCACCCTGAAAGATGAAATGGCGCTCAAGCTGTTTTCAGATGGACACCTCAACGCAGTCTTCCAGTTTGAAAGTTCCGGAATGGTGGAGATCTGCCGGAAGTTCAAGCCTGCAAATCTGGAAGATTTATCTGCGCTCAACGCCTTGTACCGACCTGGCCCGCTAGATGGCGGAATGGTGGATGACTACATTGAGCGTCGCCACGGTCGCCGCAAAGTTCAGTACATTGTTCCGCAGATGAAGGAGATTCTGGAGAACACCTACGGTATCCTGGTTTATCAGGAGCAGATTATGCAGTTGGCGCAGGTTCTGGCCGGCTACTCATTGGGAGAAGCCGACTTGATGCGCCGGGCGATGGGCAAAAAGAAGAAAGAAGAGATGGCTCTGCACGAACAGAAGTTCATCCAGGGAGCCATCGAACGTGGAGTCGCAGAAGATAAGGCGCGCAAAATCTTCAACTTAATGGCACAGTTTGCCGATTACGGTTTCAATCGCTCACACTCATTCGCCTATGCTTACCTGGCTTATCAAACTGCTTATCTGAAGGCGCACTATCCAACACATTTCTACGCCGCAGTCTTGTCGAACGAAATCAACAACACAGGTAAGCTGGCCAAATATATCAGCGAGATGAAAGTATTTGGCATTCACTTACTACCGCCTAACGTCAACTCCAGTGATGAAGGCTTCACCCCTGTGAAAAATGCAATTCTGTTTGGACTGGCTGCGATCAAAGGACTGGGGGCATCAGCGGTTCAAATGATTCTTAAGGCCCGTGAAAAAGAGGGGGACTTTAAATCCATTTACAACTTTGCCGAGCGTGTTGATTCACGAGCAGTCAACAAACGTGTAATGGAGTCCCTGATCAAGGCGGGAGCATTCGACAGCGGATCAACGAATCGCGCAGCAATGATGGGTGCCTTGGATAGGGCGATTGATTATGGCGCAAAAGTCCAACGCGATCGGCTCTACGGGCAAACAGACATGTTTGCCGACTTGCTGGGAGCAGACGATTCGATAATTGCCGAGCCGGAGATTCCTGATGTTACCGCCTGGTCACAAAAGGAATCTCTTGCTTATGAGAAAGAGGCGCTAGGCTTCTATGCCAGCGGCCATCCCTTGGAAGAATACTCCGACTCTATCAGAGCAATGGCGCGGGCGGATAGCAATAGCATCACCGAATTCAAGCATGGAGAAATAATCTCTATGGGTGGGATCATTGTTGATTTAGCGACCAAAATCACTAAGAAAGGTGATAAATTTGCTTTATTCCAACTTGAAGATCAGTTTGGAACAGTTAAGATTGTTTGTTGGCCAGAGCAATACAGTCGTTGTAAATCCCTGATTCAAAATGATGAGGTGGTTGTCGTAAAAGGAAAGCTGGAACTAAGCGACGATCTGGAAGCCACCATTATCACTCAGGAGATTATTTTGCTGGAAAGCGCTAAAGCAAAAGCGGCAAAAGCACTTGTGATCAGAATGAAAGAAGCGTCCGCGACTTCCTTGAATCTTAAACATCTAAATGACCTGATTAATTCAAATATGGGGGCGACACAAATTTACCTTGAAGTCGCGACCGATAACGGTTGGATAATCAGGTTACAGCCCAATCAATTTTTTAGAATTAGCGCCTCTTCAGCTTTCAGGGAAGAGGTCGAAAAAGTAGATGCTTCATGGAAGGTGGAGTTGGTCATGGCCGACCCACAAATAGAATCGTAATCTCAAATTTTCAAATACAGAGACTCAATGAGCCAATCACAAATTCATGCAGTAGAACGTATAGAACCAATGGAGCGCGTTAAACTGGCCCGGCATGACCGACGCCCCTATACACTAGATTATATACAACGCCTCTTTACAGATTTTTCCGAAATTCACGGCGACCGGAAATACGGAGATGATCCGGCCATCATCGCTGGCTTTGCCAACTTTCATGGGAAGCCTATTGCCATCATTGGACACCAGAAGGGAAGAGACATAAAGGAGCGCCAAATCCGTAACTTTGGAATGCCCAAGCCAGATGGTTATCGCAAAGCCATTCGCGTGATGAAGATCGCAGAAAAGTTCAACCGTCCGATTTTTACATTGATTGATACCTCAGGAGCTTATCCGGGGATAGACGCTGAGGAGCGAGGACAGGCAGAGGCGATTGCTTTTAATCTAAGAGAAATGGCAAGAATTACGGTTCCAATTATCGTCACCGTGATAGGTGAAGGCGGTTCCGGAGGCGCGCTGGCAATTGGCGTGGGAGATGTCGTCGGAATTATGGAGAATGCCGTGTATTCCGTTATTACCCCAGAAGGATGTGCTGCAATTCTCTGGAAGGATGCCAAAATGTCATCTCAAGCTGCTGCCAACCTGAAGTTGACTGCACAGAATTTATTTAAAGTAGGGATTGTTGACACCATAGTGCCGGAGCCTGAGGGCGGTGCCCAAAATGATTGGGATGGAGCATCCAAGCTGCTTGATGAATACTTGTATCAAGCGCTAAGACAGGTTGAGACGCTTTCTGTGAATGAGAGATTGGAACGTCGGTACCAGAAGTTCAGGTCAATGGGTGAAGCAACAAAGAAATAATGGCGTAAGAAGTAATGACCTATGTAAGAACGAGATTGTCGGCGCGCCGACAATCTCGTTAAGTGGTTAGTTTAGAATGGTATGTCTTCTTCAGGCCCCGCATCAGGCGGAGCAGATTGAGCAGGTCTGTTGGCTGGTGCGGATGATTGATGCGAAGCAGAAGACTCATCTCCCCTAGAATCCAGGAATTTCATTTCTGTCGCCGTTACCTCCAAAGACGTACGCTTATTGCCATCCTTATCGGTATATTCCTGCTGGGTTAATCTTCCCTCGATATAAACCGGCTTTCCTTTTGTAAGGTATTGATTAGCCAATTCTGCAAGCTGTCTCCAAAGTACAACCTTGAACCATGTGGTATTTTCCTGGCCTTCGCCAGAGCGGTCTTTGCGTTTTTCCGATGTTGCAATGGAAAAGTTGCAAACTGCTGTTCCATCAGGCAGGTACCGAATTTCAGGGTCTCTACCCAAATGTCCAGCAATAATAATCTTGTTAAACGATCTCATTTTTCTCTCCTTTATTCGTGTTTCAAATGTGATGATTGGATTGCCGTTTCGCTCGCGTTCCTGCTAAACTAGAAGCCGAGGTCGCAACAGTATCTCCTTAAGGTTGTTTCTGTTTCGCTGAAAGCACGGGAAGTATAATCCTTCCCCGTAATCCCGTAAATGCATTTTTCTAGCCAGCTTAACCTATGCTCAGGTTCCTCAATATCTCAAACTTGGCATTAATTGATAGCCTACAGGTGGAATTTCAACCTGGACTAAATGTCCTAAGCGGAGAGACTGGATCAGGTAAGTCCATTATCATTGATTCCTTGGGAATTTTACTTGGTGATCGTATCTCCCAGAGCGTAATCAGATCAGGTGAAAGTCGGGCGTTTGTCGAGGGCATTTTTGATTGCCAGGGGAATACTCCATTAGCGCAATTGCTTGCGGAGTCTGGCATCGAAGCCTCTGAAGAAGATGTAGTGATCAGAAGAGAGGTTGCGGCAAATGGCCGAGGACGTATTTTTATCAATAACCAGGTGGCAACTATCGGATTACTGAAAGCCATTCAACCCCACGTCCTGGATATTCACGGTCAAGGTGACCAGCAAAGCCTGCTTTCTCAGGAAACTCACTTAAATCTGTTGGATGCTTATGCAGGCGCTCTCACCCAGCGACAAGTAGTTGAGGGTACCTACAATAATTTATTAAGGCTATTGAGAGAACTTGAGAGCATCCGTCAGAACGAATCAGAACGCTTGAAATCACTTGATATGATCGAATTTCAGATCACAGAGATTGAGCGGGCCGCCTTGTCTGATGGTGAAGATCGTACACTTGAAGCGGATCGAAGCCGATTAGTCAATGCTGAAAAATTGGCAGCTTCCTGTAGCGAGATTTATCAATCTCTGTACGAAAGTGAAGCTTCAGCTCTTGCCCTTGTTGCCTCTGCGCAGCGCCGATTAGCTGACTTAGCAACATTAGACGCAAAATTTGCCCCATATCAGGATCAAATTGCCAATGCCAAGTACATCTTAGATGACTTGGCATTTTTTGTTAGTGATTACATGAGTGACATTCAAGCCTCGCCAGAACGATTGCAGGAGATGGAAGACAGGCTTGCCGAAATTCATCGGCTAAAGCGTAAGTATGGAAGCTCTATCTCAGAAATTCTGGCCGCATATGACAAACTGCTTGAACAAAAAGATTCCCTACTGCATAGTGAGGAGCGTGGTAGGAAGATCGAAGCAGAGTTGATTGAAGCCCTAAAATTGTATTCACAAGAAGCAGATACGATAAGCGAGATACGACATAAAGGGGTTCCAAAACTTGAACGATCTGTCGCCAAGGAACTAGTAGATGTCGCATTGGGAGCCGGACGATTCTCCATCAGATTTGCTCCATCAGCGACAGGCCAACTCTCTGAGAAACTTCAGGCATTAGCAGGAATATCTATTGGTACGATTAGTCGTTTAGGGGGCGAGATCGCCGAGTTCTATTTTTCGGCCAATACGGGAGAGGAAGTGAAGCCACTGAAGTCTGTCGCTTCCGGAGGAGAAATGTCCAGGCTGATGTTAGTTCTTAAGACTGTCACGGCTCCTACGATTTTCCCCAGGACACTGATCTTTGATGAAATTGATGCAGGAATTGGTGGGAAAGTGGCGGAAGCTGTCGGCTATAGATTAAAACGGCTGGCCAAGACAAATCAGGTTTTATGCATTACCCATCAATCGCAAATTGCCAGATACGCGGATGCTCACTTTCTGGTGTCGAAAGAAGTTTTCCAAAATCGCACTGTTACGAGATTAAACTATCTGGATAGCGATGGCAGAATTGATGAGTTAGTGAGAATGATTGGTGGATCAACGGCGACGCTTGCAGCTAGGAAACACGCGAAGGAATTGCTTCAAATGCAATAGGTTCAAGAGTAATTCTGATGGTTTACCTGAAGTATAAAAAAAACTGTTTGGAGTGGCGTTCGCGATGAGTAAAAAACTCTATTTAGAGACTCATGGCTGTCAGATGAATGTACATGACAGCGAAAAAGCGTCTTTTGCCTTAGAGGGAGCTGGTTACGAAATTACTGCTAACCCCTTGGAGGCAGACTTAGTTATTCTCAATACCTGCATGGTAAGAGAGAAAGCCGCGAGAAAAGTCTATTCCAGAATTGGGAATTTGAAGCATCAATTCAATCAAAACAAAGTCAATCTACCGATCTTTGGTGTGATGGGCTGTGTCGCTCAGGCTGAAACAGACCGCATGTTTGAGCGGAACAAGGACATCCGTTTGGTGTTGGGAACTCAGGCAATTAGCAGGCTTCCGGAGTTAATAAACCAGGTAGAACAGGGCTATCCAAGAGCGATTGATGTACGGCTATCAAAAACGGCGGACTTCTTTGAACTCGGAGCAGATGCTCGACAAACCAAACATATTGCCTACATAACAATCACTGAAGGTTGCAATAAGTTTTGTTCATATTGCATCGTCCCTTTTACCAGAGGGAGAGAGCGGAGCCGTCACGCGGATCGAATTGTGGCTGAGGCTCAACAGTTGTCCCAGCAAGGCTATCAAGAGGTTCATCTCTTGGGGCAAAATGTGAACAGTTATGGTCTTAGTGGGCGATTCCACGGGAATGACGTTCCAGATGCTGAAAGATTAGATGAAATAACCTTCGCTAAGTTACTCTCCAGAGTTGCTTTAGAGGCAAGAGTTCCACGAATAAAATTTACAACATCATACCCCAGAGATTTCGATGAATCGGTTGTTAAAGTAATAGATGATCATGAGAATCTGTGTGAATGGATTCATCTTCCTGCGCAATCCGGCAGTAATCGGATGTTAAGGGCTATGCGCCGTGGATATACGCGAGAGGAATATATGGAGAAGATTGCATTTATCAAACGAGCCAAAAAGGATATTGCAATCACGGGCGATATAATTCTCGGTTTCCCTGGTGAGACGGAGGAGGATTTTAACGAAACCCTGAGTTTGGTGACCGATGTCGAATATGACGGCCTATATCTCTTCAACTACTCACCTCGCCCGCATACGCCGGCGGCAGCTTATTCAGATTCAGTGCCAGAAGAAATCAAAACTGAACGACTTATGAAGCTTAATGAACTTCAGAAAAGGATCCAAATCCGCAGGTACAATAGATATTTGGATCGAATTGTTGAGGTTTTAGTTGAAGGTGAGAGTGTGCGTTCAGCAGAGGATTATTCCGGTCATACACGCTGTCACAAAGTCGTCAACTTTCCGCAGGTTAGAGGAGCCATTGGGAAGCTTGTGAATGTCAAGATTACAAATATTAAGCAGAACAGCCTATATGGGCAGGTTGTGTAAGATAAAGTGAGGCTAAGATGGAAAGAGAAGTAAAGATTCGCGGACTACTTGTTGACCCTACTACGAATTCGCCGGTTGTCTTGTTGAAAGACGTGTCAAGTGACATCATCCTACCAATATGGGTAGGACCTTATGAAGCAAACTCCATTGCGTCCGAAATTGAAAAGCTGCCCTCTCAGCGCCCAATGACACATGACCTACTGCGTAATGTGATCAGACAAATGGGGGGCATCGTCAACCGTGTCACTGTAACTGATTTGCGTGATAGTACATTTTTTGCGGTGATAGAGATCGGCACCAAAGAGTCTCCAGTGTTAATAGATGCGAGGCCAAGTGATGCTATCGCTCTCGCATTGCGTGTTGATTGTCCCATTTTTGTCTCCGAGACGGTTCTTGACTCTTCTCGTTTGGACAGAATGGATGGAGTAGTTGACGATGAAGGAATGGAGATGGATGAAGAGGTCGAATGGCCTGAAGAAATAGATGATGTCGGTGACTACAAGATGTAGAAAAACTTTAACATAACTTATTCATTCCAAGATCAGCGAAGGCTGGGGAGATGACATTGCCAGGGATCAAGATTGCAATTGCCAATCAAAAGGGAGGAGTTGGGAAAACTACAACTGCCATTAATCTCTCTGCCGCTCTTGCCAAACAAGGCAGGAGGGTACTTCTAGTAGATTTGGACCCGCAGGGGAATAGTACGATCTCGTTTTTAGAGCCTCAGGAAATTCAATTATCTGTCTATGATTGGCTTACTGGCCCTAGCGATAATTTCGCAGAGATTGTAAAAAAGAGCAAGATTGAAAACCTGGAAGTACTACCTTCCCGCATTAATCTAGCTAAGTTAGAGGCGACATTAGTAGGAGAGCTAGACGCCCCGTTTCGCCTGAAAGACCGGCTGGATCCAGTTGCTCAGAAGTACGATGTTGTTATTATTGATACCCCTCCAACTTTGGGACTGATCACCGTAAATGCTTTGGTTGCAGCCACTCATATCATCATTCCGATTCAGTCTTCTTACTTTGCTTTAGAGGGAGCAGATGATCTCCTCGAAACTATCAAAAGAATCAAAGCTCGACCTAATCCACAACTTGAGGTTTTGGGAGTTGTAGTTACGTTACATGATCGGAGAACCACTTTGTCCCGTGATATTTACGACCAGATATGTCAAGTATTTGGTCATAAGGTATTTGATACCACGATATCCAAATCTGTCAGGTTAGAAGAGAGTCCCGCATACCGGGAATCAATTTTTACTTTTGCTCCTACATCCAGCGGAGCTGTTGAATACGCAAATTTATGTGAGGAGGTGATAAAACGTGCCTGCTAAACGCGGCTTGCCCGTGACGTTAAAAATGAGACATGACCGTCATTATGTTGATGAACTGGCCTCTCATCGTGGATCCCCTATCGGCAAAATGATTCCTGTCGAAAAGTTAGAGCCAAATCCTTTGCAACCAAGAATAGAGATGGGAGATTTGCAGGAGCTGGTAGCTTCGGTCAGGGAGAAAGGTATTTTGGAACCTTTGCTTGTTCGGCCCTCACAAGTTGGCGGCAGATACATGATCATCTCTGGCGAGCGCCGCTATCGTGCTGCCATTGAAGCTGGGCTGATTGACGTGCCTTGCATTGAGATGGATGTTGACGACCGAGAAGTCGCAGAGATCGCTCTGATTGAAAATCTTCAGCGAAAAGACCTCACACCTTACGAAGAGTCTGAGGGGCTGTTGGCACTTGTGGAAAGGTTCGGTTACACCCACGAGGAAGTCGCACAGAAGGTGGGCAAATCCCGCTCGTCTATTACAGAAATTTTGACGATTGCAGCGTTGCCAACTGAGGTCCGCGAACAATGCCGCATTGCCAGCATCAACTCGAAATCACTGCTTCTGCAAGTTGCCCGGCAAAATGATAGCGATGCAATGCTGGGATTTATCAAACGAATTGCCGCCCAGGGGATGAATCGGGATGAGGCGCGAAAAGCAGGAAAGAAGAAACAGGAGCGTGCTCAGCCTTTCATTTATCGTTATCAAGCGCCAACCAAAGATTTCACTATCGAAGTAAAATTTCGTCGTTCGTCTGTTGAGCATGGCGAATTGATGCAAGCGGTCAAAACTGCGCTCGAAGAACTGGGCAAAGTTGCACAGTAGTCTTTGCCCAGTTCTTCAACCCAACCGACCAATCGACCAATCGTATAGATCAAGCCTTCCGCTTTTCGGCGTCATATTTTTTCTTCAGCTTGCGAGACCACTTCTCCAGAAATGGTTGCAATGGCTTAAATAGTTTCATCCGCCATCCTCCCTGACTTTCACGCCAGGTTCCCAGATGCTTTTCGACATAAGAGCGAATGGCGCCTTCATATTGATGCTTTTTCAAACCGTGCGAGAGTGTGAAGTGGTAATGCTGCGCCTGAAGTGAAAGCGTCAAATAAGCCAAACTTGCTTTGAAATTAAGACGGGCAGCCAGGCGTTTTAAGAATCCCTCTGAAGGTAGCAGCAGGGAATTGAGGGCAATTTCCAACCAAGGTTGAGAGCCGCCCTGGCGGGGATGGTACAGTCCGGGTAATTCGGTAGCTGTTGGCAGTTGAACTCTTGTGTCGGGGATAATGCGATCCACCAACACGACACGTCCCAATCCGCGCAAGTGCTCTCGTGGCACAGCGCCGAGCACATTCTGAATTGTCTCTTCCGTCTTATTGGGTAGTTTTAGGCCTGACCTATTTTCAACTTTAACTAGCATCTGTGTTGTTGTCCTTTTCAAGTAATGCTTTAAGATTACGAACCTCTTCCTTTAACGCACGAATCTCTTTTTGAATTTGTGGCAATTGAGCGAACACCGCAGAAGATTTCAGCCAATCGCGATTATCAATCGCCGGGTAACCGGAGACGGTCTTGCCGGCTTCGACTGATTTTGGAATTCCCGTCTGCGCGGTTGCTATGACCCTGTCGCCAATCTTCAGATGGCCGGCTGCGCCCACCTGCCCGCTCAGTATTACCTCGTTGCCAACCTGTGTGCTCCCTGCTAAACCGACTTGCGCGCAAAGCAAAGTGTTTTCTCCAACGCTGGAGCCGTGACCAATCTGAACCAGGTTATCGAGCTTGGTACCTTTACCAATGATAGTTGCGCCAATGGTTGCGCGGTCAATCGCACTGCCGGCGCCAATCTCCACATCCTCTTCAATAATGACAATCCCTGCCTGCGGTATTTTTAACCAACTGTTATCCGGACGCTTGGCGAAACCGAAGCCATCACTGCCAATTGTAACGTTATTTTGCAGTATGACTCGCGCGCCAATACGACAGCCTTCTCGTACGATGCAGTGCGAATGAATCAAAGCCTGGCTGCTAATTTCCACTTCCGGGTAGATTGAACAGTGGTCGAAAATGGTAACGTCATCCCCTAGCTTAACCCCATCACCGATCACGCAAAAGGGCCCAATCGCTACCCGTTTACCAATTACCGAGGATGCCGATACCACAGCAGAAGGGTGAATCCCACGAGGTTGATGACGTCCGGGATGGAATATCCACATGGCCTCAGCAAATGTCAGATAGGGATCAGGAGAGATGATGCCAGATTTCCCCTCAGGCAAATTATCGCCATTATCAATAATAACTGCAGAGGCTAAGGTGGTAGCCAGGTGACGCCTGTATTTTTTGTTGCTGATGAAAGTCAACTCGCCAGGTTGAGCAGCTTCAATAGGGGCCAAACCGGTAATTTCCAATTCGAGGTCACCAACAACGGTGCAATTCAATTGACGGGCAATTTCTACGAGTTTCATCTTGCTAAATTATTAAGATCGCGGGTGGAACTGTTGGTACGACGTTTTCAGATGATCGTTTGTCACGTGAGTGTAAATTTGTGTTGTAGAAATATCACTATGGCCAAGCATCAATTGCACGGAGCGTAGGTCGGCTCCATTTGCCAGCAATACGGTCGCGAAGCTGTGGCGTAGCAGGTGAGGAGTAATGTACTCGATCTTGGCTGCGGTGCCGTATTGCTTAATCAGCTTCCAGAATTTCTGCCGGGTGATTTCTTTTCCGTAAGGTTCAACGAAGAGCCGGTCTGATTGCTTCCCATTGAGAATGCTCAATCTGACAGATAGATACCGTGTTAGAAAGTGAATTGCTGAGCGCCCCATTGGGACACAGCGGTACTTACTTCCCTTGCCAAGACAGGTAAGCAAGCCGGAGTCAAGATTAACATCGGCGACTTTCAGATTTACCAGTTCAGAAACCCGCAGGCCAGTTGCGTACAGGGTTTCCAACATTGCTCGATCTCGAAGTCCTAAATCAGTTTCAGGGTTGGGCTGAGCCAATAGAGATTCTATCTCTTTTTCATTCAAAAAATGCGGCAGGGTTTGCCAGGGTTTGTGTGTCTCCAGATGTGCGGTCGGATCACTTTTTGACAATTGTTCTGTGAGAGTGAATCTGTAAAATCCTCGAGTGGCAGAAATGAGTCTGGCGATGCTCGTCAGGTTAGAACCCGCTTCTTTCATTTCGGCCATTAGTGAAACGATGTCATTACGGTCAATCGTAAGCAGGCTCTTTCTCAACTTTTGGGTGTGCACAATCAGTTTTTGCAGATCGCGGCGGTAAGCCAGCAGAGTATTCTCAGCCAACCCCCTTTCGACGCGTAGAAGCGCAATAAATTCTTCAACTAATTTGCTATCTTCTTTCATGGGAACCTTTTATTTGCCACAGCCTCGTAAACAGGCGGAATCTTAAGTAATCTCACTGGAACGATCAAGAGGGCATCAAGTGTCTGATAATAAATCCGACAGAAAAAGCAGCAGAGCATCATGGGAAAACCGGCAGTCACTGAGTTAGCCGGGCGCTGCGTATAATCTGCCAGTCTCCTGAAGGCTCTATCTGCAAATTGGTAACCCTGTTACGGCGAACAATGATCGTTGCTGGATACCATAGATATATCTGAGGAAGGTCATTCGCTAATACTTTTTGGACTTCGGAGAAGATTTGTTTGCGGCGCTCAGCGGTTGCAAGAGCAGACTCACCAAGTAGCTTATCAATCTGAGGATTGTTATAGCGCGAGCGATTTTGACCATTTGGAGGAATGGATTTTGAGTTATACATGAAATTGAAGATATCTGTACTCTGATTACCACCAACAGATGTATTCAGGTAAAGTTGAAACTCTCCCCCATTCATATCCTGCTGAAGCTTTTGCCGTTCCAATGTTTGTATTTCAAGCTTGACCCCAATCCGTCCTAACTGCGCCTGAATTGCCTCTCCTATTTTTCGGGAGATCGAAAGGGTGGATGTTTTAAGCGTGAGCTTCATTCTAGGCTGTCCATCCTTTTCAACTTTCCCAACCTCATCCAGTAGCTGTTTCGCTTTTTCGGTGTTGTACGCGTAGTTTGCAATATTCGGTTCGTAGGCCCATTGAGCCGTTGGTAAAACGCTATTCGCCACGCGCGCCTGACCGCGCAAGATATCTCGGATGATTGTTTCACGGTCAATCGCAAATGCGAGAGCCTGCCTGATACGAATATCTTTCAGGAGAGCATCTTGTAGGTTTACCCCTAAGTGCGTGATGTTTGTGCCATCGATCAGTTCTACCTTCAGCCCCTCTGCTT
The DNA here is from genome assembly GCA_038211695.1 of Blastocatellia bacterium. GTDB lineage: Bacteria > Acidobacteriota > Blastocatellia > RBC074 > RBC074 > RBC074. The sequence goes on along the minus strand of JBBQVH010000004.1, from coordinate 88,574 downwards.
TCTGCAGCCCTTCCACTGTTACCGGATCAAAGTCAGCATTGATGGCCAGATCAACTGAGCCTTTGCGCAATTCGCTCTCGCGAGTGCTGTTATCAGGAATAATTTTTATGCGCAGACGTTCAATGCTGGGCGCACCGTCGAAGTAGTTCTGGTAAGAAGACAGCACTACTTCTTGATCTTCCGTGAAGCTGTCAAATTTAAAAGGGCCTGTGCCAACAGGCTTCTTTGCTTGTTGATCGCCTGTCCCTTCAGGGATTATTCCGACAGGGATAATCATATTTGGCAGCCCTGGACAGGAATTCTTACACTGGAAAATAACAGTCATTGGATCGTCTTTACCAACTTCAATAACAGCGAGTTCCTGGGCCAATTCCACTTTCTTTGCTGAGGGAAATCCCTTCGCCATCATCGTGTCAAAGGTATATTTAACATCAAGGGCAGAGAGTTTTTGGTTGTTATGAAATTTAATATTTGGACGTAAGTGAAAAGTGAATGTCTTATAGTCAGGGGAAGCCTCAAATCTTTCCGCTAAATCGGGGATCGGGTCAAATTTTTCATTCTTGCGGGTTAGGCCGTTGAAGAGTAGTTGGCGCATGCGTTCATCGGCTGAATCAGCACTTATTCGAGGATCGAAGGTGCCGACGCGCTTTTCAAGCATCACTATTAGTTCTCGGTTGGAGCTTTCTTTGCGACACCCGGAAATTAAACTAACGAAGAAGAGAAGAAGACAAAAGACGGAAAAGGCAGGGAAGAAGCGGGTCGATGTATTTTTCATATTTGAAGATTGAGGCGAAGAGATTTAGCGACACAGGCTACTTGATCGAGGCGCCCGAGGAGGCGGCAGCGGCGGCTTTGTCGTGTTCTCTCTTTGCATCCAGGTCACGGGTCCATTTCTCGAAAAGGGATTGTTGGTCCGGGGACAGCAGAGAGCTAATTCGTTTGCGGGTTGCATCGCGAATCGCGTTGTACTGCGGACGCATCTGATTGCGCAATTCCTGGGATTGCTGTCGCGAATCCGCCAGAAATTGTTCTACTTGATTTCTCTGCTCTTTGGTTAAATTTATAGATCGTGTCAGGTCGTCCAGGGTCTCTTTGCTGGAATTACTGGAATTGTTCGATTTACTTAGCGATTGATGAGTCACAAGATATTGTCCGGCAGCTCCTACAATAATACCAATCACGAAAGTCGCGATAATAATGGACTGAGCCTTACGCTTATTAGTGAGCATTTTCCGAATCCTCCTCTGATGGCAGGTTAGGAGAAGAGTTAGTGCTAACAAGCTCTTCGCTCCAATTTGGATTGTTGTGACTTATCCTATCAGAGGCCATTTGATCCAGGGTGCTTCCTGTCGCGAACTGGCTGCTCAATACCAAGAGAAGGATTGCCATGGCTCCGAACGCCAGCAGCCATCCCTTAACGCCAATAATAGCGGCGTCCCATGAGCTTGCTCTGTATCCATTGGCCGCTTGGATACGGGATTTAATGCGATTGACAAGTCTTAGGTCATCCCATGGAGAGTGTTCATAGGGATTAGCATCTCCATAGCTGGTCACCAAGGTGTTCATCAGAGTGTTAATTATCAGTTCCTGGTTACACTTGGTACATAAGCGTACATGACTCCTAATCTCGTAAGATGCAATTGGAGCATGCGAGTACCCCTTTCTCAGTAACCTTCTTACTTCTTGACAACTCATCTCGTTGTTTCTCCTGTTACCCGCAACTTTCGTTCTTCGGCTTTTCTTAGTCTCTGAAAGGCACGCCGCATTGAGTGGCGCGCACGGAATGCGCGAATTTTCACCTTTGCTTCTGACCACCCGGTGATTTGTGCTATTTCCTTGACCGAATTATTCTCAGCATGAAGCAGCGTTAGCACTAAGCGATCTTCCGGGGAAAGACTGGATAGTAGCTTGCTTGAAATCTCGGCAGCAATGCCTTTTTCCGCCTCATTAACATGGGCTTCAAAAGCGGTCTGAGACAATTTAATTTGCAGCCATCCTTCTTCGTCGGTTGATAGTTCAGTAATAAGAGACTCGCTTCGCTTTTTTCGCCGCCGCAATTCGTCGTAACAATTATTGACTGCGATTTTTGCCAGCCACTGTTCAAAAGTTGCGCCCCGCCGATAGGTAGAAAGTGAGAAGAATGCTTTTGAGAATGTTTCCTGGACAATATCCTCAACTGTTTCGCGTGATCTGAAAAATCTTCTGGCAATCGAAAAGATGCGCCGATGATGCCGAAGCAATAGCGATTCAAAAGCAGCTTCATCGCCACTAAGGGTCAGTTCGATCAACCGGTCATCAGAAGCTATTGTCGAAGCAGGGAAGTGGGTAATTTCTGCTTCATTTGAGCCTAAGGTAAATACCGATTGGTTTATGGATTGATCCACTAACATGATTGCTGCGTCCTAAAGAAGATGGCGTTGCAACACTGCAACAACATCTTGCCTTTGCAAGATGTCTATGTTAATTTGCCGGACAGTTCAGAGATGAACTATTCAATTCTTGATCAAGTATCGGCATTATCTACACCAAAGTGCGTTTATGGAAGAGCAGAAGAGAGTTAAACCCTTTCAAGTTGATTTGAGCAGCACCGATCCAATTATCAATGTTGCAGAATTGGGTCATTATATTAAGCGTAAGCGTGAGGCTGACCGGCTCTCTCTGAGGGCGGTAGCCAAGCAGACTCAGGTCAGTGCATCAACACTTTCACGGATTGAAAACGGAACTGGCACCCCTGATGCACAAACCTTGGCTCGGCTGGCGAAGTGGCTGAATTTACCCTTCGAGCGTGTTATCGGACTCCAGGCTCCAGCCGAAAACCCTATTGTTTATTTTCCTCAAGACTCTTTGCCAGACATTGTCGAAGCGCATTTAAGAGCTGACAGAAAGCTAAATACAGAAACCGCTAAAGCTCTCTCTGATTTATTCCGCGTGGCATATACACAATTCAGTAATAACGGTTCGACGCATAGCGATCATGGCTAGTTTTTGCGGTAATAACGAATGCCTGGACCGTCTGAGCTACTTACCCGCAACTGCAGGAAAATTTCGCCGGTATGAACAGTTGGGACTTCGCGTTCGATCGTTTATAAGCCTTGGGATTCACGATCAACTCGATCCGCTTACACTGGCAAAGATGGTTAGACTTATCGTTATTACAGTGAAAGATGTAGTAGGCCTTTCGGATGATGTGAAACAAATCCTGGGCAGTTCATCTGAGGGTTGGTCAGGAGGGGCGACACCGGAGCTTCCTGATGGGTCACGCATCGTCATCTTAAATCCAATGCAAAGCCAGGGACGTCAGGCAGCAACTTTAATGGAAGAGGTTTGTCATTCCTTACTTGGCCACAAGCATAGCCAGATTACACTCAATCTTGAGAGCGGCGAGAATCATAGAGATTACAATGACTCGATTGAGGAAGAAGCGTATGCAGTCGGTGCGGCGGCTCTGGTTCCATATCGGGCGTTGGCTTGTGATCTCTCTCGTGGAAAAACGATTGAGTTCATTGCGAATCATTTTGGCGTAACGCGGTCACTGGTTAAATACCGAATTCGCGTCCTTCACTTAACTGGCTATTGCGGCTAGCGCTTTAGTACATAAGGCTTATTATCAGACTCAACTGATATATCCGATCTCACTCTTAGTCCAATTCCCTAATGCGACAGCGGCACCTCTCCCGAAAGATAACACTATTACTATTTCAGGAAATCCTCCCTCTTGGCCTGATTCCATTCACTGCTCTGACACTCCTGGTCTTTATTCAGCAAGCTGGAAAATATCTGGCCATCATTCTTTCTTTTCATACTTCGGCACAGACAAAGCTTATTTTCTTGGGAAGCCTGATTCCAGGGATCATTGTGATCACTTTACCAGTGGCGCTTTTGCTCGGTGCGGTGATCGCCTGCAGTCGGCTTTCAGCCGATGGTGAGTTAACAGCCTCGCAATCTTTGGGGATAAGCCCATCTGCATTAGCCACACCGTTCGCTGTGCTTGGCCTGTTAGGAGCAGGATTCGCTTTCTATCTTTCAGCCAATGTCGCACCGGTCGCCCTGAAAAGTTTGAAATCCGTGCGCGCCAATATTCTGCTGCAAGAGGCTACTGCCCAGATTACCCCCGGCGCATTTACCAGCCGTTTCCCAGGCTTGCTGCTTTATGTCAAAGATGTGGATCCAAAAACGGGCGATTGGCTAGGTGTTTTTCTGATGCAGCGCGATGAGGTGAAAAAGACAGAGCGATTGCTGACGGCGGAACGCGGGCAGTTACGAATCGCTGGAGCCTCGAACAACTCGCTCGAAGTCCAATTGCTTCACGGTCTGACCGTTGAAAAAGAGTTCAAAGCCACGGGCACAAATTCGCAAGCGGCATCCGCATTTGTCAGGTCTTCGCTGAGGCCGACGGATAATAAGCCTGATGAGCCGGATGGACTGACGCCCCCAAGTCCATTGGCTGAGATGAATTTGCGCGATGTTGTTCAGGCTTCGAAGTCCGCGGCAACGCCGAAGGAGCGTTTGCAAGCAACTGTCGAATGGCACAAACGGTTGGCCTTCCCGTTTGCCTGCGTCACGTTGCCCTTGATCGCATTTGTAATTGCGCTGCGCGGCAAACGGTTTTCCACTCGGCCCCGGACGGCAGTTGCGGTGATCTTCGTCGCGATGCTCTTCTATGTAATTCTGGTTTCAGGTCAGAGCCTGGCAATGTCGGGCAAAGTCCCCGCGTGGTTAGGAGCGTGGCTTGCTCACCTGCTTTATGGCGCGTTTATCGTGCAGGCATTTGTGCGAGGCACGTATGCTGGCGGGGGCGGTTGGAATCTCGCTAGCCTCTTTTCATTTCTCATTCCGGCTTTGGGCACTCCAGCTTCACGGCAAGTTCCAAAGCGTGAAGCAATGGTCAATTCCTCCCTGCCCTCGCGCGGTTCATTGCTCTACAGCCTTAGCCCGCTCAACCTGATCAACTATTTGCTGGTCAGTGAGATCGTCAAATACTATGCAATTGCGCTGATGGCGTTAGTCGTAACTTCGGTGGCATTCACGCTGTTCGACCTGATCCCTTCAATTGTCAAAAGCGGAACCAGCTTCGGCTATGCGGCTTCATATCTTGGCTACCTGACACCGCAGTTGGCTTATTACGTTTCGCCCTTCGCGTTACTGGTTGCAATTTTGATGGGATGCGGCGTGTTGGCCCGCAGCAATCAACTTGTCGTCTTGTTCAGCGCCGGCCAGAGCAAGCTGCGAATTGTGACGGCGATCTTGATGGCAGTCGTTGGGATCGGCGCAGGGCTGTGGCTGTTTTCAGATGGTCTGATTCCCTTCACCACTCGCGAGCAGGACATCCGGTATAACAAAATCAAAGGCCGCCAGTTGGAACAGACAACCATTGCCTTCGGCAGAAAATGGGTGATCGGAAAAAACGACGCCATCTATAGCTTCCAGCAGATTGACGATCAAAACAGTTTGGCCAACTGCTCTATCTATTACCTGTCGCGCGGCACTCATTTGCTGGAGCGCTCACTGCATTTCAATTCGGCGTCGCAAACGGACGCCAATACCTGGCAAGCGAAGGACGGATGGACGGAATCCGTCAAACCGGATTTGACCGTCGAACGAAAGCCACTTGATCCCACAGGTCAGCCCTTCACCGTGGAAGATGGTGCGGGCATCTTCAAACGAACCGTCAACGAATCCGCCAAGATGAGCACGGGCGATTTGCAGAACTACATCCGCCAACTGCGTGGCATCGGTGCTTCCACCATCGAACCTCGCCTTGACCTGCTCAAACGCCTGGCATTTCCCTTCTCCTGCTTGACGCTCGGAATCCTGGCTTTACCTTTTGCACTGACTCGCCGCGCACGACGTTACAGCCCGCTGCTCAGCATCGCCGTCAGCATCGGCATCGGTTTGGTCTTCTGGTTATTGATGACTCTGTTTGAAGCGGCTGGGAAACAATCAAACTTGCCGGTGGGCGTAGCGGTGTGGGGGCCGCAGATTTTGTTTCTGGCTGTTGGGCTTTATCTGAATTTTAGGCAGCGGGCGCACGCCTAATGACTTGATTCTCTAAACGACATTGCTCGGTTAGCTCTGGAGCGAACAGTGATAGACATAGAACTGTTGATCTCGAGACCAACCTGAAGACTCGTAAAGAGCCTGAGCAGTTGAATTGGTAATTGCGGTACTGAGCGTCAGGCGAATTGCACCCACAGACTTGGCAAAGTCTGCGGCAGCAGCCAGAAGCTTAGAGCCAATCCCCTTGCGCCGCGCGCACTCAGCGACAAACAGATCATTGAGTATGAAGGTTCGAGCAAGCGAGGCTGACGAGAAACTTGGATAGATCTGGGTAAAGCCGACAGGTACACCATCCTCGTAGGCAATAAACAGGACAGACTCACCATGCTCAAAGCGGGCGCGTAAGAACTCGTGTGCTGCGGAAAGATCACCGGCGCGTCCATAGAACTGGCGATACGCGTCGAGCAAAGCGGCAAGTGCATCAAGGTCTGCGAATACGGCTTGGCGAATGCGGATGGGGTTCATGATTACTTGGGCTCAATGAAGAATCCCGCGAGAGCAGGTCTAGAAGCTCTTCTCTCGCGGGATTGCAACAAACAAATTGGCTCGACGGCTTACGTCCCTGACTGCCAACTGTTCATATACTCGACCATCTCCGGCGTCAGCTCATCCAGCGCGACATTCATCGCCGCCAGCTTCAGCCGGGCGATCTCGTTGTCCACTTCTTGCGGCAGGACGTGAATATCGGCGGCCAGCTTGCCCTTGTTCTTGACCAGATATTCAGCCGAGAGCGCCTGATTGGCGAAGCTCATATCCATCACGCTGGCTGGATGGCCTTCGGCGGCGGCCAGGTTTATCAAGCGGCCTTCGCCAAGCACGATGATGCTGCCGCCGTCTTTGCGCGTGTACTCTTCGACAAACGGGCGGAGCGTCTGTACATCGTTTGAGATGGACTTCAAGCCAACCAGATTCAATTCCAGATCGAAGTGGCCGGAGTTGCAGACCATCGCGCCACTCTTCATCTTCGCGAAGTGGTGTGTGTCCACCACGTGGCGGTTGCCAGTGACGGTAATGAAGATGTCGCCAAGCGGTGCAGCTTCTTTCATCTGCAAAACTCTGAAACCATCCATTACCGCTTCCAAGGCCTTGATCGGATTGATTTCCGTCACGATGACGTTGGCGCCCATTCCGCGAGCGCGCATCGCCACGCCTTTGCCGCACCAGCCATAGCCGACGACAACGATTGCCTTGCCCGCAAGCAGGATATTGGTCGCACGAATCACGCCGTCAAGCGTGCTCTGGCCCGTGCCGTAACGGTTATCAAAGAAGTGTTTGGTCTGCGCGTCGTTGACGGCAATGGCTGGGAACGTCAGCACGCCATCGCGTAGCATTGCTTTCAGCCGGACAATGCCAGTCGTGGTTTCTTCCGTTGTGCCGATGATTTCCTTGATCAGCTCCGGCTTGTCTTTGATCATCGTCGCAACCACATCCGAACCGTCATCAATGATCAACTGTGGGTTGTGACTGAGTGCGGTGTGAACATGGCTGAGGTAGGTTTCGATTGACTCGCCTTTGATCGCATAAACCGAAATGCCGTAATGCTTGACCAACGCGGCGGCAACATCGTCTTGCGTGCTCAACGGGTTTGATGCGATCAGCACCGCATCTGCGCCACCGGCTTTGAGCGCACGCGCCAGGTTGGCGGTTTCCGTCGTGACATGCGCGCAAGCGATCAGGCGCAACCCTTCCAGCGGTTTCTCTTTGGCAAAGCGCTCGCGAATCATTCGCAGCACGGGCATTTCACGCTCAGCCCATTCAATGCGCTTTTTGCCTGCATCGGCCAAGTTGATGTCTTTGATTTCGTAACGAACTTCTTTTGTAGCTTCCACAATAATTCCCTCTTCAATTTACCTCACCACGAAAAACACAAACCGCACAAAAATTCTCTCGGCAAATCTCTTTTGTGTGTTTTGTGTTTTTCGTGGTGAGTGGTGTTTCTCTCTAACTCAGCCCTGCGTCCGTGCGCAAACGGTCGGCTTTGTCCGTGCGCTCCCAGCTAAAGCCTTCTTCATTGCGTCCGAAGTGGCCGAACGCCGCTGTCTTTTGATAGATCGGACGGCGCAGATCGAGCGTTTCGATGATGCCTTTCGGCGTCAGGTTGAAGTTTGCGCGAACGATGTCAGACAGTTTGTCTTCGTCAATCTTCGCTGTGCCGAAGCAATCAACATAGACCGAAACCGGCTCAGCCACACCGATCGCATACGCCAACTGCACCTGGCAACGATCCGCAATTCCGGCGGCCACAATATTTTTGGCAATGTAACGCGCCATATAACAAGCCGAACGATCCACCTTTGTCGGGTCTTTGCCAGAAAACGCGCCGCCGCCATGCGGAGCCGCGCCTCCGTAGGTGTCCACGATGATCTTGCGGCCGGTCAATCCAGTGTCGCCTTGCGGGCCACCGGTGACGAAACGGCCAGTCGGATTGACGTAGTACTTTGTATTGGCATCCAGCAGGTTTGCCGGGATGGTGGGTTTGATCACCTTATCAATCACATCTTCGCGAATTTGTTCGATGGTCACATCCGGGCCGTGCTGCGAAGAGATAACGACTGTATCCACGCGCACAGGCTTGCCATCGTTATATTCAACCGTAACCTGAGATTTGCCGTCAGCGCGCAGATAATCAAGCGTGCCGTCGCGGCGAACATCGCTCAGTTTGCGCACAAGTTGATGCGCCAATTGAATTGGCAGCGGCATCAATTCCGCGGTCTCGTTGCTGGCATAACCGAACATCAATCCCTGATCGCCCGCGCCGCCTGTGTCCACGCCCATCGCGATGTCGGGCGATTGCGTGTTAATAGCTGAAATGACCGAACAGGTATCGCAATCGAAACCGTACGCGGCATTATCGTAACCAATGTGGCGGACGGTTTCGCGCGCGACCTTTTGGTAATCCACGCGCGCCGTCGTCGTGATTTCACCACTGATAATGATCAAACCAGTCGTCGCCAACGTTTCGCAGGCGACGCGCCCGTGGGGGTCTTCCGCCAATACCGCATCCAAAATTGCATCCGAGATTTGATCGCAAATCTTGTCAGGATGCCCCTCTGTCACGGACTCAGAGGTGAATAGAAATCTACCGTGTTGTTTCACTTATTTGTGTCTCCTCAATGAAATTTTCAGGAAGTTGCCTAAAAAACAAGCTGAATAAGTATGGATTGAGCGCTGATAAGGGCGTTCAAAGTCGCAAAGAATCGCATTCGCAACCTAACCTGTCAAGCGATGGCAGATTTGTGAATCGAGCCGATCTTGCTCCCTATGACTCTCTTGCTTCGGGGGATTTCACGTTGACAATCCACGTTTGCGTCAGTATTTTTGGTGTGACCAATTCTCAAACTTTGCAGGCAATCAATAACATCCATGAATCGTTCCACCGATATTCCATTCGCAGTTCAACCGTCTCAAGCGTCGGGCGTGACAGTCGGCTGGATGATGGCGTGTTGTTGTTGTCTTAAAGAAACCAAGTGGAATTGGTCGCTAACGCACAGCATCACGCAAGATTGAGATGCGGCAAAGATTTAGAAAAAAGCGCCCCGGTTCCAAATAGACAGGAACCGGGGCGCTTTTACTTTGCGCACTGAGCACTGACGACATTCAGGAGAATCATGAACGCGACTTCAACAATGGCAGCAGAATCAACTTCCCAATCTAGCCTCCTACCTGGATCTCAACTTCTTTCCGGCACGATTGAAGATGAACTGGCGCTTTACCAAAAACAGATCAAAAAGTATCGCGCTGGCGAGGTGGGCGAAACCAAGATGCAGAAGTTCCGCTTGCAGTTCGGCACCTACGCCCAGCGCCAAGAGGGTGTCCAGATGCAGCGCATCAAGATTCCCGGTGGATACTTGAGCGCGGATCAATTGACGAGGCTGGCTGACACCGCTGACCGCTATGCCAGCGGCTTCATCCATTTCACCACCCGCGAAGATGCACAGCTTTACTATCTGCAACTGGAAGACGCGCCCGCTTTGCTTCGCGAATTGGCCGAAGTCGGGATTACCACACGCGAAGCCTGCGGCAACACGGTGCGCAACATCACGGCCTGCTATCGCGCGGGAGTTTCACACACCGAAGCCTTCAACGTTTATCCATACGCTCAGGCGTTGTTTCAATACTTCGTGCGCAACAAGTTCAACCAGAACATGGGCCGCAAAGTGAAGATCGCTTTCGAAGGCTGCGCGGATGATCACTCCGCGCTGGCCTTTCACGATTTGGGTTTTCACGCCGTCACGCGCGAAGAGAACGGCGAAACCCGCCGTGGCTTTTTGGTTCACGTTGGCGGTGGAATGGGCAGCGGCCCGCACGTTGCCAAAATCTACAGTGAATTTCTTCCAGTGGAAGAGATGTTCAATTTTGCGACGGCGGTCATACGCATCTTCGACCGTTATGGCGAACGCAAACAGCGCATGAAAGCGCGGATGAAATTCCTGGTGCAATCAATGGGCTGGGAAAAGTTCCGCGCTGCTGTTGATGCTGAGCGAGAGATACTTGGCCCACTGCCGTCTGTCGCGGAATATCTGCCGGAATCTCTGGAAGACGTGGTTGAACCGGAATTCCACGCTTCCCTTCCTGGCTTAACTGCATTGCATCCGCTGACAAATGACCCGGACTTTCAGCAATGGGCGCGGGATTCGGTGATCCGGCATCGAATCGAAGGATTGCGCGGCGTTCACGTTCGCATCAAGTTTGGCGACATCACAGCGAATCGCGCCAGATCATTGGCAGACATTGCCCGGCGCTTTTCCGCCGACGAACTGCGGGTTTCGATTGAACAGAATCTCTTCCTGCCGTGGGTTCGCGTTGAAGAGTTGCCTGCCCTGTATGAAGGGCTTCGGAAAATTTCCCTGAATGATGCAGGCGCAGAAACCATCGCCGACGTCACGGCCTGCCCCGGAGCAGATACTTGCCGTCTGGGCATCGCCTCAGCAAAAGGGTTGGGCACTGCAATCTCCGATTCATTCTTCATCGGAACGCTTGCTCCCTATCGCGAAGCCAATCGCGATCTGCGCATCAAAATTTCCGGATGCCCAAACGGCTGCGCACAACATGCCGTGGCAAACATTGGATTCCACGCGGCGGCAGTCACACAGAACGGGCACAACCTTCCGGCTCACCTGCTATTTCTGGGTGGGCAGGCCAATCACGGAAAACCGCAAGCCGCGAAGGTCTACGGCAGATTCCCAGCGCGCAATTCCATCAAAGTCGTCGAAACGCTATTCAATCTGCACGAAGCTGAAAAACAGCCCGGCGAAGATTTCAATTCGTTCATTGCGCGCATTGGCGACAGCCGGGTGAAAGATGCGCTTGAGCCGTTAAAGGCGCTTCCTGCCTTTGAAGACGATCCGCAGTTTTACGATGACTACGGCCACGAAAATGAACGCTTCACAGTTCGATCAGGGGTACGTGGTGAATGCGCCGGAACAACCATCGCTGAAGTCGTCCCGGTTTTCGAAACGGCGCATGAACGATTAGCGCAAACTGCGGCCTACATTCATCACGGCAATTACGAACAAGCGCTGCCCGAAGCCTACGAAGCAGCCGCAGCCGCAGCGCGTGTGCCGCTTTATCAGAAACTGGTTGATCCATTCACTTCGCTTGAGGCGCTGTGGGAGTTTGAAAACCTGTTCGTTCTTTCTGGCCAGACCGATGGATCGTGGAGCAATCTCTCCGCCACGTTTGAACTGCTAAAATCGGATGTTGCGCTAGATGCGATGCCAGATAAGGATTATGCAGCCACGGCTCAGGCGGCGATGGAACTGGCCCGGGAATTCGTCAGTTACTGCGAAAAGTTTTCGGTCGCGTAAGGATAAGTGGATGATTACCAGGTAGCCATCCACTTGTTTTAATCCTTCCCAGCCTCCAATCCGCATAATTTCCCATTTTCCACTTGGAAGTTCTCTATGCAGTAGCGTAATCTTTGCCGCGTTGTCTCCCCTCTGGTGTTCTCACACTGGATTTCACATATTGAAGACATCAGATTTTGCCATCTCCGGCAAGCACCGTTGCTAAATACTGAAAGCGGCTTCCAGTGCCGGATTCAGTATTTTCATGAGTCGTCCAAATTTTCAAAAATGAGCTGTGTTTGCTGCCCGCTTATTCGGATTAGCGAAGTGATCAGCAAATAAAACCGAGGTTTCTCCTGCAGGTATCTCACCGGAATTGTGCTTGACCGCATAATCCGACGTGCTGTACGTGGTTGATTCTGATTTCGGTGAATTCGATATTACCCTGCGTTCAAGGACACATCTTAGGAGTATATCGTGATTTTCAGTCCAGCATCTTTACCGATTCCACCGGTGATTGAGCGTGTTCATGATATGGCCGATTCGAAAAGCGCGGCCTTCCAATCCTCTCGCTTGGAATTATTGGGAGGGGCCTTCTCGGTAATTCAACTTCCCCAAGGGGAGATGGTTGCAGCCAAGGACAACCGTGAACAGTCCACTGATAAAGACTCGGCGCCAGCTTCTCAGCAGCAAGGGGCGAAACAAAAGCCTCAAGGCAATTCAAAACCAAAAGATGGACAAGGCGATGCATCACAACAACAGGCCGGGCAGCAGGCAGGCCAAGCCGTTGGGCAAGATGATCGCAAGACTTTCTGGGAACGGGTTTTCAACCTTCCCCCGATGCGAAAGCGGATTGAAAAATCATTAACAGAAGAGTGGAAGTTTGCGGATGTCCGGCCACGCGATATCGAAGGGTTACTTTCGGATGATGAAGAAGAGTCCCGGCGATTCTTTCTGGATGGGGCGAATGCACGCCAGTACCACAAACTGGTGAAAGAATATGGGTGCGGATTTGAAAACAGGAATGGGAAAATTGTTGACGACTCCTTTGAAACGATCAACGAATATGGCCCGGAGCTTCTCAAAAACTATTCCATCCTGATGGACAACAGAGAAGTCATTAAACGTTATTTTGCCGGCGTGTTTCGGGATGGCAGGATTGGGACTCAATCTCTCATTCGAATCAGTAGTTCAATGTGGTTTGAAACCTTCGAAGTCCCAAGATTCAGGGTGGCCGCCAGACTTCTGCATTCTCGCTTTCAGGTGCCAAACCATGTCGTCGGCCCGATGCTTTCCAGTGTCGGAGATTCGTTATGGCTGCGGCAGATTCTGTTTCGCAAATCATCGCCGCAGGAATTCCAACAGCTTTTAACAAAGATTGCCGCAGCATCAACTGAAGAGGCAGGCAATGCCTTTGCCCCTGCCTTGCAACTGCTGGTTCTCGGTGAAGAATTCAAGATTCCCTTCCGGTCGCTCAATGCTTTTGTAGACGAATTGAAATTGAAGCCGAAGGATTTTGGCCCTTTCAGCGCCATCATCTATAACCTGGCGCCTTACCGGCTGGCGGACGAAGTGAAATGTCCAACCTTTGCCCAGTATCTGCGACGCATCCTGGATGAGTTCGGCACCGACATCAATCAGGAATCCGCGCGGCTTTTCGTCTTGTCATTCCGGGAATATAAGGACGATGCGGAGTCACTGCAATCCTTCCTGTCTCCGCAATACGCGGACACCAAGACATTCATCAGAAGTTTGGGGACGCCGATTCCTTCGACTGTTTGGAACATGGAGCGGATCGCGGTGCTGACCCAAACGCTCACGCCGAAAAAACGAGCAAAGATCACTCAATTGGTTCGCGGACTTTCCGAAGAGGTAAAAGTGGCGGACATCATGTTCCTGGCCGACATTGCCGACAATGAAGAAGAATGCAAACTTCTTCTTGACCGCCAGTCTCTGCTCTCTTCGGTAAAGGAGATCAAAATTGATCGCATCGTCGAACGAAGCAACAACGATCTGGTGAAAGAGCTGGAGCGGGAGATTGATAATGCGAACAGCACCGGCCTTTACCGCACGGTCAGGAAGCTGAGAAATATGGTCAGGGAAGAGAAGCTTGCTTATACGGAACGGGTTGATCCGAACAAGCTGACCAACATCCAACTCAGCCGGCTGCTGATCTTCCATCGTTCGCTGAGCGTGCCCGGGTTTCTTGATACGGTTGGATGGAACGTCTCTCTGGATTTGCAAAACGACCGCAGCGAAGTTGGCGGCTATCTGGGCTACGATAAAGATATGGCAATGGTCACGCTGGTTGCCGGGCAGCCCGGAGACAACCGGCAATATCGGCCACAAAATCTTTTCCGCGCGCCTGCTTCGTTGGCTCTGTTCCACAACCATGCGTTCAAAGACACTTTCTCTGAAAAATATCTGGGATTCATGAATTGGATGCTGCGTTCGAACAAAAACAAAAACACCTATTCCGGGCCGAGCGGATGGGTGGGAGCCAAAAAAGGCGACATCTCCGCCGCCGCTGAATCCGAACTCCCATCTTTCATCATCACCAAACTGGGTTTTGGCCAGAATCCGGACGGAACCAAGAACACAAAGATTCTTCAAGTGAACTTTGACTGGGTAGTCGTTGATCGCCAATCCGGTGAAGCGCTTCGGTCTGACCGTGGCGTGTTCAATGTTCCCTATTACGGCGACAACGAACTTGGCAAACTGAAATGGCCATCCAGGAAAGAAGAGAAACGGCGTGCGCTGGAAAAGAAAGAAAAATGCCCGCTGCCCGCGCAATCCCCCGTGAAAGTGGAGTCCGAAGTTCGCTGACGTTTCTTTGAGCAAGTGCAACTCGGTTTAACAACAAAGAGTGCCGCAGCTTTTCAGAACTGCGGCACTCTTTGTTTGCGTCAAGGTCAAGACTCAAGTTAGTTTTTGACGGGTGGCAACCGATGTGGTTCGTAGTAAGGCTTGCCATTCAGCTTCTTCACTTCGTCCGTAAACGTCGTCCCATATTTTTCCTTGGAATTCGACAAAGCCCACGCCTGCCGTTTGAAGTTCCAGTTTTCAGGATTCAAGCGCTGCGCTTCCTTGTAATGCGGAATTGCGGCTTCGCCACTGCCTGTTTGATACAGATATTCCGCCAAGCCGAATTCCGCCGAAGCCAGCGCCCAATCGGGATTCTGCGGCTTCACGCGTTCGCGCAGTTCTTGTTCCCTCATCGCAAACGCGCTCTTGTCGCCAAGCTTGACCCAATCGCGCAAGCCATTGATCCACGGCTCGGTGTCCACCTTGGTCACACTCATGCCTTTATTGTTGGAGTAGGCGACTTCGTTCGGACGCACGATGCGCCCTTGTTCATTGATCCACACGGCGGTCGGGACATTGACCATGTTGTAAAGGCGCGTCACGACGTGTTGCTTGTCAACCAAGACCGTGTATTCAGCTTTGCCGGCTTCGATCCACGGCCCGGCGGCTTTGACGCCGCCCGTGTCTTCGGCGATGGAAAGGATTTCAAAATTCTGATTCTTCAATTCACTGTAAATCGTCTGCCAGCCTGGCAGATCCGCACGGCAGCCTCACCACGAAGCCCAGGTCACGATCATCACTTTCTTGCCGCGAAAATCGGAGAGCGAATGCAGCTTGCCGTTCTTATCGGGCAACGTGAAATTTGGCGCTTGAAAGTTTTGCGTATAGTTGTTTTGCACTTCCGGTCGTTGCCCAAAATACCACGCCACTTGTGCGGCATCGTACGCGACGGGCTGTTTGAGCAGGCGAGCAAACTCGGTCAGGTTAAACCACGTCGTTTTGCCTTGTGCTTGCAGAAATTCGGCGCGCCGTTTTTTCGGCAGCGGGAAACACAGTTCATCGCGGCAGACGCCTTGCTGCTTGTTGACAAAGCCCGTCGCCGTTTTCAGGTCGGCCAACGTAATCCATAAATCGCCCGGCTTGGCGATTGTCAGCTTCGCCGCGCCAACGCTAGTTGCCTTGTCGTCGTATACGACAATCGCTTTGTTTGTTTCCGTCGCTTGTATGCCAGGGGTAAACAACAAACCCAGCAACATTGCATACATCCATTTTTTCATCGTGGTTCTCCTTGTTTAAATGTGCGCTTTTCGCCAGCTTCTCGACTGCGCTCCCACCAGAGCGTCGCCAGCGTTAGGCCTGCACAATATGCCAGATGCTCCCACGGACTAGCAATCACCGGAACATCTAATCACAATCCGCACCGTGCATGTTCCCTTCCACACCGGACAACACGCCTTCCCCACCGTGCAGCCTTGAGTCAGCAGCGTGAAAGTACCAGTCATCAGCATACCAGGGCAAGAATTTCCGTGCACAGCCTCATTCAACAGCGCGTCAATGCCAGTCCAGCAGCATGCAAGGTCGAGAATATTAGAGATCAGGTACAGTCAGCAGCGCGCAACATGCAATCCTCACCGGTAAAACACCAATCCGCTCTCCGGTTTCGCGGGAGAACAGACAAACGGCTGCGCCGGTATCCACAGCGGCAAAGGTGTTGGCGATTGCGCGGCCATCGGTCAACGAGACAGGGATGATGATCCCGTCATCATCGTCTTTGTAACGGTAGGTTTCGTCGAAATCGTCTTTGTAACGGTAGGTTTCGTCGAATGGCAGAGAGATTGGCATAAAGTCATACCTGTTAGAATCCCGCGAAAGGCAAAGCATCACAATGAGTGGGGGGCGGGATAAGGGTAAAAAATGGCGCGGCGACGCCCGATGCGCGGACTGCGGAAATGACTTCCTGTGCGTCGTGGCTGTTGGCGATCAGGCGGTCGCCGTCCAATGCTACGTACTGTGATGCATATTCCTGCCGGTGTTCTTCGATCCAGCGAACTGAAGGCGTGGGATCAGGAGCGTCGAAGGGCGGGACAAAAATACCTTGATGGAGATCTGTTTCGCCTAACCATTTCGCATCATCAGGGCTGCGAGCTTGGCGCGTTCCTCGATGGGGAGCGCCGCAATTTCAGCCATCACAAATTCGGCAGTTCCTAGCGACATAGCCTAATTCCTTTCGGTCAACTGATTGAAGAAGTGTTTATCTGAGAGTCGGAAATATACATCAGGTCAATTGAAAAGGCATCTGTTGGCATTGCCGCTGCTCGCGGTTATCATTCGCGCCGACTCGCAATCTCAATCAACTAACTCACTTCGGAGGAAGAATGTCGCAGCAATTGCAGCATCCCCAAATGGCTCAAGGGGCCGACATCAATTCATCGCTCAAAGAAGACCGCGTTTTCGCTCCATCCGCCGAGTTCAGCGCCAGCGCGCACATCAAAAGCCGCGCCGATTACGACCGCATTTACAAACAGTCCGTCCAAGACCCCGAAGGTTTCTGGGCCGAAATCGCCAGCGAACTTCACTGGTTCAAAAAGTGGGACAAAGTGCTGGAATGGAATGAACCGTTTGCCCAATGGTTCGTCGGCGGCCAGACCAACATTGCGTACAACTGTCTGGATCGTCATCTTTCCACCTGGCGCAAAAACAAAGCCGCCATCATCTGGGAAGGCGAACCCGGCGACACGCGCACGCTGACCTATCAACAACTCCACAGCGAAGTCTGCAAGTTTGCGAATGTGCTGAAAGGACTGGGCGTGGAAAAGGGCGACCGCGTAGCCATCTACATGCCGATGATTCCGGAATTGCCCGTGGCGATGCTGGCTTGCGCGCGAATTGGGGCAACACATTCGATCATCTTCGGCGGCTTTTCGGCGGAAGCGTTGAAAGACCGCATCAACGACGCACAGGCCAAAGCCGTAATTACTGCCGACGGCGGTTTCAGGCGCGGCGCGGCGTTGCCGCTGAAACCCGCCATTGATGATGCAATCAAAGATTGTCCGAGCGTCAAAAAAGTCGTCGTGGTCGAACGCTGCAAGAATGAAATCCGGATGGAAGAGGGGCGCGATCACTGGTACCACGACTTGATGAAAGATGTTTCGGATGTCTGCCCGGCGGAACCGCTGGATGCGGAACATCCGCTTTACATCCTGTACACCTCCGGCACGACGGGCAAACCCAAAGGCATTGTTCACACGACCGGCGGCTATTCGGTTCACACCTACATCACGGCGAAATGGGTCTTCGATTTGAAGGATGAAGACACTTACTGGTGTACGGCGGATATCGGCTGGGTGACCGGGCACAGCTACATTGTTTACGGCCCGATGCAGAATGGTGCTTCGGTGGTGATGTATGAAGGCGCGCCGAATACGCCGGACTTCGGACGATTCTGGCAGATTATTGAAAAGCACAAGGTCAACATCCTGTACACCGCGCCAACTGCCATCCGAACGTTCATCAAATGGGGCGAACAGTGGCCCGCGAAATATGACTTGTCCAGCCTGCGACTGTTGGGCAGCGTCGGCGAGCCAATCAATCCCGAAGCCTGGATGTGGTATCACAAAGTCATCGGCAAAGAACGCTGCCCAATCGTAGACACCTGGTGGCAGACTGAAACCGGCGGCATTTTAATTTCGCCGATTCCCGGCGCGATTCCCACCAAACCCGGATCAGCAACACTTCCCTTCCCAGGGATTGTGCCGGATATTCAAACGCGCGATGGCGAATCAGTGGGAAAGAATCAAGGCGGCTTTCTGGTCATCACACGCCCCTGGCCGGGAATGCTGCGAACGATCTACGGCGACCCGGCGCGGTTCAAGCAGCAATATTGGTCTGACATCAAAGGCTGCTATTTCACCGGCGACGGCGCGCGGCGCGATGAGGACGGATACTTCTGGCTGATGGGGCGCGTGGATGACGTGATGAATGTCAGCGGCCATCGGTTGGGAACCATGGAAGTCGAAAGCGCGTTAGTCTCGCATCCGGCAGTTGCTGAGGCCGCCGTTGTTGGTCGTCCCGATGAACTGAAGGGCCAGGCGGTTTTCGCCTTCGTCACGCTGGAATCCGGTCAGCAGGCGTCGGATGAATTGAAAGAAGAACTCCGCCGCCACGTTGCCAAAGAGATAGGCCCAATGGCCAAACCCGATGACATTCGTTTCACTGACGCTTTGCCGAAGACGCGTTCAGGCAAAATCATGCGCCGGTTGCTGCGCGACATTGCATCAGGGACGCAGACGGTTGGCGATACCACAACGCTCGAAGACCTCTCCGTCCTTGCCAAACTGCGCGAAGACGAAGAGTAACCCCACAAACAGGAGGTCTAATGAAATCACAACTCGTTTCAATTCTTTGTGTTCTTCTGCTGTTCCTATGCGCAAGCACACAACTGCTTGCCCAACAGGAAACGAAACAGGAGGCAAAGCAGGAACTGCCGCCCATTCGAAATTTCCTGAAGATCAATGATCAATTTTGCACTGGCGCGCAGCCGCGACTGGAACATCTGGCGAAGCTCAAATCAGATGGCGTCAAAGCCATCATCAATCTGCGCCAGCCCAGCGAACATCGCGCGGAAGAAGAAGAGGCCGAAGCCAAGAGGCTTGGGCTACGATACTTCAACATCCCTGTTGTTTATGCCAGCCCAAAGGATGAACAGGTGGATGAGTTCTTGAAGTTGACCGATGATCCTGAAAATCGTCCGGCCTTTATTCACTGCACAGCAGCGATTCGCGCCGGCGCGTTCTGGATGATCCGCCGTGTCATGCGTGATGGATGGACGGTTGAAAAAGCCGAGGAAGAAGCGCAGAAGGTTGGGCTGGTCAACGCACCGCATCTGAACGAATTTGCGCGCAAGTACATCGAAACTCATCGTAAAAAATGATCTACCTCAGTAGAGACGCAAAATCTTGCGTCTCTACTGATTCATAATAAATTCCCATGCTGCCGAAAACACTTCTTGCCAGTAATGCGCGCCGGATGCGTATCTTTTGGATCATCTTGCTGTTGTTTTCTCCAGTTGCTTATCTGGTGGGAGCACGGCAGGTGTTGAACCATGACACGCCTTCCCTGCTTGGACTCAGCATTGATCGAAGCAAAGCCATTGCCATTGCCTCCGACGTTGCAGCGTCCAAGGGCGTGGAGACTTCCGGGTGGAAAGCGCTCTGCCACTTCAAATTCAATAAAGAACTTTTTTTCTATTACCGTTTGCCATTAAACCCCGAACGCGAACGCGCGCGCGCGCTGGCGCCAGGCACAGTCATCGGGGTGATATTGCGGTCACCGGATCGTAGCGAGAATGTTGAGGTTGAGTTGACGGTAGATGGCCGCGTTCTGGGATACCAGCGCCGGTCAACGCAACCCGGCGAAGAAGCGGATGCCGGTGAACCTGCGGCCAGGAAGCTGGCACAAGATTCGTTGGAACAGCGGCTGTCTGCAATGGGGCTTTCGTATCCAATTGAATTGAAGCTTGGCGAAGCAACGCTCAATGAAAAAATAGACCCTGAAGGCAGGCTCGGACGTCCCAAGGGAATCGTCAGAAAGTATTCCTGGAGTTGGCCGCTCCAGGCCAGCCCGGAATTGAAACTGGAGAGCGTACTGACAGTTCGCGGCAACAAGCTTTTCAGCGACCGCGTCGAAGCAAAGCTTGATGAGGAATTCGCCAAAAAGAATCTGAATAGCGGAGGCTGGCTCAAAATTGCCAGCACCAGTCTTTATGGCCTGGTCGTGCTGATCCTGGTGATTTACGGAGTGTACCGTTTCGTCCAGCGCGCCCGGCAAAAGGAAGTCTCCTATCTGCGCGTTGGTGTTCTGGTGGTGCTCTTTGTCGTGGTCATGGTCGGCTTTCAGGTTTCAAGCGATACGGCGCTGTATGAGGTTTCGACCATACCGGGATTACCCGTCCCTGATTGGGTCATTCTGCTTCAAACTACTGTTTTCTTTGTGTTCATTGGGCTGTTTATGGGGCTGGCCTTTGGCAGCGGCGAAGGCGACATTCGCGAAGAGCATCCGGGCAAACTCTCTTCACTGGATGCCTTGCTGGTTGGCAAGCTTTTCTCTCGCAACGTGGCGCGTTCCACTGTTTGGGGATGGGCAATTGGCGGATGGATATTGTTGACAGGGCAAATTGTGATGCTCGCCTGGAACAACGTACCTGCAACGGGCAGAGCGCCAAGCGACTACCTGGATTCCTGGCTGGGATATGCGCCGGTACTGTCGCCGTTTTTGTCCTGGCCGATAGATACAATGTTAGTCCTGGTCGTTGGCCTGCTGCTTCCGCTGCCATTCTTAAACCGGCGACGGCGTTTGGGGCGTGCCAAATACCTGCTTCTTTTCCTGTGCGTCTGGATTGCTTGTGCGGGGCCATATCTGGATTATCACCCGTGGGCAGTCACGTTGCTGGGTGCGCTTCTCAGGGCGGCCTTTTTCCTGTTGGCCATCTTCTACTTCGATATTCTGACGGCGATTATTGCGATTGCTTCGCCGCCCTTCATCGCATTTGCGATTGAATTGGCGGCGCAGCCTGCGCCTTCCTTGCATACCGCCGGATTCGTTTCGGTTGGGATTGCTGTCGTAGTGCTGGCCGTCGAAATGTATTTCGCCTTGCGAGGCCGTAGTTACCGCGAAGAAGAAGTCAGCCCGTTTTATGCGAAGAACCTGGCCGAAAGGCTTTCCATGCAGGCGGAAGTTTCTGCTGCTCGTGAAGCCCAGGTGCGATTGATGCCGGTTTCTTTGCCGAAGACAGATTGTTTTTCAATCGCTGCTTCTTTCAAGCCCGCGTTTGAAGTGGGCGGCGATTTTTACGATGTCTTCGAACTGGAACAGGGCAAGGTTGGAATCCTGGTTGCCGAAGGCGGCGGGCGTGGCCTCGGCTCGGCTCTTTCGATTGCTTATGCAAAAGGATTTTTGATGGCTAAAATTCGATCCCGTTATCAGACAGACGACTCACCTACTGAAATCCTGCGCGGCCTGCAAGATCGGCTCAGTTCGTTACTTGAAGAAGGCGCCAGCCTGGGTTTGGCCTATGCCGTGATTGATGCGGCGGATGGCCGCTTGCGATATGCGCGAACAGGTCACCATCCAATCATTCAGGTAGGACGGCAGGCAGGACGGCAGGCAGGACGAGCTATGGAAAAAGGTCAGGGCTTCGATCTCACCCAGCCGGAGGAGCAGAAGATACGCTTCTCATCGCATCACAACGCCGGAACAGAACTGACCATTGTCGAAGGCACTGCAACGCTCAATGCGGGTGACAGCGTAGTGCTGTTCACCGATGGGCTAGATAAAGACTGGCAGCAGAATAAAAGCAATCCCGAAAGAGAATTTGCCAGCGTGCTCAGTGCCGCTTCAGGAAAGTCTTCTGATCAATTGCAGCAGACCCTGAACGAGAGCGTTTCTGCCTGTGCCAAGCGGGCCAGAAAGCAGGGAATGGAAGATGATTTAACTGCCGTCATCGTTCGCCTGGACAAACATGATGTTGAAGAGGAACTGGCTGCCAGCAATGCAGGCAACATCGCTGGCAAATGGAGAAGCGCTGAATGAAGACACGAAGCTGGCTGTTACTTTTGATCTTCTCGGTAATCGGTTATTCCGCAACGTTCTATTTCTTCCCCAAAGTAATGCCTGCCGCGCATTGGGGAACGACGCTGGATCGCGCCGCCGCCATCGTCAAAGCCAAGTCATTGGCTGAATCTTTCGGTATTGAAAAGTCAGACTGGACAGGCTGGATTGAGTTGGTCGAAACCACGTATGGCCGCCAGAACGAATACTATCTGGCCACGCAATCAATGGGGTTAGGGGGGGTAGGTGTTGGGCTGTTATCCGCGATCAGTACACAGGTCACATTGAATGATCCGCGGACTCATCGAAAGATCAAAGTCAACTTCCGCGCCGATGGCTTCCCGCAAGAATTCAAAGACCGACTGCCAAAGGAAAATAACTCAAAAACCAAAATCGAAACTTCTCCGGGAAATGCGGAGAAGTCAGCGTCGCCAACAACACCGGCTGCGATGCCAGAGCCAGAGCGCGTCTCTGATGCTGACAAACAGCTAGCCGAAAACGCATTTAAATCATTTTGGGGAGAACGATTGTTGGCCGCCGCAACGCTGGCTGAATCGAACAACACGCAACAGGGCGCGCGGCTGGTCTGGAAAGCGGAAGATCAAAAGCTGAAGCTAACCGCCAGAGTCTTGGTGCGTGACGGCAAAATCAAAGAGCTTTCACTAGACCACGACTTCACCAAATCTTTTGACGCCGAGTTCAAGGTGCGCCGTAGCACTTTTACAGAGGTGTTATCCAGTGCGGACTTTCTGGTCGTCATTCCATCTATTTTGTTGGTGATGATCTTTTACTTTCTTGGTCTGGCGCTTAAACGCATTCAACAGCGCCAGGGGCTGGTCTTTCTGGTTGCAGCGTCTTTGTTGATATTACTGATTATTCTGTTGGGCAGAATGGGGGATGATCTTCGCAATGGAACCGTGAGCGGGACCACCGGTTATTGGGTGACAGTTCTTCTGCCCTGGTTGTTGGTGCTGGTGGTTACTCTGGCCATTGCCGGCTCGCTCTACTTCTTTTGGGTGGCCGGTCAGTCACTGGAGATCCGGTTGCCGCATCGCCGTACCATTAGTTTTGAACTGTTACTGAAAGGACAAATATTCACGAAGCCTGTCGCCCAAAGCATCGCCGCGGGATTGATGGCTGGCGGTATTTTCATATCAATTCCGATCCTGGCTGCGGCCAGTCATTTGTTTTCAGGCCTGGAGTTGGACGCGCACGGACTGGAAAATACCTTTGCAGCGCACTTCCCTGCCTTCCCGGTATTCTTCGCCCCATTGCAATATCTGTTGTTCATTGTCTTCGCGTTCTTTGCGCCGATGATCTGCGTTTACGTCAAACGGCTGTTACTGGCGCGAATCTTGATTCTGGTAACTTGCACCATATGCTTAATTGGAACCAGTTTCGTTTACATTTCGGCAACGGGAATGCTGGTGACCGGCGTGTTGATGGGATTGGCGCTGACGGCGCTTTATTTTCGCGGTGATCTGCTGGCAATCGTGTTCTCGCTGTTTGGAGTGCATGCCGCGATCGGCGCGGCAGCCTTGCTGGCGCAACCATCCGTCTCGTTGCAATCTTCCGGCTGGCGCGCGATTGCCGGACTGGCGGTTCTGCTTGTTGTTTCGTTGATTGGTGTATGGCGATTCCGCGAAGTCACTGAAGAAGAGACGGCTATCCCCGCGCACTTGCTGGAAACGCGCATCGAACGCGAACGGCTGAAAGCTGATTTCAACGTTGCGCAACGTGCCCAGCAACAGATGCTTCCTGATGCGCCGCCGCAAATCCCCGGCCTGGAAATCGCCGCCATCTGCAAACCATCCAAAGAAGTCGGCGGTGATCTTTATGACTTCCTGCCGTTGCGCGATGGCAAACTCGGCATCGTCGTCGCCGACGTTTCAGGCAAGGGCGTTCCCGCGTCGTTATACATGACCTTAACCAAAGGCTTGCTGACTTCCATCGCCGAAACCGTTGACGATCCCGGCGAGATTCTGCGCGAAGTCAATCGCCACCTTTACGAAGTATGCCGCCGCAAGATGTTTGTGACTTTGTTTCTGGGTGTCATTGATCCGGTAACAAAGCGGATGGTTTACGCGCGCGCTGGCCACAACCCAACAGTCTTTCGCAGTGTCGCCCGGCAGGAAACCAGCTTGCTGAAGCCAAAAGGAATGGGTTTGGGACTGAACAGCGGAAAGATTTTCGATCAATCGCTGAAGGTCGAAACGCTGCAACTGGAGTTGAACGACAAGCTGTTCTTCTATTCCGACGGCATCACCGAAGCGATGAACCCAAAGAACGAAGAGTACGGCGAGGAACGTTTGATTGAGATCGCCGAGAAGGCAGACGACCTGGCTGCCAGCGAAGCCCGTGATGCCGTCATGACAGACGTCACAAGATTCCTGGCCTCAAACCAGCCGCAGGACGATCAAACCCTGGTCGTCGTCAAAGTCATCTAACTCCGAGCAGAGACATTGAGATATCTGGCTAATCACAGGCGCGGATCGTAACAGAATTTTAGAAAACCCGTGAGTAGTTACACTTTGTGTTACTTCTTACGTAGGGAAAATGGGAAGCAGGCATTAGAAGCAGGCATTGTTAGTAACCAATGTGGGAAATAAGCTATTCAAGCTGAATTCTCAGCCGCTTGAATCCGATCCCCAGTCCTTGCAAATCATGAAGCTTGCTTTCCGGCACTTTGATGCTGGAGATGAGGACTTCGCTGACGCCGTGTTCGGTGATAAGTTCGGGCAGATCATCCCGACTGAAGATGCGGTAGCCGCGTATGAGCAGGCCGGTCTTGCGTGCGTCGTCGTCAATGAAGCCGACCGGCTGGTAACGATGCGCGGGGTTGTTGAGCAACTCGCGGATGAGAATTTCGCCGCCATCGCCCGCACCATAAATCAGCACGGGCCGGGCATCAGGCGAGATGCTCCGCTTGCCAACAAACATCGCACCCAATAATCGGAACGATAACCGGCTGGCGCTGATGAAGATTAATAGCAACAACATGTCCAGGATAAAGACTGCGCGCGAAGGGCCGTAAAAGTGATAGAGCAGCATGACCGTCGTCCCGCTGGCCAATGCGCCCAGAAAGACGGATTTGGCAATCACCACCAGGTCGTCCACGCCAACATATCGCCAGATGCCACGATACACACCGCCCGCCAGAAATGTCAGAATTTGAATGGCAATGACCAGAGGCAAAGTGCGGATGAAGACTTGCACCTGCTCTGCGGGCAAGCCGCTTTCAAATCGCAGCAGGTACGCGCCGTAATAAGCCAGAATGATCAGACACAAGTCGAGCAGGATTTCGAAAATTCTGCGGCGGTGCGACAGGTTCGCCAGCACGTCAATTAACGTTCCCGTGGTTGATGTACCTTCTTCATAAACGCGCACTTTGCCCAGATACAGCCCGATGAACAGAATGGTCAGTGCGAAACCCGCAATCAGTAACAAAGTAACCCCAATGCGCATTTCGCGCACTAACAACGCCATCGTCCCTGAAACGGCAGCCAGCAGGTAGAGCGCCAGCACCGCGCGCCGTTCCGACATTCCCAATGCGACCAGCCGATGCGACGTGTGATCGCGTCCGCCCTGCGAAACGGGACGGCCAGACATCTTGCGCGTCACAGTCACCACACAGGTATCAAAGATCGGGATCATCAGAATCAAGACCGGTGTCAGGAAAACCGCCGCCAGATTCCGCGTCCGTCCCATATCGTTCAACAGAGCAATGCCGCCCAGCGACAACCCCAACAGCATCGAGCCGCAATCTCCCATAAAGATGGAAGCCGGATTGAAATTGAAACAGAGAAACCCGAAAACGGCGGCAGCCAGCATCAATGGCAGTGCGGCTTCCGTCGTCTGCCCATTCAGCAGAAACGTGATTGCAAGAAAGGCGCAGGCGATCAGGCTGATGCCACCTGCCAGGCCATCCATGTTATCCAGCAGGTTGACGGCGTTGGTCAGGCCGACCAGCCAGAAAATCGTGATGAAGTAGTCCACCGGTTCCGAACCAGTCCAATGCAGATACTGTCCGTAATAGACGATGACTGACGCAGCCACAATCTGCATGACCAGTTTGATGTAGGGTTTCAGTTGGACCAGATCGTCAACTACTCCGGTCACGAAGAGGATGGTTCCCGCGATCAGAATGGGATAGGAATAGGGAATGGTCCGCGCAAATAGTAGCCAGCCAAGCGCGAAAGACAGATAGATGGCAATGCCGCCCATCAATGCCGTTGGCTGCTGATGCCAACGATCTTTGCGGGGAGCGGCAACAATTCCGAAGCGGTACGCGCCAGATCGAACAAGGTATGTAAAGATCAAGCTGAGTACCGCAGTGATTAATACACTGACGGCAAGCTTCATACTTCCTTCTTCCCTTAGGGGGCCGGAAAGAGGTGGTTCAGGGAATCATCCATCTTCCCTTAGGGGGCCGGAAAGAGGTGGTTCATGGAATCATCCATATGACAAAACGGGAATCCCGCCTGTCATCACCAGGTGTTCTATTCGTTAGTATTTGATGAAAGCTTCTGCCGGTTGAAGCTGATTGGTACCAGTGAGCCGCTTACGGTTGAAACTCGATTGGGGCAGGAGAGCCATCTCCATAAGCTTTGTTTGGAACGCGGGCAATCTACCACACTCGGTAAATTTTCGTCCAAACTAAATTGAGTTATCTGCCGTCAGAAGATGGAGAACGAACGATCAATTCGCGGTACAGGGATTCAATGTCAGCAATCAATCGCGCCTTTGACAGAGAAGAACGAACGAAGGTTTGGCCTTGTGTACCCATCTGCCGGCGCAGGTCGGGACGTTCAATCAAAACCTGTAAGGCCCGCGCATAACTTTTGACATCCCGACTGGGAGCGGTAATGCCGTGATCCCAAAAGGTCATGCCATCGTGCTGATCGTGTTGACCGCCCAGCAAATCAGCAACGCCTCCGACTTCCGTTGAAGCAGCGGGCACGCCACAGTTCATTGCTTCAATCAAGGTCAAAGGGGTGCCTTCGTTCAGCGAAGTCAGCGCGGCAATATCCAGATCGCAATAAAGCGCAGCGACATCGTCACGAAAGCCCAGAAAGCTGACGCAACTGGTGACGCCCAGTTCCCTGCTGCGCGCTTCCAATGCTTCGCGCAGATGGCCGTCGCCAATGATGGCGAAATGTGCCTTCACGTTTTGCTGTTTCAACTGCGCCGCCGCTTCCAACAGCATCGCGTGATTTTTTACTTCGCACAACCGCCCGACGATGCCGATCAGCGTTGTGCTGCCGCTAATGCCCAGCCGGTTGCGCAGACGTCCCGGCTCCGGCTTGAACTCTTCGAAATCAATGCCCAACGGAATGACTTTGAATTGGCTGGCGTGGCCGACTTTGAAGACTTCGTTAATTTCGTGGCGCTGTTGTTCACTGATAGCGATGATGCGATCCGTGCAGAAGCGTGCCAGGGCGCGTTCAATCGTCAGAAACAATCTGGTTTTCAGCCGACCGTAATAGCTATGAAAAATATGTCCGTGGTAGGTATGCACGATATGACAAGCGCGCGGTCGCAGCCACAATGAAGACGGTGTCATCCATTTATAGAGAACCGCCGCCACACGTCCGGCGGCTCCTGCTTTTGCCTTGTGCGTGTGAACGATCTGAGGCTCCAGCAGAACCAGTTCGCGCCACAGCTTCCAGATCACGATCAAATCGCGCGGGCCTAACTCGCGGCTCATCTCTTTAATGATGAGCGGCTCAATGCCCGAAGCGCGCGCGAAGTAACTCATATCGCCCTCGCCCGGCGGCACGGTTCCGGTGACAAGCGTCGTATCAAACTTATCGTCACGCAATCCGGCGGTCAGCCAGGTGACGTGTTTTGCCGGACCGCCGACGTTTAGCCGGTCAATGATGCGGACAACCCGCAACGGCGTTTTTTGAGACGAATTCCCCATCCTTCTCCAACCCGAACAATCAAGATGCAAAAAACTCTCGCTGCCACAATTCCAGCATCAACAGATTCCAAAGCCGGAACGAATGATCCGCGCGTTCGTTCAGATGTTCATCCACCAACCGCGCGATTTGCAGCGGCTGAAAGTAGGAACGCGATCTTGCTTCCAATAACAACGAATCGCAGAGCAGTTCGCGCAGCGGCCCGCGAAACCATTGGCCAACCGGCACGCCGAATCCCATCTTGCGGCGATGAACGTTTTCCGGCGGCAAGAGATCGGCAAAGGCTGTTTTGAGCAGATACTTCAACTGCCGCCCGCGTACCTTTAGTTTCCCTGGCAGCCGCGCGGCGAACTCCATGACTTCGTGATCCAGAAACGGCGAGCGCGTTTCCAGACTGTTGGCCATCGAAGTGATGTCTACTTTGACCAACAGGTCATAGGGCAGATACGACATAACGTCCACGGCCATTGCGGCATCAATCGCATCAAGTTCCGGCAACTTGGCAAACAGTGAGCCAAGCCAGCCATCACGCGCGGCGTTCAGATGCGCGGCAAAATCCTGGTTATACATCTGAGATTTTGCCTCCGGGGCAAAAAATGTCAGCCAGCGCGGATAACGTTCGGCCATCGGCTGAGTAGCGACCGATAAGAATCTTTGCGCCTGCTGCATGCGGCTTTTCGGATCCATCGAATCAGGAATGAGCTTGCGCAAAGTTCGCGCGGCCATCTCGATACCGGGCACTGCCCGTATGCGTTCGGCAATCTGATTTCCCAGGTAGCGTTCATACCCGGCAAAGCTTTCATCGCCCCCATCGCCGTTCAGCGCGACGGTCACGTGCTGCCGCGTCATTTGTGAAACGCAGAAAGTCGGCACGGCAGAAGAATCGGCATATGGCTCGCCGTAATGCCTGACCAGTGTTGGCAGAATCTCCAGGGCGTTCGGTTCGACGATGAATTCGTGATGCTCCGTGTTCCATTTGCCGGCAATACGGCGCGCGTGATCCAGTTCGTTGTATGCGGCTTCCTTGAATCCGATCGAAAAGGTTTTGACGGGCTGAGCTGACTGTTGCGCCATCAGTCCGACAACGATACTGGAATCAATTCCGCCGGAAAGAAACGCGCCCAGCGGCACATCACTGATCATTCGCAACCGCACGGCTTCGGTCATTTTTTCGCGCAAGATGTGGCAGGCTTCGGCCTCGCTGATTTCAAGCTTCGGCAGATATTCGAGCGACCAATACCGCTCAACTTTCACATTGGGCACATCGGGCACATCGGGCGACGAGGAGCTGAGGTCCACAGTCAGGTAATGCGCAGGTGGCAGTTTGAAGACATTCTTGAACGCTGTGTGCGGCGCAGGAACGTAGCCGTAGCTAAGATAAGCATCTATTGCCGGAGGATAAACTTCGCGCGCGACTTCGCCATTCGCCAGCAATCCCTGCAGTTCAGAAGCGAACAGAAAGCCCGATCCTGTCTGTGTGTAAAAAAGCGGCTTCTTGCCAACACGATCCCGTGCCAGCAAAAGTCTGCGGCGGCGTTGATCCCACAATCCAAAGGCGAACATTCCGCGCAGTTTCTGCAAACAATCAATGCCCCATTGTTCATAGGCGTGAATGATCGTCTCGGTGTCTGTCCGCGTGCGAAAGCGATAGCCCAGGGATTCCAACTCTGCGCGCAGCGATTGAAAGTTATAGATCTCGCCGTTGAAGGTGATCCGGATGCTGCCATCGTCATTGGCCATCGGCTGCCGTCCGGCTTCCGACAGGTCAATGATTGATAATCGGCGATGTCCCAACGCGCAGACGCCGTCAGCCCACGCGCCCCAGGCATCCGGCCCGCGATGCGCTTGCGCGTCAATCATTGGACGCACCAGCGCCTCATTCATTCCACCCTTCTCTGCAACGATACCTGCGATTCCACACATAATTCTGTCAACCTGGCTGCCGTTAAATGATCGTCTTGCGCCCGTGATAGCCGAGCGCCTGGAAGCGCGCTTCAACCGCCGAAAGGCCATAGATTGTGAAGCGGGGATGCACGCGCTCGCGCACTGTTGAAAACCTCTCGCCCACCAGCAAGACATGTTCGACACCTGCCTGTTGCAACCATTCAGGCTGTCCCGCGCGGTGACTGCCATTTGGAAAAGCGTAAATTGTCAGAGGCAGCCGCAGCTTCGTGCGGAAGTAGTCGAAACAACGCCGCGAGTCATCCTGGAAAAACTGATCGTCTTGGAACGCCATGGATTCGTGTGCGAAAGAGTGTGCGCCAATCTCGTGTTTCCGCGCGGCCGCGCGCACGTCTTCAGCGTTCATCATTCGCGTGACCGGGAAGACGTCAGCCTTTCCCATCAGCGCCTCGATGTGCGGCCAGAGCGCGTCGCGTTCGCATACTGCGCGGTTCTTCAGAAAACGGCTCAGCCTCAGCCCAAAGCGCGTCTTGTTCGTGGCGCTGTCATCATCAAGTCTTTCAGTAAAGTCTGGCAGCCGTAGTTCGTTGATCAGACTACGCGGCACAACGTTCAGAAAATCATAGAGCCGCACGTTCCAAATTGGCTTCCCAGTCTCAACGCACTCCGGGATCACATTCAGATTGGCTGTCAAATTGTGTTTTTCGAGCAGCGGCTGCGCGTATTCGACGAAGTTATGATAGCCATCATCAAACGAAAGGATCGCGCGCGGATGGGCATCGGTCGTTTGCGCCAGCGCATCGAAGCGGGTCACCTCGAAGTGCTGTTTGAGAAAGATCAGCAGGTCTTCAAACACGCGGGGTGAAAGCGGCGGCCAGAAATGATTCTGGTGCGGCGAGACTTGATGCAAATTCAACACCACCACCAACTCGCGCGCCTGAATTTGCTGCAGCAACCGCGCATCCTGCCGCGCCAGATGCAGCAGCGTGAAAAACATTTTCTTGAAGCCCGCGCGATTAAGCATCACTCTCCCGGATGGGAAACAGCCGCAGCGAAGAGGCCAATGACAGGCGCTCGCTGGCGCGCATGAAATGAGTGCGATACTTCGTCCTGAAATTGAAGCGCGCGCGCAACATCGCCTGCGCACCCCATTCGACATTGTAGAACGTGCGCCCCTCGTCAATGCTAGCTTGTGCGATGGAAGGAACCTGCTCGCCAGACGCCAACCGGCGAACCGCACGGACGTAAAGATCGTGCGCGTGTTCCATGACCTTCCAGTGCAATTCAAAAAGCGTTTCATTCCCGTCAAGCAGTGTCTGTTCGGTGGCGATGATTCGTCCGGTATCAATGCCCGCGTCCAGCCACATGACCGTCGTGCCGATCAGATGAAAGGCCGCTTCGGCCAAACACCAGTTCGTGCAATTCGGCCCGCCCTTGACGTAGGGCGAGATGCCCGTGTGCATGTTGACGACTCCATACCGGCGACTGGCAGCTTCGATCACGCGCTTGCCGACCAGGTTGGTGCCGGAAACGATCACCAGATCGGGATCGTGTTGCCGCAGCGCGTCGAGCGTCGCTTCGTCATTCACGTTGCGCACGCGCACCTGCGGCGCTAATGGGAATTGCGGGTAACGCTCGCGGTAAGCTGCCTGCAGTTCTTGCCAATTGGCGACGAAGGGGCGGCCCGCCAATCGTCCCGTCACACGGTTGAACAGCAACCGCGTGCGACGCGACGCTGCGGGTGGCTTCTTCGGAATGTTTTCCGAAAGGATGATCGCCGCCACATCGCAATGCGCCGCCAGCTTGTGGCACAGAGCCGCCTGATTCGGTTGATCGCCTGTGAGGATGACAACTTTCATTTCTGACCCCTCGCCCTTCCTACGGCTTGCGCCCGGTCGCGCACCAGCCGAAGTTTGAACGGACGACGATCTCTTCCAAGCCCGCGCGTTCCAGCCAGCCGCGCACTTCGGCGCGCGTGTATCGGTTCTCAATCGGCGCGGAAAAACGGTCGAATTGATCATTGACGCAAACGCGGAACGGGTACTGCGCGTACTGCTTCATCGGCAGCCGCTCGGCCACGCCGCCCAGCCCCACCGCGCGCAAAATTTGATAAGGCCAGACAAAACTCGCAAAAGCTGCCGCCGCCGCCGGATAAGACAAACCGTGAAGCAGCCGGTGCGGGATGCGCGTCGTGACTTGCCGCGCGGCACCGGCTGCGGCCAGCAGCGCCCGCTTGACCGGCTGGCCTTCCGGCTTCCAGTAAAGATAGATGTGCGCCCGCCCGCCCGGCTTCAGGTAGCGCAGCAAATTGCGAAATGCGGCTTCGGGGTCGGGCAGGTGGTGCAGCACGCCAATCGAATAGACGAAATCAAAGCTCTCCGGCACAAACGGCAGATGGTAAAGATCGGCTTGAACGACGCTGGCGTTTGCGAACTCGGCGGTGTTGCGATGCGCGACTTCGACGGCTGAACCCAAATCAACCGCCCAGACTTCGGCGCCGTTGCGCGCCGCGTGAAAAGCGTGGCGGCCCGTGCCGCAGCCCCCGTCCAACACGCGCTTGCCGCGAAAACTCTCCGGCGTGTGCGGTGCAAAGTAGTCTTGAAAGTTCCGCTCCCACTCGGCGCGCATTTCGGGAAAGTGATTCCACTCGTAACCGAAACTCAACGCCGTGGCCACGCGCTGTTCGTCAACTGCGTCGCGCGCAGCCTCGCCCGCCAGCGCGCGACGCATCGCGCCGGAAATCAGACGCGGGATGCCGCCGCTGATCGGGTACGCCTCGTCGCAATGCAGACAGAGCAGCGCCGCATCGCGCTCGGCCAGCAAACGCCCCGCGCACTGCGGGCAGCGCAACTCGGCCAGCCATGCCGTCCTTTTGTCTTGTTCTGCTGATTGATTCATAGCATTTACCATCTAGTCAGGATCGTCTTCGAGTCAGTACCGCGAGCGGTAGCGAGCGGGCGCTTGATTAAGTCACCCGCTCGCTACCGCTCGCGGTACTGACTCGAGAGCCGGTAGCGGCGGTGCGGCCTCTTCCGGCAGGTCGGGACGGGTCTTGCCGAAGAGCAATTCGAAATCATCTTCGTTGAGCGCGCGTTGCCGTTTGGCGGGCACGCCGACGTACAGCGAATACGGTTCGCTAAGCGGTTTGGTAATCACCGCGCCCATCCCGACGATGCTGCAATCGGGCACGCGCGCGCCTGGCGCCATGCGAATCTCCGAACCGATGTAGCAGTAATCGCCAATTTCCACCGCCACGCCGGCGCGCCGGTTGTGCGTCCAGATGGACGAATTGCGCCCGCCCACCGTCGTGCGCCGCCCGATGCGGACGCGGTCGGTGAAGTCAATGCGGTGTTCGGCGGTGACGACCGAACCGTAGCCGAGATGAAATGTCGAATCCGGCTCGTTGGTGCAATCGTTGTCCGGGATCGCGTTGATCACATTCAAACGCAGGATTAGCGCGTAGTCTT
This sequence comes from Blastocatellia bacterium, assembly GCA_038211695.1. Lineage (GTDB taxonomy): Bacteria > Acidobacteriota > Blastocatellia > RBC074 > RBC074 > RBC074. The sequence goes on along the minus strand of JBBQVH010000004.1, from coordinate 55,031 downwards.
CCAGCGTCAAGCGCAGGCCGCCGCGAAAGAGGTTGAGCGGGCCGATTGCCACATGCCGCCCAATGCGAAACTCACCGCAGCGCCAGAAGACCACGCCGTGCCCGATGCTGGTGTCGTCGCCGATCGTCAGGCTTTGACAATCCAGCATCGCCACGCCGATGCGCACGTTGCGCCCGATGTGGTAGCCGAACAGCCAACGATAGGCCGCCCGCTTCAACAACCCAGGCAGCAACGCCGTCATGGCCAGCGCGAGTAATCGCATGCGTCTTTTCATTTACCAATTCTCGGAAAAAGCGCATGGAGTTCAGCCTTTAGGCTGCTGCGTCCGGCTTGACAGCCGCTGGCAGGCTGAAGCCTGAACTCCATGCCCTCTCGCTCAGCGCACCAATTCATGCGCCTCCAACTCTGCCGTTGCCTGCCGGACGCGATCCTGCGCCTGCTGTGCGCGCACCCAGTCCAGTAGTTCGGGAATTCCCTGCTCCAGCGTGACGCGCGGTTCGTAACCCAGCAGCGTCCGTGCGCGCGTGATGTCGGCCACGCAGTGGCGAATGTCGCCCTCTCGATACTTGCCCACAATCTCTGGCTCAATCTGTTTGCCGAGTCCCGCCGCCAGCAATTGGGCCAGCCGCTTGACCGGCGTCGAGCGCCCGGTTCCCACGTTGACGGCTTGATAATCAGCGCGGTCGGTTTCCAGCGCCAGCAGATTGGCTTGCACGATGTCGCTGACGTGTATGAAGTCGCGTGTCTGCCCACCGTCTTCGAAAATAACCGGCGGCTGGCCGTTCAACAGCCGCGAGGAAAAGATTGCGCCAACGCCCGTGTATGGGTTCGAGAGCGCCTGACGAGGGCCGTAGACATTGAAGTATCGCAACGCCACCGCCGGAATCCCGTAAGCCCGCCCGACGACCAGACAGAACTGCTCCTGGTCTTGTTTGGTAATGGCATAGACCGAGTATGGGTAAAGCGGCTTATCCTCGTTCGCAGGCACGGGTGTCAGGCGCGCGCCGCTATTCGGGTCCAGCACTTCCCACTCGCGGTCGGCCAACTGCGCCAGCGGGCGCAACTGCGGATAGAGCATCTCGCCCGCTGCATTGCGGTAAGCGCCTTCGCCGTAGATGGACATCGAAGACGCGACGATCAGCTTGCGAATGCGCGCTCGATGTTTGGCGATCACTTCCAGCAGCGTCGCCGTGCCCAGATCATTGGTGCGCACATAGCGGCGGATTTCGTACATGGATTGGCCGACGCCGACTTCGGCTGCTTTGTGGTAGACAACGTCAATGCCCGCGACAGCGCGTTCCAGCAACGCTTCGTCGCACACGTCGCCGTGGATGAATTCAGCTTCAGGGTTCAGGTGTTTCGGCTGGCCCTCGCCGTGCACTTGCGGCAAGAGCGCATCCAGCACGCGCACGCGGTGGCCACGCTCGATGAGCGCGTCAACGATGTGCGAGCCGATAAAGCCGGCCCCGCCGGTGACCAGGATGTTTAATCGTTCCATTATTTCTCCATCACGGATTGCATCTCGCCGCGCGCGCCGAGTCCCGAATCTGCGGCAGCTTTGATGAGTTGATAAACGCGCGGGGCTTGCACGATTGCGGAATACCTTTGCTCAACGGTGGCGCGTCCCGCCGCGCCCAGGCGGCGTCGCAATTCCGGCGAACGGAGCAGCAACGCCAGCGTCTCCACCCACTCGTCCTCGCTTGCGGCCAGCAGCCCGTTTTCACCGTCGCGGATGATCTCGGAGTTGACGCCGACCGGCGAGCAGACCGTCGGAACGCCCAGGGCCATATACTGCAAAGCTTTCAGCCCGCATTTGCCTTTGCTCCACTGGTCGTCGGGCAGCGGCATGACACCGATGTCAATCAAGCCCAGATCGTCCAACTCGGTCGCCGCGCGCCACGGCAAGGCCTCGACTTCGACGCCGTCCAGTTCATAGCGTGGCGTGCCGATGACGCGCAGCTTGAAACGCTCCAGCCGCGCCAGCCGTTGCAGCGCGCCGCGCAGCGTGTCCAGATGCTGCACGGTGCTGAAGCTGCCGCTCCAGCCAATCACCGGTACGTTCCCATCAGAGGCGCCAATTGAGGCGCGAGTTAAAGACTGAGGCACGCCGTTGTACTTGTCCGTATCAATCGTTGTCGGGACGATGGTGATACGGTCGTTGACCTGCCCTGCGTACTCGGCCAGGTAGGGGTTGCCAGCCATCACGTGCGCCGACAGGCGACAGATTGTTCGCGTCTTGCCGGGGAATTTGAGATAACTCAAATAGCCGTTCGATGGGCTGACGTAAGGCACGAAGATCGCGTCGTCAAAGTCGAAGATCATCGGCACGCCCGCGCGGCTTACCCAATATTCGAACAGCGGCGGGCCAAACAACGCCGCCTCGCGAAAAACATATACGGCGTCATACTCGCGCACTTGCATCAGCGTCCGAATGCGCCGCCCAAAGGCGCGCCCGATCAGCCAGAGCTTCCGCGCCATCCCGCCCGGCCGATGAAGCAGCCGGTGCAGTTCGGCGCACTCGAACGGAGCCATGACAATCTCGACGCCGCCCGCCTCGAGCAACGGTATCCACTGTTCGAGGCGAAACCGCTGCCCCGGTGAAGTGTCATAAAGATTCGGAACCAGAGCTAACACACGCATAAAATCATCACCAAATCAGGGGCTTGATTATCAAAAGCTAAAAGGCCAAAAAGCCAAAAAGCATGGAGTTCAGGCTTTAGCCTGTTTGCGCATCGTTGCTGACGGCGATGGAGGCAGCCTAAAGGCTGCTTTACTAACCACAGACTGAAGCCTGAACTCCATGCCTAAGTTGCCTGAACTCCATGCCTGAGTTGCGCCGCCATGATCTGCCGCCTGCGCTGCCTGCGCTGGAAGTATTGTTCCAGGCCGACCATTGCAAAGATCAACAGCCACGGCAGCAATTGCGCGCGCTGTCGCACGATCAATCCCACATTGCCGAACATCAGGCTGTAGAGCAGCCCCAGTCCAACAATGAAGATCAGCAGCGGCTGCATCTCGCCGAAGCGCCGCCGCAACGCGAACCAGACGCCGGGCACGACGCCCCAGAAAAAGAGCGACCACCAGACCAGCATTTCCGGCAGCGTCAGCAGCATGCGCAAACTTGCGCCGCCCAACTCCCACGGAAAAGGCGCCAGCAGCAAATATGCCGCGCCGACCACAATGCTCATTGCCAGCCCGTCGGGGGTTTTCAAATCGTAGCCGGCGACGACCCCGGAGCCTTGCCCGAATGCAATGCCGCGCTGAAAAGTTCTGATGTAGCCAATGTCGAAGCGCTCGAACTGCGCTTCATTGCGCGCCAATATGCCGGAGGAGATCGCCAGCGGAATGATCAGCGTTGCGATGCCCAGTCCGGCCACGAACGAAGATTTCCGCTTGCCAATCTGCGGCACAATCAGCGTGAGCAGCAGCGCCACCGCTGCCAGATATGCGGCGTAGAAGCGAAACGGGAACAACAGGGAGATCGCCGCACAGCACAGCACCACGTAACGAATCGCGAACCCGGACAGCTTCAACTGGACACAGGCATACAAGGCGATGGTTTCCAGCAAAATCACCACCGGCTCTTTAACCGTCTGCGCCGACCAGACGATGAGCGATGGGAAACAACAAATCACCCACCCGACACGCACCGCCACCCACCGCGAAAACAGGTTGTCCGCGATCCGGAAAGTAAAGACACAGGTCAACGCGCCGAAGAAGCAGTTGAGCGCCGCCGCCGGCAGGCGTGCGGGTGCGCTGGTCAAATAAAATAGCGCGCCCACCAGATAGCCGTACCCGCCGTTCAAATGCTGATAGGATTCGGCCAGTGTGGCCGGCAGGTCCAGCCAGCCCACGTGCCGCGCTGTCCAGAAGTTCATCAGCTTTACGCCGATGTACCAGCCGCTGCCGTCCTCATCGCCCAGCACCCGCACCAGGTCGAATTCGTAAATAATGATGGCCAGCAAAAAGCGCGCGCCCAGCGCGGCCAGGAAGATGTACATCTGCAGCCGCAGACTGTCGCGGTTCCGCCGCGTCAGGTTCAGCAGCGCACAGCCCAGCCCAGACAAACAAATTAACAGTACCAATGCAAATGAGAGATCGTTATCTTGCGGCATGATATTTCACCGTCCTTCATCGTCCGGGAATGCCAGCGGAGACGCGGCCAGAGCGGGTATCGTTTCATCAAGCGGCGCATCTTGATGACTCGATAACCGCTGATAAAGCCGCCGGTAGCGGTGCCCGCCAACACTTTGCAGATCGAATTGCGCGCGCGCGACATTTTGGCAGCGCGCGCGCACAGCCGCTTCCTCGCCCAGCAGTTCAAGCTCGGCGAATGCGCAGGCGTAAGCCCGCGGCGTAAAGTCGCGCACGATGACGCCAATGCGTTCGCCGGCAATCAACTCATCCAGATCGCCAATCCCGGCGTTGCTGACAACCGGGAGACCGGCGGCCAGATATTCCGCGATCTTCGTGGGCGATGACGCCTGCTTTGAATAACAGGGCTTGATGAACGACAGCGCGACATCAGCGGCCTTCAGGTAGCGTGGCATCTCAGCAGGTGTTGCCGTTGCCACCAAACAGTTTTGCTCCGGGACTCCGCTGGCCAACAACCGATGGCGCGCCTGTTCGACTTCGCGCTGTGTCAGGAAAAGCGTGAACGTGCGCGGGTCGCGCTGATGCGCCTGCGCGCAGAAGTCCATCATCTCATCGGTCAGATACCAGCCGTCCAGCGAACCGACGTATACCAGCACGCGGCGGTCGGCAAATCCCAGCGCTCGCCGTAGCTCTTCTCTGTCCAGCGCTTCTGCGGCGCGGAACCGCTGACCGTCAACGCAACAAGGGATCACCTCGATCGGGCGCCCCTGCCTATCGGTCGCTGTGCGGCCTGGGAACAGAATCTCGCGCGCCTTGTGTGTCAGGACGATAAAGGCATCCGATGACGCCATCAGACCGCGCTCAGCCGCCTTCACTCCTCGATAGAGCCAGCCATTTTCCGGCCAGACACCTGCATCGGTGTACTCTTCGGGCATGAAACCGCGAATGTCGAAAATCAACTTGACCCCACGCCCGCCCAGACTCCACTTCGCCAACGCCCCCATTGCAGCGGCGACGTGCGCGCGCGCGTGCAACACCTCGATCTCTTCGAGTTGCGCCAACTGCCGGGCGAACCGCGCGCCGGCGCAGATGTCGTAGAGCGTCGCAGGCAAAGACGGGCGTTCGTGATAAGGCAGTTGACGCCAATCAATACCCTGCGCCTGCAACTGCCCGCGCATCGCGGCGATTGACTTCGTGTTCCAACGCTCACGCAGTTCCGGCTCAAACGTGAGCAGGCTGACGCGGTGCCCGTCTGCCGCCAGTTCGCGCAGATAAGGCAGCACCTGTGTCTGCACCAGCGGTTCGCGCAGGCCGAAATAACAAAGATAGAGTGTGTGAACGCCTTGCAATGCCAAACCAAATCACCTCTTCGCGACGGAACCGGCGGCCAGAGCCGGTTACTCAAAACTTCTATGGCCAACGATGTTGAGGCCGGGGGTTAGCCAGAGGAGACAATCCTTCAACTCGTGCAGCCATCAACGCCTGCTCGACCTCTTGCTGCGTTTGCGGTTGATCGTATTGCGGAGCCAGCATGTCGAACGTGTCCGGTTTAACAATTTCACCTGCATCACGACTCCCCTACCAGCGTGGCCGCGCCGCTATTGACGGCAGCAGCCTTGCGGCGCAGCCATCTGACGGGAAAGCTGGACAGATACCAGACAGCCTTGGCCGGTCTGAACTGCATCCCCCTCAAAATATGGGCAATGAATCGGTCATGCTGCCCGGCGCTGAAAAACGACCCGGCCAGCATTAAATGCAGATTGCCGTAACACCGACGGTGTATGCGCCTGATTGCTTCCGGCGCGGTGGTGAAGACTTTTTGATAGCTCTGCAACATATCCCGTTCCATGGCTGCGACATTGCCGTGCATATTGCTACCGTGAAAACGGTACCTGACTCCCACTTCCGGCGTGAAACCAACGCGCCGCCGCGCCGCCAATCGGTAGAAAAGCTCCCAGTCCGCGGAAGTCGAAAGATGCTCGTCAAACCCACCGACTTCCTCGAACAGCGCGCGCGGCATCAACAACCCGCTGCCGCCGCCCAAAATCACGGGGCGCTCCAAGAGCAACAGTTCACGCGCCACCCAGCCTTCCAACCCGTCGCGGCGTTGGTTGATCCGGCCTTTTTGATCGTCGAACTCTTCCACGCCGCAATGCGTCAATCCCAATTCGGGATCTTGCCGGTAAAGTGCCATCTGCCTTTCCAACTTATCTGGCAGCCAGTAATCGTCCGCATCCAGGAAGGCCAGGTAATCGCTGCTGCTTGCTTGCGCGCCGCGGTTGCGGGCCACCGCGACGCCACGATTCTGTTGGCGCAGCCACTTGATGTGCGCGCCATAGCTAGCCAGCACCGCCGCCGAATCGTCTTGCGAGCCGTCATCCACCACCACCACTTCCACACGCGGATAGGTCTGCTGAAGCGCGCTGTCAATCGCCTGCCGCAGATAGCGCGCATAGTTGTAATTGGGAATGACGACGGACACCAACGGCCACGACATCTATCAACCTCCTCGGATAAAAAGCATGGAGTTCAGCCTTCAGGCTGTTGTGTTCAACTCAAAAATATTGAAGGAAGTCAGCAGCCTGAAGGCTGAACTCCATGCTTTTTTTTCTCAGCGCGGATGGCAGAGAGCCACCAATACGGGCGCGCTCTCGACCGTCGCCACATCAAAATGGTAATCGGTCTCAGCGGGATAAAAGGGCTGCCGCCAAACTGCTTGGCTCATCCCTTCACGCAACGCGATCGGCAATTTGTTCAACGCGCGCCAGACCAGTAAACGAGCTTGCACGCCGGGCGTTCGCGGCAAACGCTGCTGCGCATCCCAGAACGGAGGGATCGTGAAGCGCGCATCAAGCGTTTGCCCCAGCATTGCTGCCACGGTGAAATGCACCGACAGTTCGGCGCGCAGTTCCGCCGGTGTGTACTCATAAACGTGGTAAGGGTTGTGGGGCTTGCCGTTGACCGGCTTTGTGTAATGGGCGTTCGGAGTCGAAAGAACGCAGACGCCTTGTGGTGTCAGCACCCGCCGCAATTCGGCCAAAAACCAAGCTCGTCGTTGCAGGTGTTCCAGCGTCTCGAACGAGGTCACAGCGTCGAAGCTGCCGTCGGCAAAAGGCAGGCGGCAGCCGTCTGCAAGAATCACCCAGGCGCTGCCGTTCCCTACCGCGCGGCGCGCCTCGCGCGCCGCATCCCAATCCACATCCACGCCAATGACGATTTCGGCTTCGGCTTGCAACAGGGGCAATCCGTAGCCCGTCCCGCAGGCAATATCCAGCACACGGCCCCGCGCGCGCGGCGCGGCGAAGCGGTAACGCGCGACATGCTCGCCCCAGTATGGCGATCGCGTGCGTGCGCAGATGATGGAGGCCCCGGCCTCAAATCTAGGCGCTGACGCCATACCGCCTCCTCTTATTCCTCAATTTCTTCTGTCTCATTTCCATCAAAGAACATCCGCCAATACCGCATGGAGTTCAGCTTTCAGGCTGTGGGTTTGTAGCGCTGGAGGCTAAAGCCTGAACTCCATGCCCTGAATATCCGCCGCCCTCCAATCACTAACACTTCGCGGCGCAGGAAAGCCATGCCGAGAACAACGGCACAGGTTAACAACAATGCTGCCCAACTATTTCCGGTCACCCCGGCAAAGGCCGCTCCGCCAACCAACGGTAGGACGGATTCGAAAGCCTGGGCGCCGTTCAGCCTGCGCAATCGCCAAAGCAGATAAGCAGCTAGTGATAAGCTGACCAGATAGCTGCCCACTGTTGCCCAGGCGCAGCCCAAAAGCCCCCAACGCGGAATGAGCAGGAAATTGAGCAAGACGTTGGTCGCCGCGCTGGCAGTGCCGCTGATCGCGAGCGCCGAAGTGGCCGATTTCGCGTTCAGCAGCGGCGCGTATCCCATGGACATTGGCCCGGCGATGACGCAAGCCGCCATCAACGGCCACATCAACCGCGCACCCACCGCGAATTGCGCACCGAATATCAGCGGCAACAGGAAGACCACCAGCCCGGCCAGCAGCGTCCCCACCATCGCCCATCCTAAACACAAGACCGGCAGAATGTGGCGCAGGTAGTCGCGTAATCGTTGATCGTCTTGTTCCACCTCTAGCGTCGTAAACATCGGCAGTAACAAGGTGCCGGCCAACACGGGCATCTGCATGACCGTCCCCGCTAGTTGATAAGCGATGGCATAAACGCCCAGATCGGCCACCGAGAGGTAACGCAAGATGAACCATGCATCCAGGTAATTGGTCGAAAAGTAATTGACCAGAGAGTGTGGGATCAGTGGTAAAGAGAAGGTCAATACGCGTCGCAAGAGGGCGAGTTTGAGAGCCGCCGGGTGGCCAATCAAGTGGCGCAGTCGCCAGAGGCCGATCAGCGCTGCGCTTAAGGCTCCGCCGGCATAAGAGGCAATGACCCCGGTGAGCGAAGCCCCGCCCACGGCCAGCATCGCCGCCCCGGCTAGTATCAGAAGGCGTTCAGTCGCCTGCAGCCGCCCCACCAGCCGCTGCAACTTGGCTCCCAATAAAGCCGACTGAACGTGTCCCCATAAGGAGGTAGCCCCGAGGTAAACAAAGAGCAAAAGCTGCGCTTCGCGGGTCAAGTGCAACCAGCCAGCGACCAGGTGTAACCAAAACGGCACCGTAACAATTACGAGCAGCCAATTCAGCGTCAGGATTAACGTGCGGGTCCAGAAGGTTTCGGTGATGCGCCCCGTTCGTACAAACTCTTCGCAGCCGATCCGCGCCAGCGACATGGCGCTCCAATTCAAAGCGGCAGTCCCAATCAGAAAAGCGGCAGCTATGATGGCGGCAACCTGGCCGTAACCGCCGACGCCCAACAGCCGTGTCAGCAGCCAGACCGTAACCAGCGAAGAAAGTGAGCCAATCACCTGCGTCATGACCAACGTCAGATAGTTGCGCGGGCCTGCTCCGATATCCCAGGCGGCGCTGCGACGTTGCTGGTCGTGACTAGATGACATAGAGCGAGACCCAATTCCCTTACCACGGAAAATTTGATGAATGTGATTTACGGGGTCGAAGCGGATGTGACTTAAGAGGTTTTATCTGTGAGGCATCGCATCCAAACTAACGAGGGCACTGCACTAAAGCGGGCGGATCATAAGCTGAACTCCAAGAATGAGTCAATAACTCTTCCCTGTTCCTTTTGGCTTAGGTCGTAAAAAATGGTAGCCGCAGCAGCCGATCGTTCATCCCATAGCTACCCTTCCCGTAATCCATCATCATTGGCATTTTTGTCTTTCTCGTTATCAGACTCGCAGCATTATGCCTATTGACGGACAGAACAATGTGCCTCTTGAATCCCTAGGTCGCCTGCCTGCATGCATCCAGCAGCGAGCGGTAAAGTGTCAGATGCCGTTCAACAACAACTGCCGGAGCGTGCGCTGCAAGCCCGGCACGGTGCGCGACTGCACGCATCACCGCCGGCGCTTCGGCCGTGAGTAACGCGTTTAGACCTTGCGCAAGATCGGCGCTATCACTCAACGCTGCCAGGTAGCCGTTTTGGCGATGTTCAATTAGGTCGTGCGCACTGCCGGTGTCGAACGCCACGACCGGTAGGCCGCATAACATCGCTTCGGCGACCATCATCGGCCCGGCGTCTTCGACAGACGGACAGACGAAAATATCCGCCGCCTGGTAAGCCAGGGCCATCAAGACATCGCCGTCCAAATGCCCGGCAAATTTGCTTGCGAATGGCAACTCCGTTGTTGATTGCAGCGCCTGCCGCGCGTTCAGGCCCGCAATCAACAGAAACACGTCGTCCGGGGCGATCTTCGATTCGCTCTCGATTTGCGCTTTCAATAAATGCAGGGCATCCATCAACAGAGGCATTCCTTTGCGCGGATCAGTCAGGTAATGCGCGCCAAAGAAAACGATCTTTTTGTCGGGGGGAAGATGGAGCAGATCGCGCGCGACGCTTTTGTCGAACGGGCGGAACGTCCTGGCGTCAACGGCCAGCGGAATCCGTTCCACCCGATGGCCGGCAAACAGGGAGCTTCGGCGAATGCGTTGCTCCACCCAGCTTGATTGCGCGACAAAACAGATCGGCAGCGCGGAGAGCAATTCGCGCTTCCGCAACCATAATTGGTGCGAGCGATCCTGTGGATCGTCTGAATTGAGTTGAGGACAGCATCCGCATTGATTCGCATACCCATTGCAATCGAATGAATAATGGCAACCGCCGGTGATTGGCTCGATGTCCGCCAGCACCCACACCACCGGGCAGCGATAATGATCCACCAATCGCCGAATCATCTTCACGTCCAGCAGCCCTGTGATCCAATGAAGACAGATGATGTCAACCTCGTCTGCTGGCGCGGCGAACAGCGATTTGGGATCAAGCGGCGGCTCGACATCGAAGTTAAACGTGTAGCTTGCCACCAGCGGGGGGCGCCTCAAACCAGGGACGCGCTGCCGCACGCGATCAACGCGCGAAGCCCAGGGACGCGGAGGCGGAGGCGCGGTCTGCAAGACAAACGGGTCATCGGATTTTTTGTTGCGCACCACCATCAGGGATTCATGCCCGGCGTCGCGCAAGGCCTTGTGCAGACGGTATGCCGCTTTGGCCGCCCCACCCGTCACATCTTCCGTGGAGTAATGCAGGATGTTCATTCCGGCTTGCGACCTTCCAGATAGACAGAGGAAGGCGCATGCTCCGTGCCATCCACATCCACGTCCAAATGGTATGCTGCCCAATTTTCGATTTTCGATTCGGTTGGCTGGCAGCGGCTAATGTTAACCAATCCAGCGATCTCGATTGCCTGCCGTAGCGAGTAAGCGTCGTACATCCACTGATGAACCTCGCCGCTGAGCCGAAACAACCCCACTGCCAGAGCCTGCCGCTCGCGCGAACTAAGCGGCCACAACTTTAGTTGTTGCCGCCAGCGCCTCAGCGCGCTTCTGGTTTGCCCCGCCCAACGCCGCCAATCGTGGGCGCTTGATGCCGCCCCGTTGGTTCCCTTCTCTTGTGTTGCTCGCGCCTGCGCCGCTGATTCCATAATCTCGCGGCCAATGTTGCCGGTTCGCCAAAGGATGAAATCCTTGTCTTTCGATTCTGGCAATTCCGGATGGCGCAGATAATCTGCCATCGCACCGCCGCTGCTTGTGCGCACCAATTGGTCATACAGTTCCAACATCATCCAATCGTATCTGTCTTGCCAGTCACTCTCGCCAGCTTCCAGCTTTGAGAGAGCCTCCAGATACAAACGGCAAATCTGCTCGCCATCGGGCACCGCCACGCGCAAAACCCCGCCCGGCTTCAACACGCGCAGGCATTCGTTCAAAAATCGCTGCCCGTCAGCCAGGGTGAAATGTTCCAGCACGTGAGAATGATAGACAGCGTCGAATTGATTCGCCTGGAACGGCAGTCCCCGCAGCAGGTCATGTGCGATGACGCGCGGGTGAGCGGACACGAAATCAACGTTTGTCCAATTCGCATCCGGGCAGTACCTGTCGCCACAGCCAAGGTTCAATAGCTTCAATAGCATGGGGTTATTGCGCGCCCCCTTCTCGAATTAAAGACTGCCGCAGTCGGTTTGCCGCCCGCGATATCACCCGCGATATCACCCGCGACATCACCCGCGACATCATAGGACGCAAACCTGTCGGAGGCGCGGGCAATGGCGGGTTGAATTTTGCTTGAACCAAGCGGTCAGCTTCGACGCTGCGCACAACAAAAGGCGGGTGCCGCAAGGGAAAGGCAAGTTCGGCGGTCTGCATGTTGGCAAAGGGGCTGTCTCCAAAAGTATGAGTCGCGTCGTCGCGATAGCCGATGTTGGAGATCAGGTTAACTTCAGGAAAAATGCGGAACCCGCTGTTGATCCAGCACGCCAGCAACCATTGGTAATCCCACACGCCAGGAATCTGTTTGTCATAAACGCTTTGAAAAACGCCCTGCCAATACTGGCGATGATGCGGGTCTGGAAACAACTGACCAAGTAAATCTTCTTCCAGCACCAATGGCCAGAGCTTCATCTCGTAATCATTCAAGCGCCAGGCGCGACGCCAGGACGCCCAGCCCCAGGTGCTGCTGAAGAGCGAAAAATGGTAGCTCTGATGCGGCGTCTTCCATTCGTCCAGAAAATTAGCGCCGCCAATCATCATCACACGCTCATCCTCGCGGTAACGGGCAAGCAGTTCTTCACAGAATGGAAAGAAAGAAGAATGCGGCAGGCAGTCGTCTTCCAGAATGATCGCTTCTTCGACCTGTTCAAAGACCCAGTTAATGCCGGTCAGCGGGCGCAGTCCGCAGCCCAGATTCACCTCGGAGTAGTTGGTCAGTACCTCGCAATCCCAATCCACCCGCTCGATCACGGCCCGCGTGGCCGCACATTTCCCAGCTTCCTCCGGGCGATCCGGACGAGGGCCGTCTGCGATGATTAATAGTTTTTCCGGTTTGGCTGAGGCGATGGCCTCAAGCATTCGTTCGGCGCAATCCGGACGATTGAAGATAATCAGGGCAACAGGTGTCTTCATTCGGTGATTATCAAATTCCGAATCTCAAACTTCAAACGAGGGGCACAGGTTAGCCCTTCGTGTCTTTCGAACTCTGACCATAATTGGAATAGTAGCGATAGTAGTAATACTCGTCATAACCGTCGCGTCTGATGTCCACATTGTTGAGCACGACACCGAAGATTTTCGCGCCAACGCCGCTGAGTTCCTGCCGCGAGCGGCGCAGCATGTCGCGCGTCGAGCGGCTGGCTTGCACAACCAGAATCGTGCCATCCACCATCGTCGAAAGGATCACCGGATCGGTCACGTTAATCAGCGGCGGCGAATCAATGATGATGTGGTCGTAAAGCTGACTGAGCACACGCAGCATTTCTTTCATGCGCTCCGAACTGACAAGCTCAGCAGGGTTCGGCGGAATCGGGCCGCACGGAAGGATGGAAAGGTTCGGAATTGGCAGATCAATAATCAGATCGCTGAGCGCGACATTACCCGAAAGATAATTCGACAATCCGCGCGAATGGGAAATCTTGAAAGCCTTGTGAACCGCAGGACGGCGCAGGTCCGCGTCCACCAGCAGTACCCTCGACCCAAGTTGCGTTAGCGAGATAGCTGTGTTGACTGCGGTCGTCGTCTTCCCTTCGCCCGGCTGACTGCTGGTAATCAGAATCGTTTTGGGCGGATTGCCGGCAGCGGAAAGCAGGACAGATGTTCGCAGCATCCTGTAGGCTTCCACGACCGACGACATCCCGTCCAGCGTCGCCAATCCATTGCCTTCTGCCTGCATGCCCCGTGGAGCCAGACCTGAGACCGCACCATTCTGAATGTCTTTCTTGACCGATTGTTTCTGGCCCAAAGCGCGAGCTGACACCGTATCCATCGAAGGAATCAGCGCCAGGGTTGGCAACTGCGTGGCACGCGCCACATCCTCGACGTTCTTGACAGTGTTATCCAGATATTCAAGCAATAACGTCAACCCAATCCCTGACACCAGGCTCAGAAACATCGCGATCAGAATCGCGCGCAAGCGGCGCGGCCCCACGGGCTGATTCGGAATACGGGCCGGGTCAATGATCTTCAGATCGTTCTGTTGTTCATTGACCTGGATATTCGCTTGATTGGTCTTCTGCAGAAAGTCGTTGTAAAGGGCGCGTGCCGTGTCCGAGTTTTGTTTCAGCACGTTGAGTTGAATGGCTGCCTGATTCTGCTGAATGGCTTCATTGCGGGCTTGTTCCAGCGAATCCTTAATCAGTTTCTCCTCGCGCGAGGCGCGCTCGTAATCGGCCCGTAATCGCTCTTCCAGTTGTTTGGTGCTGGCCTCAATCAGATTCTGCAACTCTTTCATCTGTTGCTGCAGTTCGGCGACCTTCGGATTGTCCAGGCCGAAGCGTGAATTCAGTTCGGATGATTTGATTTGGAGCTTGCCGAGTTCGTTCTGCCACTGCACAGTGCGCGAATCAGAGAAAGCTTCGGGAAGTTGTGCGACGCGCCCTCGCCTGACTTCTTCAAACAGCGACTGTTTCAGGATTCGATCTGTTTCGGCCTTAAGCTCCTGCCCGTAGAGCGTTGCTAGTTTTCCGATAGTCAGGCTTTGCTTTTCAGCCCCCGACTCTAGCGAAAAGAAGTTATGCGAACTGCTGTAATCGGCCAGCGCGCGTTCAGCCTGTTCCATCTGCGCTCGCAAACCGCGCGTGGTGCGGTCAAGCCAGTTGAAGGAACTGGTGTACTTTGATGTTTTGCTCTGAAAGCTGAAATCCAGAAACACCTGCGCCACTCCGTTGGCGACGGCTTGCGCAATGATCGGATTGGTGTGGGAATAGTTGATCGCCAAGGCCCGCGTTTCAGGAATCTGTTCGATGAAAAGGTTCTCTTGCAGCAGTTCAACGTAGGGCGCGAGGCGCTCGCTTTCGGCTGCCGAGCGCGTGTTCTCTTGCGAAGGTGAAATATTCAGCGGCGCTGCAATGACGGCGGTTGCGTTGGGCGCGCCTTTGAATTTCGCCCAGATCGTCTTGACCGCTTCGACCACGGACTTTCGATTTTTCACTTCAGGGAACTGCGGATTTTGATCCAGCTTGAGCCGGACAATCACTTCTTCCAGCAGCGGGTGCGTGCTGAGCATCAGCATATCGGTTTTGACGCGTTCGCTGTCGTCGGCTTCAAGCACCAGATCGCCGGCCTTCACGACCATGCCCTGTTTGCTGATGGCAATTTTGGTCTTTGCCAGATAGAGGGATTTTGTACGGAAGGATTCAACCGCCACAATCATCGTCGCGATTAAGACAATCGCCACGATCAGCCATTTACGCTTACGCACCTTGCGCCATAAGCCGCGCAGGTCAAACCCATCGCGGGCTGCATTAGCGCCATAATTGTAAGCCAGTTGTTCGAATTGTGTCGGCTTGGAAACGCCACTAGGACGGATCAGCAAAGCCTCTTCCGTCATTTGGGAAGCAGATGGGAGTTCAGAATTGTTCTTTTCTTCAGCCATGACGAAACCTGAGGACCGCGCCTGGGGCATTTAGGACACAGACCAAAATTGTCAAAGAGATTGTGTGTAGTTTGAATCGGCGGACTGTGTTTGTTCAGTCTGACAATTGTCGCTGAACAATACCAGTCCGCCGTCATCAGTGATCTTACCGGCGGCTCGCCTGACGGGTTTCGGTATAACCGTAGTTGCCGTAGGTCGAAAGGTAAGAGTTGTAGCCTTCGCGTTTAATATCGAGGTTGTTGAGCACGACTCCGAAAATCTTTGCACCGACGCTGGACAGTTCCTGACGCGAGCGGCGAACAACATCGCGCGTGCTGCGTCCTGCCTGCACAACCAGAATCACACCATCCACCATCGTCGAAAGAATCACCGGGTCGGTGACATTGGTCAGCGGCGGCGAATCAATCAGAATGTGATCGTATTTTTCCGAAAGCGTTTTAAGAAGTCCTTTCATCCGTTCCGAACTGATCAACTCTGCCGGATTGGGCGGAATGGGGCCACACGGTAAGACAGACAGATTTGGAACCCACAGACGATGAACCAGTGAATCAATATCCACCTGCCGTGAAAGGAAAGTCGAAAGGCCTTGCGATTGTCCCATCTTAAAAACGCGATGGACCGTCGGACGGCGCAGATCAGCGTCTATCAACAACACGGATGATCCAAGCTGTGAAAGTGAGATCGCCGTGTTGATCGCCGTTGTCGTCTTCCCTTCCCCCGGCTGGCCGCTGGTAAAGAGGATGATCTTCGGTGGGCTGCCGGCAGCGGAAAGTAACACAGACGTGCGCAGCATTCGATAGGCTTCCACAACAGAAGAGAGCTGATCGAGCGTGACCAGCTTTGTTAGTTTGCCGTGCTCGCCGACTCCGGCAGAGGCAAAATTCGGACTAATGGCATTGCTCATGACCGGAGCCTCAGACGCCAGAATCTGCTTCTTCTTTCCTGCTGCCAGCGCGCGGGCTGAAATCGTGGTAATGGATGGAATCACGGCCAGCGTCGGCAGTTGCGCCACGCGTTCGATGTCTTCGACACTCTTGACGGTGTTATCCAGATATTCCAGGAAAAATGCCAGCCCGATCCCGGCAATCAAGCTGACCAGCAAACCGATCAGCATGGTGCGAAATCGCTGCGGCCCAATTGGTGATCGGGGAATTTCAGCGGTTTCGACAATCTTCAGATTGTTGCTCTGCTCGTGCAGTTGCATATCCGCTTGCTTGGTCTTGTTCAGGAAGTCCGTGTACATGCCTTTGGCTGTATCGTACTCGGCCTGAAGCGTGCCCACCGTGATTGACGCCTGATTCTGCTGCACTGCTTCTGCTTTCGCGGTGTCAAGCGCCTTCTTCATTTCAGATTCGTCACGCCGCGCCCGGTTGTAATCGGCGCTCAGCTTTGCTTTCAACGTCTCCGTATTCTCGGCGATCTGCGTCTGCAACACCTTGATCTTCTGCTCGACTTGAGCAACCAGCGGATTTTCAGGGCCGTACTTAACACTCAGTTGTGATTGTTCGACCTGCAATTCGCCGAGTTTCTGTTTCAGCGTGCCGGTCTTGATATCGGAGAACGCTTCGGGTAATTGTTCGATGTTTCCCTTCGTGACTTCACTGTAGAGCGTCTCTTTCAACATGCGATCCGTCTCTGCCTTGACCGCCTGCGCGGAAAGCGCGGAGAGTTTCTCGCCTGATAGACTCTGTTTGCCATCGGTCGTGAACATCTCGTTACGCCGGGTGAATTCGGCCAACGCGCCTTCGGCTTGCGTCACTCTGGCCTTGAGTTCACGTGTTGAACGCTCCAGCCAATCAGAGGTGTTGGTAAATCGTGAGGTGCGCCGCTCAAAACTCCGCTCAATGAAGTTATTGATTGCCGTGTTGACGATGGAGGCGGCCA
Organism: Blastocatellia bacterium; assembly: GCA_038211695.1. Classification (GTDB taxonomy): domain Bacteria; phylum Acidobacteriota; class Blastocatellia; order RBC074; family RBC074; genus RBC074. The sequence goes on along the minus strand of JBBQVH010000004.1, from coordinate 38,097 downwards.
ATGCCGGATCGGTATGCTCGAACGTAATATCCAAAACGCTAGCCTGTTCCTGGGCTTCAACTTCAAGCTTGCTTCTAAGCAGCCGGACATAAGGTTCAAGCCTCTGGCTTTCCTGCGGCGTTCGCCCTCGCAGCAATACTGATTGTGAAGCAATAACCTCTTCTTCTTGTTTGACGTCTTCTTCCGTCGTTTTGCCTTTGCCAAAGAAGCGGCTGCTAATATCTTTCAGGGCATCCGCCGCGGACTTCTTTTGCATCCCTTCAAGAAACTTGGGGTTTCGATCAAGCTGCAACAGGACCACGATATCTTCCAGCATGGGCCGGCTCTTGAAGATAATTTTCTTGGTCTTCAGACTGTCAGAATCTTCGAACTGGATTGCCTGGTCTTTTGTTTTCACCACGACAGATGAATCTTTGGTGACTTCAAGCTGTCCCTTCGCCTGATAAATGGAAGGTGTGCGGAAGACTTCGACTGTCACCAGAACCGTCGCCATGCCGACAATCAGTGCCACCAGCCATTTGCGCTTTCGGATAATGCGCATCACCTCGCGCAGGTGTATTCCTCCACCTGATTCGCTCCCATAACCATATTCATACTGACCTACCGAGCGGGGGGTGGCGAAGGGGCGCATGATTGCCGATTCTTCAGGGGTCAATGCTTTTTCAAGGTCTGTTCTTTCGTCGGCCATATATTCCTTATTTAACCTCAGCAGTTGAATTGCTTCAGACAAGTCGCAGGCAAAAAGCTTCTCACTTAGCGCCCGACTGGAAGGCGTAACGCCAGCCCGGTTCCCATCGCCATCAACAATGCTCCGGCCACGGTTTTCACCGCGCTATTTGGAACAAGAACTACGTCATTGGGATAGATCGGAATATCGTCCTTGCCGCCTTTGCTAATCACCGCACCGATGTCAACAGAGATTTCGTTGAACTTTCCGGTCAGCGGGTCTTCGCGGAAGATGATGCCCTTATCGAGCTTCGCTTTGAAATAGGTTCCTTGCGCCAGTGTGATTGCCTGGCGCAGCGTCATGCCTTCTTTGTATTGATATTGTCCTGGCGAACGAACTTCGCCTGCGACGTAAAATACTTCTGCGGGAGGAATAAAGACGACATCGCCCGGCTGAATCAGCACGTTTTGATCGAACCGGCCTTTCATCAATCCGCCAATCTGCGCGCGCAACAGTTCGTATTCGCTCTCGCCTTCCATCCCCACATTCGAGCCTTTGGCGTTCCCTACAACTTCTGAAACGGGTGTCGTTCGTTGCGGCTCGGACTTGGCACCCGTATTTTGCCCTCTATTTTCCAGCTTTTCCGCTGAGGCCTTCTTTTCGCGCACAACATACGCGATAGAGCCATGCTTCTCCTGCAACCCGCCTGCGATTGTGATCAGCTTGAACAGTGATGGCTTGCCCTGAATCACATAAACACCCGGCGCTTTGACCGCCCCCTGAATGAAAAAGGTGCGGCTGTTATATTTGGCGACGGAGACGAATACCTTCGGGTCTTTCAGGTAACGGCCTTTCAACCCGTCCGCAATTGCCTTACCGACCTCAACCGGGGTTTTGCCCGTAACATTCATCGTGCCCAGATAGTACATCGGGATGCTGCCCGCACTGCTGATTGTGAAGAAGCCCGATAGTTCCGGCGCATCTTGAATGATGACTTCGATCACATCGCTCGGCGCCAGACGATAGTCTTCATCTGAAGAAACAATCACATCCGGCCCAACATGCTGCCTCATTTGATTTGAGCCATCACTATTGCCAGTGTCTCCTGTCCGGTTTGTAGTGGGCACACCGGAACGCGGTGGCGGATCTTGCCCGAAAGCTACGGGAACAAATGATGCGACAAGCACACATAGCGATAATGCCAACATGGCCATCCTTTCCCGAACTGTTTTGAATTTGTCTATCTTCCTTTTCACGACCTTACCTCCTTCACGCGACGGCGCTTACACGTGCCGCGCGATCTAACAATGCCCGACCAACTTTTCCGCTAACTGCGACGGAACCCAGGTTGGAAATTACCGCCGTCAAAGCCAGAAAAAGCAGGGCATTTGACGGCAACTGTAAATTGAAATCAAAGATGCTATGGACCAGCATCGCAACAATCCCCCCGCAGCAACCCAATGCCAGGCCAAACCCCATTCCGCTGCGTGAGCGTAGTGCTCGCGTAAAATTCATGAATAGAGCGATTAAAAACCAGATTGCAATGATCCCACCCGCCACGCCGCCATCCGCGACGACTTGCAAATAATCATTGTGCGCCTGACTGACAATCACAGAACCATCATGCTGGCTGTAGAGCGAATAGGCGGTTTCGAATGCTCCCAGCCCCACGCCTGTCACCCAGTTGGCGCGAATCATCCTCGCCGTATCACGCCAAATCCAGCCACGACTTCTGAGAAAAGTTTCTTTGCCCGAATTGCCCAGCGCTTCGCCAGTCAGGTCGCTGCGCGCGGCGCGATCCATCACTGCGTCTCCCCCGATCCACCAGACTCCCACACCAATGGTAACAAGAATCAGCAGAACTGCTCCCAACCGCGGCAGAGCAATTGAAGTCCACCGTCTGTCTTCTCGCACGCGCGCCCAACCTTTGATGCTAAAAGCGATGACAAAGATCAGCCCGGCAACCAAACTAATCATTCCGCCCCTTGAGAGCGTGAAGAAGATGGCAATGCTCATCATCACTGCGGCGAAGCCATAAAAGAGCGATAGTTCGCCTGATATGGCGCGCACCAGGATGACCGCCACCGGAATCGGGACAATCATCTCCAGATAACCGGCAAAGTGGTTGCGATTGACGAAGGAACCAAAAGGAGCCAGTGGCGGAGAGCTAGGCTCAATCAACCAGTAGTACTTGCCATTCCACGTCAGTTTTTGAAGGATGCCAAAGATTGCAAGCGCAAAGCCGAAGAAAATCAGAAAGTTTCGAAGCCAGGATAATTGCGCTTCGGTCGTAAAAAAGTTGGCGAACAACAATAAGGCCGCGAGCAACACGACGAGTAATTCCAACAGCAGCCGCGTCGCCTCAATATCCATCGAAATCGCAAAACGCTTGCCCGATTCATCCGTGCGGCTGATGCTTTGCAAAACTCCAAGCACGATCAACGCGACCAGCGGCCAGGCTGTGGCTGGCACTATCAGAGTGAGGTGTTTTGCAACGAAACATTTCACTCCCCACAGCAAAAACGAGACAGCAATCAATACCCCGAAGACCGCAACAGACCATGCTTCAACGGCACCAAACGCCAGCGCGGTAAAGAGCAACGCGAGCAACAGTCCAGCAGGGATCAATCTGCCAAATGTATCTGCGCCCTCTGCCCACTGCGCGCGAACTGAATTGTTTGCTGGCACCAAAAAATCGCTCCGTTATTGCTCTGTCAGTTTGAAGTCATCAAACCAAATTGTCCCTCGCGTTGGCCCGTCGTAGCCATAGCGAGGTCTGCGAACGATGCTGATGTACGTCGTGGTCTCCGCCTTCGCAGTAATTTCAATCGCCAAATTCTGCCAGCCATCCGAACCGGCAACCACTGGCTCCGATACGGCGATCACGCCATTCCGCCCCAGCAGCGCCAATCGCGGCCCTTCCGGCGTTACCAAATTCTGGGCCTTGGCATAACATTCAAGCCGGTAGCGCGTGCCTGGCTTGAGGGCGACCAATTGTTTAATTTCACCTTCAAGCTGGGTCGAGTCACGCCCGGCAAAGCTCACCTTAAGCGATCGTCCGCCGCTGTGCGCAACACCACGATCAAATCCGATCCGCGCGTAATCACTGGGAGAGAGCGTCCAGTCGAATTGATTGAACTGTTTCAAAGATTCAGCCTCAAACCCACCATTCCAAATCAGTCCGCCGGAAGTCTGTGGAACAATTTCACGAATAGTATCCAGCCAGAGTTTCTGCGCCATACGCGGATTGACTGCGAGCATGGATGAGATAAAGGCCGCAGCGCTTGGCGAATTGATTTTGGATCGCGCGTCAATTTTTTGATAGAGATCAACTGCCGCATCATTTTGCGATTGCTCAACCAGAAATTGCGTGAGCGCCAATTGCAGTCTTGCTTCGCCATTCACCAACGTTTTCAAAACTTCCACATCTCCGCCTGATGCCTGCCAAAGTAAATCCAGAGATGACGGTAACAATTCGCTATTCGCCTTCGCTGCCAGGCGAAAAGGTTCCAGCGATTCTTGCAACCGGCCATGGCGTATCAGCAGATTGGCGAGCGCCCAATTCACCTCCACATATCGTGGAGCCAACTTCGAAGCTGTCCTGAGAGAGATTTCGGCATCGCCCGAGTTGCCACGAAAATCCTGCGCAGCAGCTAAAGCCCGCCAATAGCGATAATCCCAGGGCGAAAGATTGACCGCCAGCCTGGCGTGCTTTTGGGCTTGCGCAATAACTTGCGGGTCGGACGGCTCTGTCATCTCTGCTTCTGCCATTCGAATTTGAATGCGCGGTGAATCGGTCAATCGTGAAGCGGCGGAAATAAGCGCCTCACGCCCAATCGTAATGCGACGATCCGCCATGGTCCTGATAACAAAATGCGAGAGCATTATGCCGCTGAAGACGATACCGCACACCACCACCGCCACCGCCAGGGCAATGCGACCAGAGAGGCTATTGATCTTGAAGGTAACAGTCACTCGATTTGATCTTCTTACAACTTGCTGCGTTGCCGGTTGAACAGCAAGACATTTTGGAGTGGGGTAGTCGGAGTAGAACGATTGAGGATCAACTGAAGAGGCCATTCGGGGATGCTGATAATAACAACCTCTCCAGTTCTTTCATCACGGGCATCACGGGCACCACGGACATCACGGGGCTTGAAATCAGGCAAGCTCGGGGCTGAGCAAATAGTTCGTCGAAGTATTTCGGCAACTGGCCAATTATGGCCTCGTCCCCGAGACTTGGGTTTGAGATGAAACCGCCGCACCAGCGACTGCCGCTCCACCGGCGCCCAGTAAGATTGCAGCCAAAGCTCCCGAACCTAGCGTTAATGGTGGGCCTGACTGACTGGTTGTCATAATGGGAACACACCGCACACCGCGCTGCGTGGCGACGGCCAAAAGCGACGCATCCTTACCGTCCGCAGCGGAAATTCCTTCAGGCGTGTTGATTGCGACCTTCACGCCAATTGAAGCATGAACGACGATTTTCCCCATCGCCAAATCACCACCAATGATACCGTCCGAAAACTTCAGCATCATTTGTGAGCCGGGGGCCATTTCGATCCGCCCCAGCTTACCCAGATTAACAATGGCGCGATTTCCATTGGCACAGGCAACATTCAAACGGCTGTTGTTATAAATGCTTGTACCGTTGATTGCTTTCTTATCGTTGACCGTCACCGAGCCTGAGACAACCAGTTGGCCGACGACCTGATTATCTGTCTCTGGATTTCCTGCGGCCAAAGCCATGGCGAGAGCACGATTTCCAAAATTACTCAATGTGATCATTAAAACCAAAGCGGTGATTCCGCGTAGATTGGGCCACTGAATTCGCATAATACTTTCCTCCCGATTACCAGCAGAGTTTGGCGGATTTCAGATTTGCTGACTAAGCGGGGGTCAGACCGGCGCGAAGAGTACCCCAGCTAAGATCTTTTTTCAAACTCATTTCCTATGAACTTGCTGTTGACACCGCCACTATTGGGCGACCTTGCAGGAAACCTCATGTCGAGGCAGCGCCAACATTGACAGAGAACGATTGATCGTTTGCCGGTATCTGACTTTGTGATTGAAATGAGACGGATTAGGAACATTCGTATTGCGGGGTCTGAAAGTCTCTCAAGAATTGCGGGGTAGGATCGAAATGTCCCTCGACATGGCAATTTGTTTACTGCTGTGGGTGCCGGTAATCGCCAGTCGCGCGTAAACTTAATTGGACTTGGATAATCAGTCAAGTAAAATTTTCCCCATCCTCAAGATTCCTTCTACTTGCCGATCGTGACAGGTTGGCCAGTCACCAGATTTCCGGGCGACATGACAACAGGCGTATCAGCGTCCACCCCTTCAACAACGACCCAATCATCTGCCCGCCGGCCAACCACGACATTCTTTTCAAGCGCCTTGCCGTCTTTCATGGTGAACACTTTCTGAATCCCTGCGAAGGTGACAATCGCCGCAGCCGGAACCATGACGACGTTGGCAGTCGAAACAGTTTGAATTTCTGCTTTGGCAAATGCCCCCGGGCGCAATCTGCCGTGCTGGTTATCCACTTCGGCTTCAATGATCAAAGTGCGGCTTTGTTCCTGAAACGCTGGGCTTAAGCGTGCGACGCGACCGCTATAATCCTGTCCTTCTTCGCCTTCAACGACAACGCGAACCGATTGTCCAACCCGAATTCCTGTCGCCTCTCGCTCCGGCACTTCAAGACGCAACCGCAACGGATGCAGGCGAACAATGGTCACCACTGGCGCCCCAGCCGTCAAATACTCACCCATTGAGGTGCGTTTTTCGCGGATTGCACCTTCAAAGGGGGCATAAAGCGTCGTTTCAACCAACTGCTGACGGGCGATTGCCAGTTCAGAGCGGCGCTGCAACAGAAGGCCCTGTCTGTTTCGTACCTCTTCGACAGCATCCTGATAGCGGCTATCGGCAACCTTGAAAGCTGATTCGACACGATCCGATTCCGCCTTGGATTGAATCCCCTGTTTCACCAATTGCTGTGTTCGTTCAAGGTTGAGCCGGGCTTCATCAAGCAAGGCACGAGCTTGGCGAACAGTCCCGGTATTTTCCGTTTCGATACGGTCATCGTCACCTTGGGGCTGCAACCCAAGTCTGACACGCGCTTGTTGCAGCGCAGCTTCTGCCTGTTGCGAGCGGACGGTAAATTCTGTGGTTTCCAGTTGGCCGATCGTTTGCCCTTTGCGGACAGAAGTTCCCAAGTCCACATTGAGTTTGCTCAATCGCCCCGCAACTTTAAAACTCAGCGTCGCCTGCTCATCGGCGGCCAAGGTGCCTGGCGCAGTCACCGTGCGGGTCAATTGACGCGCTTGTGAGTTGACCACCTTGACCTCCTTGGAAGGCAAGGCGGCCCCTCCACCGCCAGCTTTTGCGGAAGGAGCGGCTGTTGAACTTCCCTGCTTGCATGCGCCAAGCAGCGCAAGACAGAGAAAGAGCAAAACAAGAGCAACGGGCTTTGAGTGCAATATTGTCATCTGATTTCGATTTTTTGATTTCCTTTGGTTTGGTACTGTCAACCTGTAGGGCGGCAGTATAACTTGCAGAAACGATTCTTGCACTTGGCCGGATACAGAAAACTCTTCTTCTTCCGCAAGAAAGAAACAACGGCATGAATCCGTCAATCTCCATGAATCATGGAGATTGACGGAAGTCAGCAAAGGGCAATTGATAGCCGCCGCTTCTACTTGATTTGGATTTGCACGGTGTTGGCGTTTCTGCCATCCGCCATCATGACAATCTCCGCCAAGCCACGCCCGGCAAGCGAGCGCGGGATTCGAAGGTTGGCTTGATCCAGGCCGACGAAGCCGCCTTGTGGCCCGGCATAAAACACTTCGGACGCCGCGCCGCCAATCGTGAACTTGACCGCGGACAGATCGCTGCGCCCACGGAAGCCCGTCCCGAACAGAATCAAAAAGACCTGCTCGCCTTCCGGCCCCAAATCAATCTCCACGGGCACGGACTTCGATCCGTCGAAACGCGCGGCGGCTTCGTAAATCTGCGTGCCGTCCGCTTTAACGCGCAACACCGTCGCAGCCGGAACCCCCTGGCCATTGGCGTTCGCCGTGAACAGGCCCGGCGCGACAGCAGTGATGTTGACCGTGCCTTGTGACAATGCGCCGTCACCGCTGGTCACGGTGACCGTCGCCGAACCAATCGCCGTGCCCGCCGGAATCAGATAATTGACCTGCGAAGGCGCAACGAAAAACAGCGGAGATTCCCGCTCCACGCCCGCGCTGTCGCGAACCTTGACGACGGTCCCCGCCAGATTGGTCGGCAGCGGAACCGTGTTGGCAATCTCGACTTTGGTCGCCAGCGATTCGCCGAATGCCGCGACGATGGCTTCGGCTGCGAGCACCTGCCCGGTGAAGCTGGCGGCGGAGACCGTCGCGACGGGTTTGGCCGTGACACCAGCCAGCGGCAATCGCCAGACGCCACGCCCATGCGTTCCGGCAATCAGGCTGCGCGTCGCCGCGTGATACCGCAGCATCAGCACTGCCACGCGCGGCAATCCGGCGCCCAGCCCAATCCAGTTCTGCCCGCCGTTCGTCGTTTGAAAAACGCCGATGTCTGTGCCCGCGTAATAAGTATTTGCGTTCATCGGATCAATCACAGCGGTTGATGTCGGAATGTCCGGCAGGTCGCCGCTGATGTCCGTCCAGGTCTGGCCTTGATTGGTGGTCAGGAAGAGCTTGCCCGGTGTCGTGGGCGTGTTCGCATTGAAGCCGGTGAAACAGACAATCGCGCGGCGCTGATCGTTCGCGTCCAGTGCGATGTCGGCGATGAAGCGATTGGGCAGCGGCGCTTTGGTGACGTTCGTCCACGCCGCGCCACCCAATTTGCCGGCGTCGGTCGTGACTTGAATGTTGCCGTCGTTGGTTCCCGCCCAAATGACTTCGCCCTGCGGGTCACTGCCCTGAGCCGCGTTCAAGCGCGGATGCACGGCGATGGCGGATAAACGCCCACTGCCGGTCTTCGATAAATCAGTGCCAAACCCGTCGCTGCTGGGGCCGATGCCAATCCACGTCACGCCCTGATCGTTCGTGCGATAGACGCGCGTCGTGCCGAAGTAAACAACGTTCCCCATCGCGCCCGTAAAGCCCGGATGGCCGGTCAGCGGCGCATAAAAGCCCACGCGGTCTGTCGGGTTGAACCCCCCGGGTTGCGCCGTGCAATTGATGCAGCGGCGATTCGTCCAATTCGCGCCTTGATCGGTTGAAACGCGCGGGCCGAAGCGCGAAGCCGTGGCGCTGCTGCTGTTCTGGAAGGTGTGCCAGAAGATGTTCGGATTCGATTGGTCAATGTAAGGAAAACCGCCGTCGCCTTCGGCCAAATTCGTCCAACTGTCCTGGCCCAACGTGCGGTTGGTGCCGTTGTCCTGCGTGCCACCGATGATGACGCCGGGATCGGTCGGGTGCAGCGCGATGGCTTGGAACTGCGTGATGTTCAGCGTTTGATTCAAACTGCGCCAGGCAACGGTCTGTCCTTTGGCGTTGTCTGTGCGCCAGATGCCACCATCATTGCCGGTGAACAGAATATTCGAATTGCCGCGAACCAGCGCAATAACGTGCGAATCGGCATGCAAGCCGCCGGTCGCGCCATCGCCATAACTGATGTCCGTCCACGCCTGCCCGCCGTTATTGGAACGCCAGAGCGTACCGCCGTCGTTCGTCTCACTGGCCGACGTGGCGTAATAGATTGTGTTGCCGTCCGTTGGGTCAGCCACCAACGCCAGGTTGTAGTTGGTCTGGCCGCGATCTTGCGGATTTGTCACCTGCGTCCACGAAGCGCCATTGGTGGTCGAACGCCAGATGCCCAGCAGATCGCTGTTGGTGGCGGCAAAACCCGCGTACAAAGTCGAATTGGTCGAGGGCGCAACCGGCGGCCCGGCGGCCAGAATGATGCGCGTGAAGCCGGAGGAAGGCAGCCCGCCTTCCAGGTACGTCCACGACTGCCCGCCATTTTCCGAACCGTAGACGCCGTCCGCCGACATTGCCGCAAAAACGCGATTGCGATTGAGCGGATCAGTAACAACATCGGTCGCGGAAATTCGCCCGCCGTCTGCTGTCACGTTCAGATTCGTCCACGTCTGCCCGCCATCGGTCGTCTTCCACAACCCGCGCTGGCCCAGCGGCGCATTGACAAAAGGGCTGGACGCCGCCGTCGTGAACTTGCCCACCGAAGTCGTGACATAAACCGTATTTGAGTTCGACGGATCAATCTCGATCTTCAGCACGCCTGTGTTAAGAAAGACCGGCTGGATCGGCGCGATGGTCGAATTCGGCCCCACGATTACCTGCCAGGTGTTTCCGCCATCTGTGGATTTCAGCAAGCCCGCGCCGTAATAGTTCGCGCCACTGGTCGGACTGCCTTCGCCAGTGCCCGCCCAGATGACATTGGGGTTGTTCGGATCAATCGCGATGTCGCCGATGGCCAGCGAAGGCTGGTTGTCAGTCAGCGGCGTCCACGTTGCGCCGTTGTCAGTGGTGCGCCAGACGCCACCCTGCGCCGCGCCCAGATAGACCGTCTGGTTCGATGTGCCGTTGTATTGCGGATGGATCGCAATCGCCGACACGCGCCCTGCGCACGCCACGCGCACATCGCCGAAGTTGATTGGGAAGCGGCCAATCTGTTGCCCAATCGGATTCGGGCCGAGTGATAGCCACGCTTGCTGCGCCTGCTCTTCAGCAAGATTTTCGGCAGGTGACATTGCGCCGCCGATCAAGCTCAGCCTCTGACGATAGCGCACGTCCAATCCATCGGCATCGCGCAACGCCTTCGCCCGCGCACCCGCCGGAATGCCTTTCAGCGGATAGGCGCGCTGTTCGTAAAACCAGGCGTCGCGGCTTTCGCCTTCACCTTCGCGGTCTTCGCCCGCGCTGGCGGCTTCGCGCTCTTCATCAAAACGTGCCGTGACAAATAGAAAGCCGCCAGCGAAGACAAACACGCCAAGCAGCAAAACGAGGGAGAGAGCGAACACTGACTTCGGGAATCTAATTTTCATATTGATTGATTGATGAGTCGAACTCTTGGGATAGAAGACGCGCTACAGCGGTCTTTGGGACACGCAAAAATGACTTCCCGCCCGGGCAAAACGTGGGGGGCTGACCTGTGAGTCAGCCCCAGTTTTAACCTGCCGCATTGAGGCTGACACACAAGGTCAGCCTCAGCGTGCGGGGAAGTTAAGCTTTCACGTACTCTTCACTACTTGACCTGGATTTGCACGGTGTTGGCATTTCTGCCATCAGCTCTCATCAGAATATCAACCAGTCCGCGCCCGATCAGGCTGCGCGGGATTCGTATATTTGCCTGATCCAAGCCGACGAAATCACCTTGTGGCCCGGCATAAAACAATTCAGCCGCCGCGCCGCCGATGGTGAAGTTGACGGCGGATAGATCGCTGCGACCTCTGAAGCCGGTGCCGAACAGGATCAAAAACAACTGCTCGCCCTCCGGCCCCAAATCAATGATCACGGGCACGAACTTCGATCCGTCATAGCGCGCGGCCGCTTCGTAAATTTGCGTGCCGTCGGCCTTGACGCGCAGCACGGTGGCCGCCGGAACGCCCTGTCCGTTGGCGTTCGCTGTGAACAGCCCTGGCGCGACAGCAGTGATATTGACCGTACCTTGCGACAACGCGCCGTCGCCACTCGTCACCGTGACCGTCGCCGCCCCGATGGCTGTGCCGGTCGGGATCAGATAATTGACCTGAGAGGGCGCGACAAAGAAGAGCGGCGAATTGCGTTCCGTGCCGGCGCTGTCGCGAACCTTGACGGTTGTCCCGGCCAGCGTCGTCGGCAAAGGAACTGAACTGGCGATTTCGACTCTGGTCGCCAAGGTTTCTCCGAACGCCGCGACGATGCTTTCGGCGGCCAGGGACTGTCCGGTGAAGCTGGCTGCCGAAACTGTCGCGACAGCTTTCACGGTGCTGGGCGTAAGCGCCAGTTTCCACACGCCACGCCCGTGCGTTCCGATGACCAGATTCTTCGTCGCCGCGTGATAGCGCACAGCGAAGATGGCGATGCGCGGCAACCCTGTGCCCAGCCGCGTCCAGTTCTGCCCGCCATTGGTCGTTTGAAACACGCCAATGTCGGTGCCGAGGTAATAAGTGTTCGCCTGATTCGGATCAATCGCGATGCTGTTGCCCGGTGTGTCGGGCAAATCGCCGGTGATGTCCGTCCAGGTGACGCCCTGGTCGTTGGTCAGGAAGACCTTGCCCGGTGTCGTAGGCGTGTTGGCGTTGAAGCCGGAGAAGGTCACAACGGCGCGGCGTTGCTCGTTCGGGTCAAGACCGATGTCGGTGATGAAGCGATTGGGCAGCGGCGCTTTCGTGACGTTGCGCCAGGTAGCGCCACCTAACTTGCCTGCATCAGTCGTCACTTGAATGTTGCCATCCGAAGTGCCCGCCCAAACGACTTCGCCTTGCGGGTCATTGCCCTGCGCGGCATTCAAGCGCGGGTGCGCGGCGATGGCAGTCAAATTGCCTTGCCCTTTCGACAGGTCGCTACCAAAACCATCCGCGCTCGGCCCCAGGCCAGCCCAAGTCGCGCCGCGATCCGCCGTGCGATAGAGGCGCTGCGTGCCGAAGTAAACGACGTTGCCGTTCGCGCCGGTAAAGCCCGCATTGCCGGTCAGCGGCGCGTAAAAGCTGACGCGGTCTTTGGAGTTGAAGCCGCCGGGTTGCGTTTGGCACTTGCGGCAGGCGCGATCCGTCCAGTCAATGTTGTTGACCGTGCCATCCAGTGTCACGCGCGGGCCGAACCCGGTCTCCGTGTTGTCATTTTGGTAGGTGTGCCAGACGACTTTCGGATTGGACTGGTCAATGTAAGCAAAGCCGCCGTCGCCTTCGGCCAGATTCGTCCAACTGATGTTGCCGCTGTAACGATTGGTACCGTTGTCCTGCGTGCCGCCGACGATGAAATCGAGCGAGGTCGGATGCAGCGCGATCATCTGAAACTGCGTGATGTTCAGCGTGTTGTTCAAACTTGTCCAGGCGACGGCGTTGGCGGCGGCTTTGGCGTTGTTGGTGCGGAAGACGCCGCCATCGTCACCGGTGATGACGATGTTGGGATTGCTGCGTGCAATCGCGATGGCGTGCCGGTCGGCGTGCAAACCGCCGCTGGTGGCGTCGCCTTTGCTGATGTCCTGCCAGCTTTGGCCCGCATTGGCCGTCCGCCACAGCGTGCCGCCGTCGTTGGCCGCATTGGCCGACGTGGCGTAATAAACAACACGCGCATCGGTCGGATCAACGGTGATCGCCAGATTGTAATTGGCTTGCCCCGGGGCTTGCGGCAACGTGACCTGCGTCCAGGTCGCGCCGTTATCGGTCGAGCCGAAAATGCCCAGCAGCGTGTCATTGGTCGCGGCGATGGCCGCGTAAATTGTCGAATTTTGCGACGGCTGCAACGGCGGGCCAACGGTCAGCGCGATCCGCCCGAAACCAGTGGCTGGCAAGCCACCCGCGAGCTGCGTCCACGATTGGCCACCATTCTCCGAACGAAACAGTCCGGCTCCGTACATCGAAGCGATGACGCGCAGATGATTGAGCGGGTCGGTGATGACATCCATCGCCGAAACGCGTCCGCCGTCATTGGTGACGTTCAGGTTCGTCCAGGTTTGTCCGCCATCCGTCGTTTTCCACAAACCGCGCTGACCCAACGGAGCCTCCGCGCCGGTCTTGCTGGCGGCGCTGCTGGCGTGCCCCGGCCCGGTGGTGACGTACACCGTGTTGGAATTCGTCACATCAATCTCGACTTTTAGAATGCCCGCGTTGATGAAGGCCGGTTGCACGGGTGGCAGTGTGGAATTGGGGCCGGTGATGACTTGCCAGTTCGTGCCGCCATCAGTTGTTTTCAGCAGGCCCGCGCCGTAATAGCTGCCGAACTCGCCGTTGTCGCCCGTGCCCGCCCAAATCACATTCGGATTGGTCGGATCAATGGCGATACTGCCGATGACCAGCGAGGGCGCGTTGTCGGTCAGCGGACGCCACGTCTCGCCGCCGTCATCCGAACGCCAGACACCGCCCTGCGCCGCGCCCAGGTAAACGGTGCGATTGCCCGTGCCGTCGAATTGCGGATGCAGCGCAAGGGCCGACACGCGCCCGGAACAAGCCAGCCGCTTCTCGCCGTAGTTGATGGCGAACTGGCCGATCTGTTGGCCGATGGGGTTGGGGCCGAGCGGTTGCCAGGCCAGTTGCTCTATCTCGGCGCTGCGCAGATTCAACTCGCGCTGCCGTGCCTCGGCGGCTTCGAGTTGTTCAAACGCACGCTGCCGGGCGCCTGCGGGAATCGTCTCTTGCGGATAGGCGCGCTGTTCGTAAAACCAGGCGTCACGGCCCGCGCCTTCGCTTTCCTTGCCAGCGCTGGCGGCTTTGCGCTCTTCATCAAAACGCGCCGTGACAAACAGAAAGCCGCCTGCGAAGACAAACACGCCGAGCAGCAAAACGATGGAGAGAGCAACCACTGACTTTGGAAATCTGGTTTTCATATTGATTGATTGATTGATTGGTTGATTGATGAACCGAAGTTTTGGGGCAGAAGAACGCTCTGCGGCGCTCTCTGAGATGCAGTCAGACTGTGCTGAAAACCAACTAAGCCCTGACCGCTTCACCATCAGGCGATCAAGGCTTGATCTGCAAAGAACAAAATGCGGGGGAAGGATTACTTGTTTGCCAGTTGCCCGGACGGAGACACGAGGGGCGCGGCTTGAGCTGTTTTGGCCGAACTGCTCATCGCGCTGAGCAAGCGATTAGGCATCAGGCCCAGATAGAAGGTTCCGAGCAAGGCCAGAATCAAAGCAACCGCCGTCGCCATACTGATGCGCGGTTTGACAAATCCAGGCGCGAGCGGGCGGAAGAACATGACGACAATCGGGTAGAGATAGTAATAGACCGAGATAATACTGTTGATGACTGCAACCACAACCAGCCAGCGCAAGGCCGGTGCGCCATCCCAAGCCGACCTGAAGATAAAAAACTTGCTCATAAATCCGGCGGTGGGAGGAATACCCGCCAGACTGAACAGGAAAATCACCAGCGAAAAGCTCAGGGCTGGCGTTTCAAATCCGATTCCGGCGTAATCAGCGATCTCTGTTTTCTGGTCGCCCGCACGCGCCAGCAATTGAATGACGGCGAATGCGCCGACGCTCATGACGCAATACGCCAGCAGGTAGAAAGCGACCGGCGCGGTTTGCCCAGTGACAAATCCGACCAGCGCATACCCAGCGTGCGCGATGGACGAATAAGCCAGCATTCGTTTGATGTTTTTCTGCGACAGCGCAATGACATTGCCGATGGTCATCGTAATCGCAGCAATCACCGCGATTGAAATTACCCAGGTGTGCTGCAACTGCGTGCTGACAGGATTGGCCGTCGTGTTAAAAGTTTCAGCAAACACGCGCAGGAAAGCAGCAAAGACGGCAGCTTTCGGCGCGGTGCTCATAAAGCCCGTGACAATCGTCGGCGCGCCTTCGTAAACGTCCGGCGTCCACAAATGGAAAGGCGCGCTGGCAATCTTGAAGCCGAAGCCAACCAGCATCATCGCCGCGCCAACCATCAGCAAAGCCGGAAACTGAACTTCGCCTTTCGTAATGGCCGCGCCAATATTTTCCAGATTGGTCGTTCTGGTCGCGCCATACACCAGCGCCATTCCGTACAACAAAAACGCCGTCGCAAACGAGCCGAGCAGGAAGTATTTCAATGACGATTCATTGGCGCGCACGTCGTAACGGCGGTACCCGGCCATGACATAAGTCGTAATCGAAGCAATCTCCAATCCCAAAAAGACAACAACCAGATCGCCCGCTCCGGCCAACAAAAGCATTCCCACCGTGCCGAACAGAATCAAGGAGAAGAACTCGCCCGGCGGCAACGCTTCATCGCGCAGAAACTGCGTCGCCAGCAGCGTCACCAAAATCGCCACAATCAGAATCGTCACCGAAAAGAAGATGCGGATCGGATCAATCACCACCATCCCAGAAAAGTAGCTTTGTCCCTGGCTACCCACGCTGTTCAGTCGAATGACGCCAATCAGCGCCAGCACCAGGCCGACCAGCGCGATTCCGGCATTTGCTTTTCGCGCTCCACGCTTCGAAAAAGCGTCCACAAGCATGACCAATACGCCCGCAATCGAAACGATGATTTCCGGAGCGACTGCCCAATAATTCAGGTTGAGTAGGTTGAGTTGCATTGTAATCAGAGATTGAAATTCTCGCGCACCATTGAGGCCCAACGATTATTCGCCCAGGCGTTTAACAGCGACTTTTTCGGGTTTGCCCGTAACGATTTCTTTCACCGCGTTGATTGTCTTTTCGCTTGTGCGCAGAAAAGTCATCGGCGCGATGCCCATCACAATTGCCATGACCACCAACGGCACAAGGGCGAAGACTTCGCGCGGGTCCATATCTTTCAATTCGGCATTCTCACGCTTCGTCACTTCGCCGAACAGCACACGCTGCAACATCAACAGCAAATAGACCGCCGACAGAATGACACCCGTCGCGCCCAGCACAGCGAACAACTTCGCGTACGGCACCGCCGATGTGAATGTGCCCAGCAGGATCAGGAATTCGCCGATGAAGCCGTTCAGCAACGGCAGCCCCAAACTGGCCAACGCGACGATGACGAACAGCGTTGAATACTGCGGCATTGGCGTGGCGACTCCGCCAAACTCAGCAATCTGGCGCGTGTGGCGGCGGTCATAAATAATGCCGACGCACAAGAACAATCCGCCGGTCGCAATCCCGTGCGCCAACATTTGGTAAACCGCGCCCTGCATTCCCTGCTCAGTAAAAGCAAAGATGCCCATCACGATAAAACCCATGTGGCTGACAGATGAATACGCCACCAGTTTCTTCATATCCGGCTGCACCATCGCTACCAGCGCGCCATAAATAATGCCGACCACAGCCAGCGCCATGACATATGGCGCGGCTTGCCGCGAAACATCCGGGAAGAATTGCAGGTTGAAGCGCATCAAACCGTAGGTGCCCATCTTCAGCAGCACACCCGCCAGAATGATTGAACCGGCAGTGGGCGCTTCAACGTGGGCATCCGGCAGCCAGGTGTGGAATGGGAAGAGCGGAACTTTGATAAAGAAAGCCAGCGCGAATGCCAGCCACAACCAGGTCTTGACGCCGCCCGGAATAACCGTCTTGCCCGTCGCGATGTTGTTCGTGATTTCCAGGATGTCGAAGGAATTGCCCCCGGCTTTGGCGTTGTACAGATAGACCGCGATGATCGCGACCAGCATCAGCAAGCTGCCGACCACCGTATAGACGAAAAACTTGATCGCCGCGTATATGCGTCGTTCGCCGCCCCAGACGCCAATCAGGAAGTACATCGGGATCAGCGTAATCTCGAAGAAAACATAGAACAGAAACATATCCAGCGAAACAAACACACCGATCATGCCGGTTTCCAAAATCAGCATGAAGATCATGTATTCGCGGACGCGCTTGGTGACATGCCAACTGGCCAGCACGGAAATCGGCATCAGGAAGGTTGTCAGCAACACCAGCCAGATACTCAATCCATCAATGCCAACGTGGTAATACACGCCCAGCGACCCAATCCACGGCGTTTTCTGGATAAGCTGCGGCAATGCATTTGTCCGGTCATAGTTTGCCAGCAACCCCAGCGAAACGACGAAGGTCACCAGCGTAACTGCCAGCGTCACCCAGCGATAAAGATTGTTCGACTGTTTCGACTGACCAGCAGACGTCGCCGAATTAGTTCGCAGTGCCAACAGCAACAGCAGCACAATGCCAGCAAGCGGCAGGAAAGTTGTAATGGTGATGAGGTTCATAGTAATGAGCGGCAACTACCGCAACGCGATATAACTGAAATAGCCGATGACGATGATCGCGCCAAGCAGAATGACGGCGGCATAGCTGCGCGCAAAGCCCGACTGCGTGTAGCGCAGGACACCGGAGATGCTTCCAAACAGCCGCGCCACGCCATTGACGAACCCGTCAATCAGCTTCACATCCACGATCTTCCATAAGCCGTCACGCGACAGATGTTCGATCGGCTGAATGACAGCGTCTTCGTAGATTTCGTCCACGTAGTATTTCTCTTCCAGCACCTTCGGCATCTTTCGAATTGGCTTCTTACTGAAGACAGCAATGCCGATTCCGATGCCCAGCAACCCAAGCACAACGGACAAGGCCGTCAGCCCTAACTCAGCGCTTGTATCGTGATGCTCTTCGCCTTTCACCGCGTGAACGGCTGACGCATTTTCGCCAGCAGCAACAGCGCGACCTTCGATTGTCGGCGTGCCGACTTCCCCCTGACGGACTAGCTCATGACCGGCTGGCGCTGTTTGGCCAAATGGCTGCGCTTCGGCAATAACAGGCTCCAGGAAATGCTCAAAGTGATTCGATCCGCCCATCGCTGCCGGAACACCGACAAGGCCGCCAATGATTGAAAGTACCGCCAGTACCGCCAACGGAATCCACATAACCGCGGGTGATTCGTGAGGTTTGCCATGACCGTGAGCTTCATCCGCATCGTGATGCTCGTGATGCTCATCATGTTCCTGGCCAAATCGTTCCTTACCAAAGAAGGTCAGCCACATCATCCGGGTCATATAGACCGCTGTCAGCAACGCCGTCAGCGCAGCCAATCCCCATAGAGCTTTACCTACTCCATGCGGCAAAGCCTCGGTCGAGTATGTGCGCCACAGAATTTCATCTTTACTAAAAAAACCTGATAACAGCGGGAAGCCTGAGATTGCCAACCAACCAACAAACATGGTGGCAAACGTGATTGGCATATATTTGCGCAGCCCACCCATTTTGCGGATGTCCTGCTCTTCGTGCATTCCGTGAATGACGGAACCGGAACCAAGGAAGAGCAGCGCCTTGAAAAACGCGTGCGTCATCACGTGGAAGATGCCCGCAGTGAACGCTCCCACGCCGCAAGCCAGGAACATATACCCAAGCTGCGAAACGGTCGAATACGCCAGCACCTTCTTGATATCGTTCTGCGCCAAACCAATCGTCGCAGCAAAGATCGCAGTCGCCGCGCCAATTACCGCAATCACCAGCATCGCTGTAGGAGATTTCGTCACCACCCAACTGCAACGCGCCGTCAGGTACACGCCTGCCGTGACCATTGTTGCCGCGTGGATTAGTGCCGACACTGGTGTCGGGCCAGCCATCGCATCCGGCAGCCATACAAACAATGGAATCTGCGCGGACTTACCAGTCGCGCCAACAAATAGCAGTAGCGCAATCGCCGTCATCGTGCCGAAAACCCACAAGCCTTCCACCGGCATTGTTGAAGCCTGCATCAGAAAGCTTTTGATCATTGCACCGCCCGCGCCCGGCTTGTCCACAAAGCTGATCGTGCCGAAGGCCGTGAAGACCAGAAACATCGCGATCATGTAGCCAAAGTCGCCGATGCGGTTGACGATGAACGCCTTCTTTGCGGCATCCCCCGCTTCTTTCTTGCGAATGTAATAGCCGATCAGCAGGTACGAACATAGCCCGACGCCTTCCCAACCGACGAACAGCAACAGCAGGTTATCGGCTAGTACCAGTGTCAGCATCATGAACATAAACAGGTTCAGGTAGGTGAAGAACCTGTAAAAGCCCGGATCGCCGTGCATATAGCCTGTGGCGTAGATGTGAATCAGCAGGCCGACGCCAGTGATGAACAGAATGTAGATGCCGGAGAGCGGATCAAGCAGGTAGGCGAAATCAGCGCGGAACGCGCCGACCGAAATCCAGGTGAAGAAGTAATCAGTGACGCGGCGGACACCATCAGTGCCAGCAGCCGTGTGTGTCAGTTGATTGAATGACGTAAATGCCAGCACAGCCGAGACTGCCACTGAAAGACAGGCAATTGCGCCAACGACCTTTTCGCCAAGCTTCTTCCCGAACAGTCCGTTGATGATCGCGCCGATCAGCGGCGCAAGGGTGATCCATTTAAGCATAAGGATTACAGTTTGAGCAGATCGGCCTCGTCCACATTGATCGTTTCGCGGCTGCGAAAGAGCGAAATGATGATCGCCAAGCCCACGGCAGCTTCGGCGGCGGCGACGGTCATCACGATGAAGACAAACAACTGTCCGGTGACATCCCCAAAAAAGCGCGAGAACGCGACCAGCGTCAGGTTGACGGCATTCAGCATCAGCTCAATGCACATAAACAGCGAAATGATATTGCGTTGAATGATGACGCCAACCACTCCGATGGTGAACAACACGGCGCTCAGCGCCAAATACCAGGAAAGCGGAACCATTAAGCGGCGACCTCCTCTTCGATAGTTTCGATCACGGGCGTGGCCTGATTGGCCGCATTCAACGCCTGTTCGATCAAGTCGGTATCGGCAGCGCTTTCGCGTCGCGCCAGTAGCATCGAACCGACAATCGCCATCAGGATCAGCACGGATGCGGCTTCAAAGGGCAGCACGTAATTCGTGAACATCCCATTGGCGATGGATTCGACCGTGCCCGGCGGATTGGCCGAAGCAGGTGGCGCGCCAACGGTTTTAATCACCGCGAAAACTTCACCGAGCATGGCCAGGAAGAAAGGCACCGCCAGAAACTTCAGATATTTCTGGTGATCAGTCTTTGATTCTTCTTCGCGCACGTTGAGCAACATGATCACGAAGATAAACAAGACCATGATGGCTCCGGCGTAAACCAGCACCTGAATCGCCGCGATAAACGGCGCATACAGCGTCAGGAACAGGGCCGCCATCGCGCACAGCACAATAATCAAGGCCAGCGCGCTGTAGATCGGATTGCGTTGCAGGATAACGTTAAAAGCCGCCACCACGCACAGCGCCGCAAAACCCAAAAAGAGAATGTGGCTAATTTCGATTGTGTTTAGGAGTGTATTTACGTCCATCTTAATTTCATTCCCTATCTGGCTACAGGAAGATCACGCCCAGGACCGCCGCCAGCACAATGTTAAACAGCGCCACCGGCAGCAGGAACTTCCAACCGAAGTTCATCAACTGGTCATAACGCAACCGCGGCAACGTCCCGCGAAGCCAAATGTACAGGAGCATGAAGAAGCCGATTTTCAGAAAGAAGTAGAGCACACCCAGAATCGGAATACTCTTTACGCCCGGGCCATTCCACCCGCCGAAAAACAGTGTCGTCGCCAGCATCGAAACCGTCAGCATGTTCACGTACTCAGCCATAAACAGCATCGCGAACTTCAGTGAGCTGCTGTATTCGGTGTGGAAGCCGCCAACCAATTCGGTCTCGGCTTCAGGCAGGTCGAACGGCACGCGGTTGGTTTCGGCAATGGCGCTGATGATGTAGATGAAGAACCCGATCACCACTGGCAGGATCATAAAAACACCTGCCGACCCACCGAAGATATTCCATCGCATCCCGCCCCAGCCCGATTGCTGCTTGACGATCTCAACCAAATCGAGTGAACCCGTCATCAGCACCACGGCAATCACCGACAACGAAAGCGATAATTCGTAACTGATCATCTGTGCCGTAGAGCGCAGTCCGCCCAGCAGGCTGTACTTTGAATTCGATCCCCATCCCGCCATCACAATGCCGTAAACGCACATGCTGGTGACCGCCAGAACGTACAACAATCCGATGTTGAAGTGAGTGACCTGCAGTTCTACCCGGCCAACGTACGGCAGATTTATTGGCGGCCCGATGGGATAGACAATCGTCGCCATGAAGGCCGGTACCAATGCAACGACCGGCGCCATTGTGTAAAGCCATTTGTTGGCTTCCAACGGCGTGATGTCTTCTTTGAAAGCGAACTTGATCCCGTCGGCAATGGATTGCAACAGGCCAAACGGCCCCGTGCGGTTTGGCCCCAGCCGGTTTTGAATGAAAGCCAGCCCGCGCCGTTCGATCCAGTTCATCGAAACGGGCGACAGCAGGCCCAGCACAAAAACGGCGGCAACCTTGATCAGTGATTCAATGACGAATCTGAAATCAATTGAATTGAGGAGTGATGACATAAGCTTTCGATCAGCTTCTTTTTTTAGCTTGGATAACTTTGAGTAATTGCGCGACGATTATTGTTTAAAGGGCAACGTGCTGCCGGTGGTCAAATTGGTGATGACATTTTTCTGGCGCGGCCGCTGCACATATGCCACCGTCCCCAGCTTCATCTTCGGCGCGTCCAGTCCAATGCGCCAACCCGGGGTTGACGTGTCAATCAATAACCACGTCGCGCCTTCGTACTTGATCTGAAATTGATTCTCCGCCGGAAATCGGCCTCGCTTGACAGCCACAGCCAGAAACCCTTTCGAGTAGATCAGCAGGTAATCTTCCGGCAACTGTTCCAGCAGTGAAGCGAGCAGCACAGCCTGCGCCGGATACGCCCCTTGTCCGGTCATCAAGACTTCATTGGCGCGCTTGAACACTTTCTTGTCTATCTCGGTCGGGTTTATCGCAATCTCTTGCGAAACCAAATCAGCCAACCGTTGAATCTTCTGTTCGCGCCCCGATACCTCTCTGGTCAAATCACCGACGAAGCGTTGAAACGATCCTTCGCCCTGCTTTGCCACCAATGTACCGTAATTGTAGAGCGTCGCCTGGCCATAACCTTGAACATCCGGCGTCGCTTCCAGCAAGCCCCCGTAGATACCTTCGTTGCGCGTCAGGTAATGAAGCTCCGTCACTGTCGGCGCATAGGTCGCGTAAGCAAAGGGAAACTTCAATGGCAAATCCGAATCCACGCGCAAATTGCCAAGCGCAACGCGGAAGAAAACGGCTTTTTCCGGCGTAATCTTGAATGAGTAGTCTTTGAAAAAGAACTTGCCGTCTTCTTTGTCTTTGCTGACTTCAACCTGCGATTTGTTGACGGCCACGCGACAGATTGCCTGCTCTAGCTGCTCTTTCCCGCTTTCTGATTCCGGCAACGAAAGAAAAATCTGTTTGTCAGCTCCCTCGACCTTGAAAATCTCCAGCCGTGCGTTTCCCAAAACCTGCGGCTCGAAGTACGCGCCAGACTGATTCGGGTATGCCAGCAAAGTCATGACACTCTCGCGAGTGGCATCGTCCAACTGCTTCGCCGCATCGGCAGAGACGCACTGGGCTTTCTTCGCAGCTTCGACAACTTTCTGCGCCAGTAGTTTTCGTTCGCTGACCAGAGATGTCGCCCTATTTTCAGAAACCGTTTTGCCGCATCCATTAAAGACAATCGCGAAGAAGAGCAGCACCGCCATTGCGGATTTTTCAAACAACT
This sequence comes from Blastocatellia bacterium, assembly GCA_038211695.1. Taxonomy (GTDB): domain Bacteria; phylum Acidobacteriota; class Blastocatellia; order RBC074; family RBC074; genus RBC074. The sequence goes on along the minus strand of JBBQVH010000004.1, from coordinate 15,236 downwards.
TGTTTTCGGCCAACTTATCTTCGGTTAGATGACGCATAAGCCTTCCAAACCGATGCAATTCGATTTTCCCCTAGGCCGGGTAAATGACAGGAGCCGCTAATTCACGCTCCTGCGTTGATGATTGCGTCGGCGCAAACATTTCAGAATGACGCGTGATCTGCACGAAACGCTGATGCAATCGCGTCCCAGCCTTGGCCTCCAAACTGGAACCATCTACGGCAACGGAGCGATTGATCTTTGCGATCTGTCCCACCAAACGATCCGCCAAGTCAGTGCGATCAATTTTGCTGGCATCCACTGGCGGCAATTTGATCTGTGTTGCGCCTTCGTTGGCAAGTTGGTTATGCGACAAACCGGCAAGCCCAGGCACGCGCTCGGCCATCTCTTTGAATATATTTTTAAGCTGAGCGGCAAAACCGAAGTCCACGCCCATCAGCTTGGCCAATTGATTGACGACCATCCAGTCCGGACGCGCCTGGCCAACAGGTGGAATCGTGCGACGCACAAATTGAATCTGCATGCCGTTGTTGATTTGCGTTCCCTGCCCTTCGGCAAAGCTCGTCACCGGCAACACCACATCTGCAAGCTTCGCGGTTTCGGTCAGGAACATCTCCTGCACGACCAAAAAATCAAGCTTGCCAAGTTGTGATTTGACCAGCGCGGCATCGCCGTTGGCTTTGAAGATGACGTCCTCGCCAGCGATGTAGAGCGCCTTAATGCCACCGCCCGCCGCGTTGATCATTCCTTGCGCGGACATTCCACCTTTATAGCCAGCAGCCATCCCCATCATTCCTGAACCCAGCGTGTTCGAGTAGCGCACCAGCGGCACAAAAGAAAACTTAGTATCAGTGCGTGCCGCGTCAGCGCCAACGTCAAGGCTTGGATGTTCGACAATGTAAGTGTAGGGATTGTCGTTGATCGAAGGCTTCTGCGTGGAGTTGGATGATTTGACCTCGCGTTGCAACGCGTCAACGTGCGCCTTCTTTGCGTTCTCAGCAGCTTCGGCGCTCGGCGCAGACAGCGCCTCTTCAAGCAATGCCAAAGACTCCAGCGCGGCACCGCGCAGTTCATCTCCAAACACCACCACGACTTTGCCACTTTCGTGAATTACCTGGCGAATCACTTTCAACCTGTCAGCGGTCGCGCCCGTTGCATCGGCAATGTCGGCGAGCTTCGAATCATCCAGCAGCGATTGAACAAAAGCGCCTTCGCTGCCTTCGCGCACGCGGACGGCGATATTTGCCTGCCGCTCCAAACGCGATGGCACGGAATTCACGATAATCAGCCGCGCCGCCTTCTGGCGCACCGCCCAGCGAATCGAGAAGGCCGTCAGCGGATTCTCTTCATTCGGATCAGAACCAACCAGCAAAATTGTGTCGGCGTTTTGAATGTGTTCCTGCGTTGCAATGGTTGGGCAGCCATAGCGGAAGAATGAAGTCAGATCAATCTCGTCGTCGTCGTGATAATGCTCGGCATTCTTGGTTTCAATCGCTTCGTCGGCGAACTTGCGCAGCGCGTATTGGTCTTCGTTCAGCAAGCGCGCCGCGCTGATTACGCCAATGCTTTGCCCGCCATTCTGCGCCTTGATCTCACTTAGACGCTTGGCGACAAAACCCAGAGCCTCATCCCAGGTCGTGGGAATCAAATGCTCTCCGCGACGAATCATGGGGCGATCCACCCGTTCGTTACTGTGAACGAAATCTACGGTGTAACGACCCAGGGCACACAGAAAATCGTGATTGATGCCGCCTGCCGTTCGGCCACGCCCATCACGCGCAACGGCGCGAATCAGCTTTTCGCTGCGCGTCCCGGCCAGGACCGAACAACCATCCGAACAGAAGTTGCAGACCGTCGGGGTCTGCTTCAAATCCCACGGGCGGGCAACGTACTTGTAGGGCACGTGCAAGAGCGTTCCTGTCGGGCAAACATCCACACAGTTCCCGCAATCGGAACATTCCACCCATCCACCGAAAGCGCTGATCAACGTCGCCGATCCGCGATTGACAGTGGTGATGGCATTTTCGTCCATCCACTCTTCACAGACACGCGTGCAGCGTTTACAGGTCACGCAGCGTTGCGGATCGTTATATATGAAGGGCGAAATCTGGCGTTCCAGGAAGTTTTCCTTGTCTTCGTATTGTGAACGGGTGCGGTCTTCGCCAAAACCATATGTCTGATCCTGCAATTCGCATTCGCCCGCGCGGTCGCACACAGGGCAATCCACCGGATGGTTCGAGAGCAGGAATTCGATCATCGCTGACCGGACTTCTTCGACTTCTTTCGATTCGGTGATGACCACCATTCCGTCAGTCACCGGCATTGTGCAAGCAGTCTGCAACTTGGGAATCTTGGGATTGTCCACACGCACAACGCACATCCGGCACGAAGCCTGCGGCGTCAATCCACGATGATGACAGAAGCGTGGGAGGTAAACGCCGTTCATCTCGCACGCTTCGATCAAAAGCTCGCCTTTCGGCGCGGTCACTTCCTGCCCATTGATTGTTAGCTTAACTGTTTCCATAAAGTTTAACTGTCAGCCCCGCAGAACTTATGCAGCAGCCCGGGGCACCATGCCGCCTTCCTAAAAAAATCATTTTCATCCAGGACATGTACCTGATCCGTGGCTATTGTCTGCGGATCAGGAAATGCCTGAAGCATGATCTTGATCTCTTTTCGCGAAAGCTTTTGGTGGCAGGAATGTTCAACAACACATCCCGATTTACTGCGGATCTTTCTGCCTGGTTCTAGTCACGCCGGTCATAATTGCAAAGCCAATAATGACGGCAGCGCCAATCATGATCCACGTCGAACTAATATGCAGTCTGCTAGCACCGTAGGCCAAAGCGCCGACAACAATCAAAGTGCCTAGCAGATAAATCACAAAATTCATGGTTACCTCCAGTTTGTAACATGCGTTTTTTGGGTGACCATTTTTATCTTTCTAGTATCTCGCGGGCGGCAAGAACGTCTTGTTAATCAGCCGCCTTCTGAATCTTCATTGTTTATGCCTTCTCAAAATCCAACCATTCAACTCCCAGTTGCCTAATGGCAGCGTGAAGCGTTCCGGTTTTCAAATCTTTGCTTCCCCAATCAGGCAGCACGGCAATTTGTTGATTAGCCGGGTTGAGCCATTTACGGTGTGAACCACCACCATGACGCGGCAACTCCTGACAACCTAATGCACGAAGCTTTTGCGTCGCTTCCCGGTAAGTCATGCCGCCGCCAATAGCGTCTCAACCCAGATCGCACCGCTCAGATCATTCAACTGAATGCTGGCCGGCAGAGAGCGGCCTACATCCTGGTACGCTTCAACCACTGCGGTCAGCGCATCGCGTGCATTCTCCAATGCTTCATCAACAGAATCGCCCTCAGTAACCAACTCAGGAAGCAAAGGAGAAGTCACGGTAAACCCTCCCTCAGGCTGTGGCGATAGTAGCAAAGGGATTTTGTATAGCATTGAAATTCTCCTTCGCCCGCGTCAATCAGCCGCCTTGGCAATCTGCACCAAGCTGTGCTTGATCCGGCGGTCAAAATCTTCGCGGAACTTCTTGATTGCCGACTGCACGGGCATCGCCGCCGCATCGCCCAACGCGCAAAAGCTCTTGCCCAGAATCTTGTCTGCCAGGTCATACAGCAATTCGACATCGCCCGGTTTGCCTTCGTAACGATGCATTCGCTCAAAAACTTTATACAGCCAGCGGGTGCCTTCACGGCAAGGCGTACACCATCCGCATGATTCGTGTTTATAAAAGTGCGTAATGTTGCGTGTCGTTTCGAAGATGTCGGTGGTCTCATCCATGATGATCACGCCACCCGAACCGAGCATCGAACCCGCCGCCGCGACCGACTCATAATCCATGTTGAGAGTCTGGCACTCTTCAGCGGTCAGAATCGGCACAGACGACCCGCCGGGGATAACGGCTTTCAATTTGCGCCCGCCAGGAATTCCACCGCCTTCATTGTTGATTAACGACATCAACGGGTAGCCCAGCGGCACTTCGTAATTGCCGGGCGTATTGACATGGCCGCTGACGGTATACATCTTCGTGCCGCCGCTCTTTTCAGTGCCCAGCGATTTGTACCACTCGCCGCCATTTAGGATCACCCACGGCACAACGGCCAAAGTTTCAACATTATTGACAACGGTCGGGCCACCATACAAACCGACAACCGCAGGGAAAGGCGGTTTCAGGCGCGGATGCCCGCGTTTGCCTTCCAACGATTCCAGCAGCGCAGTCTCTTCGCCGCAGATATACGCGCCCGCGCCGGGATGGACATACAAGTTGCATTCGAAACCGGAACCCATAATATCCTTGCCCAGCAGTCCGCGTTCGTAAGCCTGCGCAATGGCTTTTTCCAAAATCTCTTTGATATACCAATATTCGCCGCGAATGTAGATGTAGTTGTCTTTCGCCTTCAACGCGAAGGCAGCAATGATCATGCCTTCGATCAGTTGGTGTGGGTCGTAGCGCATCAGGTCACGGTCTTTGCCCGTACCTGGCTCTGATTCGTCGGCGTTGCAGACAACATATTTGGGGCGCTTCGATTCTTTCGGCACGAAGCTCCACTTCATTCCGGTCGGAAATCCCGCGCCGCCGCGTCCGCGCAGCACCGATTTCTTCACTTCGTCAATGATCTGTTCGGGCGTGAAGTCTTTCAGCGCTTTCGCCAGCCCTTTATAGCCACCTGTTTCCAGATAGACGTCAATGTCGGCAGCGCGGCCCTTCAGATGAAATCTAGATGTCAGAACTTGAGTCATAACGGTTTCGATTTGCGGCTGAACTATTTCAATCCTTCAATCAGTTGATCAACACTCGCAGTCGTTACCTTCTCGTGGTAATCAAAGTTGACCTGCAGGCACGGCGCGAGGTCGCAGTAGCCCAGGCATTCAACTTCTTGCAACGTAAACTTTCCATCTGGCGTCGTTTCGTTGACGCCGACACCAAGCTTGTGTTCGATGTGTTCGGTGATCTGCTCAGCGCCGAGCAGCATGCAAGTGAGCGTGCGGCAAACCTGCAATTTATATTTACCGACGGGCTTGCGCGAATACATCGTGTAGAAGGTGACAACCTCTTCCACTTCGTTGACCCGCATATCCAGCCGCTGGGCAATGTATTTCACGTCGTCATCGGTCACGTAGCCGTGCTCTTCCTGCGCGATGTAAAGCGCTGGCAGCACCGCCGAACGTTTGACGGGATAGTGAGTGAGAAGTTCGTCGAGTTTCGTTTCGTTTGCTTGGCTAAACATAAGTCAGTAGTCCGCTGTTTGTTGTCCATTGTCGGCAAACCACTGACAACGGACAACTGACAACTAACGGTCAACATCTCCCAACACAATATCAATACTGCCAATCACGGCGACCACATCGGCCAGCAATGAACCTTCGACCATTGCGGGCAGCGCCGCCAAGTTGACATAGGATGGAGCGCGGACGCGAACACGATAGGGACGCTCAGTTCCATCGCTGACAACAAAAAATCCAATCTCGCCGCGGGCTGATTCGATTGACTGATAGACCTCGCCCACCGGCACGGTAAAACCTTCGGAAGCCAATAGGAAGTGATGGATCATCACGTCAATGTGCTTCTTCATCAGATCGCGTTCAGGCAATTTCAGCTTGGGATGGTCGGATTTGACTTCGCCAGGTTTGCTCAACCGTTCAAGCGCCTGGCGACAGATATTCCAGCTCTGTTCAAACTCATCCATGCGAACTAGGTAGCGCGACCAGACGTCGCAACCGTCATACACCGGCACGTTAAAATCGTAAGTCTCGTAACTGGAATACGGCTCGCTTTTGCGAATGTCCCAATTCACGCCGCTGCCGCGAATCGTAGGGCCGGAAAGTGCCCAGTCAATGGCCGCATCTTTCTTGATGATGCCGACGTTTTTCGTGCGGGTCTGGAATATCTTATTGCCGGTGACCAGTTTTCTCGCTTCCGCGAGAAAGGGCGGAAATTCATCCAGGAAATCCTTGACCAATGGAACGAACGTGTCAGGAGCATCCCAACGAGCGCCGCCGATGACAAAGTAACTTTGGTGAAACCGCGCGCCGGAAATACATTCAAAGATGTCCAGAATCTTTTCACGATGAGTAAAGGCGTAAAAGAATCCGGTCATCGCGCCAATGTCCATCGCGTGCGTGCCGAACCAAACCAGATGCGACGAAATGCGGTTCAGTTCCGTCAGCAGCACACGCAACACTTGCGCGCGCTCAGGAACTTCGACGCCCATCAGCTTCTCAACTGCCAGGCAGTAGCCCAAGTCGTTGCCATTCGAATTCAGGTAATCCATCCGGCAAGTGATCGTCACCACCTGCTGCCACTTCTCCCGCTCCATCGTCTTTTCCATCCCGGTGTGCAAATAGCCGATGTCCGGGGTGGCTTTGATCACGGTCTCTCCGTCAAGCACCAACTCCAAACGCAACACGCCGTGTGTAGATGGATGCTGTGGCCCCAACGAAATGGTCATTTGCGTGTCAGCCAGCGGGTCCGGCTTACGCAGCATTGAAATGGCAGATGTCGGAACGGCTATTTCTCTCGTTTGCATAACTTGATGAAAGATTGAATCAGTAACCTTTGGTCGGGAAATCTTTGCGCAGCGGGTGGCCTTCGTAATCCGCAGGCATCAAAATGCGCCGCAAATCAGGATGCCCATCAAAAGTGACACCGAACATATCGTAAATCTCACGCTCCAACCAATTCGCGGCCTTCCACACATTCCACATCGTTGGCAGGTGCGCATCGTCCTCTTCCAGAAAGACTTTGATGCGCAGCCGATGGTTGCGTTCCAGCGAATAAAGCTGATAGGCGATGGCAAATCGCGGGCTGGCGAATTCGCCCAGATCAACGCCGCCAATATCGCTCAGATAGTTAAAGCGAAGCGACGGATCATCGCGCAGATAAGTCATCAGCTCGATCAACCCGTCACGTTTGGCAACGATGGTGACTTCACCGATAGCTTCAGTAATTTCTTCGATTGTATCTGCGAACTTGATGCGAACTAAGGAAGCGTCCGCATAGCGCGGGAAGTGAGTTTGCGTCTGTTCTAGGGATTCGGCCATTTTATGTGTGGTCAGTATCGGTGGTCAGCGGCGCAACTCAAGCTCCTGACCATCTATAGAATTATGCTGATTTATGCAGCTTTCTCAGCAACGAAGACTTTTTCACGCTCAATCTTCTCTTGCAGTTTCATGATTGCCCAGATCAACCCTTCCGGGCGCGGCGGGCATCCGGGCACGAAGACATCCACCGGAATGACTTTGTCCACGCCCTGCACGATGGCGTAGTTATTAAATACGCCGCCAGCAGAGGCGCAAGCCCCCATCGAAATCACCCACTTCGGCTCCGGCATTTGATCGTAAATGCGGCGCAGAACCGGTGCCATCTTGATCGAAACGCGACCTGCAATAATCATCAAATCAGCTTGACGCGGCGTGGCGCGAAAGACCTCTGCCCCAAAGCGCGCGATGTCATTGCGCGAATCCGTCATTGCCATCATCTCGATTGCGCAGCAGGCCAGTCCAAATGTTGCCGGCCACAGCGCCGACTTACGTCCCCAGTTGACCAGTTGATCTAACCGGGTCGTGATCACTTCCGGCAGGATTTCACCTAATTTATTTTCAATCCCCATAACTTTATCTATTGAATTTGTTACTCAGCCCCAGGCTATAAGACTAGGCGCGATTCCACTCGAACAGCCCTTTCTTCCAGACGTAGATGTATCCGACCAGCAGAACCGCAAAGAAGACCATCATTTCCAGGAAAACAAATGAGCGGGAGAAGGTGTGGATTAACGTCTTGAATACGACTGCCCACGGTACCAGGAAGATTGCTTCAATATCGAAAAGAATGAACAGCATCGCCACCAGATAGAATTTTACTGAGAACCGCTGGTGCGCCGAACCAACAGGGTCCATGCCGCATTCGTACGGCATCAGCTTGGCTCGTGTGTTGACGTGTTTGCCGATGATTTGCGCCAGCAGCAGGTTGGTCACTGCAAAGCCCAAAACAAAAACAAAGACGATCAGGATGGGAACGTAAGCTTTCATCTCAAACTCTCTCTCCGAACGCTTATATTGACGTTTAATCCCCTTCTATATCCGGCTTGGCGCGAAGCCAGCCTGCGATATAGCAGCGAATTACGAACGTTGTTGGGTACCGATAGGAAGCTTGTTACTAGATTGGGAATCTTAGTACAATCTTTTTACTCTGGCAAGAAAGCGAGAAAATAAAGATGGAAGATCAAGCCGCTACACAAACATCTGTCACAACACCACGCAAGATTTTGGTCTTGCTCGACAATCTATTCTTCGCCGCGAAGATTAACCAGGCAGCGTTGCGGGCAAACGTTCAACCGATTTATGCCAAGACCTCGGCCCGAGGCTTGGCGCTTGCTCGCACTGAACACCCGGAGCAGATCATCGTGGATTTGGATGAGGCCAGGTGCGCGCCACTGGAATTCCTTGCCCAATTGAAGGCAGATCGAGAGCTACAAACAATTCCAACACTTGGCTTTGCTTCCCACGTCAATACCGGAATTCAACAGCAGGCCCGCGAAGCCGGATGTGATCGAATCATGGTACGCTCCGTGTTTGACCGCAATCTGGCCACACTCTTCGATCAGAATTCCTGACACCAATGCACGCAGGCATTTTGCAGTATTTAGCTTGTGTAGCTTGGTGCTCGTCTTGACACTATTTCCAGCGCGATGCTAATTTCACGTCGCCTTCTTACTAAATATGACTCCGCAGTACACGACTTCTTAAACCGCGAGATGATCAAAAGCAGTTTGGACATTCAGGACAATCGTAGCCGCGAAATCTTGGCGCTACTGATCAGTATGCATATCGCAACTGGCGATCCCGTCGGTTCGCGTTCGATCTCGCAATTCACTCGAGAAAAGCTTTCGCCGGCCACGGTTCGTAACGTCATCAGCGAATTGGAAGAGGCCGGCTATCTTGAGCAGCCGCATACTTCCGCAGGCCGCGTACCCAGTGAAAAAGGCTATCGGTTCTATGTGGATCACATTCTGGCACAGGCCGAATTATCTGAATCTGACAAAACAGCCATTCAGATTGGCTTGCATGGCCAGACGCCGGAAGCCCGCTTCCCCAGCGCAGACCAACTGATGTCGCGGGCCTCGCACCTGCTTTCGCATCTTTCCGAAAGTGTTGGCATTGTCGTTTCGCCCAGCATTGCCCACGATGTCATCAAGCACATTGATTTCGTTCGTCTCAGCGATGGCCGCATCCTGGTCATCACGGTTTCGCGCGCAGGTCTGGTACAGGATCGGCTGGTGCGAATTGATGATTCCCTGACACAGGACGAACTGAACCGCACGGCCAATTACGTCAACGCCAATTTCAGCGGGATGAGCCTGTCGGCCATTCGCGCCGAACTGCTGAAGCGGATGTCGGAAGAGAAAGCTTTATATGATCGCCTGCTGCAAAACGCGATGATGCTCTGTGATCGTGGCTTGACGGACATCGGGCAAGATGCGCCAGACGTGTTCGTTGAAGGCGCATCAAATATCATCACGAAAACCGATTTTGCCGACACAGAACGAATGCGCGAATTGTTGCGGGTGTTTGAAGAAAAAAACCGCCTAATCAAAATCCTCACCGAATGTTTAGGCAGTGATGCGCCGCAGCTTGTCGCGATTCGCATCGGCGCAGAGAACAGCCTGCCCAGCTTACGCCGTTGCGCGGTGATCACGTCCCATTACGGCTATGGCGATCAAGTCGTCGGCAGCATCGGCGTCGTCGGCTCAATGCGAATGGAGTACGCGCGCACCATCGGCATTGTTAGTTGTGTTGCCAGGCTGTTAGAACAGGCATTAACCGCCGCACCGGACAGCGCTGCCTGATGAAACAAGTAACTCAGCAGCATAGTATTCAGACGTGGGTTTTCTGACCTCGTTTCCCCAACAACGACAGACTTTAAGAAAAAGAACTCAACTACGAATAAACACCAATGTCCACGAATAAAAGCAGATGGTGAGGCAAAAGCAGGGCTGACCGGTTCACCATTCCACGATTCGTGTTCATTCGTGACTATTCGTAGTGAAAAACATTTTTTTGAAAGCTATAAAATCCAATTTGAAATTGAGGTAAGTCGAACTTGAGTAAACGAGATTATTACGAAGTGCTCAGCGTTGGCCGCAACGCCAGCGATCAAGAGTTGAAGAGCGCCTATCGCAAACTGGCGATGGAGCACCACCCTGACCGCAATCCCGGCAATCACGAAGCCGAAGATAATTTCAAGGAATTGAACGAAGCTTATGGCGTGCTGTCGAACGCCGACAACCGGGCCCGCTATGACCGTCTTGGCCATGCTGGCGTAGGCTCTTCCGCCGCGTCGGCAGCATATTCAAGCGCGGGCTTCGGCGGGTTTGAAGACATTCTCGGCGACATCTTCGGCGACATCTTCGGCGGCAGGCGGGCTTCATCACAGCGAGGCGGCGCGCAACGCGGTTCCGACCTGCGCTACGACATTGAGATTTCGCTGGAACAAGCCGCCGCTGGTTACAAAACCAAAATCAACATCCCGCGCCTGGAAAACTGCGAAACTTGCAGCGGCTCCGGCGCAGCCCCCGGCACATCGCCCGTTACTTGCAGCGGTTGCGGCGGCACGGGCCAGGTACGCTTCCAGCAAGGTTTCTTCTCTGTCAGCCGCACCTGCAACCAATGCCGAGGCACGGGCCGAATGATCGTCAATCAATGCAAGACCTGCCACGGCCAAGGCCGCATCGAGAAAGAGCAGGAGATCGAGATCAAGATTCCGGCAGGCGTTGACACAGGCGCGCGTTTACGTCTGGCAGGCGAAGGCGAAGCGGGCAACAGCGGTGGCGGCCACGGCGATCTATACGTCGTTATCCACGTCAAAGAGCACGAAGTCTTCGAACGCCAAGGCAATAACCTATACGTCAGCGTCCCCATCACCTTCAGCCAAGCCGCGCTCGGCGCTGAAGTCAAAGCTCCGACGCTCGACGGCGAAGACAACTTGATCATCCCCGAAGCCACCCAAACCGGCTCCATCTTCCGCCTGAAAGGTAAAGGCATCGTCTCCCTGCAAGGCCACGGTCGCGGTGACCTGTTTGTGGTAACAACGATTGTTACTCCGACCCGGCTGACGCGGGAGCAGAAGAAGCTGCTCGAACAATTCGCAGCGATTGAAGAGAAGCAGCAGGATAAGGCGGCGAGAAAGTTTGGCAGTAAGGTTAAAGATATTTTCGGATAGTGGTCGTTTGCTAGTAACCATCGGTTAGTAAGTGCCCCTCTTCCACGACTCGGCGTAATGGAATTGCTATAACATTCTTGCTCAGAGTCAAAATTAAGCTACGGAGGGTAGCATGGCCTTTTCAATGATAGATCAAATAGATGTCCTTAACGGCGTCGCAAAAAGTTTGGTTAAACTCGGTACTGACATTTCAAAGATTCAGGCTGTAATGGCTGAAGATGTTGCGAAGTTTGAAAAAGATACTGGGCACAAACTGTGCTTCAAAAAGGACTGCACAAATGGAAACTGGTTTTCCATCGCAATGCCAAACAAGAAGGATTATGCCTCTACGAAAAAGCCTTATGCAGTACGAATGATCAGCGCGCGGATAAACAATGTGATCATATCTGCGAACTTCTACAAGCCTGGGGTATACGACCACAGTAATTCTCACGTCGCACAAGCGTTGAGGATACTGGCCGACAAAATAGAAAAATCCCCTGTCCGATTAGCAGATCACGACTACAAGTTGATTTAGTTTCTCTTTCGCGCGAAAGGATGACTGGCAACTGTTGTTAGTCTACGCTACTACCTGTGATTCCTATTAAGTCTTCTAGGCGATAGCTACAAAGGACTTGTTTGTCCCAGGTAGAGTAGATCCAAATACGACGCCACTTTCCAAACAGCATGCTTTGGGTGGTCCAAAAAAGAGCCTGTCTTGTAGACTCCTTGAGTATTGGCGGCGGATATTGCTTCTCATAATAAGCTAAGAACTCTAGTACCCCATCTAGCTCTCCATAGTCCTTTTCTAGTTTAGAGCTAAAGGTCGAAACCAACGGATCATCCTGCGAGAACCATCCACCTGTTTGCTGTCCAGTATTTATAGCTATGCTGTATCGGCGAGCAAGTGCCTGGTCGGTTATCTCTCTCATTTCAAAAAAGTGTTTCTTCCCAGCTATTGTGCAGCTAATATCCGGCTTGGGAGGAACTTCGCTTTGAATTGATGCAAAATCAACCTCTAACCCCGCAGCTTCAGCGAACTCAGCAAATATCTTACGCTCCCGTCGCGCCTTCTCCTCATGTTTGTTTCCAACATTTTTATTCATATTTATCTATTAGCGAGCGGCCTGAAGTATTTTTATCGTCGCCAGCTCACCTGCAATCTCTTCCGGCGAGCTATCCAACATAACATCATTTGCTTTGAGAGAACCGTCAAGTTCAAAGCGGCTCTCGAAACCGAGCATCGCCTGTACCTGCGGCAAAGTGAATTCACCAGACTTGTAGTCCTCTAGCGCAGCCATTTCCAGCAATCTGAGCGGGAGCGGCGTACTGCTGCCGTTCTGCAAATCCGGCACTATGTAGTCAGGAATGGTCAATGTGATTTCCATAAATACCTCCGTATTCAGCTACCGTTCACGGCGGAGCTTGAGCAACGTAACCAGTGCAATATTCCGCTCTCAGTTGAGGTCATCTGAGTCTTCGTCTTCCAGTATCTCCGAAATGTTCTGGGCGCTATGGAAGACGTGCAGGATTTCGACTCCGTTTTTCTCTGGTCGGTAGAAAACAAGATACCTTCCGAACTTCGGCACAAGCGGCCAGACGCGCACATCCGCAAGTTGCGGCGGTGCAAAATGCCAGAGGTGCCCCAACTCCGGCATCTTCTCAAGCCGACGAAAAGCATCTTCCGCTGCCTCAAGGAACCGTTCGGCTGCTTCGGGGCTTCGCTCATAGAGATAGGCAAAGTGGCGGATGAGGTCGCGCTGGGCGTGAAGTCGTTTGCGGATCATTTGGCGCGCTGCTTCTTTCGTGATGAGGCAAGTTTTTTGCCTTCCTGCCTGATCTCCTCCCAATCTTTCCCGGTCATTGTAGAGACCGGGCTATCGAGCGAGGCGAGAAGATTGGCGTTGATCTCCTCTCGCAACGCGCGCTTCTGTTCCTTCCTGACAAGCTCGCTGATGTATTCGCTTGGCGTGCCGTAGCCGCCGTTTTCCACTTGTTCTTCCACCCACGCTTTCATTGTTTCGGGAAGCATGATGTTCATTGAAGTTCTCATAGCCGCTAACCTACCGATGAAGCTTTCAGGTGTCAATCGCCGCGCACAGCTCCGTTCACTTATGCTAACGCTCACTACCTTGGCCGTTTTAGTTCCTGCCGTCAGAGCTTTTTCCTGCCCTTACCATTCAGCCGTTTTGCTCCCTCTTTCTTGATGTGCGCCATTATCTCTGCCGTAGAGGTGAAGCTGAGCACTTCGCCTTTGTCGCTTTGGTCTAGCCCTTTCTTGATATCTTTTCTGAGTTCTTCAATGCGGCGCCGTCTCAGCTCGTCTTGCTCTTTGAGCAGCCGCAGGCTTTCACGGATGACTTCACTTGCGGAAGAGTAAAAACCGCTCGCCACTTTCTCGGCGATAAAATTATCGAGTTCGGGAGTAAGAGAAACATTCATGGAAAATACCTCTATCCGTAAGCCTGGACCGTATAACCAGGAGCGTCAATCTTTCGCCCCATCTTCGCTGACCAAGACTTTCTTCACTTGATGCTGACACTCACCACATTCGCCGTTTTAGTTCCCGCCATCAGAACAATGTTCACATTGCCACGACCTGCGAAGCTGCGCGGCAAAGGACCGATGTTGCATTGATCAAGTCCAGCAAATCCCGCGACCGCTGCATAGGCAAGCACGGGAACATTCATTCCACCCACCGTCACGCTGACACCGGAAATCGAGTTGCGGAAGCCCGTGCCAAACAGCAGCAGATAGACTTGGTCTGTTTCCGGCCCCAGATCAATCGGGATGGGAACTTGGCTGCCGCCTTCGAGTCTGGAAACGGGTTCGAATAATTGCTGATTATCACGCACACGCAAGACAACAGCAGCGGCAACGCCTTGGCCGTTGGCGTTGGCGGCAAAGAGCGCGGGCGCGGCGCCTTCGATGGTGATTGTGCCTTGGGCAACGTCAGCGCCACTACGCCGAACGATTACGGTTGCATCGCCGGGAAAGACGCCTTGCGGAACCAGGTAGTTAATCTGCGCGGGCGAAACAAAGAAAAGTGGCGCGTTGCGTTCGATGTTGAAGGCATCGCGGACAATGACTTGGGTGTTATCCAATTCGGTCGGCAAAGGCACCGTGGTTGCAACGACTACGTTTTGCGAAAGGCCGGTGCCAAAGGCTGCCGTGATCGTCTCTGACGCCAGCGCGCCTGCCGCAAAGCTCGCCGCCGAAACACTGGCGACGTTGGGCAGCGCCGCCGCAGCCTGCATGCTGGCGCTGGTCGTGTATATGAAGTCGCCAGACTGCGCGCTGTTGCCGTTGGCCGCATTGCCCGCAACGTAGAAAGTCACACGCCCCACGGTCTGCGCCGGAGCCTTCCAGCGCATTGTCCATCTTCCTTGATTGGCCTGATTGGTTCCGTTGGGGGTCGTGCCGTTGAAGGTGTGAACGATGTATTCGCGCTGATTACTGCCAACAAAGCCAGTCGCCTTCTGCGTGCGATCCGTGTCAGTCACAATCAGTTCGCCGGCCTTGCGCCCCTGATCGTCAATGGCGGTCAGTTCAAACCCAAAGCGAGGGCGGTTGGCCTGCGTCAGGATGACGGTCAAATCAATTTCTTGATTAGGTCTGTACGCCGCTGGCAATCCTGGCAACGCCAAAATGCCCGTGCTGGCATTCACGCCAGTGCCAGTATGACAGCCGCTGGAGGAGCAATCCTGCTCCCCCGGCGCGCCTGTCAGTTCGGTCGGCGGGCCGCTCCGATAGGCCTGCACACGTCCGCCTTGCCATCCGAAGATTGCGAACAAGACAAACAGCGTAATGGCAATCGTCAGCTTCAGTGAATTGTGCATATGAGTCATTCGCTAAACCATCAGGTTATCCGACATCATCTTTCGGCAAACTGTCAGCAAACCGATCTTCGTCTTTCAGTTCCTTCTTCAACCGGCTCATCTCTTTTTTCAATTGCTCAACGGTCTTTTGATATGCCGGATAGCTGTAGACATTGCGCATTTCCAGCGGGTCTGTTTGCAG
>JBBQVH010000003.1:0-140769 GCA_038211695.1 Blastocatellia bacterium | reverse complement strand
GTTGGTTACCCGCGCTTCCAAGTGCGTGCAAGCGCGGGTAACCAACCCGCGCCACACTTTATCAAGGAGAAATCATGACCATGAAATGGCAGGGCGTGATGCCCGCAATTACGACCGGCTTCAAAGAGGACTTAAGCATTGATCATGAGTTCGTCGCCAAACACGTCAACTGGCTGGTGGACAACGGATGCACGGGCATCGTCACGCCGGGCAGCCTGGGTGAAGGCAACACGCTGACCTTTGAAGAGCGAAGCTCGCTGTGGGCGACGGTGGTGGGTGCAGTCGGCGACCGCGTGCCGGTGGTGGCGGCGATTTCCGCGCTGAGCACCGCCGAAGCCGTCGAGCAGGCCAAGACAGCAGCCAGCCGGGGCTGCGAAGGATTGATGGTGTTGCCGCCCTATGTTTACAAGGGCGATTGGCGCGAAATGAAAGCGCACGTTGCGGCCTGTTTCCGGGCAACGAAGCTTTCCTGCATGCTCTACAACAATCCGGTCGCCTACGGCACGGACTTCCTGCCCGAACAGATCCTGGAATTGGCGAATGAGTTCGAGAACTTTCAATCAGTCAAAGAATCCAGTACCGATGTGCGCCGTGTCACAGCAATCAAAGCATTCGTCGGCGACCGGCTGGATATGTTCGTCGGCGTGGATGATGCGATTGTCGAAGCTATTCAGGTCGGCGCGGTCGGCTGGGTTGCAGGATTGGCCGACGCCCTGCCAAAAGAATCCGTTGACCTGTTCAATTACGCATCGCAGGGGAAAATGGAGAAGGCGCTGAAACTCTATCACTGGTTCCTGCCCTTGCTGCGGCTGGACACGGTGCCGAAGTTCGTCCAACTGATCAAACTGGTGCAGCAAGCCGTTGGAATGGGCCATCCGCGCGTGCGCCCGCCTCGGTTGGAACTGGTTGGCGCGGAACTGGAACAGACGAATGCGATTATTCAGGAAGCCCTGAAAAATCGCCCCACGCTTTAAGAACGCGAGTGTGAGCGAGCGCCCTTCCGATGTCCGAATGGCGCTCGTCTCAATTCAATCTTCCATTTCCACTTCGATCAAATCGTGGCTCTGTTCCGGTGTTTTGCCCAGAATCAACCAGGCCGTCGGCACGATGACCAGCACCATTCCAAGCAATGAAATCAGGTTCATCGCGCGGTTCCAGAAAAATGCATCGAAGGCCAGGCCAAACAAAATTTGCGACAGTGCAATCACGGAAATTCGCGAAGCATGCCCTTTGGCAAACGCCAGCGTCATGCCAATCTGTCCTGCCACCCCCGCGACTCCGACCATGACCAATAACATCAAAACCGTTTTGCTGTTTAACTGCGCGGAATAATCTTTGCGATTGGTCAGCGCCAGAAACAGAACCGTCGCCACGCTGGCCACGCCCGAAAAGTGAACGACGATGGCGCGCGGGTCAACGTGTTGCAGACGGTTCAATCCGAGCATCGCAATGGAAGTCCAAAACGCTCCGCAGAGCGCCATCAAACAGGCAAATTTGCCGCTTTGAAAATGCGGCTGTTGAATCAACGCAATGCCGGCGACGCTGATCAGCACGGCAATGATAATGCCAGTGGTGGGCTGTTGTTTGAAGACCAGCCACAACAAAATCGTCACCCAGATCGGAGTCGTATTCATCAGCGTCAGCGTGTCCGACACCGGCAAATGTGCGAGCGCATAAAAATTACACAGCATCCCGGTGCTGCCGGCAAGGCTTCTGACCCACAAAGTTTTTGGGCCTCGCAGTACAAGTTTGACGCCCAGGGCTTTGGCAATGATCAGCGAAAAGAAAAACGCCACCGAAGCCCGCGCCACAACTACCAATTGCCAATCGCAGTGTTCCCCTGCCCAATGGCTGAACGCCGCCATGACAGCAAACGCAAACGATGCCCAAAGCATGTGCAGGTATGCGGTTTTATCTTGAGAACGGAAGTCGTCAGATGGCGGCATTTCTTATTTGGGTGACCTAGATTGGATTGCAGATCAGTGTACGGCAGGGCTGTAGTTTCGCGCCAGCCAAGACCTCGGCAGGCTAGACAGCCTACCGTACATTCAATCGCAAGCTGCTCCAAACCTTTATGTTCAGAGCATCAGGCGCGGCGGGCTGCACCTTCTGGCTTCGTATCTTAATCTTTGTTTCAGGGGGAATTGATTTTGCGGATGGCTTCTTCCACTGCCAGCCTGACGATGGTCGCTTGATCTTTCTGCAACTCGATCAGCGCAGGCAATGCCGTTTTCGCATCAGCGCCCATTCGGCCCAAAGCATCCGCAGCGTTGGATCGGACAAGCGGCTCTTGATCCTTCAACAACTCGGTTAATTGTGGGATTGCTGTTTTGGCTTCGGTGCCAATCTTCCCCAGCGCTCTGGCGGCGCTGACGCGCACAAACCGATCTTGATCCTTCAACGCTTCAATTAACGCGGGCGTTGCTATCTTTGCTTCAGGCCCGATTGCCCCCAATGCATCGGCGGCGTAACTGCGCAGGTGTTCGTGATCGTCTTTCAATAATGTCAGCCAGACCGGAATGCCCTGCTTCGCATCCATCCCGATTTGCTTCAGGGCATAAGCAGAGTATGTGCGAACAACGAACTCCCGATCGCGCAGGGTTTCAACCAAACCTGGAATGGCGGCTTTGGCTTCCGGCCCGATTCTGCCCAGCGCTTCTGCCGTATACCTGCGGACAGGAACGTTTTTATCATTCAATAAAACAATGAGTGCCGGGACGGCAGCCTTTGCCTCAGCGCCGGCGCGGCCAACCGCATCGGCGGTATCTCTGCGCACGTTATCATTCGGATCATTCAGCAGACCGATCAATGACGGAAGATAACTTTTCGCTTCGCCGACTCTGCCCAATGCAAAGGCCGCATTGCCGCGCGCCCAGGCATTCTGATCCTTCAACAATTCGCCCAATGCCGGCGCGGCGGATTTCGCTTCAACACCAATTTGAGCCAACGCGAAAGCGGCATTGCCCCTGACAGCGGCAACACGATCCTTGAGCGCTTCGATTAACGCAGGGATCGCCGTTCTGGCTTCCACGCCCATCCGCCCCAAAGCCTCTGCGGCGTTTTCGCGTATGTCGTCTTCCGGCGCTTTCAATAACAAGGTCAGCGCGGGAATCGCAGCCTTCGCTTCAACGCCCAGCTTCTTGGCCTCTTTGATCGCGGCCAGACGAACTTGCTGATCTTTGTCTTGCAACTGTTGGACGAGCGCCTGAAGCTGGCTCTCTTTGTTTCCCTGCGCAAAAACAGGCGAGAAGATGCGGCCAAAAAGAAAGAAGGCCACACAAAGAGAAAATAAGACGCCCTGCAAAGAAAGCCTGATATGAATCTTCATTGCTCTTCCGTAATTGGTTAGCGGCTCAGACGAAAAGCCCGTGGTGTTACATCAAACTGGAGAATTGTCGATTGAAAGTGTAGATGACGATGACCGCTTTGACCACTTCTCTGTCGTTCAGGCGGGTAAGGGCGAAATCTTCTTGATGATTTGTGTGGATGGTAAAAGGGCAGGTGTTCTGCTAGCCGATGCTGTCATAGCGGTTTGCAATTGCATGCGCTGTGTCCGTAGCCCGACCGTAAGAGAGGGCTAGCCTACGAACCCAAGCCCTCTCTTACGGTCGGGCTACGGACACAGCGTCCCAGACATCAACAGGCCGCATTCAAGTGCAAAAAACGTAAAGCCGTTAATTTCGCCGCGTCGCGGCGGCTGACCTTAGTCGTGGGTGAAGCCCACGGTAGACGGGAAAAACGTCCCCGCGTCGCGTCAGCGATGCCTGAATTCAAACGTCGCTGACGCGACGTGGAGGCTTTTCCCTCGTGTCTCGTGGGCTTCACCCACGGCTAAATTCAAATGCCGCGACGCGGCAGGGGGATGGCTGGGCAGGTACAGGATATTACTCACATGACGGATTCTTCTGCATCTACCGATTTAATCGGCAGAGTGTCTTCGCGTTTTGCTTCGAGGCTGCGACCCGCGTCATTGAAACATTTCGTCAAACTTTTCAGATACCCTCGGACGGCGACCTGCCGGTCAAAGCGGCGTTCGAACAGTGCGCGCGCTGCAACGCCCAAACGATCCAATGCATCACGGTTCGCGGCCCAGCCAGACAGCGTCGCCGCCAACTGTTCACTGTCGCCACTGGCCACGGCTGCGCCGCATTCGTGTTGGGAAATCAGGCGCGCGACGCTGCTGCGTTGATCGCCGACATACAGCAGCGGGCGTCCGGCGGCCAGACTGCTATAGGTTTTGCTGGGCACGCTCAGCCCCGCCAATCCATCGGCCAGCGTAATCAACAGCGCGTCACCCGAAGCCAGACAATGACGCAAGCTTTCGCGCGGCTGATACGGCAGCATGCGCACATTGTTCAGATCGTGCCGCAGCGCGTAATTGCGAATTTCAGCCGCGCGCGCGCCCGCGCCAATAAATACAAACGCAATGTCCGTACGTTTGCGCAAGGTGTTTGCCGCCGCCAGCACGGTCGCGAATTCATTAACCAGCCCCAGATTGCCGGAAAACAGCACAATGAATTTATTGCTCAGTTCAGGCCAGTCGCGCGCATTGAAAAATCGCTCTTCGCCCGCGGTGAGCGGCGCAATTTCCTGCCCGTCGGCCCAGTTGTGAATCACGTCAATGCGCGAATAGGCTTCCGTTCCGATTTTGGCGACCACGCGCTCCAGCATGCAATCGCTGAGCACGATAATGCGGTCGGCGCGTTTCAGCATAAAGCAGGTCAGCCAATCAAATACGCGCGCCACCAAACTGCCCTGTTTGACCGCGCCCAACGCAATCGCCACATCCGGATATAAATCTTCCATCAATGCGACCACACGCATTCCGCGCAACCGCCCGACGGCCAGCGCGATCAATCCAATCAAAGGCGGCGTAGTCAGCGCCATCACGACATCCTGATGCGGCATCGTCAGCAGCTTCCAAAATGCCGCCAGAAAGAAGGTCAGGTAATCGCACAACCGCCCGAACAAACGGGTTTTGCCAAAACTGGTGGACCAGGCGCGTTCAATGCGCACGCCGCCATGCTGCTCGCGACTGGGCAGCGCACCGCCGCCGTTATACCGCCCACGGCTGCTGAGCGCGGTGACTTCAAAACCGTGTTCGCTTAAATTCTGCGCCAGTTCAGTCATCAACTGACTGGTGGCGGAATGATCAGGATAGAAAAATTGATTCAGAATTGTCAGGCGCATAAAGCATCCTTGTCAGGCTTGTCAGGATTTGCCCCGATCTGTCGCAATTCGCCGCCCTTGCAAGGCCCAAGCCACCGCCAACCGTCACCCGTTGCGTTTCGCGTCATGTGGGGATATGTGTGAGTGAATGTTCAGGCCCGCAGACGAACTGCGAACCGTTTCGCCTGGCGCAAGAGCATCGGGGCTGAGTTCTAAGGCCAGAAGTATCAATAGGGATGAATATGTACGCTGACTTCCTGAGCCGCGTAGCGGCGGCCTGAATTTAGCCCCGTGTGAAACGCCGGGAACGGATGAAAGAATATTCCACGTCGCGTCAGCGACGCCTGAGAATTCAAGCGTCACTGACGCGACGCGAGCATCTTTCTCGTAACTCACCGTGGGTTTCACGCACGACTAAAATCAGTCGCCGCTACGCGGCAAAAAGAGCAGCTTTACTTTTTCATCAACACCCATCGTTGAATAAATAATTTGCTACGGGGAAAGCAGTGAGTTGAGGGGCAGGAAAATTCGAGGCTCTGATTCCAAAATACTTTTATTAAAGACGGAAGCTTCGCGCGTTTATTGCCCGCGCTTATTAAGTGCGGACGGGACCGCCACGCGACAATTCAGGGGTCTGCTGAAGAGAGCCGATCACACGATGCCGGATTAACCGTGCGGGGTTGCCTTGATAAATTCCAGACGCTTCCAGGTCTTTGACAGCAACAGAATTTGCCGTCAACACGGCGTAACTGCCCATGCGCACGCCCGGCCCAATCCACGCACAAGCGCCCACCCAAGCGCCGCGTTCAATCGTAATCGGTTCCACATACAAATCAAACGTAGCCGATTTGTAATCGTGACTGCCCGCGCACAAAAACGCGCGTTGCGAGATGCAGGCATGACTTTCAATAGTGATCGAAGCCAGATTCAACAGCCAGCTTCCTTCGCCCAGCCAGACGTGATCGCCCAGCACCAGCTTCCACGGAAAGGTGATACGCACATCGGGTTTGATGACCACGCCCGCGCCGACTGTTGCACCAAACCATCTGAGCACCGTCCGTTTCAACGCGGAAAGTTTGAGAGGACACAGCCGGAAGAGAACCAGGCTGACCACCAGCCACAGTCCTTCTGTGATGACACTGGCTCCGCGTTCAAAACCGGTGGGTTTATAAACAGATAAATCAACGTGATTGGCAGCCATAAATCAAAAAAAGCACGATACTGTTACGACTCAGTGCGTAACAGGTCTTCATAAAAGCGGACATAATCCGGACCAACTGCATTCCAATGGTAATGGGTGCGGATTTGCGCCGCCAGTTGCGTACGCTGTTCGGCGGGCCACTCAGAACAAGAGAAAAATTCTTCCAGGGCATTTCGTACCGCTGCTTCAGTTGGTTCGCTGATAAATCCTGCTCCCCACGATGGCACATCCGTCCACGGCGTTTGGTTGGTTGTTAACACGCGCGTGCCAACCTGCAAAGCTTCCAGCACGGCAAGCCCAAAATTCTCTGAATGCGAAGGCAGGCAAAACAAGTCAGCGCCTTGAAAATAATTCCACTTTTCATCACTCCAGAGTTCGCCGACCCAATCAATCCGAGGCAATCGTGCCTGTTCACGCGCGGCAAAATTCATCAGTTCGTCCACATAGTTTTTTTCGCCACCGCCCACAATCACCAGCCGGGCGTTTTGTTTCGCAGGCGCGTCAAGCCCCGCAAGCGCCTGCAACAACAGGTTCAATCCCTTTTTCTGATGGATGCGTGAAAGAAACAACAACACCGTTTCCTTCTCCGGCCAGCCCAACAAGCGGCGTGCAGCCGTGTAATCCGCGCCGCTGTCCGCCGTCAGTCCTAATGGCAGCGCAACGCACTGCGAATTGGGCATAAGCGCACCCAGGTTGCGCGCTTCAATGTCACTAGTGGTCAACAACCGCGCTGCACCGGATAAATGTTGCCGTTCAAAAAGCTGAAACCACGGCCATTTTTTCCATCGCTTATACCGTCGCACCCAAGGTTCCAACATTCCATGCGGAGAAACAACGTAAGGGATGCCCGCGCGGCGGCAGTGTGCAGACACTCGAAGAAACGCAGGCTCCCACGAGCCATGAAAATGAACAATCTCGCGCTTGCCGGATTGCCCCAGCTCGGCCAAATCTGGATTCGTTCGGACGGTCACGCCCGCGCGGCATAAACAACTTTCTATGGCGCGAATTGCCGGTTCCAGTCCGCCAACTTTTTTCGCAGCCGACGGTTCAAAGAAGTTTACGAGCATCTCTGTAACACCATGGCCTGTCCCACACCGGCCTGTAACACGCCAGTGTAAAGCCGTTCGTAAGAAGAACTCATCGTGTGGATGGAAAGTTGATTTTCGATCAGTCGGCGCGCTTGCATCGTCACACTATGTAACGCTTCTGCATCACATAATTTTTCTGCAAGCGCCCGTGTATCATCCAGAAAGAGCACTGAGCGATCATCAAACAGTGGAATCTCTGAAGCGAAATTACGAGTGACGGCGCAGGGCAGGCCAGCCGCCATCGCTTCGATAATTGCCAGCGGCAGCCCTTCATATTCCGCAACGTGCAGCAACAAGTCGCCAGCCAGCAGGAAAGGCAAGGTATCTGATTGCCAACCTGCACAGCGAACCACTCCATCAAGGTTTTCGCGCGAAACCCATTCTTTCCATTGCTCAGTCAGGGCACCATCACCCACCCAGACAAATTTGGCTGCCGGGAAATACCTGTGCAGTTCCTGTGCAACTTTCAAAAAGACGAACGGGCGTTTCTGTTCCACCAGCCGCCCCAGCCCCAGAATCAAGAAGTCCTGGTCCGTCAGACCAAGCTCTTTCCGTTTGGCCTGACGCACTTGATGCATCGCGGCATAATCCACCAGCGGCACGCCGTTGAAGACTGTTTCCGTTTGCACGCGACTACCAAGGAATTCTTGCAAAGCGATGCGGCGCGCCTCCTGTACGGCGACGAAGACACTCCGGTATTTGCCAAGCGCCTGTTGCGCGATCCAGTCGCGTAACCACGGAGTTTGAGCGCGCAAATATGTCGCTGTCTGCGTCAGGTGAATGGTGCAGATGCTGGGAATGGCGCAGGCGCGCGCAGCGCGCAGCAGGTCCAGACCATCCTCCAGGTTCTGTTTGTTCAGGTGAATAACATCTGGCTGCAACGCCTGCCACTGACGGGCAATGCTGCGTGATGTTGACCAGTTGAAGCAGGTTTCCAACGAGCGCCCGCGACGATCATAGGTATTTCGGTACGCCGCGCGCACCACTGTGGCATATCTTGCGCACTTTACTGCCAATTCATCCATACGCGGGTGCGCCGGTATCCAAACGATGATTTCGTGACCACGCTCTTCCAGCGCCTTACCCAGGTAATCCAGGAAAATCTCTCCGCCACCGCGTGAGCCCGAACCACTGCTAACCAAAAGAATTTTCATCGTTGTTCTGCGAGCGCGTTGAAAACCTGCGCCCATTTCTCCGCGCCCGCTTCGGGCGTAATGTCCAGCGCCTTTTGCCGCGACGCTTCGCCCCAGATGCGGGCGAGTTCAGGATTGACGGCCATAATTTCCAAAGCGCGCTCAAGCTCATCCACTTCACCTGCCGCGAAGTGCAGACCGTTGACGTTCTCTTCCACCAAATCCAATCCCGCCCCAACTGCGTCAGAACAAATCACCGGCAATCCCGCTCCTATTGCCTGATTAACGACGACGCCCCAGCCATCGTGCTGGCTGGGCAGCACAAACACGTCCGCGCGTGCGAAGTATTGCGGCAACGCTTCAGGCGGCTGAAATCCTTCGTAACTGATTCGGGAACGCGCCTGCGGGCTAACCCCGGCCAGAAACTGCGGCAAATCCGCCTCGCGCCCAACCATCAACAGACGTGCGTCAATGCCTTTTGTCACTAGCCGGTCAAACGCAGTCAGCAGCAAGTCCACGCCTTTGCGCCGGATCATCTGACCACAGAAGAAAAACGTCAGTGGCCTGCCTATCTGAACCTTTCGCGGCGTCGCCAGGAAGGCCGACAGATCACAGTGGTATGGAATGCAAAAATGATGGGGATCGGGAAAGCGGCGATGGTAATCCTGCTCTGCCGCGCGCCCCATGCCGACAATGGCAGTCGCCTGGGCAAGCGGCGTGATCAATTCATGTTGCACCGTGTCGCGCCAACCACCTGTCTGCGCACGCAGCCGTTCTCCCCAGAAGAGCCACTTCTTTCCGCGCAGCCCATGACGCATCAGCCATTGCCCCGTCCACGAACTGAAACTGCTCAAGATGACAAAATCCGCCGCAGCAACCGCTGGCAATTGCCAGTTGAAATGCCAGCGCGCTCCGCGAAAAGGTATCCAGAATCCGGGCAGGATGCGTTCGAATGGACGCAACGGCATCTGGGGCCAGGGCGAATCAGGCGATGAGGCTTCCATGTAGCACACGCTTAAATCTATGTCCTCGCGTGTTGCCATCGCGGCAACCATGTCCCTTTGATAGGGCGAAGGAACTATCGTGATGAATACCACTTTATGCCTGCGTCTCATTTTGCAGGAGTCACTGGCTTCAGACTCCACTTTCCGATATTTTTTCGCAGTTGCGTTATCTTTGGAAGCTTTGCTCTGCCGTAGAGCCACAGCGCGAATGTTGGTAATAAGGCGGGCATCACTTGGAGGATACTGCGCATGGCAAGAGCTGCCGCAAAGAATCCTGACACGTATAGCAATAGCTTGAAATCGGATTCCAGATCATATCCCATGCGATTCCACCACCCTGCCAAAGCGCCAAGTAGAATGGAAGCAACGGCGACAGCCCAAAAACCACCGGACATGTAGCTTTCGCCGATGAAAGTAGCGGCAAGTGTCAAGCCCTGTGCGCCAAGCGCATCTTCAATTCCCATGCTAAGCCCATCCGGCTTACCGGGCCAAAATGCGCGCGGAATCGGCCTGATCACGGCGTTATATGGAATCTCCAATCCCAAATACTCAAATTTGCTGGGGAAAACTTCGGTCAGTTCGCTGATGACAAGGATGTTGTTATCAACAAATATAGTTTCCGACCTGCGTTCGGACAAAGAGTAGTTCGACAATCCCGTAGTGCGAAATTCGAGCATTAAGAAGATTGCCACCACGGTCATGACAACAAGTGCAGCACCATATACACCAAACTGCCAAATCTTCAGGTCTTTCTTGAACATCAGATATCCACACACAAAAGTTAGCAGATAGGTGATGAAGACACTGCGCGTTCCGCCAGAAAAGCCATAGAAGAACGTAAACGCAAGCACGATGAAAACGGTCAGCTTCTGGCCGGACTTGTAGTCTTTCCACCGTGCAAACACCAACCCCGCCATCGGTGGCAGCAGATAGATCAACAGCCCTAGCTCTGTCAGGAGCGAATCCCATCCCCCAATGCGGTCACGAGACCAGTCCTGAGAAAAGCGCGGTAAGGTCATTTGCCGAAGAATCTCAATCAGATCGAAGTTGACGGAAATGAAAATGTGCAGGTAGCCAAGCAGAAACAGGCCAAGGAATACGCTGAAGAGCGTATTCGACGACAGGTGATGCCCGCGAATCATTGTGTACGCAGATGGCCGCGACGACACAAGGTGACGCCCAATCGCAATCCCGGCAAAGCCACATAGCACTGCTTGCGTTCCCGCAACTGCCGATTCAGGCGAAATGACACCTAAAAAACTTGGCTGCGGAAATAGAAATTCAAGCAGCGTCAGGCCATACAGTGCAACGAGCATCAGGATGTCAGTGCGTAAAAGGGCAAGAAGACCTCCTCGCGCTTCAAACACCATTGCCACCGCCAATATGGCTCCCATGATGTATGCCGCAGTGCTGAAAATTACATCAGGATCATTTGTCGGCAACATCAGCCCCGTAGTGAGTGCTCCGACAGTGATGATCAGCGACGCGACGCCTGTACTTTGCTGAAAAGCAGCGTTTCTTCTAGTGATATTATTGTGAATCATGCTTGAACAAATTCGTAGATGATTGACTTGGAAAAAAGCTCAGGCGCATAGCCAAGCCCAATCAGCGCCGGTTTCAGACCGTAAGCGAAAATCTTAGCTCGAAAAGTCTTCGGATCGCTGAGGCTAATCCCCGCAAACCGGTCCAGGCGCAGCCCGTGCCGCAATCCCAATTCGCACAGTGTTGAAGCATCGTACCAGGCAACGTGGTCAGCGCTATCCAAGAAGGTATGGTTGCGGCGGCAGCTTTTAAGGATCGCGTTGGCATACCACGGATTCGGTACTGTAATCACCAATCGCCCACCGGGAGCAAGCATGACCGCACAGTTCTTCATAAACATTCCAGGCGAATTCAGATGCTCCAAAACTTCGCCGCCAATGATCACGTCAAAGGTCAATGGTAACGGTGTCTGAGTAATGTCCGAGCAGACCACCTCGAAACCGCGCGCTTTCAAATGCTCTACTTCGGCTTCCAAAACGTCCACCCCCAGGCAGCGTTTGGCATGCCGGTGCAAGTGGCCGTGCAACCAGCCAGGCCCTTCCGCCGCCTCGCGCGTGTGTTCGACGACACCAATGTCCAACACAGATTTGCCCGCCACCAGTTGGCACAGATAAGCGACGCGGTCGTGGATCAATTTGCCGGTGCGCGCCTTCGCAATTGCGGCCCGCCGCATATCCATGACTTCGGGCGCGTTAGGATCGTTGGAAATCTCTTGCCAGCGTTGCATGGTTGTCATCGTTATTTGGTTAGGCATTCGCACATTTAGTTGAAGATGTTTAGCAGTTGCTCGCCAATCCGAGCCAGACTGAATCGTTCTTGTGGGACAGCGTTCGCAGCGAATTCGCGCAGCCGCGCCGGTTCCACCACACATCGCCGCAGTGCATCGGCAATCGAATCCGCAGACAAATCCGCCAGCATCCAACCGTTGCGCCCGTCTTCGATCACCTCGCCGCAGAAACGCGACGCAATCACTGGCAACTTCCAGGCTTGCGCTTCCAACTGCGTCAGGCCAAAACCGTCAGACATTGTTGGGAACAAAAACACGTCGGCTTCGCGGTAATATCGCGCAGCATCACCGCGCGGCACTGCGCCGCGCCAATGAACATCCGGACGTTGCAGTAAATCTTCCGGCACGTGAGTTTGAAGCGGGCCAACGAATTCAAACTCCATTGGTTCGCCCCGCAATAACCGCAACGCATCCAGCACCAGCCCCATTCCTTTGCGTAGGTTCACCAGCCCCAAAAACAAAACTCGTAAGGGGCGCTCGTGTGTAAAAGATTCAGGATATTCACGCTGGAACGTCTCTGCTTGTAATGGTGGTTCATACGCGAGCGGGATCAAACGTAGCTTTTCTGCCGGAATGCCTTCCTGCATCAGCGCACAACGAGACCATTCCGAATTAACCAGAATGCAATCGGCCATCGCGCATTCTTCACGCCAACTTTCCCAATATCCAGGCGGCGGTGGTTGCCATTGTTCGCGTTGCGATAGTTGATCGGCCCAGAGTTTCGCCACGATGCGCTCTTCCAACGGCCCCGGATCAATCTGCCCAAGCACTGTGCGCAAGCCACGTTCGCGGGCAAAGCGAAAGATGTCTCGTGCGGCATAGCTATATGAGAACATGACGGATTGCACATTACGCGTTGCAGGCTGATCGCCTGACAACCCAGAAACCACCTTATTTTGAAACCATTCGTTCCGCGCTGTCATCAATGGCCAGCCCTGCAAACCGCGCGCGCGCGCGCGCAGTTCAAACGCAATATTGTCGAAGTTCGCAGCCTGCACGTTTGCTTTCGCCAGATCAGGATGAAACCGCTCCCGCAACCCACGTCTGGCCACACCCAGAAAATTCCCCGGCGCAACCCAAGCGTCGGTGATCAACCGTTCCAGCGCACCGCGACGATGCAATGCACGCGGCACGGCATAATGTTCGCGGGCGCCGATCTGTGCACATATCCAATTCGGTTGGCTGCTATCTCTCACGTCCAGATACTCGGTAAAAGAGGTTCGACATCTTCTAACAATTGCGGCCCGTTCTTTTTTAGCTCTCTGTGAAGCTGATAAATGTTTTGCGACACAGGCTGCCGTTTATTCCATAGTCTGAAAATGTCGGCATAACCTGACGCGGTTCCCTTAATCATCGGCCAGAAACATCCGGAGCCCACAGCGGTTCTGACAGCATTAACGGTAGTTCCACCCAAATGCGTCAGCAGGCTGACTGATGGGACATTGTGCCAAGAAAAAAGGACATCGTTCCGTCGCCCTGTAAATCCAGCCCGACCAAGGTTCCGTCTGGGCGATTCTAAATGGTGTATAGGGTCAGCATTTCCCAGTCTTGTTACATATCCGTCGTTCATCATCCGTAAACAAAGATCGCCCTCTTCACCCATATAAAAGAAGTGCTCCCTGTAACCACCGACTTTCAAAAACACGTCTCGCCTGATTGCGTGCGAAGCCCCCACAAAAGTTGAATCAACGAATGTCCGCTCGCATTCCGGCGAGCGTTGGCGAACAATTTGATCCTGTCGCACATTGATAAAAGGAATTCCGACTGCGGCAATACGTGGATGGTCAAATTCGGCTAACGTCTGCTCCACTGTGTAGGGTGAAACGAAAAGCGAATCATCATCCACTGGAAACACGATGTTGCAGGTTGCCAGTTCGATGCCGCGATTGCGTTGGTACGCAGGCCCGTGCAGTGTACCGAGTTTGTGGTAATTTACCTGTGGGAATTCTCGCTGAATCAAGTCTTTCGTAGTATTGCTGTCACCATCATCCATCACGTGAATTTCAACCGAAACAGTCTGTGCCAACGCCGACTGCAGAAGCTCACGCAACTCTTCGGCGCGGTTAAATGTAGGAATAACAATCGAGGCCAAAAAACCACTCATAAATTAAACAAGCATTCTTTGCTGCGCTTCTACGATTGACCGTCTGCCTATACCATTTGCGGGTACGCCAACATAGATCGCATCCGCAGGTACATCCTTTGTAACCACTGCTCCCGCGCCGATGATTGCCCCACGACCGATGTGCACACCGGGTAACACAATCACTCCAGCGCCCAACCAAACATCGTCTTCAATAATGACAGGCATGGCCTTCATGGATTGAAGATTTACTGTTATACCCGGCGCTGTTCCATGGTTGGCGTCAGTGATATAACACAGCGGCCCGATCATGCAATTTCGACCGATCTCTACCTGCTGGTGGACATCAATCATCGTGTAACGATTGATATATGCGCCTTGACGAATCACAAGCTTGTTGGGCTTTTCAGTTCCGCTGCACAGCAGAATCACGCCATCATCAAGCGCAACTCCGCCTTCAAGTGTGATGTCTCCCCACTGTCTGGGGATAGACACGCGCCGCATCCAAACATAACCGCCCATACTCACGCCCAAAATGCGGAACCATAGATTGCGCATGCGCGACGCGAATCCAAAACTGAGCCCAACTAGAAGATGTGCAGGATTCACAGTCGTTTCTTCTCTGGCTTTAATTGTTTGAGAAACTGGCACAAAGCTATGGCGGGGAAGCCCAAGATGTATTTCCATCTAAGGATGTATAAGTGCCATTCGAACGTTTTCCAATATAGCCTCCAGGCTCTCCGCTGCTTGCCATGTCGTAGGCATTCAAAGCTTACCGGGCGTATGTGAACTGTAACTAACTGCAGTCGTTCCTTTTTTCTCAGCGCCCCTCCAGGATAGCGTCCTAGCCGCTCCGATTCGATTAGGTTATTCATTCCTGCATAAATTAGTTCGTAGTTCTTGCGCGCGCTATTCGGATGTTGGCGATAACCCAGCGTTACTGGCGCGAGGATTTGCACGAATCCACTCACAAGCCCGAACCGCAGTGCTAAGTCGCAGTCCTCGGCATAAATCTGTTTCTCAATAAACCCTCCCACCACCTCAAAGGCTGGCTTGCTCACGATCATCATACATGCCCCTACAAAGTAGCGATTACGGTTTGTCTCAAAATAATCGCTGAACACGTCCACCTGCAAAGGTGCACGGCGTATTTGCTCTAGCTCTTGGTTTTCCCAGAACATCTCTAGTTTAGCCGCGACGAGGTTTGGTGCGTCGTATTTCTGAATAACCTCAGCGAAGGTAGAAAGCGTCCACGGAAACCAGACGTCATCACTATCCAAAAACGCGATGTATTTCCCGGAACAGAGACTTACTCCATAGTTGCGTGCCACGCCCGGCCCTTTATTCTGTTGTTGTAGCACTTTTACCCATGAATATTCGCGCAGCAACTCCAGCGTTCCATCCGTCGAACCATCATCTACCACAATAGTCTCAAAGTCGGTGAACTTCTGTGCCCGCAAGGATTCGAGCGTGTCGCGGATGTAATAAGCCCGGTTATATGTCGGAATAACAACAGAAAAAAGCATCTATTGTTTTGCCACCGAGTAAATGAAACAACGCCGGTTATCGGAAAGAGTAAAATGCCTTTGCAGGTGAAGCCAGTCATAACCTGCAATCTGCGATTCGAAGGCCGAGCGTTCCGGTAGGTTGCAAACAATTTGTAACTCACGTGGTGCAACTTCTAACGACCCACGCAGGTTGGCCATAACCGCATCAAGGATTTGACCAAAGAATGGATTGTTGAAATATACAATCGTAACGTCAGAAGGAATCTGGTATATGGTGGCGTCGCACGTCGCGATCTCCAACTGCTGACAACGCAGCTTTCGTTTGCATCGCGCGAAGTTTTTCTCTGCCCTTTCGCTCAGTTCACGTGAAATCTCAACTCCCAACACTCGACGGAACGGATGCATCGCCGCCAAAATCATGGCTCGCCCAAGGCCGGCTCCGAAATCCAGAAAGACATGGTTGCGTGGATTGATGCCAAGCACCCGCACGATTTCATGGATGCTGGTATAGCCGGTGGCCGAATAATATTTACACTCATCGTTATGTATACCGAGTTCACCCAATTCGATAACAGTTTCCGTATAAATGCCAAGCCGCCATTCGTGAAAGCGAATACCTGCCCGATGGGAAAGCGAACGAATTGTGTTTAAAAGCCCCTGGCTTCTGATTTGAATTGAGAAATTTTGCAAGACAGTGGCGATGTTCATAGCGTGCGCTTATAACTTATAACCCGCGCAGATAACTTAGCATTCGGCTCGCACTTTCACCCCAAGACATGCGCAAAATAAGGTTCTGTGCAGCACTCCTGCTTTGCCGTTTGATTTGCCGACTTACCTTTAACAAAGAAGGTCGCACCACACTTCCTTCAGCAACAGTCAAGTATCCATTTTTGAGACGTTCTTTATAGGCTGCCGTTCCTTTACCAAGATCAATCGTCTCTACACCTAGAGGGGGCGCGGCTTCCGCCATTTTTAACAGCAGAATCAACCCTATCGAGTATCGTGAGTACTTTTGGTCATAAGCCGGAAACCAGTAATGTAAAACCGCGCCAGCTCGCATACCAAAATGTCCAGCTACCAACCGATCTTCTACGTACAAAAGAGACAGAATGCCGGAGAATTCTTCGGATCGTTTGGTATGAATTCGCTCGATTACGTCCCGGACCCACGGAGTAGCAAATAAGTCATGTTTTCCTGTCGTCAGGTATTGTGCGGATTTCAGTTCGAGCACCCGATTCAAATCAAGAACGTTATCTGAGTGAGACACAAAACGAACGGGGCCGTGATCTCGCTCCAAATAACGAAGTTGTTTGACCAACTTTGAACCTGCCACACGATTATGAGCAACGTATGCCTCGAACCCATTCGACAAGTCCAAAATCGGAGAAATTTCTTGACGAAAATGAAACGGCGAGAGAAATTTCTGAGACGTGATCAAGTGGTCAAAGTCCCACGCGACCAACGAACAAGCTCGCAGCACCTCCAAAGGATCGCAGGTAAACTGCGGAGCGCAAATGAAGCCGTGGTAATCGGAAAGGATGCTACCTACAGGCATTGCCACTGAGCGAGGGCCACGATGAAAAGGGAAAAATGCGACAGGTTGCCCTTCCTGCTCGATGACCGCAATTTCCACATCAGCGCGCGCCTGCGCAACAGCCTCGGTAAACTCAAAGCAAAAATACGGGCTTTGAAGCGCCGGGTTTGTCTGCTGCAATTGCCGCCAACGGTCTCGAAGTGTGGCGTCGAGATTGCGGACTATACGCACATTCACTGGTATGCCCTCTCCATTTGCTGCGCATGGATGAGTGCGAGGTGTTCCGCCTGTTCAAGGTTTAGCACAAAAAACAACTCGTCAGTCCGCACTGCGCGCCGTAAATAGCTGGTGGGCGGATTGCTTAGACCCTTGATCTTAGCCCCCAGCGCCGCTTTTAGACGCCGCCATTCGAAACGTCCGTTCGGTAGCTCAGGAGGGGTAAATTCCTGCAGATCGTGCATGGCTTGTAGGGCGAGGCCCTTCCACATCTGTTGTTCTAGTGATAATGAGTGTGAGTAGAATGAGTCACATTCTATAAGTTCCGCCTCAAAACCTGGCGGCAATGACACTCCGCTACCTGCTGGTCCGAACGGATAAAGTTCCGTCCAGCGGTTATGAACGATGTAAAGAAACAGACGCGCCGTGTTCATGCCGCATATGCGCAAAGCTTCGCAAACTGCCAATGTCGTTAACCCATGATCAGGATTCGGGTCCACCACAGGCAACGGCGCTACAATGATGCCTGGTTGCAATTCTGAAAAGATCGCCGTGAGGTCCTTCACTAGCGATTCCCAAGAGCAACGGTGTGCAGCGCTATCAAGCAGGCTTGATGCATTAAGTTGCCGCAATGCTGGGTAGTCCACATGTGTGCCTTTGCGAGAATTGAACTCGCCTTTTGAATCTGCGTGCATTTCTGCCAGTTGCCCGTCTGGGTAACATAAGTTTACAGCGCGCTCTGCCGAAACCCCGCCAAACGTCGGTATGAAAATGCTATCCCACACCCTCAACCTTGCGACAACATCGCGTGGCAATGGGAACGGAACGCCGGGTTGCTTGTCGAAACGGTCGCTATCATCTCCTGCAGTCACCGTCACTACCGTGGCATGGGCCTCACTGTAGAGGCCAAACGCTGCGATTTCTGCATCGTCCGGATGCGGGGCGATAACTACAATGTGATCTTTAGTATTTAACTGTTCACGGCATAGGTATAAGCGCACCCAACCACTCCGCCATTTCAGCCCCTGACCACGGAGCGTAACGTGCTGCTTGGTTTTAATACCGTGCGAAAGCAACCTGCTTACGTTGAGAAAGCGGTAACCACACGCACCGCGCTCGAAGTACTGTGCGTTCTTGAAACTGCCTGCATTCATTTCAACTCGCGGTTCGTTGAGCCAACCGGGCAATGTACTTTCCACCATCAATTCCAGAAAGCCGCTCACAGCGTCAGCAGCAAATGACGGCAAAGAAAACCCTTCATCTGTACATCGGAGCGCTATAATTTCTACGCATTCACCGAAGGCTGGCATTGTGTAATCCTGCGCTGGATCAAACTTGAGTAAACGGCTGTATGCACGTGATCGCCAACTCAATAACCTTACAAGGGCTATCAGCGCTAATGCTCCGATTATCAGTACTATAATTACTGCCGTTGTCATCCTATTAATTCACTTGTCTCAGTATTACCAACTGACGAGCGCAAATACAGGAGATTCCTAGCGAGTGGCAGCGTCTTGATCTACCAAGCTTGGTGTCATAACTATCCGGCGACGGGCACGCATCACTGTCCGGAGTAATAGCGGATAAAGGGAGCCAATGTTGTAAAATAGTTTGAGCAGATGGGGCAAATGCGGCCAAGCTATTTCACGAATACGTGCATAATGCTCCGGAGTTCCGTCCACAAATGCAATACCCATCGCGCGGCGCGCCTGACGCGCTAGGTGATACCGGGCAGGAATACAGTCTATATGATAGAGGTTTTTCACCAGCGCACGAAGGTAGTAATAGTCACACTCCATCTCTTCCTTCGATATGCTCCCCGGGGTTCCCGCGCGATAACCGACGGATTTTACCGTGTCATATGTCCAAGTCCGGCTCGCGATGACGCGCAGCCATAGATCAATGTCATGACGCCGTTTTTGACTCACATCGAACATTCCCACCTCTAGCACGCGATCACGCCGATACAGGACAGTCGAGTGTCCAAAATGAAATCCCCCTTTCAAAATGTCGAAGAAGTCCTCGACAGTCAACTCTGGGGCGGGCGCTGGCAGTTTGCATCGAAACTCTTCCGGCATTGAGATGAGTTGCCCATCAAGCCCAATCCAGTCGTGATTCGACATAAACGCGACATCATTCGTGCGACTTAACAAGGCGGCTGCGCGGGCAAGATGATTCGGATACCAGACATCATCCGCGTCCAGTAGCGCCAGCCAATCACCGGTCGCCGCTTCAATACCGATGTTGCGTGCAGCGGCGGCATTGCGAACAGTTGCTCGAAGCAACTTCACGGGCACGCCGCTTTTCTTAATTTCCGCGATAGACTCATCGGCGGAGTTATCATCAATGACAATGATTTCGTGAGCTGGTAACGTCTGCCGCGCAATACTCTGCAATGCAGTACCAATCCAAGGCCCGGCGTTATGGCAAGGCATGATGACAGAGATACGAGGTGTATTAGTTTCTGATGACATCTTGCTGTTTATACAGTGGCAAGCTCACGCCCAAATCGAGCCATCTCAGGCCAGTCAGCGAGCGCTGTCCGCAAAATACGCTCCCAAGTCCAATCGGTTGCCTTTTCGCGGCTCTCTTGTCCGGCAACTATGCGATCAATCTGTGTTGCAGCCTCGATAGCTTCCGCCATGCTTTGAGCATTACCTGATTTATAAAGGAGGTTTGAAGTACCCGATATGTAATCAGGAAACGTTCCGTGATCGGGCGCTATAACCAGTGTGCCAAAGGTCATCCCCATCCCAATCACACCGGAGCTTAAGTCACATAGTCGAGGGACTATCACAGCATCGGCAGCCTCAAAGTAACGATGCACTTGCTCATCAGGAATGAAATCAGTCACAGCAACGGCCCCTTGCTGACGTAGCCAATGACTCCACAGGTAATTGCGCCATCTTCGTTCCCAACGGCCTAAAGACTCAACATAGCGGCCTGCCATCAACAACCGTTTGTGCGGCACGCGCGCAGCACCAAAGGCCGACTGCAACAATTTTATTTCGTTCCGATTACGTAATGCTCCAAAGACAAGTAATACAAATTCATCCGGTACAAAGCCGAATGAACGCCGTGCTGAGTCACGATCAAACCGCAAAGGCAAATGGCGATGGTAACCAAACATGGTTGTAACAATGTTGCGCTGTCGAGCAGAAATCGGAAACTCTGCATTGACCAATTGTCTGGACGCTTCGCAGTGATGCAAAATCAGGTCACAGTTCGTATAGAAGATCTCATAAAGCGCCTTGGATGCTTCCTCTCCTTCTCTGCCATGTGGATAAAGGTTATTCACTGAAATCATCAATGGCGTTCGTGCTACCCACCACTCAGCAACCTCACGAATTTCTTCCAATTGCGCCTGCGTCGGCGATTTCCATCCTGTCAATTCCTCCGGCCAGAGAATATGCACCAGATCAAACGAATGAGCGCGAAGGAAAAAATTTGCCGCCCCGGTTACTACTTCAAAACCAAGTTTGTGGTAGCCTTCTACAAGGTCAGGGATAATGGTTTGGTCGTTGGTAGGAATCAGGACGTTAGGCATTTTGCTTCTGCGACTGGTTATCATTTCTCCAAATCAAGAATGCCAACCAGTTGTCCGTTTTGTTCGTCAAAAAATTCATAACCAAGAGAGTGGTAAAACGCTCGGGCGCGTCCGTTGTCTGGATAAACCTTTAATCGGATATGCCTCGCCCCACACTGGCGCGCGGATGTATGCAGAAATTCCATTAAATACCTCCCCAAGCCGCGCCCCTGTGCGCCAGGATCAATTGCGATTCCCAAACTCGGCACGTCAAAGCCCTCATCCCATCCACGAAGCATTCCGTAACCAATAATCTCCCCAGCTTCGATGAGCAGGTAGTAAATATCTTTTCCGCAGTAGTTGCATCTGATCGCCGCTTCTTCAACCGTAAGCGGGTGTGGGTGGAAGAACCGGTCTTCTCCCGCTGTAACAAGCCGCTGAAAGAAACGACCCAATGGCCCAGCGTCATCGGGAAGAACTAAACGACATTCCAAATCAGGCAGTGCCATAGCTTAGCGACGCAACTGCGCGATTGCCTCACCAATCCGCTCAACTTCAGCGTCAGTCATTGTGCTGAAGGTCGGCAGGTTGATTCCTCGTGCGCCTAAAGAAACCGTTACAGGTAACTCTTCGCGACGCCTGCGTGAGCCTTCACGAAAAGGCGGCAATGTATGCAACGGGATAAAGAAAGGTCGAGTATCAACTCCTAGTTCTGCCAACTTATGCATCAATTCGTCACGGATCAGGCCAAATTCTTCTGCATTCACCGTAATGCTGAACAGCCATGGTGATACTACCGCCCAGGAGGCATTGGGTTGTAATCCGATGCCTGGGACATCGGCAAGCATCTTACGATAAAGCTTATAGATTGCTCGACGCCGACGTAAGATTTGCTCACGGCGTTCAAGCTGCGCGCAAAGCAAAGCGCAAGCGAGATTGGTTAATCGGAAATTATAGCCCGTCACGGGAAAGTAGTATCGGCGTCTCGGGTCCATCCCCTGTCCGCGCAATGTACGCGCTCGAAGTTCGAGTGCTGGGTCAGATAAAGTCAGCGCACCGCCTTCTCCACAGGTAAGCACCTTATTGCCGTAAAAAGAGAACGTCGCAATTGGCGCAAGTCCCCCTGTCGGTCGTCCTTTGTACGTCGCTAGGGGGGCTTCCGCCGCATCTTCAACAACCCATAATCCATGCACCCCGGCGATATGGTTGATTTCGTCCATGTCCGCCGGATGCCCATACAGATGCACCACAATAATCCCTTTGGTACGTGGCGTGATGGCATCCTCAATCTTCTTTGGATCAAGGCACCATGTTTCAGGGTCAACATCTACAAAGACAGGCTCAGCCCCCACATAGCGAACTGCATTTGCTGTGGCAATGTAGGTAAGCGAGGGAACAATCACTTCGTCACCGGGCCGGACGTCCAATGTGAGCAAAGCAAGATGGAGCGCAACAGTTCCATTGCAGACCCCTATGGCTGAGCGTGTCCCGCAAAGAGCCGCAAACTCTTCCTCAAAACGGTTTATGTATGCCCCTGTAGACGAAATCCATGATGTGCGAATAGCGTCGAGAACATACTTCTCTTCGTTGCCGGTAAGATCAGGTTTGGCAACAGGAATTTCAAAGCTCATGGTTAAAATCAGAGACTCGGGAGGATTTGTTATTTCGTGATAGCGTTGTCGTAGAAGTGAGCATCGGAGAATTTTGCAATAGCCCCTGACGAGTCAATTGTCGCATGCCTTCGCTGTACATCAGATGCCGAATCATTCCGACATAATGTCTAAAAGGGCGTTCGCCAATCCCGCGATTCAAGTAAAGCATATATTCGTCTGGCAATAACTCGACGCCGAAACGCGAACTGCAAAGCGCATAGATGGTTTGTTCGATGCGCCAGAAATGGCCATCCAGAATCCCCGGCAACGCCAGGAACTCTTCAACCCAGTCCCAACGCATCGAGTCGCGGTGAATCAACCCAAGCCCGCTATTGACCATCGGTAGTAGTTCAAACCCGAGATGAGCGCGGACAACTGCTGGTTCGACAGTGTAGGCGCTGTCGCCACAGTCCGCGTTGAAGGTGTTCTTGCGAAAAGAAGAATCTTCGACCCGCTGCAAATAGGCGGTCGGTTCACGAAAGAAGAGCAGGTCACTGTCAAACAAACCCATCCGGTCGGATTGCAGGTAAGCGATAAAATCGAAGACCTTTGGGGCAAGCAGGTTGGTGTTACGA
The DNA here is from genome assembly GCA_038211695.1 of Blastocatellia bacterium. GTDB lineage: Bacteria > Acidobacteriota > Blastocatellia > RBC074 > RBC074 > RBC074. The sequence continues at coordinate 117,751 of JBBQVH010000003.1, read as the reverse complement.
AACTTCAGACAACGCGGATAATCGCGCAGGACTTCAGCCAGTTTGGTGTCGGCATCTACGCGAAGGATCAGCCTCGCCGCCGGAAAGTGTCGCTGCAAAGCACCGCGCGCAGCGTCATTCAGGGAACCGTCATCGTGGATGCATAGCGCGTACTTCCGCCCGCTGACGGCATAGAAAGATTTCAGCGTCCAAACCAGGTTTAACCAATCTCTGGCGGAAGTAAGGACATGAATCTCGCAGCGCGAATCAGTCGTGCCCTCCACCGGCGCAGTCTTCAATATACGCGGGCGCACAACATCACGGTAATAAGCCGTACCCAAACCGTGGTCGAACTTCTGACGAAATTTTAGGTAAAGTGAGCCTAGAGACATCAATACTCTGAACGAGGCACGAAAGAATTGGCCAGGCGATTACGGAGCATTCTTGTAGTTAATATCTGCGGATGCTTCATCAACAGGCCGGACAGTCGCAACCACCGACGCAATCTGCTTTGCTCAAGCTTAAGGGATTGTTCGGCTTCATTTCTGAACGATACGTTAAATAACCATTTTCCCTGTAAAGTAATGCGTCTTCCCCAGGTAACGGCTTGATGCTGCTGCCAAAGTAATGGTTGTACAACTTTCAACAGCTCTGCTGATACTCGTTCACTTTGGTTTGATTTTTGATTGGGCTGTAATCGAAAGCAGGCTAACTCGGAGTCTAACTGTCCGACCTTTCCACCAGCCTGCAAAATGCGCAACCAATATTCATAATCCATCACAAAATACAGGTCTTCGCGAAACAGGCCAATCTTTTCAGTAATGCGGCGCGACCAGAAGACTTCGGGTTGCACAAAATTCCGCTTCGCCCACCAGACATCCCACAAGTCCAGAATTTCACTGTAGCTGGAAATATCGCCGAACCGCTCACCAATCTTCTCTCCATTTACATCAACGCTGCGACACCGGCCATGCAGCAAGTCAACATCGGGATGCTGCCCGAAGTATTCGGCGACCTGGTGCAATGTACCGGGCAAATAATAATCATCGCTATTCAGATAGGCGATGATGTCTCCAGTTGCACGCTCTAATCCCTTATTGATTGCGTGTGTCTGCCCGCGATCTTTCTCGCTGACCCAATAAGTCAGGCGGTCTGCATACTTCTGTATGATCTCAACGCTGTGATCCGTGCTACCGCCATCAATGATGATGTATTCCAGGTTGGGGTAGCCTTGATCCAGTATTGATGTAATCGTTTGTTCAAGGAATTGGGCTTGATTGAACGATGGAGTAATAACTGTGATTGGCGGATAGCTATCCATATTTATTTCTGGTGCAAATGCCGCTTCAATTCAGCCAGGTTCTTGGTCGCGATGACATTGCTATTCGGGAAAGTGTCGAGTGGAGACAGCGGTTCAAAATTAGTGCTTCCATCATTCAGCTTGAACATTTCGTACCCTAACTGTTTGAGCTTGTCGTAAACCGCCCTGCAAGACGAATTGGCAAGCGCAGCAGCCTCTTCGGTGAATTCGATAATGATCAAAGGAGCCTTTGCAGAAGACAGTGTTTTCATCCCACCCGCAAGCACGTAGGCTTCCCATCCTTCGACATCAACCTTGATGGCTTTAATCTTGTTCAGCAGTGAATGTTCATCCACAAAATGGTCAAGTGTGCGAGTCGCTATCGTCTCCTTGTCGAAGGAATCTCCCATATAAGGTTTGCCAAGCGAATTCCAGGCATCATGACCATCGGTGGCGATGGTCATCACCGATTCGCCGTCTTTGTCTGAAAGCGCCAGCCGATGGCAGGCAACGTTGTTCAGGTAATTTACTTTGACGTTATCAACCAATCGTTCATAAGTCTTTCTGACCGGTTCAAAGGCATGGACCTGACCATCTGTACCCACAGACCGGGCAGCAATCAATGAAAACAACCCTACGTTCGCGCCAACGTCCAGAAAGACATCGCCCGGGCGCAGAATGGATTTCAAGAACTGCCGAGTTTCTATTTCAAAATCCCAAAAGTAGACCATCCGGCAAAAAATGCTATCGCCGTATAGCTTCATCCTGACGCCCGGCTCAATGTCTTTAAATAAGTAGGAGCCATTTTTTTTGGCTATTTTCCAACGCCATTCTCGAGTTTTAGCGCGAAGCAGGTGACGACCTTCGCGAATTGATTCTGGCACGACTGCTTGATAAATCCGTTTTGCCCCAGCTTGTAAAACCATAGTATTCACACCACCTCACATTACCGGTAGCGGTTGCCGTGCCCACGATAGTACCGGCGCGATCATCCCTGACCGGCTCTTTGCCGTAAGCGAATTCCATAATGGAGAGACGCCGTGGTCAAGAATCAGTTCAAAGCGCACGACGCCATCAAGGTGAACATACCAAGTAACGTTATGAATGCCTATACGCGGACAGATGTCGAAAACACCACCGTTAAGTAGTCCGGCAGGAATCCGGCAAGCGATGCGATTAAAGCCGGGGTGAATTTCTGGCCAATCTTCATGGCGAGTATCGGTTTGATAAGTACGAAGCACTGTCGAGCCATCGGAAGTCATTAAATCAAACCCAACACATAATGCGGATGGTACTGGGCCTGAAACAGAAAATTCCATCTCAACCCGGACATCACTCTGTGTGGACAAAACACTTTGCGTTGTACCGTCGGGCGATAACACCCTAACGGCAAGAAGCTGAAAAACTTCATTTCCTGGCGCTTCCTGACTTTGCCAAACCTTTTCAGCATCTTGCGCGGCGCTTTGGCTAAGGTACTTGTTTGCTACCGCACCAATAAAACCTTCATAGATGATTGAACCTTGATGCATTAACATACCGTACTGGCAAAGGGCTTGAACGGCCTGCATATTGTGACTGACGAAAATTATGGTTCGCCCATCATTCATTGCGACTTCGCCCATTTTACCAAGGCATTTCTTTTGAAATTCCGCATCACCCACGGCCAGCACTTCATCCACGACCAGAATTTCCGGCTCCAAATGCGCCGCCACCGCAAAAGCAAGACGCACATACATCCCGCTGCTGTAACGTTTGACGGGAGTGTCCAGAAACTTTTCAATTTCGGCAAAGGCGACAATCTCATCAAACTTGCGTTTAATCTCTTCGCGCGTCATTCCCAGGATCGCGCCGTTCAAATAGATGTTTTCGCGCCCGGTCAGTTCCGGATGAAAGCCCGTGCCGACTTCCAGCAAGCTGGCGACGCGTCCCTTAATGCCTACGCGGCCATTGGTCGGTTCAGTAATACGACTGAGAATCTTCAACAGCGTGGATTTGCCCGCGCCATTGCGTCCGATGATGCCGACGACTTCGCCCTGTTTAATCTCGAAGCTGACATCGCGGAGCGCCCAGAAATCCTCTTCCGATTGCGGATTGCGGAGTGCGGAGTGCGGAGTGCGGATTTGCTGATTGAGTCTGCGCCAAGGGGACAGCAGCTTATCCGTCACGGCATCGCGCAAGGTGCTATACCGTTGCGATTCGCGTTTGTGTTGGATTCTGTATTTCTTGCCGAGGTTTTCGGCGCGGATGACTACGTCAGACATGATAATTTGGTGGGGGCAGCGACGAACTTATACAAGTTGATCCAAAAAGTCGGCAAAAATCAGTAATTCTGTTCGCACTGCGACAAATTCCGCCGGGAGTTGCTCAATCAAGGGCTGCATTTTTTGTACGTCGAAGTTAAAAGCATACGCGTGGCGCACAATATGGCGAAAGCCACGATATTCATCCAAGACGGCCCGAGTGTGGTCGGAAATAACTGCTGGACGGATGGGGGGCAACTCGCGGGACATTTGTTGTAGCAAGACTTGATGCCAATTTACGCCTTGTGGCATGGCTCCGAGTTCAAAAAGGTGCTCTAACCCGGAGTAAAAGCCGTGCAAATTTAATGCGACACCATCCAGATAAAAATCTTTGCCCGATTGCTGCCCCCAATGCCATCCTTCCAAAGCGCGTTGAACCAACCGATCAAGGTCGGTAAGTTCAGCACGAATCCGCATCGCCAGTTTGCCAGTTTGCTCGCTCACAAATCAATTCCTTCGCCTTCAATCGCTTGTCGCAGCATTGGCCGGCAATCACTGGGGTCTATCAAATCTATCTCAAAATCGCGGCTGAAGCCCGTGGCAGCCGCGACGGCACGATAGTATCGGTTCGCCGGAATTCCCCAAACGGCCAGGTCTATGTCAGACCGGGAGCTGAACCATGCGCGATGGGCAAGCGAGCCGAAGACAACGACGCGTGTCGCTCCATACTCTTGACGTAACATTTGCGCCACGTTACGAGCTGTAGACCAAGCCGTGGCCAACCACTCAGATGCTTGATTCGCTTCCGATTCGCCCGGACGTTGAGTTGTGTCTTTTATAGTTATGGCTGTCGCGTGGTTTATCCGTGTCGCCGCATATTCCAGGCTTGCGCGTATATCCTCTGCTTCGAGGTCAGGGTAATCTTGCAGGATTTCCTGTTCTGTCGCCCCCCCGGCCAGCATCTCCAGCACATCATTCACACGAATCCGCATCCCGCGAATGCAAGGACGGCCTCCACACTGATTGGGGTTGTAGGTAATTCGATCCATGAAATTGGCTTGGAAATTGGCTTGATTCAGATTCTGATTTGGCTCCATTACTTTCAGGCCTCCACTTCGCAAGCGTTCAATTGGAATGCGGCAGACTCTAAGATGTCATTAGGCAGGCCAACACATCCTCTCGCCCCAGTGCGGGATACTCTTCCAGCACGTCTTCCACGGAATCTCCCGCGCCCAGAAATTCCAGCACAGTCCGGACGGGGTAGTGGTTCATGTGGGGGAGATGTGTCAGTAGCCCGACCGTGAGGGAGGGCCGCCGGACGCCACGCCAGCCCTTGCTCACGCGCGGGCTACTGACACGTGGTTGCATCGTGCTCTCTCTCTTCACTGAGCCACTACCTAAAAATGATATGTCCCCGATTCCGGGAAATGGTAATCCTTGAAAAACTTGCCAAAGAGCCTGTCGGACCAGCCAATTGTTATGCTGCCGGTATACTCCAGCAAGCGGTGTGTACGTTCTCTGATTGGCATTCTGCCGAAAGGGTTTATTCTTTCAGTGCCACACCGGATGTTCCGGCAGAAAACATGGAATGATTGAGGGTTGAATTCTTCATCCGTAAACATAACCAATCTCCTTTTCAGTTAAGCTACAGGACTGCTTGAGTAGCGTTGCCCTCTTCCGCATTGCCCGATTTTCGTAATGACCAATCAGGTGGTTACCGCCGCTTGACGTGTGTGCAGGAGGTCATTTGCTGACAGTTCGATGGTGCCGAACAGCCAGTAATGACGGCATACGCAGCAGGCGCAGCAGGCGCAGCAGGCGTTGACTGTTCAACCCGCAACGACAAACCAGGCTCATCCGCTACGTACGCGATAACATTGAAGACGATGGCTGGACTCTCACCAGCTACTTCGGCGTAATAATGTTGCATTCGCAACTACACCGTGCCTCGAATACTTTGGCTTCAATCGCTTCAGGTTAATTGATTATTGAGAAAGAACAGCGAACCGCCGGCAGTAACGCAGGCGGTTCGCTGGGTTACCCCGGATGACCAAGGGACGAAAACATGGAAATTGATCCGCTAAAAGCGAAAACCCCGACCGGCAGTCCTATTTCGGATGCCGGTCGGGGTTTGTTTTCCCGTTTGAAGAAACTTCCTATGCTTTAATCGGTAGTCTCTTCCGGCATCCTTGCCTTGAATCCTGAACGTCTTCTTTACGGTTGAGAATGAACAAATTGCTGATACCAAATACCCCACTCCAATTGTGCCCGGACGGACGGACGGCAAGATAATCACCGTGTGCCATCGGCACCGTCGGGTTCGGGATTGGATTGTAGTTGCACAGGCTAGTCATAGCTTTGTTCAAACCTACCAGTTTCCTATCTTCTAAACTTCAACTCAGAAGATAGTTCAAATCACTTCAATAAATTGTTTTCTTGAGATTTTGGATACTGCGTTACGCTTGTTAAGCGCGAACGCACTTTAACACAGCATATTTTGTTGTCAACCATAATTGTGCCTATCAGGCATCAAAATTGCGGTTGCGATGTTATCGGCAAGATAAATGTCCACAGTCAATGGTATCTGATCAATTACCACCGGTAACCCAGAATCATTTCTGTTGTGGGCAGGTTCAATTTTCCTGAAGCCCACAGATACAACATCAATGATGCTTGTTCGGATGTAGAACGTAATTACTGTATGACGGCATGTCATCCTTAATCAAAAGATCGCAGTAGAAATCTCCATCTACGGTTACGGCCCTGATCGCGCAACACTTATCCCGAACGATCCTGTTCAGGGAACGCCGCTTGCCGCTCTGATCTAACTGAAGGGGAAAAAACTTATTTCAGGAAGTAAAACCGCAGAATCCAAGGAATGGAGGAAACCTATGAGTTTTATCAGCAACATTGAACAGATTCGTCAACAGGCTCGCCAGAAGATTGAAGATGGCGCGTTGACGCCCGATTACCAGCTTAACCCGGAAGAGGCGATCAGCATTTTGAATGAGGCGTTGGCGACAGAGATTGTTTGCACGCTGCGTTACCGCTTCCATTACTTTATGGCGACGGGAATTCATTCCAAAGCCGTCGCCGCTGAATTTCTGGAACACTCCAATGAGGAGCAAGAGCACGCCGACCGCATCGCCGAACGGATTAAGCAATTGGGTGGCAAGCCGGAGATGAATCCAGCAGTCGTTGCGAAGACAAGTCACACTGACTTTACGGAAGGTTCAACCCTATCGGAAATGTTGAAGGAAAATTTGATTGCTGAGCGCATCGCCATTGAAACCTACCGTGAAATCGTCGGCTACTTTGGCGAAAAAGACCCGACCTCGCGCCGCATGATTGAAGACATTCTGGCCGTTGAAGAAGAACACGCCGACGATCTGGCTGATCTATTATTTGCGACGGAGCCGAATGGAGAAAAGGCGCGGCGGCTTTACTCCAAGGATGAGGTTCCAGGGACATCGAACGCGGGAACACCTGTGAAGGCTGCTGCCGGAGAAAGTGCCGGCGGGATTTAAATAAAAAGGAGTGACAATGAGAAGGAAAATTACCTTTATTTTCTCGATGCTATGCGCGATTACGCTGTCCGGACTGATTGCGCCGACAATGGCACAGAACGATAACCGGTACGGCGGTCAAAATTCTCGTAATAGGAATCGCGACAACGATCAGATGACTGGCACATACCAGTTAAACGTCAGGCGCAGTGATAACGTGCAAGAGGCGGCCAACCGTGCTACGCGGGCGCTTGATCGCCAGGAAGCCGAACGCGTTCGGGCTTCATTAGTGCGGCGGCTGGAAGCGCCGGAGCAGATCGCCCTGGAACAGCGTGGCCGGCACATCACCATTATTTCTTCCAGCGCGCCGCAAGCAGAGATAGATGCTGACGGTCGCGCACAGACTGAAACTAAACCAAGCGGGCGCACTGTAAGCACAACCGCTTCACTGACCAATAACGGATTGTCTATCAATTCGATTGGGGATCGTGGCAGTGACTTTAATGTGACGTTCCAACCGATGGACAATGGCCGCAGTTTGCAGGTGACGAAGACGATCTACAGTGAGCGTTTCACGCAGCCGGTTGTCGTACGCAGTTTTTATACGCGCTCTTCAGATGTCGCGCAGTGGAACATCTACGACAGCAATCGTAGCGCTCCAAACAACTATGATCGCTATGGCGGAAACAGCAGCGGGAATAGCGGAAACAACACCGGCCGAGACAGCCGCTTTGCCATTCCCAATGGGACGATGCTGACGGCGGTGCTGAATGAAGACCTGACAACCAAACAGGCTCGCGAAGGCGACAAATTTACGATGACTGTCAGTTCGCCGGGCGAATTCAGTGGCGCTGTGATCGAAGGAACAGTGACCAAAGCTGATCGCTCAGGCCGTATTACAGGTCGTTCTGAACTGTCGCTGGATTTTCAACGTGTTCGAGTCAGGAACCGGGCATATGAATTTGGCGGCTTGATAGAATCCGTGCGCACACCCAATGGTGAAGACGTCAAGGTCAATAACGAAGGCACTGTCAAAGATGACGATAGCCAAACGACCAGAACGATCACTCGATCGGGGATTGGCGCGGCCATCGGCGCGATTATTGGAGGCATTACCGGCGGTGGGTCAGGCGCGGCGATTGGCGCTGCGGTGGGCGCTGGCGCTGGCGCCGGTACCGTATTGGTGCAAGGTCGTGATGACTTGAATCTGGTTCGCGGCACTGAGTTTTCCATTCGAGCCAGCGCACCTCGATCCGGCTATTAATCATTCTCAAAACCAAATATGGCTCAAAGCCAAATATGGCTCAAAACCAAATATGGAGCCAGCAAGTTTTCCTTGCTGGCTCCATATTTTTTTGCACGGACTAAAGTCCGTTCCGCTCAGGCTGCCTTCGATTTAGTTCAATCTTTCATTTATGATGCCGGCGCACTTCTCACAAACTTTCTTTATCAACGATCAATTCGACTACAAGGAGAAACGAATGGCTACTGTAACTTTCAAAGGGAATCCCGTCACTTTGCAGGGCGAAGAAGTAAAGGCCGGACAGGCAGCGCCGGATTTCAAAATCCAGAAATCATCGGACATGAGCGATTACACGCTGGCCAGTGCTGTGGGGAAAACTCGCATCCTGGTGGCAGTTCCTTCGCTGGATACGCCCGTGTGCGACATCGAAGCAAAACGGTTCAACGAAGAAGCAGCGAAATTGCCGGATATTGAAATCGTCACCATCAGCATGGATTTGCCGTTTGCGCAGAAGCGCTGGTGCGCAGCGGCAGGCATTGACAAGCTGATCACCGCCAGTGACCACCGCGACGCGTCGTTTGGAAAGAATTATGGCGTACTGATCAGCGGCGGCCCGCTGGATCGCATTCATGCGCGCTCGGTCTTTGTGGTTGGGCCGGACAATACGGTCAAGTATGCCGAATATGTTAAAGACATCGGCGAACAGCCAAATTACGAAGCCGTGTTGGAAGCCGCGAAGTAAGCAAGTCAAGTGGCCAGGTGGAGTGATTTACGAAATTGCTCCACCTTCCATCCCAACCTTAACTCTCATCACCAACTGCAATCATCAGATCGAATGAACGAACAGACTTTTTCTCTCTTCCACCACTCTGCGCCGCCAAAGAGCGGCCTCAGCGGAAAACCGCCGCTTCTATTGCTGCTTCACGGATATGGGGCGAATGAAGATGACCTGTTTTCGCTGGCGCCTTATCTGGACGAACGCTTTCTGATTGTCAGTCCCCGTGCGCCGGTCAGTTTGCGGGGGATGGGGCACGCCTGGTTTAACCTGGGCTTCACGCCGCAGGGAATTGCGGTTGATTCCGAAGAGATCGAAGCCGCGCGACAGATGCTGCGGAAATTCATTGGTGAAGTTGTCGAAGCCTATGGTTGCGATCCGAACGCCATCTATCTGGCGGGTTTCAGTCAGGGCGCGATGATGAGTCTGGCCGTGGCATTAACCTTCCCTGGCCTTGTTGCTGCCGTGGTGGCGATGAGCGGGCGCTTGCTTCCGCAAACGGTTCAGCAGATCACGGACAAAGACACGCTAATCGGGCTGCCAGTTTTCGTCGCGCACGGCACGCGCGATGGCGTGGTGCCGATCAGCCACGCGCACGAGACGCGGGCGCGGCTGGCCGAACTACCTGTGGATTTGACCTACCGCGAATATGAGATGGCGCATGAGCTTTCGGAGGAAAGTCTGGAAGACGTCACCGAATGGCTGAAAGCGCGGCTTGACCGCGCGGCGTCGGCGACACTTATCAACTGACTGGCCGTTTCGCCGGACGCTGTTTGGGGTACAGAAATTTTAGCGCCGGTTCGATCCGTTTGGCCCAGGCGCGTTCGTTGTGCTGGCCACCTCGGACTTCCTGGAATTTCAGATCGGCATTCAATCGCCAGCCTTGTGAAACCAGAATATCGCGAAGGGTGCGCACATAACCGGGCGTGAACTTGCCCTCTTTCGAACCGATGTCCAGCCAGATGCGCGTGGATGGTTTGGCCCGAAGGCTTTGCGCAAATTTCAAGATCATCCCGGAATCCCACCAGACGGATGGGGACATCACCATCAGCTTGCTGAAAATATATGGATATTTCATTCCCAGGTAGAACGACACCAGCCCGCCCAGCGACGAACCGCCCAGTCCTGTAAATTCAGGCCCCGCCATCGTGCGATACTGGTGGTCAATGAAAGGCTTCAGTTCTTCGACAATGAAACGTCCATACAGGTCGGCTTTGCCGCCGCGCTGCTGGCGAGGGTCAACCGTCGGCGTGTATTCATCAATGCGGTGTTCGCCGGTGTTGTAGATGCCGACGATGATCAGCGGGTCGAGTTTTCCGCCCAGGATCAGCCGTTGGGCGGTTTCATCCACGCCCCATTCCATTCCGCCAAATGCCGTGGCGCTGTCGAACAGGTTCTGACCATCGTGCAGATACATTACCGGGTAGCGCCGCCAGTCGTCCTGGCCGTAATTTGGTGGCAAGTAAACGATGACATCGCGAGTGTGATCCAGAAACGCGGATTGAAGACTGGTATGGTGGCGGAATTCGCCGGTTAGCGTATGGTTTGCCAATGATTGTAAAGATTGAAGCGGTTGCAAATATTGTCCGGACAAAACTGCCGAATATGCTGGCCGCAATAAATTCCGAAAATTTAAATGGACAATCGTCATTCTAAGAAAAATGGCGAAGAAAGATGAAAAATTGTCGTTGCAAATGATGGCGCGCGCTTCACGGCGCGGCACGAAACGGGAATAATACACATCCCGCATCGAGTTGCGAATCAGGAAAAAATCAAATCAAAAGACGAACGAGGAGAATCACCTTTTGGAGAATACGATTTCACCCGCTGCTCCACGACGAACTTACAAGTACTACGATTTAGTGATGGCTGCCTTTGTCACGGTGCTGCTGTGTTCGGGCATCATCGGCGTACAGAAGGTTTCCAAGATCGGATCGCTGCCGGAATTCGGCACGGCGATTTTGTTCTTTCCGCTAAGCTATATCTTCGGCGACGTGCTGACCGAAGTTTACGGCTATGCCCGGTCGCGCCGTGTAATCTGGGCGGGATTTGGCGCGCTGATCTTCGCCGCGTTCATGAGCTGGGCGGTGGTCAAGATGCCGCCCGCGCCGGGGTGGAAAGGGCAGGATGCTTACGAAATGGTCTTTGGCGGCACGCCGCGCATCGTCTTCTCTTCGCTGATTGCATTCTGGGCGGGTGAATTCGCCAATTCATTCGTGCTGGCAAAAATGAAGATTCTGACCAGCGGACGCTGGCTGTGGATGCGTACTATCGGTTCAACCATCGTCGGCGAAGGCGTGGATTCGCTGATCTTCTATCCGCTGGCTTTTTACAACTCTTCCATCATGCCGAACGATCTGGTCTTCGTCGTGATGATGAGCAACTATTTGCTGAAGGTCGGCTGGGAAGCCATCGTCACGCCGTTCACGTACCTGATCGTCAACTTTTTGAAGCGCGTCGAACACGAAGACTATTACGACCGCAATACTAACTTTAATCCGTTCACGCTCGAAACGTGAGTGAGCGATTCAACAAAAAGCATGGAGTTCAGCCTTTAGGCTGCTGCGTTGCAGCCCAAGGCTTATTGAAGGAAGTCAGCAGCCTAAAGGCTGAACTCCATGCTTTTCCCATGCTGTCTTAAGGAGAAGCTATGAGCGCAACTGCCGAGATGCAGACCAAGATGAAAGCCGCAAAAGAAAAGCTGGACGCGCACGTGCGCGAGATCGTCGAATGGCACTTCAACCCCGAAACCGGGACGCCGTACTGGCTGGAAAAAGCCAAGACGCTGGATTTTGATCCGCGCAAAGACATTCACGCTTATGAAGACCTGGACAAATTCGGCTTCTTCCAGGATGAAGACTTGCGCGGCGGCCCGGTTCGCCGCTGGGTGCCGAAGGGTCTGGCGGGCAAACCGATCTACACGTTCGAAACCGGCGGCAGCACGGGCATTCCCAAAAGCCGCATCGCATCCGAAGACTTCCGCATTGATTACGAGATGTTCAGCGACACGCTGCCCGACGAATTCTTCCCGAAAGGCGCGGACTGGCTGATGCTGGGGCCTTCAGGCCCACGCCGTTTGCGGCTGGCCATTGAACATCTGGCGCAGCATCGCGGCGGCATCAGTTTTTGCCTTGACCTTGATCCGCGCTGGGTCATCAAGCTGATCAAGATGGGCGAGATGCAGATGATGGAAAAATACAAAGCCCACGTCATCGAACAAGCCCTGACCATTCTGAAAGCGCATGATTCGGTCAAATGCATGTTCGCCACGCCCAAGCTGCTGGAAGCCTTGTGCGAAAAGATTTCGCTGAAGAAAGCCGGCATCACCGGTGTTTTCTGTGGCGGGACTGAGATGACCCCACAGTTCCACCGCTTCGCCGTCGAAGAGCTGATGGAAGGTGGATACTTTGCGCCGACCTACGGCAACACGCTCATGGGCTTGGCGACGCATAAGCCGTTCGATCCGGCGGATAACTACGCGATTATCTATTACCCGCCCGCTCCGCGCGCGATGATGGAAGTCGTTGATCCTGACGAACCGACGAATCTGGTGGAATACGGCCAAACGGGCCGAGTCCGCCTGACCACGCTGACCAAGGAGTTTTTCATGCCGCGCTTTCTGGAACGCGACGAATGCGAACGCGAAGCGCCGTGTGACAAATACCCGTGGGATGGCGTGCGCAACGTGCGGCCCTTCTCTCGCTTTGCGACGACGGTGGTCGAAGGCGTGTATTAACGGTTGAGGCTGGAGAGAAGGCCATGAAGGAATTGAGGAAAGCTTATTTGATGGGACGGCACATCGTGACCGACCCCCATATCTGTCATGGCAAACCGACTTTTCGCGGCACGCGAGTGCTGATTGCGGATGTGCTGGAACAGGTGGCCAGCGGAATGGCGTGGGAAACAATCATCGAAGAGTGGAACGACAGCATCACCAAAGATGCCATCAGAGAAGCCGTATCAAATCCCGGAGCAGCAGATCGAATGGGGTAAAGACAGTCGTAAAGAAGCAGGAGCAAACGATTATGTTTGGAAAGGTTATTCGAGTCATCTCAATCGTTATCTGGGCGGGATTGATCACAATATCTATCCAATCACAAGACTGGCCGCAATGGCGCGGGCCGAACCGCGATGGTGTGGTCAAAGAATTCGTTGCGCCTACCACTTGGCCAGAAAAGCTGAAGCAGGTTTGGAAGACGCCGGTCGGCTCTGGTTATTCCTCTCCCGTCGTCAGCAAAGACCGCGCGTGGGTTCACACTCGCGACAACAACGAAGAAGCCGTCACCTGTCTGGATATGAAGACAGGCAAAGCTCTCTGGCGCAAAACAGAGCCGGTCGCCTTCACCAAAAATCAGTACGCTAAAGAGATGAACAACGGGCCGTTTGCGACGCCTGCGTTGCATAACGGACGTCTCTACACCTTGGGCGCGAGCGCCGTGTTGACGTGCTTTGATTCACAGACCGGCAAGCTGGAATGGCGCAAGGATTTCGGCAAGCCCGATACATCGAAGATGTTTTGCGGCACGGCGGCGTCACCATTGATTGATGGTGGCAACGTCATTGTTTACGTCGGCGACGACATTAAGGGCGGGCAGATGATTGCCTTCGATGCTGCATCTGGGAAAGAGGTGTGGAAGTGGATAGGCGAAGGGCCGGGCTACGCATCGCCTATCATTGCGACCTTATGATGGCGTGCGGCAGATCGTGACGATGACGGACAAATCGGTCGTCGGCGTCGCGGCCAAAGACGGCGCTTTGCTGTGGCGACTGGCCTGGCCGGACGAATGGAACGAGAACATTGTCACACCTTTGGTCTACAAAAACTCGCTGATTCTATCTGGCGTTCGCAAAGGCACGGCGGCTGTGCAAATCACAAAGGCCGGCAACAAGTGGCAGCCAAAAGAACTTTGGCGTAATGCGGAATTGACGATGTATATGAATTCGCCCGTGTTGGATGGCGATCACCTGTTCGGAATGACGAACAAGCGCAAGGGGCAACTTTTCTGCGCTGAAGCCGCGACCGGCAAAGTGCTGTGGACGACAGAAGGCCGGGAAGGAATGAACGCCGCCGTGCTTCACAGCAAAGACCTGCTCTTTATCCTGAACAGCGAAGGCGGCTTGGCCATTGCCCGAAAGGGAACGAAAGGCTTCGAGCAAGTGGCGAAGTATTCTGTCGCCGACAGCGCCACCTACGCGCACCCCGCGATCATTGGCAATCAGGTTTTAGTGAAAGACGAGTCCTCCATTTCGCTCTGGAATCTGAAATAAAATCCCGCCGAACCCAATCGGTTTTCTATGACAATCACAACTTTCCCTCAACGGCTGAAGCTAATCACGCTCTTCGTCTTGGTCTGTTTGGTTGCGCTGAATGATTGGCCCGGGCAAACGGCGCAGGGCCGACAAGCCAGTCCGCGCTCGACGACATCACAAATTGATTTCAACCGGGACATCAGGCCGATCCTGTCGGACAAATGCTTTGCCTGTCACGGCCCGGATGCGCCCGCCAAAAAGATCAAGCTGCGTCTGGATTCTGAAGCTGCCGCCTTGGCCGATTTGGGCAAAGGCCGCCGCGCCATCGTTCCCAATCATCCCGAACAAAGCGAACTTGTCCGCCGCATCACCGCCGAAGATGAATTCGAGCGCATGCCGCCAACGAGTTCCGGCCACAAGTTGACCCCGCGCGAAATTGAATTGTTGACCGAATGGATCAGGCAGGGCGCGCGCTGGCAACAGCATTGGGCATTCGTTGCGCCGGTTCGTCCGCCGTTGCCAACGGTCAAAAACAAGGCTTGGCCACGGAACGCGATTGATTACTTTGTGCTGGCGAAACTTGAGCGGGCCAATGGTGAAAGCTTGCAGCCGTCGCCTGAAGCAGACCGAGCGACATTACTGCGCCGCGTGACGTTCGACGTGACCGGATTGCCGCCGACGTTGAAAGAGTTGGATGGTTTTTTGAATGACGCCTCGCCGGACGCTTATGAAAAGGTCGTGGATCGTTTGCTGGCCTCGCCTGCTTACGGCGAACGAATGGCCTTTCAATGGCTGAACGCCGCGCGTTATGCCGATACGAACGGGTATCAAATTGACGGCGAACGCTCGATGTGGCGCTGGCGCGATTGGGTGATCGAAGCCTTCAATGCCAACAAGCCCTTCGATCAATTTACGATTGAGCAACTGGCCGGCGATTTGCTGCCCAGCCCAACGTTGGAACAAAAGATTGCCACAGGCTTCAACCGCAACCATCGCGGCAACTCCGAAGACGGCTTGGTTCCGGAAGAATACTTTGTCGAATACATCGTGGATCGCGTAGACACGACTTCGACCGTATTTCTGGGGCTGACGATGGGCTGCGCGCGATGCCACAATCACAAGTTCGACCCGATCGCGCAGCGCGACTATTATCAGCTTTACGCTTACTTCAACAGCATCCGCGAAGACGGGCGCGTGCCCAACTTCTGGAATGCGCCGCCGTTCATTTACGCGCCGACGCGCCAGCAGCAGAAGCAGTTGAAACAGATGGATGCGGAGATTGCGCAAGCGGACGGACAGTTGGCGCAAAGACTAAAACTTTCGACGCTGGCGCAGCGGCAATGGGAGCGAACCTTGAAAGCCTCGGCTGTTCAACAGTGGTTCCCGCGCGAACGCCTGTTGCTGCATCACCCATTGGACAATCCGGCGCTGGATGCATCGGCGAAGGTCGAGATTGACGAATCCGCGCTGGCCGCGACCGGCGCGTCGAAGCCGGATGCCAAACCGGCAGAGATGGGGTTCAAAGACGGCACGCCCAAATATGTCCCGTCGCCGCTGGGCCAGGCTGCGCAGTTCGACGGCAAGCTTTATTTCGATGCGGGGCGCACGGCCAACTTCGATTACCGCGACCGCGTCACCGATTACAAAGACAAGTTCGCCATCTCCGCCTGGTTCTACCCCGAATCTGAAAACAGCGGCGCCATCGTTACGCGAATGAAAGATGAGGCGGGCGAGAAAGATCACGGCCTGCCGAAAAACAAAGGCTACGGCGTCTTTTTCATCAACGGCAAAATTCATTTCAACTTGGTCGGCGTGTGGGCGGATGATTCCTACCGCGTCGAAACCGAAGCGCACGTGCCCGTCAAACAATGGCATTACGTGCTGGCTACGTTCGATGGCACGCTGCCGTACGAACGCGTTCAGTTGTACGTGGACGGTCAAAAGCAAAAGCTGAAGATCAATAACGACCGGCTGTTCAGAACGTTCAGCGACGCTTCGATGAACCTGCGCATCGGTGGCGGAGGCGGCCCGGAGTTCCGTTTCAAAGGCGCGATTGACGAAGTACGTCTTTACAGCACGATCCCCGACGATGCGGAAAAAGCCATGCTGGCGTGCAGTGATTCGCTCGACCGCATTGCGGCAATTCCTGTCTTGAAACGAACTGCCGGGCAACAGGCAAAGCTACAAAACGCCTGGCTGGACAGCGCTGCGCTGCCGCGATTGCAGCAAGCCTGGAAAAAGCTGAAAGAACTGAAACAGCAACGCGATGTCTTCACGACCAATCTGCCGACGGTCATGGTCATGCAAGAACTTCACCAGCCGCGCCCGGCATACTTGCTCAAGCGCGGTGCATACGACGCGCCCGGCGAACTGGTCGAACGCAACACGCCTGCGGCGCTGCATCCAATGCCGAAAGCTTTGCCGAAAAACCGTCTGGGCTTGGCCCAATGGATCGCCAGCCACGACAATCCGTTGATGGCGCGCGTGACGGTCAATCGCTTCTGGCAGATGTTGTTTGGCACGGGGCTGGTGAAGACGGTGGATGATTTCGGATCGCAAGGCGAATTGCCTTCGCATCCGGAATTGCTGGATTGGCTGGCGGTTGAATTCATGGACGGGCGCACGGAAGGACAGGGAGACAGGGAGACGGGGAGACACGGAGAGCGAGATGACTCTCGTCGCCCCGTTGCCCCATCTCCCCGTCGCCCCGTCACTACTTGGGACGTGAAGGCGCTGCTGAAGACCATCGTGATGAGCGCGACTTATCGTCAATCGTCAAAGGCTTCGCCGCAACTGTTACAGCGCGATCCTGAAAACCGCTTGCTTGCGCGCGGGCCGCGCTATCGGCTATCGGCAGAAATGATCCGCGATCAGGCGCTCGCCACGTCAGGCTTATTAGTTGAAAAGCTGGGTGGCGAATCTGTGCGGCCCTATCAGCCGGACGGTCTGTGGAAGGACATGACCTTTTCGAACATGACTAACTACCCACAGGACAAAGGCGAAGGCCTGTGGCGGCGCAGCCTGTACAGTTTCTGGCGGCGAACGATCCTGTTGCCGAATATGGGCGTGTTCGACGCGCCAGCGCGCGAACTGTGCACCGTCCGCGAAGCGCGCACTAACACGCCGCTGCAAGCATTGAACCTGATGAACGACGTGACCTACGTCGAAGCCGCGCGAATGCTGGCTGAGCGCGTGATGCGGGAGTGCGCCGATGAACCGCGCGCGAGGTTGGCGCGGGCTTTCCGTCTGGTGATGTCTCGCGCGCCGAGCGAAGCTGAGCAGCAGGTTTTGCTCAGGAGCTTCCGCCAGCAACTGGCTCATTTTCGCGCCCAGCCCGAAGACGTCCGAAAGCTGCTGGCAATGGGCGAAAAGCGCAACGACGAAAGATTGAATCAAGCTGAGTTGGCGGCGTATGCGATGGCGGCGAGTTTGATTTTGAATTTGGACGAGGCGATCACGAAGCAGTGATCAATGGATGAAGTTGCGGCCTGTGCCGAGGTAACGGTTCAATTCGAGAACAATATCCATCAATCCATAGATGCAATTTTCTCGGTAGCCCGTTTCGTACAAGCGGTTTTTGTCGGCAACGGTAATCACGGGAAGAGAGCGCGCGGAATTTTCTTCCAGCAGCGTTCGCGCCAGCGAAGTATCATCATCATCGTTGCGATTTCCGGTCAGCAGGATAAAGCCTTCGCGTTGGCAGAATCGCCAGACTTGGCGATCGTTGGAAGTTGGATCCAGGCCGACCTCTTCATCGTCACGAATTCGACCAGACCATAGTCCTGCCAGCCGGTCGTGCGCAGCGTTCCGACTAACAAATCGCGGAACCCTGTGATGTCATTGTCGAGCATCACTATTGTCATGGCTTTTTACTCTTCATCTCCCGCGATCGCTCTTTCCCGCTTCCAGGCTTGAAGTTTTTCCCAAGCAGGAAGCAGGCTGGGATCATCCGGTGGCTGGCCCCACAGACCTTTGGCTTTCAATTCTTCGCGGCGTTGCCGTTCGCGTTCGCGGTAATAACGTTCCATCTCTTCAGCATTACGAACATATTTTTCGTATGCAGCTTCGAACTGTTCTCGATTTGCGTCAATGTAGTCTTGAGCCTGGCGAAGCTGCTTTTCGGTCAACCCGGCACCGATGACTAATGCTTCAGTGCTGCCGAATTTAAGAGAGTCCATAATTGAGAAGAGCGAGATTTTCGTTCCGGCAATACACAGGCCGCGATCACTGCGACGGACAATGCCGGGCGCAACCGGCGTTTCGAGCGGTTCTTCCTTTTCGCGTGTAGCTGTTTCCATAACTATTCTCCTTTCTATTGGCGGTGGATTATAAGATGAAAACGAAACTTCTGCTTCTGTTGCTTGGCTTGATTCCAGCTTTAGCTTTCGCCTTGCCGCGAACTGCCGTCGAACCGCCCAAACCATACGGCGCGGTGCCGACTGAACGACAACTGCGCTGGCATGAACTGGAAACTTACGCCTTTCTTCACTTCACGACGAATACTTTCACTGACAAAGAATGGGGCTACGGCGATGAAGACCCGAAGATTTTCGACCCCTCGGATTTCGACGCCGATCAGATCGTCGCGGCCCTGAAAGCGGGTGGGATGAAAGGCGTCATCCTGACCGCCAAGCATCACGACGGATTCTGTATGTGGCCGACGAAAACAACGCCGCACAACATTAGCCAAAGTTCCTGGCGCAACGGCAAAGGCGATATGGTCAGGGAATTCGCCGATGCCGCGCGCCGTCACGGTTTGAAGTTCGGCGTGTACCTGTCGCCGTGGGATCGCAACAGCGCCAAGTACGGCCAGCCCGAATACGTCGCGATGTACCGCGAACAGTTGCGCGAACTGCTGACCAATTACGGCGAACTGTTTGAAGTCTGGCACGACGGCGCAAACGGCGGAGACGGCTACTACGGCGGGGCAAAAGAGAAGCGCAAGATTGACAAGACCAGTTATTACGACTGGCCGACGACGTGGGCCTTAGTGCGAAGGCTGCAACCCAACGCCGTCGTCTTTAGCGATGCCGGGCCGGACATCCGCTGGGTAGGCAATGAAAAAGGCATCGCGGGCGATCCGTGCTGGACGACGATCAACGGCGAAAAGATTTACCCCGGCCAGGAAGGCGTCGAAAAACAACTGAACAGCGGCGACCGCAACGGCTCCGTTTGGCGACCTGCGGAGTGCGACGTTTCCATTCGACCGGGTTGGTTCTGGCACGAAAGCCAGAACGACCGCGTCAAATCGCCGCAGCAATTGATGGATTTGTATTTCGCTTCGGTCGGGCGCGGTGCTTCGTTTTTACTGAATGTGCCGCCAGACCGTCGCGGGCGCATTCACGAAAACGACGTGAAGGCATTGAAAGAATTCGGCGACCACTTACGGCAAATGCTGGCCATCAACCTGGCCAAAGGCGCGAAGGCAAAGGCCAGCAACGTGCGTGGCAATGACAAACGCTTTGCCGCAAGTAAGGTGCTGGATGCTGACCGATTCAGTTATTGGGCGACGGATGACAACGTGACGACAGCGGAACTGGAACTTGATCTGGGCGGCGAAAAGACCTTCAACGTCGTCCGCGTACGAGAAAACATCCAGCTTGGCCATCGCGTGGATGAATTCGCATTGGACGTTTGGAAAGACGGCCAGTGGGTTGAATTCGCCAAAGCCACCAGTATCGGCGCACAGCGGTTGCTGCGCAGGCAGAAAGTCACGACAAGCAAAGTCCGGTTGCGCATCACGAAGGCCGCAGCCAGCCCGTGCATCAGCGAATTTGGCCTGTTTGCGGAGCCGTTATGAAGAATTACCAGAAAGAGCGGAGTTGTATTTGGAGTACAAGCAAACAAGGGTAGAATCCTCGCGGAGGTACGTTGTAATGGACGAAACGATCAAACTGGAAATGACAAAAGAAGAAGCAGCCCAATTTCAGCAAGCGCTGGACGAATGTCTGAGCAAAATCGAAAAGATTCGTCAGCAAATGGCGCAAGATCAGACTGAGATTGAGCAGTATGGCACCGCAACGCAAGCGATCATTGACCGAATGCAGCGAAAGGCGGCTTGAAATGTGGCGTTTGGTTTCCTGAAGCAGTTGATTTCAAAGGAGTCCGGTTCAGCACAATAGCTGATTTCAGCCACGCCACCTTCAGCGCTCCTGCTGACTTTACTAACGCTACCTTCAGCACGCGTGCCAGATTCCATGCAGTCATTTTCGGCGCGGATGCTAGCTTTCACCGCGCCAACTTCCACGCGGATGCCAACTTCCGCCACGCTACCTTCAGCGCGGATACCGACTTCCTCGGTGTCAACTTCAACGCGGATACCAGCTTTCGCTACTCCAGCTTCCGTGCAGCTACGAATTTCCGCTACGCCACCTTTGCCGATTATGTGAGATTTGCAGGGAATAAAGATCATTCGGCCTTTAAAGATCATCCAGTCTTTAGCGATTGTTCATACTTGGATCTGCAATATCCCCGCATTGAGAAGCCAGAGCGCGTCTCCTTTCACACGCTCATGCTACGGCCTCATTGGTTCATCAACGTGGATGCGCACAAATTCGAGTTCGTCAACGTCCAGTGGCCTTCCACAGGGCTGATGCCGGAGATCGAGAGTTTGCGCAACCGCGGAGTATCATCGCCCTATCGGCTGCTAGCCATTGCTTACCGGCAACTGGCAGTTAATGCCGAAGAGAATCATCGCTACCGTGAAGCGGCGGAGTTTCGCTACGGCTCAATGGATTTGCTGAGACTGGAGCAGTGGCGGGGAATGGTGTTCTGGCGGCTGGCGTGGTGGTATTGGCTAGTGAGCGGGTACGGCGAGCGCATAACACTTGCGGCGGTCTGCCTATTGCTCATTATCGTTTTGTTCGCCGGTCTCTATACCCAAGTCGGATTTGTGCGCCCGGCAGACTTAACACCGAAACCGACTGTGACAATCACGACGCCCGATACCGTTGACGCGCCGCTTCGCTTCACTCAAGCGCTTGTCCATTCCTTCGAGGTGAGCATCCTGCAAAAACCCGAGCCAAAGCCGCTGACTCTCATCGCGCGCTTCCTGGTCGGGCTTGAGACAGTGCTTGGCCCGCTGCAAGCCGCCCTGCTCGCCCTCGCCATTCGCCGCAAATTTATGCGTTGACTTTGGGTTTTGCTATCGGCATTGCGCGCGTTCTTTGGTCTGTGGGAAGATTTCGGCGTCAGGGAAGAATCGCAATGGAGAGATTCAAATATGTCAGTCGCAACCGAGCATCTTTACGTTGTCACCAACAAACAAATTCTGAGCGGTGAACCGATCATCAAAGGCACGCGCACCCCGGTCCGGGCTATTGTTGAAACTTGGCGCATGGGGACATCGCCGGAAGAGATTCCCAAGCAGCTTCCGCATCTGACGCTGGCGCAGGTCTTCGATGCGTTGAGTTATTACAGCGATCATCAAGACGAGATCAACGCGCATATCGAGCGCAATCGCATTCCCGACGATCTGATCAGCCCGCTGGTGAAAGACCTTGCATAGCCTGTTCATCGAACTCTACCTCGACGAAGACGTAAACGTGCTGGTGGCCGAGTTGCTGCGCGCACGCGGCTTTAACGTTTTGACTACGGTCGAGGCAGGCAACCTCAACCATAACGACGATCAACAACTGGAATATGCGGTGAGCCGTCAAAGGGCGCTCTTCACGCACAACCGCGCTGATTTTGAAGTGCGTGCCTTGGAATACTTCGCCGCCGACAAAACTCATTACGGCATCATCATTGGCACCCGCCGCTCGCCCTACGAACTCGCGCAAAGATTGCTTCGCATCTTGAACCAAACCACAGCAGACGAAATGGTCAATCAAGTGCAATACATTTGAGGCGGTCGGTTCACGGATTGAAGAACACCATGCTGGCAGAGCCTGAGCCGCAAAGAGATTGTGGAAATGCGCGATGACCGGTATCGTTTCGCGGTCGAACTTTTCAAGCTATGGATTTTGAAGAATCATCTTCCGGCAGCATTGTCCTTTGATGCGTGAGGCAGAAAGGGAGGCTCGATGGATTTTGAGTTGGCCGGAGCCATCACGAATATCCAGACCATCGCAGTCAATCTCAGCATCCGAGATCGTCGGCGATTGTGGCGCTGGTATGGCAAAGGACGCTGGCGTAAGCTGAAAGGCGAAGCGATGGTACGTTTGCCGAGTGGCAACTTGCGATACGCTGAAATCCATTGGTACGAAGCGCACGGCATCGGCAAAAGGGAATTCAAAGTCACAAAGTTTTTGGATTGATCGTTATGAATAAAAAGAAAGACCGTGCCAAACTGACATTCGGCGTTTGCGTAAACAACGAAGGTTATCCGGCTTCGCTTGAATTGATGAAGCTTTACCAAATCATCAGAGACGCTGAGGCTGAAGCTGAAGGCATGTGGCGAGTAGTGGACGAAAGCGGCGAAAGTTATCTTTATCGAGCCAATCGCTTCGTCGTGGTGAACGTACCTGCCACGGTCAAGCAGGCGTATCAGCAATTGGCTCTTAGTTGAGCCTGGTTACGTTTTCAGTGGCGCAATGCGCCCCGGCCATTCGCCAAGCCCCATATCGGCTGCGCGTGATGAGCAGGGTGATGCCCACCACCAATGCCGCGCCGATTGCTACCGCGCCCACCATTCTTGAGCTTGTTGGAACTGCGCCCGTGAACTGATTTACCGCCACGGCTACCAGCGCCCAAATGATGGTCAGCGCATACGGCACGTTTCCGCGCGTGGCAATTGTCAAAACAGTCGCGATCAATCCCGCAGCAATCAGCAGCACCGCTCCCCACATCTCTGCCGTAATGCCGCCACCATTCCAGCCCAAGGCAGTCAAGGTCTGCGCGATGTTGGCAATGGTCGCAACCGTGATCCAGCCCAGAAAGATGCTGAAGTTGAGGTACACCAGCCAGTGTTCCGCGCCTGATTGTGCCGTGCCCTGCCGATACATTCGCGTGAATACGCCGATCAAAGACAGCAGTGTCCACACGATGATTAAAACGCTGAAGGCGAACATCGAACGCTGAAACACCGGCACCCACAGCGAAGTTGCCAATGCCGCCGATGCCGAATACCAGCCGATGCGGCGCAGCAAGGGACTGGTACGCCGCGCTGGCAGTGCTTGCCAGATGCCATATCCCACCATCAACGCGTAGATCACATTCCAGATCAAGAAAGCATATCCGGCAGGAACAACGTAGGTCGGATGGCGGTTTGAAACTTCACCAATGCCCGGCCCGAAAACTCCCAGGCTTGCCAGCACTGCCATCAATGGCATGGCGATGGAAAAACAAAGATTGAGCAATTGTCTTAGCTTATCGTTTTGCATCTTGTCTCCTTGCGTATGTAGCCCGTCCATATCTGTCAGTTGGCTCGCTGATTCGGTACGCCCAGCTTACAGAATTCTCCTCGACAGATAAGGTTATGGCAAGCACCGTGCTAGTGGAAGACTTCAGAAGTTTCGCCCCCCTGTTCTTATTTTCCTTTCCCACATTTTCCTGTCCGATGCTTACTGCTCAGACAGGAAAATGTGGGAAAGGAAAATAAGCCCGGAAATGGGGAAAGACTTCCGAAACTATCTACTAGGGCGGTGGAGAATTTGGCGGGAGCGTTCGATTTTTGCGCGGGTTGTCTTTATGATTCGCCATCAAATTGTCAGACGCTCGTGAAACGTTGTTGGACAGGATCGAATATAAAGCTGTCGTCGGTCAATCTGTATTTCATTGAGGAAAACTCCATGCTTCACATACCCATTCTTCGCAAAGGCAATCCATACAAAAGCATTGATGTGCAGCGCGTGCCGCATTTCAAAACGCGCGAAACGTTTGTCGAAATCAGTCAGGCCAATTCCGGGCTGATTCGTCGTGACCTGCTGGACTTGGACGCGGCGCAGGCGACGCTTGCGGCATTCTCAACCGAAAAACTGGTCGCAATGTGCAGACAGGCGGCGGATTATTTTATGAACGGCACGTTGCCGGTCGGGGACGAACCTCAGACGCCGGATGATTACGTGCGGCAATTGTCGGCAACCACCGGAATGCCGCACGTGCTGGTGCGCAAAAATATGTCCAAGATCAGCGGCGTGATGGCCGAAATGAAAAGCGTGCTGGACGGGCTGACGCGCGGGCTGGATTTGAAGATTCTGGACGACGGCTTCGGTACGCACGAAGGCCACGCGGTCAGCTTCTTTCTGCGCACCAATTCGCTGGGCGTAATTTTGCCCAGCAATTCGCCGGGCGTTCACAGTTTGTGGATTCCGGCGATTGCGATGAAGGTTCCGGTGGTGTTGAAGCCCGGCAGTTCGGAGCCTTGGTCGCCGTATCGTATCGCGCAGGCCCTGATCAAAGCGGGTGTGCCGAAAGAAGCGTTCGGCTATTACGCAGCGGATCACGGTGGGGCGGGCGCGATCTTGCAGAACTGCGGGCGCGGGATGTTCTTCGGGGATTCTTCGACGGTCGGCAAATACGCCAATGATTCGCGGGTTGAGCTGCACGGCACCGGCTACAGCAAAGTCGTGCTGGGCGATGATGTGGTTGATGATTGGGAAAAGTATCTGGACGTGATGGTCGCTTCGATCACGGAAAACGGCGGGCGGTCGTGCATCAACGCTTCGGGCGTTTGGGTGACGCGGCACGGGCGCGAGATTGCGCAAGCGATTGCCGAACGCGTTGCCAAAATCGTTCCGCGCGATGCCGAAGACCCGGACGCTTTACTGGCGCCGTTTGCCAATCCGGCGATTGCCGAACGCATCTCGAAGGTCGTGGATTCCGGCCTGCGCGAAGAGGGCGCAACTGATCTGACTGAAAAGATTCGCGGTTCACGGCTGGTCGAATGGGAAGGCGGAACGTACCTGTTGCCGACCATCGTTCATGTCGAAAGCCACGAACATCCGCTGGCCAATCGCGAATTCCTGTTCCCGTTTGCCAGCGTCGTTGAAGTCAAACCGGAAGAGATGCCCGAAGCGTTCGGGCCATCGCTGGTCGTGACGGCAATCACCAACGATCAAAAGTTGATCAACAAGATCGTCGCTTCACCGCACGTGGATCGGTTGAATATCGGCGCGATTCCAACAATGAAAATCGCCTGGGATCAACCGCACGAAGGAAACTTATTTGAACACTTGTATGCGCGGCGGGCGTTTCAGCGAGCAGCGGCAGCAGCTTGAGGAGAAGGCTTAGTGTTTAGACAGTACGACCTGCCTAAGATCATCAAAACGCTGTTTGATCTCGTCTGATCGTTCCTTGTTGTTTCTTTCCATTTGTTCGAGGCGTTTTTCCATCACGCCATTTGCCCAGTACATTGTGCCGAACAGTGTGCCGGCCATGACCATAACAAAACCGATGAACTGCCAGTTAGTCATTCGATTTCCGGCAGCGATGGATTTGTTGAGTTGTTCGGCCGCGCCTTCATGTCTGGACAGCCGATTTAGTACATCGGCGAGTTGAGTCTTCAATTGAGCGACTTCCGCCCTGAGAGTGATGTCATCCTGACTGGTCATCTCTTGATCTCCTTGTTGGTGGCTATGGATACGGGCGCATTCTAGCACAGAGGCATCATGAAAATTCTATACATCACCGCTGGCGCCGCTGGAATGTATTGCGGCAGTTGCCTGCGCGATAACGCGCTGGCGGCGGAGCTTTTGCGACAGGGCCACGACGTGACGTTGCTGCCGCTCTACACGCCGACGCTGACGGACGAGCCGAATGTCAGCAGCGAGAAGACCTTTTTTGGCGGGATCAGCGTTTATCTGGAACAGCATTCAGCACTGTTTCGCCACACGCCGCGCTGGTTGGATAAATTGTGGGATTCGCGATTTGCCTTGAAAGCGGCGTCGAAGCAATCCATCTCTGTTGATCCGGATTCGCTTGGCGAATTGACGATTTCAATGCTCAAAGGCACCGACGGCCATCAGCGCAAAGAAATTAGCAAATTGGTTGATTGGTTGAAGACGCAGCCGTCGGCACAAAACGGGGCCAACGGGTATGAAGTTGCTGACATGCAGAATTCGATGTTGATCGCGCTCGCCCAACCGATCAAAGAGGCAACTGGCTTGCCCATCTGCTGCACGCTGCAAGGCGAAGATTTGTTTCTGGATGGAATGCGCGAACCGCACCACAGCCAGGCGCTCGAACTGATCCACGAACACGCCAAATACGTGGATGCTTTCATCGCCGTCAGTGACTACTACGCGGACTTCATGGCTGGTTACCTGGGCATTCCGCGCGGCAAGATTCACGTTGTCCCGCTGGGAATCAATTTGAAAGATTACGAAGGGCAGCAAGCGGGGCGAAAGCGCCGGGAAGAGGAACCGTTCACGATTGGCTATTTCGCCCGCGTCGCGCCGGAAAAGGGCCTGCACGTGCTGGCCGAAGCGTATCGGCTGCTGCGCCAACGCGATGATTTTCCGCCTGCCCGGCTTGAAGCCGCAGGCTACATCGCGCCGGAACACAAAGCTTATTTGCAAGAAATCGAAACCAGCTTGCGCGAAGCGGGCCTGGCCGGGGAGTTCCATTATCACGGTGCGGTGGAACGCGAAGCCAAGCTAAAGTTTTTTCAAAATGTGGATGTAGTGTCCGTGCCGACGACCTATGCCGAAGCGAAAGGGCTGTCTGTCATCGAAGCAATGGCCAGTGGCGTGCCCGTTGTCCAGCCTCGGCATGGTTCGTTTACTGAAATCATCGAACGCACACAGGGCGGTTTGTTGTGCGACCCGAACGATGCGGCCAGCCTGGCAGAAACGATTTATTCACTGTGGAAAAATCCGGAGCTTGCCGCTGACTTGGCGCGGCAGGGCACGACGGGCGTGCGGCAGCATTATGACGCCAAGCAGATGGCCGAGCGCGTGGTCGAGGTTTATGCTTCGCTGAATGGCCGTTAGTGTTGTCCGATTCGTAGGGGCAGACCTGTGTGTCTGCCCCGGTGATTGTGCGCACCAACCGGGGCAGACACACAGGTCTGCCCCTACCTTACTGCCCCTACGGTACTCTGTCCCTCACGTGGGAGCATTTATTTCGCTCGCGTTCCCAGGATTGAAGCGAGGTTCAGCTGCGAGGCGTTGCGGTGACAGGTTGATCACCCGATTTGCCTTGTGCCAGTGCTCGTCCCGCTCCGTCCGAACTTTGCAGGATGTACCAGCGGCCATCCGCTTTCCGCCAGACTGCGGCGTCCGCCTTGCCGTCGCCGTCATAATCGCCCACCGACGGCACATCGAAGTACGGCGCGTAAGACGCTCCCCAGAACTTCGTTTCAACCACTCCATCCGTGCTGTGGATGATGTACCAATTGCTTTCCGCCCCGCGCCAGACGGCAATGTCGGTTTTTCCGTCCCCGTCATAATCGCCTGGCATCGGCACATCCGTTCCGAAGCCCCAGTGTTTATCCACGATTTGCCCGTCGGAACTGCGCCGGATGTACCAGTGCCCGGATTGCTGGCCGCCCTGACGGAAGACCGCAATGTCGGTTTTGCCGTCGCCGTCGTAATCGCCTGGCACGGGCACATCGAAGTAAGGCGCGGCGCTTGATCCCCACTCGACGGTCTGCGTCTGGCCGTCGGAACTACGCAGAATGTGCCAGGTGGTTTCCGTCCCGCGCCAGACTGCCAGGTCGGTTTTGCCATCGCCGTCGTAATCGCCCGGCACGGGCACGTCAGTGCCCAAACCCCAGAGTTTGTCCACGGTCGTGTCATTGCCGCTCAGCTTGATCAGCCAGTGGCCGTCCTTGCCGAAAACCGCCAGGTCAGTTTTGCCATCGCCGTCATAATCGCCCGGCACGGCAAGGCCGCCCGCCTGTCCCCATTGAATTGTCTGCGCCTTGCCTGTCGCGCTGTCCACGATCAGCCACTGCGCCTGCGCCGCGCGCCACAGCACAAAGTCGCTCTTGCGGTCGCCGCTGAAGTCATTGGCCACCGCCGCCCGGGCGCTGGCTGTGCCAATCACCACCGTATAGCTTTTGCTGGCGGTGCAGTTGTTCGAGTCGGTGGCGGTGATGGTGAAGTTGTAAGTGCCCGCCGACGGGTAGCCGAACAGCAGCGCCGCCGCACCATAGAAGCTGACGCCCGGCGGCAAGTCGCCCGTCGTCATCGCATAGCTGTAAGCGCCGCTGGGCGAGGCCGCCACTGAATTGCTGTAAAGCTGTCCGGGCAAACCGTTGGGCAAATCCGGCAGCGTGATGGCCGGACAGCCGCCGCCGCCGATGGCCACCGCATAATCCCGGAAGCCGCCGCATGCGCCGAAGCCTGTCGCCGTGATGCGGAACGTGAATGAACCCGCCGCAATCGGCGTCCCGTTCAACAACCCCGTTGCGGAATTCAAATTCAACCCGGTCGGCAGCCCTCCGGTCGTCACGGCATAGCTGTAATTGCCGCCCGCAGGCGTTGCCGACACCGTCTGGCTGTAAGCCGCGCCAATCGTCCCGCCCGGCAAGCTGCCCGGTGACAGCGTCACCGCCGGACAGACAATGGCAAGCGAATAGGCTTGCGTTGCATTGCATCCGCCAGCCATCTGCGCCTTGACCGTGAAATTGTAATTTCCGGTCACTGACGGCAGACCGCTGATGACGCCGGTCGTTGGATTCAACGTGAGACCGCCTGGCAGATTGCCCGCCACCATCGAGAAGGTGTAACTGCCGGACGGCGAAGCGGTGATCGCCTGACTGAAAGCCACGCCCGCCTGCCCGCTGGGAAGCGGCGGCGCCGGACTGAGCGTGATTGTCGAACAGCCAACACTCACCGTGTAACTCCGCGAGCCAATGCAACCGCCCATCCCGCCTGATGATGCCGTGACCGTGAAATTGAACGAACCGTTGGCCGTCGGCGTGCCGGTGATCGCGCCGGTTGAAGCGTTCAGCGTCAGCCCTGTCGGCAGTGTTCCCGAAGCCACGCTGTAGTTGTACGTTCCGGCAGGCGATGTCGAAACGGTCTGGCTGTAAGCCGTGCCGACCGAGCCGCCGGGCAAATTCGCCGGGTTGACCGTGATGGCCGGGCAGGTGACGACCAGGGTGTAATCGTTGAAGCCGGTGCATCCGCCAAAGCCGGAAGCCGTAATGCGGAAGTTGAACACGCCGCTTTGCGTCGGCGCGCCGCCAAAAGAGCCGTTCGAGTTTAGCGTCACCCCCACCGGCAACAATCCGCTGGTGAGGGCGAAGGCATAACTGCCGCCCGCCGGGTTGGCCGTGATGGTTTGCGGGTAAGCGGTGTTGACCGTTGCATTCGGCAAACTCGACGGACTCAAACTGATCGCCGGACAAACGATGGCTAGCGTGTAGCTCTGGCTGACGCTGCACAATCCGCTGAAGCCCGTGGCCGTGACCGTGAAGCTGTACGTGCCCGCCGTCGTTGGCGTACCGCTAAGCTGGCCGTTTGCGGCCAACGCGAAACCGGGAGGTAACGCGCCGTCGGTTTGCGCGAAGCTGTAACCGCCGCCCGTGGGCGTGGCGATAATCGTCTGGTTATACGCGACACCCGCTTGACCGTTTGGCAGCCCGCCGAGCGCAATGACCGAGCAGGAATTGGTCAGATTGAAATTGACAGTGTTTGCGCCGTTGGCCGCCGCCGCGACTTGGTAAGCGCCTTGTTGATTGTTGGCGGTCGCCGTAACGCTTGCCCGGCTACTGGCATTGATCGTCGCCGGATTGCCGCTGAGCGTCGCGCTGGCTCCGCTGCCTGGCGACGTGAACGTGACCAAGCCGCCTTGCACCGGTTCGCCGAAACCGCTGGTCAAACTGACCAGCAACGGATTGGCAAGGGCCGCCATCGGTGGAGTCGTTTGATTGTTTCCACTGACAATCGCCAGCGTGAAGCCGCGCGATTCAAACGCGCCAATGTCCGTCGTGGTTTGCTGCGGACGCGCAATCCCGCGCTGATCGGCAGCAGGCGCGCCGGTGTTGGTTCCCGCATTGATCGCCGGAGAACCGGGCAGCAGCGCGTGCGTGTTTGTCGGCCCGCCGTAATTGCCCAGCGGCGCGAGCAGCGCGTTCAGCGGGGCGGCAATTGTGCCGGTCTGGTCGCCCGTGGCAGTAAAGCCAATGGCGTTGTCGTCGAGCCTGCCGATCAGGTTGTAGCCCTGTGAGGTGAAAATACCATGGACATCAGGTCCCTCGGTGAAGATTGAGCCTGCCACCGAATTTCCGGCGTTGATGGTGTTTTTGACATTCACAGTGCCGCCGATGCTGAGAATGCTGCCGCCGCGCCCCCGTTTGCTGCCACTTGCCGCATTGCCGGAGAGCGTACAGTTGGTGACATTCGAGATGCCAAGGTTATAAATGCCGCCGCCGTCGGCACTGTCGGCACTGCTGGTGGCCGTGTTGCCGGACAGCGTGCTGCCCGTGACATTCAAGGTGCCGTTGTTGTAGATGCCGCCACCGAAGCCGATGACGCGACCGCTCGCTGTGTTGCCGGAAAGCGTGCTGCTCGTGACATTCAAGGTGCCGAAGTTGTATATGCCGCCGCCGTAGCCTTCAACGCTGCCGCTCACTGTGTTGCCGGAGAGCGTGCTGCCCGTGATATTCAAAGTGCCGTTGTTGTATATGCCGCCGCCGAGGGCAGCGTTGGGGCTGGCATCCGTCGCCAGTCCGTTGGCGATCGTGAGTCCGGTGAGCGTGATGATTTTTCCGCTGTTGATGACAAAGACACGTACCGCACTGTTACCCGATACGGTCAATAGATTCGCGCCCGGCCCGGTGATGGTCAGGCTGACGGCGAGGTCGGGCAGCGCCGTCGCCAGATTGATCACGCCCGTCACGCTGAAATTGATCGTGAAGGGCAAACAAGCCGCGAGCGCGTCGGCTTCCTGAATCGCCGCGCGCAGCGTGCATTTGCCCGTGCCGTCGTTGCAGAGGCCGTCGCCGGGAGTCGCATCCGCCGTGTCGCCCAGGTCATTGACCGTCAGCTTATTGGCGCTGGCCGCGGGCGGATTGGTGAGCGTGGCGGTGGTGGCGGCGGCCATGCAGCCATTGGCATCGCGCACGGCCAGGTTGTAAGTCCCCGCCGCCAGGTTGCTGAAAACGTTCGACGCCTGGAACGATCCGCCGTTGTTGATCGAATACATCAGCGCGCCCGTGCCGCCGGTTGCATTGAAAGTGATCTGCCCGTTGCTCGCCCCGTCGCAGACCGGGTTGACGTTGGCCGTCGTGAAGCTGACGGCGGGCGGATTGTTGAGTGTGACCGTGGCAGTGGCCTGGCAAAAGTTGGCATCCACCAGCAGGTTATAAGTCCCCGCCGTCAGGTTACTGAAGACGTTCGACGCCTGGAACGATGCGCCGTTGTTGATCGAATACAACAACGGCCCCGTGCCGCTCGTTACGGTGAGAGTGATTTTGCCGTTGCTGGCACCGTTGCAGAGCGGGTTAACGTTAGTCGTCGTGAAGTTGATGGGAGTCGGATTTCTGAGCGTGACGGTGTCGGTCGCCTGGCAGCCGTTGGCATCCCGCACCACCAGGTTGTAAGCCCCCACTCCCAGGTTGTTGAAGATGCTCGAGGCTTGAAAGGTCATGCCGCCATCGTTGGAATAACTCAGCGTGCCCGTGCCACCCCTCGCGAGGATAAAAATCTGGCCATTGAGCACGTCAACGCATAGCGGATTCGTGGTAGAGAGCTGGATCGTGATCGCCTGACAGTAAAGTTCATGCGCGCCAATGTCATGAGTGCCGGCTGGATTCATCGCCGGATCAATCGTTAGTTGAGTCAGGTTGTTATTGACCGCGGCAAGATTGGCAGCCAGCGGCGCGCCAGCGTGGCGATTTGCGCCTGCCGCATTCGACCCTGGCACCGCCTCGCTGCTGCCCGCGCTCAATGCCAGCGCGAGCAGTAACAGGATCAGCAGCCACCGTCCCGGGCGCGCCGCCAATTGAATAAGTTGTGGGGTAGCATTGCCTAAAGTTCGCATCGTGATCTCCTCAAGGGTTAGGTTGCATCATTCGGTGGTCAGTTGTTGTGCATCGCCTTCCAGAATTTTGGCGAGCGACGACGGGCAGAGCAGCAGCGCGCCAGTTTCGGTTTCGGCGAAATGTACTGCCGTTTGTTCAACCAATCGGTAGACCGCGCGGTGACTCATCCCGAACAGCGCGGCGGCAGCGGTGACATCCATCAGCGGTTCACCGCAAGCCGGGCACGCAACCGGTTCGCCTTCCTGCTCAGGCTGGCGAATGACCAGGCGTCGCCTGGTTTCGATAAAAATTTCGGTGGTGCGTTTGATCTGCATTCGCTCTCGGATAGAATTCAAGTTGCTTCGATTTCGGATTTCCGCTGACAGGGCGAACGTAAAACTTCCCCAGAAAACAAGCCTGAAAAAGACCGGATTCTCTTCGGATATTTTTCGGATAGATGGCTAAATACCGTGAAAAAACGCTTTTACAATTTCGGCGGGTATCGGCTGGACACGCATAATCAGCGGTTGCTGCGCGACGGCGAAGTGCTTGCGCTGACGCCGAAAGAGTTCGCGGTGTTGCTGATGCTGGTGGAAAACGCCGGAGATTTGGTCGGCAAAGACGCGCTGCTGGCAACAGTCTGGAAGGATGTTTTTGTCAACGAAGAGACGCTGACGCGCAATGTCTCGTGGCTGCGGAAAAAACTCGGCGACGGCGAAAATCTGATTGAGACCGTCCCCAAGCGCGGTTACTGCTTTACGGCAGAGGTCACGATGAGCGACGCGCCACAAATCATCGTTGAAGAACAAACGCTGACCCGAATTCACATCGAAGAGACACTGACGCTGCCAGATGGCATTGAGGATGTTATTGCCGCGCTACCCGCCGTCCCTCCGTCCCCCCGTCTCCCTGTCTCCCTGTCGTTCCTGCTCCTCTTCGGCGTGCTCTCCCTCGGCACAATCGGCTTCCTCGTTTATCAGCATTATTTCCAGCGGGCCAAAGCAAGAATCCTGTTTGCTGCCAACGTCACGCCGTTTTCCGGCTCGGTGGGGCGCGAAAACACGCCAGCGTTTTCGCCCGATGGTAAGCAGTTGGCGTTTTCCTGGAACGGCGAACGGGCAGATTCGGACATTTACATTCAACTGCTGGGCGTGGGCGAACCCATCCGTCTGACGAACAGCGAGCTTGATGAACAATATCCGGTATTTTCGCCCGACGGCTCGCATATCGCTTTCGTGCGCGACCTGAAAACGCACGGCGAAGTCATCCTCATTCCGGCGCTCGGCGGGGCGGAACGACGCGTCACGCGGCTTTTTTCCGGCTTTGCCAGCATTTCTTTTGCGCCCGATGGGAAAACCCTCGCCGTCGTTGACACGCCCGATTCCGCGCCGGGCAAACCGCACGCGATCCATCTGGTTGATCTGCAAACGGGCGGGCACCGGCGTTTGACCGCGCCGGCGGAATTTGCCGGCGAAACCACGCCGCGCTTTGCGCCTGACGGCAAGCATCTGGCTTTCGTGCGCGTCGGCGGCGCGAACAAGCAAGATTTATTCATCGTGCCGACGAACGGCGATCGCGGCAACGAACCTCGGCAAGTAACTTTCGACAGGGCGGTAATTCACAGTCTGGCCTGGAGCGCGGACGGGGAAGACATATTTTTCGTCTCGCCGCGCGGCAGTAACCGCGCGAACGTCTGGCGATTGGTGGCGACGGGCGGTGAGCCGGAATTGATGGCGACGGGGGGCCGGGACATTACGAATCTGGCTGCTTCTCCCGACGGCAAAACCTTCGCCTTCGTCGAAAACACACTACAGACTGACATCTGGCAGTGGGCGGCGTTTCAATCGCCTCCCAGCAGGTTCATCGCTTCGACATACAGCGAAGATTATCCGCAGTTTTCGCCCGACGGCGCGCGCGTCGTTTTTAGATCGAACCGTTCTGGCAGAAACGAGGCCTGGCTGGCAGACGCGCATGGCAAAAATCTGAGGCAGTTGACCAATTCGAGATATGCGGTTGGGTCGGCGCGTTTTTCGCCCGACGGAACGCACATCGTCTATGAGGGACGCGCCGATGAGAACTCTGATATTTTTGTGGTCGCCATCGAAGGCGGCGCGGCGC
Source organism: Blastocatellia bacterium (assembly GCA_038211695.1). Classification (GTDB taxonomy): domain Bacteria; phylum Acidobacteriota; class Blastocatellia; order RBC074; family RBC074; genus RBC074. The sequence continues at coordinate 83,486 of JBBQVH010000003.1, read as the reverse complement.
GCCGTTTAACGACGGATGCGGGCCGCGATTTTTTGCCCGAGTGGAGCGCGGACGGCAAATGGATTTATTTCAACTCGAATCGCACGGGCGCAGAGCAGCTTTGGCGTACGCCAGCCGACGGCAGCGGCACCGCTGAGCAAATCACCCGCCACGGTGCGTTAAAACCCGCGCCCACGCCGGATGGCAAATGGATCTATTACTCAAAAGACTTCAATAGCGCCGGACTCTGGCGCGTGTCGGCCAGCGGCAGCGCGGAAACGACTGACGAGCAGGTGGTCGCCGAACTTGTCGAAGCCGGTTTCCGGCATGCGTGGACGCTAACGAAAACCGGCATCTTTTTCGTCGCCCAGGCCGCGCAGGACAAAATTAAGTTTTACGATTTTGCCACTCATCAAATTCGTGTACTTACGACCACCAGCCAAACCTCGCTTTTGGATGCTTCCGGTTTGAGCGCATCGGCGGACGGCAAAACAATTCTCTACGCCCAATATGACCAGAACGCCAGTAGCATCATGCTCGCCGAACTGTCGAAATAATGGGTAATGGATCAATCAGGAGAGATAACGGAACAAACTGAAATAACTGAAAAGACGGAAGAGGGGTGAATGAATTTGGGTTTCCGTTTGTTTCGTTATTTCCGTCTGTTCCGTATTCTTTCTTTTTCTCTTCCGGCTGAACCACTACCGATTCACATTGTCAGCTTTGAACCAATGAAAGAACCACGAATCATCTCGCTCATCGCCAGCGCGACGGAAATTGTCTGCGCGCTCGGTTTTGAACCGCAACTGATCGGGCGGTCGCACGAATGCGACTTTCCGCTCATCGTCAAACAACTGCCCATCTGCACTAGCCCAAAGTTTGCAGTGGAAGGATTGAGCTATCAGATTGACCAGCGCGTCAAAGCCATCCTGCAAGAATCGCTGAGCGTCTATCGAGTTGACGCTGACCTGCTGGAACAGTTGCAGCCGACGCACATCATCACCCAAGCGCAATGCGAAGTCTGCGCTGTCAGTTTGAAAGATGTCGAAGCGGCGGTCTGCCAATTCACCAGTTCGCAACCCGTCATTGTTTCGCTGGAACCGAATGCATTGGCCGATGTGTGGACGGATATTCGCCGCGTTGGTAGCGCTCTCAACGCTTCAACGAAGGCCGAAGCTTTAATCACTGACATGCAACGACGGATGCGTGAGATTGCGGAAAAAGCAAAAGCCATCGAAACGCGCCCGACGGTTGCCTACATTGAATGGATCGAACCGTTAATGGCAGGCGGGAACTGGATGCCCGAACTGATTGAAAGGGCGGGTGGCAGGAATCTGTTCGGCGAAGCAGGGAAGCATTCACCGTGGATGAACTGGGAAGAATTGGCGGCCAGCGATCCGGACGTGATCTTCATTGCACCCTGCGGCTTTGACATCGCGCGTACCAGCGAAGAAACGCATCTGCTTTCGAGCAAGCCTGAATGGAAACAATTGAAAGCAGTCCGGCAATCCAGCGTGTTTGTGGCAGACGGCAATCAATACTTCAATCGTCCGGGGCCACGCCTGGCAGAGTCTTTAGAGATTTTAGCGGAAACGATTCACCCCTCTCAGTTCAATTTCGGCCACGAGAATTCCGGCTGGATCAGACTTGTTTCCTGAAGCGGCTCCTTGACCAAACACAGCCTCTCGGCTACCTTCCCGTTGCAAGGATAAAACGCTGATAGTTTGCTTCTCCTGGTGATCGAGGAAGACCTATGCCGAACGGAAACACCCACGACGCGATTACTTTTACGCTGGTTCCGCTGACCTATCTGGCGGCGGAGATGTACTGGAATGGCAACCACACCATCTCGATCATCGTCACGGCGGCGATGCTCTTCGCCGGGCTGATGTTTGGCCCTGATCTGGATTTGCAAAGCCGTCCGTACAATCGCTGGGGGCCGCTGCGATTCATTTGGAAGCCTTACCAAAAGGCGCTGTCACATCGTTCCAAATTGTCACACGGACCGATCCTCGGAACCGTTATTCGTATTGTTTATTTTCTGGTGATGTTTTCGCTGCTTGCTGCGACGGTGCTTTATGTTCGTAACAGCTATCTGGGCGGGCAACAGACAACCTGGGGAGGCGAGTTCAGCAAGGTCAAAAGCGATCTTTATTCGATCTGGAACCAGACCGATAAAAAATATTTCGAAGCGGCTTTTGCCGGACTGTGGTTGGGAGCGTTGTCACACACGGCGGCAGACCTGATCTGGTCAACACTGAAACGATCAGTCAGAGGCGGAAGGCGGCGGCGAGCCTGAGTCCGGGCTGAGAGTAAACAGAAAAGGCACAGTGAGAATTCCAGGATTCCTACTGTGCCTTTCGTGTTTTTGTCAGGCAGATGTTATCTGGCCGGTTGCAGAATTTCGTAATCTGCCGGAGCGATCAACAGGAAGGTCGTCCCGTCCACGGTGTATGTGGATTCGTGAATGCTGCCCGGCGCGGCGCGATGAAAATCACCAGGGCCAAGACGCGCGCCGTGAACGTGGCAATCCCCTTCAAGCACATAAAACTGTTCTTCTCCGATGTGCTTGTGCGGCGGCAGCGCAGTGCCTGGCAGCATCCGCACCAGGGAAGTCACTATGCCGCGCGATTGATCCACGAAGAGCGTTTTCGTCAGCATTCCCGGCCCAAGCGCACGCCATTCGCCTTCATCCGCGCGCAGGCTGAAAATCTGCGACAGGTGTTGCGCTGAAACGAAGGGCAAAGAAGGTTCCTGTTTGCTCACCGGGCAGGATTCTTTCGCGATAGATGCCAGCAGGTTTTGTCGCAGGCCGGGAGGAGGAATTTGTTCGGTCGCGGCGAATGCAAGATTGGCGGTGACGGCTTCAAAAGTGGCAAGCTCTTCGGCCAGACCATTCTGCGGTTCGGTCATATAGCTTTCCATCGCGCGCGCTTCGTGTTGGGTCAATGCGCCAAGCGCGTAGAGCGCCGCCATCTCTTGCAACTGTTCGGTGGTTATCTTTGTTGCTATCTTTTTGGTTATTTGGGGGGACAACGTTTTGACCCTTCCTTTGAAAAAAGTAGATCAAGCTCGGGGCTTGTATTCGATCTTGAAAGATCAGTGAAACGGCCAGCGGGCAGTGAGCCAACGCTGGCTTCCGGACAACCCGGATTTCATTCAATCCGGGTTTTGAGCAAAGGGCCAAGCGCCTCACGCAGTTTTATCATTCCCAGCCGCGTGCGAGTTTTGACCGTGCCCAGAGGTTGATTCAGCTTGGCCGCAATCTCGCTGTGGCTCAGGCCGCCGTAATACGCCAGTTCGATCACTTCGCGCTGTTCGGGTGAGAGCGAGATCAGCGCGGAACGGACGAACCGCTGGCGTTCAGAAGCAACAGTCATTTCTTCGGGATTGGCCGCGCTGGTTTCGCGGTCGGTCAGCACATCCAGCGGCTCTTTACGATGTTGATCCTGCCAGCCGGAGCGCAAGCGATCAATTGCGCGGCTGCGCGCGATTGTTGTCAGCCACGCCAATGGGCTGCCGCGCCCGTTATCGTAACTTGCCGCCTGGCGCCAGACCTGAGTGTAAACATCCAGCAAGACCTCTTCCGCCGTGCTGCTGTCACTCAAAACGCGCAGAATCAAACCGTAAATCAGCCGGTTCGTGCTGTCGTACAACGCCGCCAACGCCGACTGGTCTTGCTTGGCGATGCGCTGAACAAACGAGATTAACTCCCGATCGCGAGCGCGAGATTCCATACTGTCTCCAGTCTTTCCTGAAGCGATTTGCACCGACATCTCCTGTAGATTAGCTTGTGCGCCGCATCCTGGTTGGGCCGGTTGGGCCAATGAAATCCCTGTTGCGAGTTTGCGTCAGGACGGGGCACATTCGACACGGCGAAAAACGGCGTGATCTTATACCAGAAATAAATTGACCGCCAAGCGGCATTACGTTCAGGAAGAATTATCAACTACAAGGAGAATCATGAAACCGGATTTTATGGGTCAAGTCATCGTCATCACGGGCGCGGCGGGCAATTTGGGAATGGCTACGGCCACGGCCTTTGCCGCCGCCGGGGCCAGGATTGCTTTTGTGGATCGTTCGCCGGGACGATTGCCGGAATTGTTTCCCGAACTTGCCGGATCGCCTAATCATTTCATCGCTCCGCCAACCGACGTGACCAACGCCGATTCGGTCGCGGCTTCAGTGGCAGCGATTTTTCAACACTTCGGGCGAATAGATGCGCTGGTCAACACGGCAGGCGGTTACCGCGCGGGAACGCCGGTGCAGGAAACTCCCCTGAGCGATTGGGACTTTATGCTCAACCTGAACGCGCGCTCGGTCTTCCTCATGTGTCAGGCGGTGATTCCGAAAATGCTGGAAGCTGGCGCAGGCAAAATCATCAGCACCTCTTCGCGCGCGGCGTTTGGCGGGGACGCTAACCAGGCGGCCTACAGCGTTTCAAAAACCGCCGTGGTGCGTCTGACCGAAAGCATGGCGGCAGAGTTGAAAGACGCCGGCATCAACGTCAACTGCGTGCTGCCCGGAATGATTGATACGCCGCAGAACCGCGCCGCAATGCCCAATGCGGATTTCAACAAATGGGTCGCGCCCGAAGCCATCGCCGATGTGATTCTATTTTTAGCCTCCGACGCCGCGCGGGCCATTCACGGTGCGGCCATTCCGGTCTATGGCAGAAGCTGATCTGACCCGGAAGTGCGCGCCTAACAAATCCCTACCTCGGAACGGACAATTATTTCAGGATTGACTTTACTGCGCGACAGCGGATCGCACTGCGTTTTTCATGCGGCTGCTGTCGTGGACATTCTTGTCGCAAACAATTGCAGGTTTTTTTTTCGAAAAAGAAAACCAATTGCGCGGGATGTTACGAAGAGTGAGTTGAAACAAAAATTAGATTAAAGCTACAGGTAATCGAGCAAGTGGGTCGCCATTTGCCTGTGAGTTGGTTATCGCGATAGTACGCCGGATCAACTTTCGCCCTGAGGCGGTCTATTGATCAAAGTAATCCGGAGATCGCCGGTTTCGTCTCTCCCCAGGCTGACTCCGCAGTTGATCCTCATTGCGGCCTTCATATGGCTGCCCTAGAAACGAACAAGTAACGCCCAGTTAACTTAACCAAAAACAAAGCCGTTCGTGCGGCTCAACAGAAGGGGTTTATCCGATGATGAAACGAAATCATTTCTTCGCCAGGATGTTATTCGCGCTGTGCCTGGCTGGTCTACTCAACTATTCGATCTTGTCGGTAGGCGGCATTTTCACTGGCACGGTGCAGGCGAACGGACTTTCGCCCGTGACTGAGATGGAGGGCACGGTGTATGCCGTGACCGCAGCCAACAATCTAATCAACTTCAATACGATTACTCCGGGAGCGATTTTGCGCACGGTGGCAATCACCGGACTGGGGCAGGGCGAGACAATTACGGGCATTGATTTTCGTCCTCGCACAGGCCAGCTTTTCGGCGTCAGCAGTGCCAGCCGCGTCTACACCATCAACACCACGACGGGTGCGGCGACAGCAGTTGGCGCGGCTTTTACGCCAGCGTTGACCGGCACGCGATTCGGCGTGGATTTCAATCCGGTGCCGGATCGCATTCGCGTGGTCAGCGACAACGATCAGAATCTGCGTCTGAACCCGGATACCGGCGCGGTTGCGGCAGCCGATACCAATCTTGCCTTTGCAACGGGCGATGCCAATGCTGCCGCCAACCCAAACATCGTTTCTGTGGCCTATACCAACAACTTCAATGCGGCGGCGGCGACGACGCTATACGGCATTGATTCCAATCTGGACATTCTGGTGCGGCAGGGTTCAGTGGGTGGCACGCCGACCTCACCAAATGCCGGGCAGGTTTCCACCATTGGCCCGCTGGGCCTGAACACGACCGATCAAGTGGGATTCGATATTGCCGCGCCGGGCGATGTGGCAATTGCTTCGTTGACGACGCAGGGCGCAACGACCTCTTCGCTTTATTCCATCAATTTGACGACGGGCGCGGCCACGCTGATTGGCGCAATCGGCGGCACGGACATTGTGCGCGACATTGCGGTTGTGACGCGGGTTGAAACGATCTTTGCCGTCAACAGCAACAATCAACTGCTCAACTTTAACAGCGGCACGCCGGGCACGCCTGCTTCGCGTGCGATTACAGGGCTGCAAGCGGGCGAACAGGTGCTGGGAATTGATTTTCGTCCGGCCACCGGGCAGCTTTTTGCCGTTACCAACGGCAGCCGGCTTTATACGATCAATACAACTTCCGGCGCGGCCACGGCAGTCAGCGGTGTTCCGCTGGCGACGCCGTTGAATGGTACGGCCTTCGGCTTCGATTTCAATCCGGTGCCGGATCGCATTCGCGTGGTCAGCGACAACGATCAAAACCTGCGGCTGAATCCGAACAATGGAACCATTGCCGCTGTAGATACGACGCTGGCGTATGCCACGGGTGACGCGAATGCCAACGCGAACCCGAACATCGTTGGCGCGGCTTACACCAACAGCGTAGCGGGCGCGACGGCGACGACGCTTTACGTCATTGACTCGACGCTGAACACGCTGGCGCTGCAAGGTTCAGTTGGCGGAACGCCCAATTCGCCGAACGGCGGCCAACTGACGACCGTTGGCGCGCTGGGTGTGGACACGACCGATCAGGTCGGTTTCGATATTGCGCCGCAAACCGGCGCGGCATTCGCGTCGCTGACGGTGCAGGGGACGCAGTCTTCCGGTTTGTATTCGATCAACACCGCCAGCGGCGCAGCCGCATTGATTGGCGCGATCGGCGGCGGCGGAACCATTCGCGACATTGCGGTTGCCGTGCGCGTTGAAACGGTTTTTGCGGTGACGGCCAGCAACACGCTCGTCAGCTTCAACAGCCTGACGCCCGGCACGATTCTGAGCACTGCGCCAATCAGCGGTTTGTCCGCGGGCGAGAATGTCGTCGGCATAGATTTCCGCCCGGCTTCGGGGCAGCTTTTTGCCGTCACCAGCGCCAGCCGCGTGTACACCATCAACACGCTGAACGGCGCGGCGACGCCTGCCGGCCCGGTTTTCACGCCGGCATTGAGCGGCACTGCCTTCGGCGTGGATTTCAATCCGGTGCCGGATCGCATTCGCGTGGTCAGCGACGCCGATCAAAGCCTGCGGTTGAATCCGGCGACTGGCGCGGTGGCGGGGACGGACACCAATCTTACTTATGCCGTGGGCGATACGAACGCCAGCGCCAATCCGAACGTCGTTGCCGTCGCCTACACCAACAACGTCGCGGGTGCGCCGACGACGACCTTGTTCGGCATTGATTCCAATCTGGACATTCTGGTGCGGCAAGGCTCGCCCGGAGGCACGCCCGTTTCACCAAATGCGGGAACGCTGACGACGATTGGCGCGCTGGGCGTCAATGCGACCAACGATGCGGGCTTTGACATCAGCGATTGCAGCGGCAACGGGTACGCGTCGCTGACCACGGCGGGCGCGGCGCAATCGCAGTTTTACACGATCAATCTGTTGAACGGCGCGGCCACGGCGGTTGGCGCGATTGGCGTCAACGAAGTCGTGCGCGACATCTCCGTCGCCACGACGTTTGTTCCCTCCGCGCAGGCGGCGGGCTTGGCCGCGGTCAATGCCGCCAGCTTCGTGGGCGATTCACTTGCGCCGGATACGATTACGGCGTTATTCGGCAGCTTCCAGACGCAGACAGGTCAATCGGCTGTGGCGACGACGCAGCCGCTGCCCACAACGCTGGGCGGGTTGAAGGTATCGGTCAACGGCACGGATGCCGGTTTGTTCTTCGTCAGCAATTCGCAGATCAACTTCCGTGTGCCCGGCAATATTGCGGATGGCCTGGCGGTCATCACCGTAACCAATGCCAATGGCACCACGCGCGCCGGTTCGATCACCATCAACCGTTCCGCGCCGGGCATCTTCACGGCCAACGCCAGCGGGCGCGGCACGGCGGCGGGATTGGCGACCAGCGACGGCATCAACTATGTCTCGTTGATCAATCCCAATGGCACTGAACGCGCGATTGATCCGGGCACGGCGCAGCGTCCGAACTATCTGGTGCTGTTCACGACGGGGTTGCGCAACACGCCCGCCGCCAATCCGAACGACGCAAACGGCGTTGCCGAAGCCGTGACGGCAACCATTCAGGGGGTGACGGCGACGGTGACGTATGCCGGACGCCACCCCGACTTCGAAGGGCTGGATCAAGTCAACATTATTATCCCACCGCAACTGGCCGGAGCAGGACAGGTCAATGTTCGCTTGTCGGCCAATGGTCAGGTGTCGAATACCGCAACGTTCACGATCGGCGGCGCCGCGCCCAGAATTACCTCGCAAGATGTGGCGCTGGGCCAATCGGTTGGTGGTGCGCTGACGGCGGACGATCAAATCTCTGCGGGCCGTGGGGGGAATACCTACTACTTTGATGCCTATCGCTTCACGGCGGTGGCGGGCACCGGCATCGCGATTGATCTGCGGTCGGGGCTGTTTGACGCGGCGGCGCTGCTTTACAAAAGCAACGCTGACGGTTCGCTGACGTTGATTGCGGCGGATGATGATCTGGGCGGGTTGGGCGATGGCGACATCGTGAATGGCAATGCGCTGTTGCTGACCACGATTCGCGAAACGGGCGATTACGTCATTGTCGTCACCAGCGCCGAAGACAGTCCCAATGCCACCGGCGGATACACGCTGCGGCTGATTGGCAATGCGATTCAAAACATTAGTTACGGCGCAACAGTCAACGGCCAGATCGTGGCAGGTGATTTGCAGACATCCGCAGGCGACCTGCTGGACGCTTATTCGTTCGCAGGCGTCGCGGGCGACAAAGTGCAAATCAAGATGAGTTCCGCAAGCTTCGATTCGCTGTTAATCCTGAACAGTAACAACGGGACGGCCATCGCTGCTGATGACAACAGTGGCGGAGGACAAGACGCGCAGATCACCTTCACGCTGCCGGAAAGCGGTCTGTACGTGATCGTGGCGACGCCGTATGCGCCGAACCGCTTCGGCAATTACACACTGACGCTAAACCGCATCACCAACGCAGTGGCGGATGGCGAACCAGTGGTTGCTGTGCGGGCAGAACCAGGCCGGGCTTCAACCCTGACGCACGAAACCAAAGGCGCGAATGATGAAGCCCGCTTCGGGCAATTCGCTGAACGGCGCGTGATTAAGCGCTAAATCAAGCAGGAGAGTGAAACAATAAAAATGTGGAACGGACTTTAGTCTGTTCACACCGGAGCAGGCTAAAGTCCGTTCCACATTTTCGAAGGAGTGGGAAGAATGAAACGATGGATAGGTTTGGGGATGCTGGCGATTTCGGTGATGGCGACGAACGCCTGCCATTCGCCCAATACCAGCGCGGCTGCAACTGCGTTGGTGCCCTGTGAAATTGCGCTGACCCAACACAATGGTGACGGCAAGATTGATCAAGAGATTCGACAGACCCAACAAAAGATTCGTGCCAGCCAGCAGCAACACGATCAACAGGCATTGCCACTGATCGAAAAGCTCGGTTGGAGCTACGTTGAAAAAGCGCGCGCAAGCTTTGATCCGGGCTATTACAAACTGGCCGAACAGTGTGCAGTTTGCATTGAGGCAAAACAGGCCGCTCTTCAGAAAGACAGTCAGTCTACTCAACCCGCCCAGGTCGCTTGGAATCCACAATCAATCCAATCAACAAAATCTTCCGCGCTGCTGCTGCGTGGCCATGTCCTGGACAGTCTGCATCGCTTTGCTGACGCCGAACAAATTGCGCGCGAACTGGTACAGGCGCGCGGAATGGCGTTCGATTATGGATTGCTCGGCGATGTGTTGATGGAACAGGGCAAACTGGACGACGCGATCACGGCCTATCAAAAGATGATGGAACTGAAGCCCGGCCCGCAGGCTTACAGCCGCGCGGCGCACATTCGCTGGTTGAAAGGCGATACCGAAGGCGCGCGCATGCTGATGCGGATGTCCGCGCAAGGTTCCGGGCAGGGCGATGCGGAAGCCTCAGCCTGGGCCTGGAGCAAACTGGCGTTATATGAACTGCAAGCCGGATTGCTGAAACAAGCGCACGCAACCTGCGATCAGGCGTTGCAGATGAGTCCGGGCTATGCGCCTGCGCTGCTGGCGCTCGGAAAAGTTTTGCTGGCTGAAAACAAATTCGAGGAAGCAGTGCCCCTGCTGCAACGCGCGTCGCAACTGAATCCGCTGCCTGAATATCAATGGACATTGGCTGAAGCTTTGCGCGCGACCCACCGCGACGGCGAAGCGAAACAAGTCGAAGCCATGCTTGATCAGCGCGGCGCGAATGACGATCCCCGCACGTTCGCGATCTATCTGGCCACTCGCGGCGAGAACCCCGCCACCGCTCTCAAACTCGCCGAAGAGGAACTGAAAAACCGCCACGATGTTTTTACGCTCGATGCGTTGGCCTGGGCGCAATCAGCTTCCGGCAATACGGAAGAAGCCTGGAAGACGATGCAATCGGCGCTGGCAACGGGCACACAAGATGCACGATTTTTTTTCCACGCCGCTGCGATTGCAGCGAAATCCAATCAACCCGCGAAAGCCCGGCAATACGCCAAACAAGCTTTCGCCCTTCAGATGGTGCTGTTGCCAAGTGAGAGAGAGCACTTGCGACAACTGAAGACTTAACAAATCCCCGAAATCTTGCACAAGAGAGATGCGCCGCGCGGCAATCAGTGTTGGCGGCGTCACAGTCTTCGTGTGTCCACTTCAACTTTTAACGGCCCAGATAGCTGAGTCAAAACAGGGAAATCCCTCCAACTCGAACAGGAGAAAATAACAATGATCAATCTGTCCAAACAATGGAAACGCGGCATTACGATGGCGTTCGTCGTTGTGTTTGCGCTGATGCCAAGCTTGTCAACGATGACGTTCGCTTCCAGTCATATGGACGCGCCGCTCATCACGCGCGACCCGGCGGCCAACACCACCGACGTTTATGCATTCGTGACTTCACGCAGTGGCGCCAAGTTTTTGAATCTGGCACTGGGCGTGTACCCGCACGAAAACCCGGCGGTCGGTCCGAACAAATATAACTTCGACGAAAACGTACGCTACGAAATCAATGTTGCCTTGGGCAGTGACGTTGCCATTGGACGCGCGTCGGTGACCTACCGGTTTGAATTCAAGACGGCTTACAAAACTCAAAAGACGATCCTGCAATCGTACCTGGGCGTGGTCAACGACATTGACGATGCCAGTCAGAATCTGACGCAGACTTACACCGTGACCAAGATTGACAACCGTTTTGGCACAACGACGATTCTGGGCACGGGCAAGGTTCCACCCAATAATCAAGGCAACGCCACGCCTTTTTACAACCAGGGCAACAACGGCGAGATGCCTGCGCGTCCTGGAGTTTCAACCGCCGATCAATTGGATAAGTACACCAGCCAGGCCATCACGACCTTAGGCAATGGTTATGTGGCGTTCGCCGGCCAGCGCGACGATGGGTTTTACGCGGATGTGCAATCCATCTTCGATCTGCTCAAACTGCGCAATCCGGGCAAGGATTCGCAGGGCGGATACAACATTCACATGATGGCGCTGGCCGTGCCGGTCGCGGACATTGGCGGCGATCAGCAGACGGCAGGCGTTTATGCGACGACCAGCCGGATGGTGGTTCCCGTGAACACCGATAGCGGACGCGGTGGCATTCTGGATATTCTGAACCGCCGCCCGACCTGGGTGCAGGTCGCTCGCCAAGGCAACCCGCTCTTCAACGAAGGGCTGGTCGCGCTGGAAGACAAAGACCTGTACAGCCGCACGCAACCGACCCAAGACAATCAGCTTTTCCGCAAATACGCGGAGACGCCTGAACTGGCGGCGTTGATCAATCTGCTGATCGGCGGCGGCCAGCAACTGGCCATTCCGACAGGGCGCGCGGATATCGCCGCCATTTTCATCCCGGACGTGATCAAAGTTGACCTTTCAACCGATCCTGTGAAATTGGCTGGTGGCACTGCCGCGAACCCGGATGACGCGGGCTTTTCGCGTCTGAGCATCTTCGGCGCGGACGTTTTGGAAAGCCGTGCCGTGGGACATCCGTTCCGGCTGCCCAGTCAGTTCATCGGATTGCCTGCGGGCAAATTCTATGTTCCCGGCGGTTGGCCGAATGGACGGCGCTTTGGCGACGACGTGGTGGATATCGCAATCATCGCTTTGCTCAGCGACCTGCGCGATCCGGCCAATCTGAAGATCAACGATCCGTTCAAAGGCAATTACGATGGCGTGACCTCGAATGGCCCCCTGGGCTACAACAAGGTCTTCCCGTACGAATCCACGCCAGAGAACGGGCGCAACATCATCGGGCTTCCTAAGTAAGCCTGTGGGCTTTTAGAGAATGGAGGCGCGATTTGCCAGATCGCGCCTCCATTCTCTATCGCTGTATTCACTGAACATCACTGCAATTTCCCCAGGCACGGTTATGAAGATTGCTGTCAGACAGACGAACCCCACCACGCGCATCGTCAGCGCGCTTTTGATCATTATTGCTGCTGCTGCTGCTGCTTTTGCGCACGATCCCGGATTAAGCGCAGCAGTGTTGAAACTTGAAGCAGGCCGCGTTGACGCGCATCTGACCTTTGCTCGCGCGGACATTGAAACGCTGATTGCGCCCGTGCTGCTGGATGCCGACCGCGATGGCAAAGTTTCGCAGGCCGAGTTCGATCAGGCCAAACCGCGATTGCAATCCCTGGCCGCCGAAGCCATCGCCGTCAGCATTGCAGGCCACATAGTCGAAACCCGGTTGACCGGCGTTGAGATTGACGACAGCAATGGAGTTCACTTCCGGTATTCATTTGCGCAACCCGCAAACGCTGAAAGCCAGACCTTCACCTTTCAATCAACTCTGCTTGGGCGTCTGGCACGCGGCCACCGGCAATATCTGGAATTGTTGAATGGCAGCGACAAAATGATCGGCTCGCGACTGCTCGAAGCCAGTGCAAACACCTACGAACCATCCGCCGCCGTCCTGGCCGAAGCCGCCGATAGACCACAAACGTTTTGGCAATTTTTCAAACTGGGTGTCGAACATATTCTGACGGGCTTTGATCATCTGGCCTTTCTGTTTGCGTTGCTGCTGCTGGGCAGTGGCTTGCGCGAAGCGGCGAAGATTATTACGTCATTCACCATTGCGCATTCGATCACGCTGGCGCTGGCAACGTTCAATGTCGTCAATCTGCCATCGAGCATTGTCGAGCCGCTGATTGCTGTTTCGATTGTTTACGTCGGACTGGAAAACATTTTCCGCCGCGAAATCAAACGGCGTTGGCTGCTGACTTTCGCCTTTGGCTTGATTCACGGCTTTGGCTTTGCGACGGTTTTGCGCGAACTGGGCATCGGCCAGCAGGGCGCAAGCGCCATCCTTCCATTATTCTCGTTCAATCTGGGCGTCGAACTGGGGCAGATCGCCGTCGCCTCACTGGTGCTGCCGGTCATCTGGAAATTAAAACAACAACCTTCGTTTGCACTGCGGTACGCGCCGGCATTTTCAGTGCTGGTGTCGCTGGCGGGCGCATATTGGCTGATCGAACGCACGCTGCTGAAGTGAGCGGGTCAATTCAGAAAGGCTGAACCCGTGAGCGACTTGCAACGCTTTTACTTCAGCCGCGCGGCACAAGGATCAAATTCGTATCAACCCGCTACCCGCGAAGATAAGGAAATCAAGATGAAACTTTGCGCCTGCCTTTTGTTGTTGCTGTTCGTGTTGTCCACCAGTCCAGCAAACGCACAAACGCCCACGCTGCGAAAGCTCTCCGGCACAGTTGTCACCGGCAAAAACGAAGTTGTCGCCGGTGTGATGATCATTGCGCGTTCGGCATCAGGCGAACAGAAAGTTACGGCTGATGGCGAAGGGAGCTTTCGTCTGCAAGTCCCAAGCGAAGTTGTAACACTGAGAGTCGAAGGCAAGAACCTCGCCGCGCGCGAACTGGCGATCAGACCCGGCGACAAGGGCGACAACCTGCGAATCGAGGTTGAGTATGTCATCCCGCCGTTGCACGACAGCGTCGTGATTGCGGATACGGCGCTGGACCCGACGATTGATCAGCGCAACGACACCATCTACAAGAACACGCTCTTCGGGCGCGACGACCAGCTTATCCTGACGCTCAACGCCGGAATCAACGCTGGCCAGCACGAAGGCGGAGGCAAATCGCTGGAGATTCGCCGCTTCGGCTTTAACCTGGATCACGGCGGCGTCAACGGCGGACTGAAAGTTTTGGTCGAAGATGTGCCGCAGAATCAGAGCACGCAAGGGCACGGGCAAGGGTATCTGGGACAGTTGAAAAGTCTGTCGCCGGAGTTAGTGGATGACGTGGACATCCTGAACGGGCCGTTCAGCGCACAGTACGGAGACTTCTCCGGTCTGGGCGTGGTGCATATCCGATTGAAAGAATCCTTGCCGGATCGCCTGACCTTGCGGTTGCAAGGCGGATCGTTCGCTTCGCGACGGCTCTTTGCGGCGTACAGCCCTGAACTGACAAAGGCAAAAGCCTTCATTGCCTATGATGGCTCTTACACCGACGGGCCTTTTATCAACCCGGGGCGTTACCGGCGAGACAATGTCACAGGCAATTACACGCGAGAACTCAGCGACACCAGGACGCTCAGTTTCAAACTCAATCTGGGCCGCAATGATTTTTACTCATCGGGGCAGGTCCCGCTCGACGAAGTGGCGGCGGGAAGGTTGGATCGTTTTGGTTTTGTTGACCCGGATGACGGCGGAAAAGTGCGCACAGGCATCTTCAGTGGCTATTACAAACAGGACTTGGCGTCAGGCGGAGTGTTCAAGCTTGATGGATTCATGACACGGTCGCTGTTTGATCTCTTCTCGAATTTCAGCTTCTTTCTGCTCGACCCGAAGTTCGGCGACGAAATTCAACAGCACGATTCGCGTTTGCAGGAAGGCGTCAACGCCCAATATCTACGCCCATATAGCATCTTCGGACAGCAAGCTCTCTTGACCGCCGGTGCCAACTTGCACGCCAGCCAAATCGCCGTCGGGCTTTTCCCTGCCCTTGCGCGCGTTCCGAATCGTCTGGAGTTGAATCGTGCTCGTGGGATTGATAACCCGGGCGTGCTTTTGACCAGGGCGAACGCCGCGGTCACGAACACTGCCGGATACATACAGCAATCGCTCAATCTGCTACACGGCCATCTGCGGTTGGAAGGCGGCCTGCGCTACGACTACTTCCGCTTCAACGTCAGCGATGGCGTCAACCAGACACCCACCGAAACCACTTTCTTTTCCGGCGTTGAAGGGGCAGGCCGTTTTCAGCCCAAGGCTGCGGTTGCTTATACCGTTTCAGATCGCGTGCCGCTGACCTTCTACGTCAATTACGGGCGTGGGATTAACAGCCAGGACGCGCGTGGAGTAATTCAGCAGCGCGCCGCGCCGAAGATCGCAAAGACGGATTTCTATCAGGTCAGCGCCGCCTACAACATCAAACGTCTCTCTGTCAGCACCGATTACTTCATCATTGACCACTCCAACGAACAGGTCTACATCCCGGACGACGGCAGCTTTGAATTCAACGGGCCGAGCCGCGCCACCGGATACGAGGTGAAAGTCTCGGCGCAGATGACGAAATATCTGTCTTTCAGCAGCGGTCTGACGCAGGTCACGAACTCTTTTTACCGTGGCACCTCGCCGCGCGTTTACGTGGACAGCGCGCCGCACACGGTGGCCGATGCCCGGCTGATCTTTTCGGCCTTTCGATGTTTTTTCGGCACGTTGGCTTACCGTCACACGGGCAACTACCGGCTGGACGGCGAAGATTCAACCATTCGCGCCGCCGGTCTGGATGTGCTTGATTTCAGCATGCGACAGCACATCCGGTCGTGGGTGGATTTCAACTTTTCTATTGATAACCTGACGGACAAACATTTCTTCGAAACGCAGAATTACCTGGAATCCCGCATTCGCCCTGATGCGCCAATTGTTGCCCAGGTTCATGCAACACCGGGGTATTCTCGCGGTGTGACCGTCGGGCTGACGTTCCGGCTCTTTGGCAAGCGATAAAAAAGTCAGTACCCAAACTCATACTCCACTTCGGCCTCGGCTGCTGAAGTGGAGTTTTTGTTTTTCGCGCCGTGTGGTAAACATTCGCGCGCGATGACACCGGACAATACTCTACCCCCCCCGCCTCAGAAACTTCGCCGCATCGGCGTGATTGGCGACATCCATTGCGAACATCGCCGCCTGGAAGCGGCGCTGCAATTTTTCCAAAGCGAACTGGCGGGGCAACTCGATCTGATCTGCGCGGTGGGCGACATCGTGGATGGGCCGGGCGACCCGAACCGCACTGTCGCATTGTTGCAGCAATATCGCGTTGTGACGGTGCGCGGCAATCACGAACGCTGGCTGATGACGAACGAAATGCGCGGGCTGCCCGACGCGCAAACGCGGTTTGATTTCGATGCGCTGGCCTGGGTTTATCTGAACCGGCTGCCTTTCTGGTTGAAGTTCGAAACTGTTGCGGGGCGCATGCTGCTCTGCCACGGGCTGGGCGAAGACGATATGGGCGGCGTCTGGCCGTTCGACGACCTGATGACATTGCATTCGAATTACCCGCTGTGGCGGCTGGCCGCGACCAAAGAGTTCGCCTTCGTCATCAATGGCCATACGCATCATCGGTTGGTCAGCACATTCGGCGAGATGACGATCATCAACGCCGGCACACTCTATCGAAAACACAATCCCTGTTTCTGCATTGCTGACTTTGAAAACAGCACGGTGCAGTACTTCAATGTGGAGGGCGACGGCCAAATTGAAACCGCCGAGCAATTTCCCATTCCTCCAAAAACCAACTTCGAATGAAAACCTTCAAGCATCTTCTTTCCCTTTGTCTCGTTTTCTGTTTGTTGGCTGCGCCCGCGCTGGCGCAGCAGGCCGCACCGCAAAAAGCGCCGGAAACCGCGGCCGTAACCAAGCCACGAAACGTGGCAGAGCTACAGGCGCGTATCACGGCGCTGCTGGATGTCCCGAAGTTCGCCGCTGCGCGATGGGGCATCCTGGTCAAATTGCAGGGGGCCGGGCAGGACAAGATTGTCTTTGAACGTGACGCCGATAAATCGTTTATGCCTGCGTCGAACATGAAGCTTTACACAACAGCGACTGCGCTGGATGCGTTCGGGCCGGAGTTCAAAATCAAGACTTCGGTGTATACGACGAAACCTGTCAGCAAAGGCGGCACGCTTCGCGGCGATCTGATTTTGTATGGCCGTGGCGATCCGAACCTGTCGCCGCGCTTCGACGAGAATTACCCTCAGCGTTACGACGACCTGAAATCAGTGGACAGAATTACCCCCATCGAACAATTGGCCGACCGGATCAAAGCCGCTGGCATCCGCATCATCAGCGGCAAGTTGATCGGCGATGACAGCTACTTCGCGGGCGATCTGATTGGGCCAGGTTGGGAATGGGACGATTTGCAGTTTTATTACGGCGCTGAGGTCAGTGCGCTGACCGTCAATGACAACTGCGTCAGCTTCACCGTCACGCCCGGCAAGGCGGGCGACAAACCGACGATCACCGTCCAGCCGCAGACGGCTTACGTCAAGATCATCAACAACGCGAAGACGTCCGAAAATGGCCGGACGCGCATTGGCATCAACCGCCCGCTGGACAGCAACACGGTGGAATTTTTCGGGACGATTCCACGTACGGTGGAAAAGTATCAGGTCAACGTAGCCATTCACGACCCAGCCAGCTACGCCGCAACCTTGCTGAAAGAAGCCCTGGCGCGTCGCGGCATCCGCTTGCTGGGTAACGTCGAACGTATGGACTCCACTGCCCGTATCGCCAAACCTTTCGACGAATCGAAGCTGACGGAAATTGCCACGGTCGAATCTGCGCCGATGTCCGAACTGATCAAAGTCGTCAACAAACCCAGCCAGAACCTGCATGCCGAATTGCTGTTGCGGCAACTGGGCGCAACCGGCGGCCCACATGAGCCACAGGAGTTGGATGATTACGGCAGGCCGCGAACGACCATCGCGCGCGGCAATGAAGCGCGCCGCCAGTTTTTACAGAAAGCCGGTGTGGAGGTTGTGCCGCTCAGTTTGCGTGACGGATCGGGGCTGGCTCGGCAGGATTTGGTGACGCCGCGGGCAACGGTGCGGCTGCTGGAATTTATGTTGACGCACACGCACGCCAACGTCTTCCGCGAATCGCTGCCCATCGCCGGCGTGGACGGCACGCTGGAACGAAGGATGCGCGACACGGCGGCGGCCAATAACTTTCGCGGCAAAACCGGCACGCTGACCGGCGTCAATGCGTTGTCGGGTTATGTGGCCACGAAGCGCGGGCAGGTGTTGATCGTCAGTCTGATGGGCAACAACTACGCGGGCGCTGGGCGCGAGGTGACCGGCGTGTTCGATCAAATTGCTGTGCTGCTGGCCGAATACGAAGGTGAGTTGTGAGAGATGACCCATCGCGCCTGGCATTGATCCTAAACCGCAGATGCTGCGAAGATGATGGTGTCCAACTCTTAATTCATGAAAGGAGGCTTGAGCTATGATCGGATCACTGACATTCAATAAGACGGAGCAAGGATGGGCATTGCCGATGTTGCCTGAAATGGCGGTGGCGGCGGGTGTCGCTGAAGGCTCAATCATTGTATTGCATCTGCTTCACGGCAAGGTTGAGGCTGAGATTCTGCCCCCGGCGACTGAAGAGATGAAGCGCAGCGTACAGGAAAGCATTGAGAAGCGCAGCGTACAGGAAAGCATTGATAAGTTCGGCGAAGCATTTGCCGAGATGAAGCGGCTTGGTGACTGATGTGATTCGTTACCTGACCTATACCGAAGCCGTCATTGAGCACATCGAATTAATGCGTCGCGCGGGTGAAATTTGATTCGGTGTTTTTATCCCCTTATTGATTGAATCCGCTCTTGCTCGTCCGCGACAAGCCGCAGCATATGCGAATGCCGATCTTACGGCACAAGCTGCAACCTTATGCTTCGGGTTAATCAAGAATCATCCTTGGGTTGGCGGGAACAAACGCACGGCCACTCATTTGACTGACCACTTTTTGAAAATGAACGGAATGGAGATCGTTTGCACGACGGCTGAGATTTTAGAGATGGTTCTGGCGGTTGAATCAGATCAATGGACAGTCAGCCAGCTTGAAGAATGGATGTCCCAACACGCGAAACCGCTGAAGACCTCGCCATAAAGATGAAGTTCGATCTGCTGATTCAAAACGCCCACGTCATTGATGGAACCGGTCAGCCCGCTTACCGTGCCGACATCGCCGTCACCGGCAATCGCATCGCAGCAATCAGCCAGCCAACGGGCGGTCAATTCGCCGCGACAGCCAAACAGACTATCAACGCTGACAAGCTCACCGTCATCCCCGGCATTATTGATCCGCATTCTCACGCCGATTTGATTCTGCCATTGAATCCCAAAAGGCAGGCTGAACTGATGCGCTGCAAACTGGCGCAGGGCATTACGACGACCATTATCGGCAACTGCGGATTGGGCTGCGCGCCGGTGGCCAATGCCGAAGCCGAAGCCACACTGCGCGCGGTCAATGCGTGGATGACGCCGGAGCCTGTCGAATGGCGGTGGCGCACCTTGGGCGAGTACTTAAATCGGCTGGAAGAAAACGGATTGTTGCTGAACATCGCCACGCTGGCTCCGCACGGGCCGATTCGCATTTCGGCGATGGGGTTGATGAAGGGCGCGCCGTCACGTTCGCAGTCGAAGAAGATGCGGATGATGACTGAGCAGGCGATGAAAGATGGCGCGCTGGGCATTTCGACCGGGTTGATTTATCCGCCGGGGATGTATTCTGCGCCGGATGAATTGAAGGAACTGGCGAAGGTCGTGGCGGATCATAGCGGCATTTACACCAGCCACATTCGTGGTTCCAGCGAGACATTGATCCCAGCGGTGAAAGAGTTGCTGGACGTGGCGCGCGCAACCGGCGTGCGCGTTCACCATTCGCACAATGAAGCTGTCGGGCGCGAGCATTGGCCGAAGATTGATCGGGTGTTGCGGATGGAAGAGCAGGCCGAGCGCGATGGCTTGGCGATCAGCTTCGATATGTTTCCTTACACGGCGGCGGCGACGATGATGATCGCCATCTATCCGCCGTGGGCGCTCGCGGGCGGCGTCGCGCAATTGATCGAACGGTTGAAAGATGAGAAGGCGCGGCGGCGCATAGAGCGCGACATCGAACATAAAAAACCGTCGTGCGCGCCCAATGGCTGGCCGCACAATCTGGTGCGCGCGACCGGCTGGGAAGCGATTCGCATCGGCTATGTCGAAAGCCGCAAGAACAAACGGTATGAAAGCCGCAGCCTGATGGAGTTGGCGGCGCTGACCGGCAAGATGCCGTTCGATGCGATTTCGGATTTGATCATTGAAGAGCAGGGGCAGGTTTCGATGCTGATTTTTGAAGTCAGCGGTGAACGCGACCAGCGCGACTTGCTGGCGAAGTTTGCTCAACATCCTTCCAGCGTGTTCTGCACGGATGCTGAAGATTACGGGCGCGGCTTGCCGCATCCGGCGGCTTACGGCGCATTCCCGCGCATCCTGTCGAAATTCGTCCGCGAAGACGGCGTGCTGACATTGGAAGAGGCTGTTCGCAAGATGACGTCATACCCGGCGCGGATTTTCGGATTAAAAGAACGCGGCGTGATTCGCCCGGGCGCGTTTGCCGATCTGGTGATCTGTGATCCTGCGCGCATTAAAGATCGCGCCAGCTTCGAAAAGCCGCGTCGCGAGGCAACCGGAATCGAAACTGTGATCATCAATGGCAACGTAGCTTTCAATCGCGGTGAACTCACAAACGGATGCTATGGCAAGAGCATTCGGCATTAGGCCGGCATGAAGTCGGCATTCAAGATGACAATTCGGCTGAAATGATCCACTTTACAATCGAAGTGGTGTGCCCCTGTAAGAGATTGCGCGCAATCTCTCGCCGAATGTATGGACGACTGTTAATCTGAGACCCGCATCCATCGCATTGCCCAAATGCGATTTGCCGCCAAATTTGTTTTGTCGTTTGATTGTTTGTGCTTTGCGCGCGAGAGCTGCTCTCAATTCCCACTTAACAACCAGTTACGTTTTCAAAAAGAGGTGTGTGATGAAAGATGCAATGAACCGATGGCTGCGGCCGAGTTTCGCAGTCGTATTGGTCACCGCGGCGCTGCTTTTTGGCTTGATGCCGACAAGCTGGGCCGATACTCAAGATGACAAAGCCGAACTTGTCGGCACGATTACCACGCTGCCCGCGACCCAGGGCTGGATCGGCGAATGGGTGGTTGGCAGAACAAAGGTCAAAGTCACCGATGCCACCAAAATTGACCAGACGCGCGCCAAAGTCGCTGTCGGTTCACTGGTCGAAGTCAAAGGCACCAAGCAGAACGACGGTTTGATTCTGGCCACTGAAATCAGCGTCAAACTTAATCCCTTTCCCGGCTTTCCCATTTCATTCACGGGCAAAATAGATGCGCTGCCCAGTTCGCCCAGCCGCGTCGGCGAATGGAAGGTCAACGGCAAAGTCGTTCACGTCAGCGCCACAACCAAGATTGACCAATCAAAAGGACAAGCCGCCGTTGGCGTCACGGTTGATGTTGATGGTTTCATGCAACTGGATGGTTCGACCAATGCGACAGAGATCGAAGTCAAACCTGACGGCATCACGGGCATCCCGGTTAAATTCCTTGGCAAAGTCGAGAAGCTGCCCAGCACCACCGGGCGCATCGGCGATTGGGTCGTCAGCGGACGCAAAGTAATCGTCAACGACAAAACCACGATTCGCGGCGATGTGATGATTGGGTCGTGGGTAGATTTGGAAGGCGTCGTGCAACTGGACGGTTCAATCATTGCGACCAAAATCGAACTGCGGCCAACGATTGAACCGCCTGTTCTGTCAGTCTATTTCAAAGGCACGGTGGAAGTGCTGCCCAACACAAACAACTTCATCGGCGATTGGAAAGTCAGCGGGCGCAAAGTGATCGTCAACGACAAGACCGCCCTGAACCAGGATCGCGGCAAAGTGGCCGTCGGCGTGACGGTCGAAATCAGCGGCACGCTGGCCAATGACGGTTCAGTCACCGCGCAGAAGATTTCGGTCAGCCCGACTTCGCCGCCAAGCTCGATCCGCTTTACGGGCGCGGTCAGCCTGTTGCCGCCATCCACAACTGCCACGCCAACCTTGGTTGGTGATTGGAAGGTTGGCGACCGCATCGTTCACGTCGTCGTCGCCACCAAAGTCAATCAGGAAAAAGGCCGCGTGGCCCTCGGCGCAGTGGTCGAAGTGGTCGGCACGGAACGCTCGGATAAATCAGTGGACGCCACCACCATCGAAGTCAAAGACACGACCGGCACGGTCAGTTACGTTCGCATGTTCGGCACCTTGACCAGCCTGCCCGCCGCCAGCATTCAGATCGGCAACGGACTGGCAGGCGATTGGACGGTCGGCGGCAAGACGATTCACGTCGTTTCGCAAACGCGCATCAGCCAGGAGCACGGGCGCGTAGCCGTTGGCGCGTATCTGGAAGTCGAAGGCAACCAGCGCACGGACGGTTCGATTGATCCGGTTGGCATCGAAGTCGAACGCGACGCTGGCGCGCCCGCGGGCACGATCGGCTTCATTGATTTTTATGGCCCGATCCGCACGCTGCCCGCGTCGGCGACGTTGGTTGGAGACTGGACGGTGGATGGCAAGACGGTTCACGTCACGGTCAATACCAAGCTGGAACAGTCGCGCGTCAAGTTTGCAGCAGCGGTCTACGTCCACGTCAACGGCTATCAACTGGCCGACGGTTCGGTCACCGCGACCAGAATCGAAAGCCGCAGCCAGTCGGAAGGCGAGCGCCGCAGCTTCATCGAATTCATCGGCGCAGTGACGGCATTGCCTACGACGGCCAATTTCGTTGGCGATTGGAAGGCCGCTGGCCGCGTGGTTCACGTCAGCGCGCGCACACAGGTCAACCGCGAACGCGCAACGGTGGCCGTTGGCGCGACGGTTGAAATCAACGGCGCGGAATTGCCGGATGGTTCGGTGGACGCCACGTTCATCGAAGTTGCGCACGGCCCGACAGGTGCCAGCTTTGTCGAATTCGCGCCTTTGACTTCGGTCAACGCGGGCAGCTATCTGAACGGCAATGCCGCGTCCGCGATCATCGCTTCGTTTGGCAGCAATCTGGCGGGCGGCACGGAAGTGGCCAAAACGCTGCCGCTGCCAACGGAACTCGGTGGCGTGTCTGTCTTGATTGACGGCAATCCGGCTGGGCTGTTCTTCGTTTCGCCAGGACAGATCAACTATCAAGTGCCGGATGATCTGTTGCCGGGTTCTGCTCAAGTCGCCGTGATAAAAAACGGCGAAGTCGTCGCGCAAGGATCGCTGGAATTGGGCACGGTCGCGCCCAGCCTGTTCACCGCCGATGCCAGTGGAACAGGCACTCCATCGGGCGTGTTGCTGCGCGTCAAAGCCAATGGCCAACAGAGCTACGAATCGCTGGTGCGTTACGATGGCGGCAAAGTGACGCCAGTAACGATCACACGCAACGCGGGCGACAGACTGTTCCTGGTGCTGTACGGCACGGGTTGGCGCGGTGCGGACGACACCGACGGCAGCACTGCCAACGGCGTCGCCGAAAGCATCAAGGCGACGATTGGTGATGCAAACGCGCCGGTCTTCTTTGCCGGGGCCGCTCCGGGCTTTGCCGGACTCGACCAGATGAACGTCGAGATTCCGGCTGGCGTCACCGGCTCACTGAACCTGCTGGTCAAAGTTGACGATGGCAACGGCATCGTGCAGCGCGCCAACACGGTGACCATCTCGGTTCGCTAATCGGCGAGTTAAGAGGCGGTAAAAGTACGGGGAGCGTGAGCGTTCTGATTCTCGGCAAGAAGTCTTTTCCGGGAGCATCAGATCGCTTACGCTCCCCGTACTGCATTTAATGATTTCATGGTTGTCGGAAAAACCCGCTTGAGTAAAATATCCCCGCCCATTCCTCAATGGCCTGAAGCCGAATCAGGAAAAAGAAAAAGCCCCTGCTCACCAGAACCGTTTACCATAGGAGCCAACAATGAAAAAAACGCAAGCCGGGTTACTGCTTAGTCTTAGTCTTTTCGTTCTGTCAATTCTTTTCACTCCTCCCTTTACGCAGCACGCGCAAACCGCCACGCCGCAAGCAAACGTGGGCGGAGGAACCGTGTTCGTCACAAATCAAAATGACGGTGGGACGGCAACTCGTCAGTTGGCAACTGACGCCGCCGCACCGTACAGCGAAGCGCAAAGCCAGGCGGAACGCAACGCTTCATTGCACGGAATTTCGAGCCATGATGTGGCTTCTCGATCAGCGGATCATGCGGCGGCCAAACGTAACGGGCTGTTTTTGATCTTGCGCGGCACGTCCCAACTGGAACAGTTTCCGCAAGCCAAAGCTGCCATACAACGCGCCGCCGCCAGATGGGAAACGCTGATTCAGGATCAAATCTCGGTGATCGTGGATGTGGATTTTGGCCCAACCTATTTCGGCCAGTCGTTTCAATCGCCGAGCGCCGCCGCCGTGACCAACGTGCAGAATCTGCTCGTCGGATCGTCAAGCTTCTACGCGTTGATCTTGCAAGATATGCGCGACAAGCCGACTGATTTTCGGCAGGGGCTGATTTTCGGCGCGTTGCCGGATGGAGCAATACCGACAGATGTAGGTGATGCGGAGATTCTGACTTGCGCGACGCCAATCGCCCGCGCCATCGGGAAGCTGAATGCGGACGCCGATCCGAATGCGGAAGCCCGCACACTGACGGCGCTGCCTTCCATCGGCTTCAACTCAAACGTCAAGTTCGACTTCGATTCCAGCGATGGCGTTGATCCTGACAAGCTCGATTTTGAAACACTCGCCTTGCGCGAATTCGGGCGTATTCTCGGTTTCACCTCCAATGCTGGTGTGGGCGAAACCGAGCCTTCTAAAAAAGCCTACGCCACCGTCTGGGATTTCTTTCGCTTCCGGCCCGGCGTGACGTTTGAAGATATCAACCGAGCCAAACGCGCCATGCTTTCCGGCAACGAACACGTTTACTTCGCGGGCGGCGAAGAGCTTCCGCTTTCTACAGGCAAATCTGATGGCACGGGCGGCGATGGCAATCCGGCGGGACATTGGAAAGACGACGCGCTGACCGGGCGCTACATCGGCATCATGGATCCGACCCTGGCCTTCGGCGAACGCGGCGGCGTGACGGCATACGATCTGGATGCGATCCATTTTATGGGCTACCAACTGCCGATTGACGCGCCGGTCGTCGAGATACTTTCGGCAGATGACAATTCGCGCGAAGACACAGTCAAACTGAACGGCGCGATGGCCGTCACTCGATTGACGCCTTCGCGTTACCCAGGGGAACTGCAAGCCATACGGCTTCAATTGCCGCCGCCCGCCGATGGTTCGTCGCTCGCAGGGACGCAACTGCGCGTCGTCGCTTTCGTTGATGCTGCGCGCGCAGGCCGCCCACAGGCCAGTCCGCAGTTTTTGTTCGATCGCACCGTCACGATTGGAAGCCTGCCGGAAAATCGAATGCTCGAAGTCGTGATTCCGAACGCGCCGGTCATCAACGGCGGCGACATCTACGTTGGCGCGCAATCGTCTTCGTCGAAGCTGGCGATTGGAGCGGATGGTAGTTCAACCCAACAGCGTTCCTTCCTTTCGACCGACAACGGCGCGAGTTTTCAACTGCTGCAAACCGGTGCCAGGTCGCCGCTCAATTTGATCGCGCGGGCAATGGTCACGGGGCGGATTGAAAACAATGCGGTGGCGGCGGTCAACTCCGTCAGTCCGTCTTCTGTTCTGGCCGGGACTCAAGTCGTCACCATCACGGTTTACGGCAACAACTTTTCGTATTACGCGCCCTTCAGCAATGTTTTCAACTCCGTTGTGCGATGGAACGGCCAGCCGCGCGAGACGACGTACATCAACGGCAATGCGCTTCAGGCTCAAATTCCGGCCAAAGATATTGCACAAGTGGGAACGGCACGCATCACCGTCTTTACGCCAACGCTCGAAGGCGGTTTGGAATCCGCTCCGCTCGAAATCAAGATTGCGACGGAAAACCCGAAGCCGGTCATCGCGCGCATCTCACCGGACGAAGCTTCGGTTGGCGGTGGGCAGTTTGATCTGAGCGTTTACGGGCGCGACTTTGCGGCAAATTCGTTGGTGTTGTGGAACGGCGCGATTCGACCGACGCAACCTGTCAACAGCACACAACTGACCATTCCCGTTAGCGCCGCCGATCTGGCCAATGCCGCAAACGTCGAGGTCACTGTGATGACTCCGAGTCCGGGAGGCGGAACATCGAATGCGTTGAGGCTGCCCGTTGCGCCATGCCGCTACGGTCTGACTCAGGTGAATAAAGCATTCAGTTCTTTGGGCGGCACTGCCGGCGTGTTGATTTCAACCGGCAGACAGTGCCAATGGAATGTTGGGCCTGGTGAATCCTGGTTCAGTCTAAGCGCCGTCTCTCAGCCCAGGGGAGCAGGGCGGTCACTGTACAGTTACTATATTCGTGGAAATGAGGCCGCAGCCCCACGCATCGGGAATTTGGCCATCGCCGGACAGACGGTTGCGGTGAAGCAAGTTGGCAGAGCCACCGGCGTTTCTGCAGCGAACTTCATTGGTTCGTTGGCGCCCGAATCAATCGGCGCGGTCTTCGGTCTCAGCTTGGCGGCTGCGACTCAAACCGTGGCCACAAATCCGCTGCCGGTCAACGTCGCCGAAACCGAAGTCCGTATCATTGATAACAAGGGTGACTTGCGACTCGCCCCGCTGTTTTATGTTTCGCCAACGCAGATCAATTTCCTTGTGCCAAAGGGGATTGCGTTTGACGAAAGCCAGGCCGCCTTCGGTGGCACAAGCGGAAAAGTTTCAGTCTTCACAAAAGGCGAACTGGTTGCTGACGGAACGATCTCGATGGCAACGGTTGCGCCGGCGCTGTTCACGCCGAATGCCGATGGATTGGGGCCGCCGTCCGGGGTGGCCTTGCGCGTCAAAGCGGATGGCTCGCAGAGCTACGAACCGATTGCGGATTATGACCCGGTGCGCAAACGTTTCGTGACGCGGCCGATTGATCTGGGCGATGAGTCGGACAAGGTGTATCTGGTCGTGTTCGGGACAGGCATTCGCGGACGCACATCGCTCAGTGCGGTAAGCGTCAAGCTTGCCGAGGTTGACGCGCAGGTCTTGTACGCCGGACCGCAAGGCGGTTTCGCCGGTCTGGATCAAATCAATCTGCTCTTGCCACGCAGCCTAAAAGGCCGCGGCGAAGTGCGGTTGCTGGTCACCGTCAACGGCAAACCAACCCAGGCGAAAGTCGCGTTTCAATAAATGACTGGAAGCTGATGCATGGCATGGAGTTCAGGCTTCAGCCTGCAAGTTCGTAAGGCAGGCTGAAGCCTGAACTCCATGCAGGGTGAATTAATGTGAATCCGGCGTCACTTCGACGCCGCTTGATCCGACCAGGAAATCCAGGTCTGCGCCCCGGTCGGCCAGCTCAACCTGTTGGTCAAAGTGGACGACGGCAACGGCGTCGTGCTGCGCGCCAACGTGGTCAACATCTCGATTCGCTAATCACGAATCAAGACTGAGAAACAGTAATGGGAGCGATATCGCTCCCATTACTGTTTAGAATCAACTTTCTCTGCTGATCCTGCTTACATTAACTCGTTGTCGTTCTACCGGTCGTCCGCATCGCGCGGGACAGAGGCCGGCACCGCGGGTCGCACGAACGTCACCGAGCCGCTCAGGACGTAAGCGCGCTGGAAGGGCGCAAAGCGGGGCGCGAGCAATCCGTCATTGATTTCCCGCGTGACTGCGAAACGATTGAATGCGCTCGGCGGCAGGTACAAACGACGATTCGATTGGCCGCCATCCGAGAAGCCGTTGATGTCCGCCTCCTGGAACGAAATGACGCCGTCGCCGTTCTGATCCACTCGGGCGATCTCCTGCGCGTAAGAGAGGAACAGGCGCATCCCCACATCGGTCACGTCAGGCTTGAAAGATTTCACCCGCAAGAAGGCGTTCAGCAGCACCTCCTGATCCAGGGCGCTGGGGATGAAACGGTTGCGTGTCTCCCGCTGCGCCGGGTTGGTGGCCTCTGTACGATCCGGGTCGCGCGGGTTGTCCGGGTTGTCGCCGTGGGTCAACGTCGTGTTGCGCACGCCCGCCGGGCCTGAACCGGGAACCACTGATTGGAGTCCGTATTGCAATCCTGCGGCGAAGGTGCCGGGCACGCCGCCGGTGAAGGGCAGTTCGTAGTGCGGGAAGACCCAGTTGGTTCCCGAATTGAATTCCCAGTAGGCATGCACGTCGCTCTGCTGCTGCGCGTTGAAGGCGCCCATGCTGACCGGATGCGGGACGGTGTTGGGTTGGCGCGCCGGGTCGGGAAAAACGTCGGTGATGCGGCCCATGCGCGGCGTATTGCCGTCCCCGGTGAAGATGTTCCCGACGACACGATTGTTGCCGCTGCCCAAAGCGGCGATGGCGTTATAGTCGGCCTGCGTCAGCATCCCAAACTGCGCCGTGCCGTCGGCGCGCGGCGGAGCGACGCGCGGCACCCTGAGATCGCTGATCATCCAACCCTCGTACCAGCCGGCCTCGTTGTTGATCACGAACAGCCCGGAGAAATCCATGAACACATCAATGAACGCTCCCGGATCGTTGGGATCGGTCGGCAGGCCGGCCTTGGGTTCGATCACGATCCGCACGGAGCCGAGTGTCGGCAAACCGCCGTTGGCCGCGTTGGCCGCCGTCTGAAGCGCCTGGTCGTTGATGCCCACAATTCGACTGGTGAAGACATTCGGTTGAAAGTTGTTCGTGTCCAGCAGGTAGTACTGAAAGAGCAGGCTTGGGTCGGCGGCTTCGGCGAAGGCCGTGATCGGCTCAAAGGTGTGCGGTCGCGCCGCCATTTCGATCAGCCGCAGTTTGAGCAGCGTAGGCAAGCCGCGAATATCTCCGCGTTTGGCAAAGGCCTCCGTCTCGTTGCGAGGTCTGGCCTGACGCGCAGACCTGGCTTTTGCGCTCTGCCCTGTCGTTGCCTGCTCCCGCTCGGGGGCAGCGCTTCGCTCCTGTGCGGAGGTTCTGCTCCGCTCCTGCGCGGAGGTCCTGTTCCCGGTGAAAAATGCCAGGCCAAAAATCACCAATGCCAGCAGGGAAACCAGCACGGTGATGCTGCTTGTTTTCTTTGTCATTTTCTCTACTCCTTTTCTTCAGTTAGGGGTTAAGGCGGCGCGCTCAGGCGCTCGCCATTTCGTGATTGCGGTTGGCGCGCTCAGCAAGCAGAGCCGTTTCAGACACACCTCTGACCATCAGGCGCGGAAAACTTCCCGGCCATCAAAGCCATGTCTCAATCTTCATGAAGTCTTGCAGGACGGCGCGCCCGCGTCTCGCGCAGGCGGCTCAAGCGTTGTTCGCTTCCGCGCTTTTGCGATGCTGTCTGCCCACGGAACAGACGGGCAGGCAGCACGGCAAAAGCATCGGCACATTGGGTTCAACAATCTGAAGGCATGGAAAAGTTCCCGCGCGAAATAAAAAATAAATGCCTGCCGGGGAATTAAAGTGACGGCCACAGACATCAAGGGACAGGGGAGGCTGTCGGCCTTGACGGCTTTTACCGCGAACTACCGAAAGCACCATGTCTACACCGCGCGCTCAATTTGAAGCGATAGCTCTGCCCTTCACGAAACCTCTATACAACACAGCCATGCATTTGACCCATCGTGCTGAAGATGCCAGCGATCTGGTTCAGGAAACTTACCTGCGCGCCTACCGCACTTTTCACAATTTCACGCCGGGAACTAATTGCAAGGCATGGCTGTTTACCATCTTGTATTCGGTCTTCGTGAATAGATATCGCAAGGAGCAGCGGGAACCCGAGTCCGTTTCCCTGGATGAACTGGAAGAAAAATTCCGGGAATTTTTAGTTGCGGGGGAATGGGACCCGCAGCGGGCGGTTGATTTGCGGGAGGTCGGAGCGGAAGTGGATCAGGCGCTGAACCGGCTGCCGGAAGCTTTCCGTTCGGCGGTGTTGTTGGTGGACGTGGAAGAGTTGTCTTACGAGGAGGCAGCCGCTATTTTGAATTGTCCGGTGGGGACGGTGCGCTCCCGGTTGTTTCGCGCGCGGAAGTTATTGTTCCTGGAACTGCAGCAGTACGCCCAAAAGAAAGGGTACGTTCAAAAGGCGAAAGTATAAGCATGCCGCTGGAGATCAGACATTTTCAGGAAGAGTTGCAGGAGCTGCTGGATGACCGGCTGAACGACGAAGCGCGTCTTGAGGTGGAGCAGCATCTGGCATCGTGCGCGGAATGCCAGCGGGAGTTCGAGGCTTTGCGTTGGACCAAGCAATTTTCCCATCAACGGTTCGCGTCCGCATCCGCGCCCGCGAAACTGGAAGAAACAATTTTGAAGGCCCTGGCCATTGAAGACGACTACTTTGTGGTCAAGCCGATCCTCTGGTGGCAACAGCGGAGAGCGATCCTGGCTTACGGGTTTGTCCTGGTGGCGGGTGTTGTCCTGACGTTGTCTTACTTCGTTTTCCGAACGGCACATCGGCAACCACTGGAACAGTCTGCTGAGTTGGCGTCGTTGCCGCTGGCCGTCGCGCGGGATTATCAAAGTTATCAAGCCGAGAAACTACCCCTGATGTTGCAGACGGCGGATGTCAAAGCAATGGAGCGGTTTTTCTCCGCGCAAGGCATCGCTTTCGACACGCGAGTCTTTGATCTGGGAATGATGAATTACCGTTTAGTGGGCGGGCGAGTCCATCAACTGCTCAATCGCCAGAGCGCGCTTTTCGTTTACCGTGGGAAAGACAACCGGATTTTGATCTGTCAGATGTATCCGGGCCAGGTGACGGAACTACCCTCTTCAGGTGCAACCTTGCGCGAAAACAAAGGAACCCGGTTTTACATCTACCGCCTCAATGGCCTGACTATCGCTTTCTGGCAGGAGGGCACGGTCACTTGCGTGCTGGCTTCAGATATTGCCCCCGAAGAAGTGATCCAACTTGCTTTCGCAAAGGCCATGAAGGTTTAGTGGGGCGTAAGAAATAGACCCCCGTCCACCAAATTCTATCGGAAGACAGGAGCAAGCTACTTTTACGCCTCCTTTCTTTCGCTTCCGGCTCGGCGTGACGATAGAAGATATCAACCGAGCCAAACGCGCTATGCTCTCCGGCGGCGTTTCCGCCGCAACCTTCGCTGGTTCGTTGGCGCCTGAATCCATCGGCGCAGTCTCCGGCCTCAGCCTGGCGACTGCGACTCAAACCGCGACCACAAATCCGCTGCCGACCAACGTAGTCGGAACCGAAGTCCGCATCATTGATGCAAAGGGTGACTCGCGACTCGCCCCGCTGTTTTACGTTTCGCCAGGGAATAGGAATCAGAAATTGCATCTCTTATAGCGGTTTGCTGATGCGTGCGACCGCCGGAAGTTGTGGGACAAGATGGTATCTTGTCCCCGCTGGCCAGGGACAAGATACCATCTTGTCCCACAGCTCATGCGTCCAGGCCGCGCTCAGGGCGCACGCAACTGCAAACCGCTATCACTGTGGATTGGGGCTTCAGCCTGCCAGTTCGTAAGGCAGGCTGAAGCCTGAACTCCATGCTTTCATGCCTTCTGAATCAGTGAGAATCCCGCGTCACTTCGACGCCGCTTGAGCCGACCAAAAAATCCAGATCGGCGCCACGGTCAGCCTGCAGGACATGCTCGCAGTAGAGTTTGTTGTAGCCACGTTCGGAATGCGGCGGTGGCGGTTGCCAAAGCGCGCGGCGTCGCGCCAATTCATCTTCTGATACGTCCAGATGCAGGCGTCGCGCGGCCACGTCGAGTTCGATGACATCGCCGTTTTCGACCAGCGCCAGTGTGCCTCCCGCTGCGGCTTCTGGGGTGACGTGCAGCACAACAGTGCCGTAGGCCGTGCCGCTCATGCGCGCGTCGGAGATGCGAACCATGTCTGTGATGCCTTTGCGCAGAATCTTCGGCGGCAGCGGCATGTTGCCAACCTCAGGCATTCCCGGATAACCACGAGGGCCGCAGCCTTTCAGCACCAGCATGCAACTTTCGTCAACATCCAGGTTTTCATCGTCAATCCGCGCGTGGAAATCTTCGATGCTTTCAAAAACGACTGCGCGCCCGCGATGCCGCATCAGTTCGGGCGTTGCGGCGGAAGGCTTCAACACAGCGCCTTGCGGGCACAGGTTGCCGCGCAGCACTGCAATGCCGCCCTGCGGTTTGAACGGTTCCGCCGTCGTGCGGATCACGTCGTGGTTGTAGCAGACGGCGTCGGCTACGTTTTCGCCGATGGTTTTGCCGTTGATGGTCAGCGCGTCCTGATGAATCAGATCACCGAGTTCACGCAGCACAACAGGCAGGCCGCCCGCATAATAAAAATCTTCCATCAAGTACTGGCCCGAAGGCGCAAGGTTGACCAGGCAGGGAACATCGTGGCCCAGCCGATCAAGGTCTGCGAGTGTGAAATCCAAATCCAGCCGTCCGGCAATGGCTAGCAGGTGAACAACTGCGTTGGTCGAACCGCCAATTGCGGCCAGCGTGCGCACGGCGTTTTCAAACGCTTTACGGGTCAGCACCTGTGACAGTCGTAAATCTTCGTGAACCATCTCGACAATGCGTCGTCCGGCCATATGCGACAGCGCCGCGCGCCGTGAGTCAACTGCCGGGATGGCCGCGTTCATCGGCATTCCGATGCCCAGCGCTTCGACCAGACACGCCATCGTCGAAGCCGTGCCCATCGTCATGCAGTGCCCAGCGGAGCGCGACATGCAGCTTTCGGCGTCGAAGAAATCCTGTTGGCTCATCTCCCCGCTGCGCACCATCTCGCTGAATTTCCAGACCGAAGTGCCGGAACCGATTTCCGCGCCGCGGTATTTGCCGTTCAGCATCGGCCCGCCCGAAATCAGCAGCGTTGGCAAATCGCAACTGGCCGCGCCCATCAACACGGCGGGCGTCGTTTTGTCGCACCCGGCGAGCAGAATCACGCCATCCATTGGGTTGCCGCGAATGGATTCTTCCACATCCATGCTCGCCAGATTGCGAAAGAGCATGGCCGTCGGACGCAGCAACGGTTCGCCCAGCGACATCACGGGGAACTCCACGGGGAACCCGCCCGCTTCATACACGCCGCGTTTGACGTGTTCGGCCAGTTCACGGAAGTGCCCGTTGCAGGGCGTCAGGTCCGACCACGTGTTGCAGATTCCAATCACGGGTCTGCCGTCAAACAGGTGATCCGGGTGCCCCTGATTCTTCATCCAACTGCGATAGATAAAGCCAGCCTTGTCGAATTTGCCAAACCAATCCTGGCTGCGAAGTTTGCGCTTGTCTGACATCAGTTTTGTCCTTAACTTCAACGCAAAGACGCAAAGCCATTTTACGAATCAGCTTTGCGTCTTTGAACCTTAGCGTCTTTGCGTTAATCCCTGCATTAGTATTTCGGCATGTTCGGATCCACTTGATCCGCCCACGCTAGGATGCCGCCCTTCAGATTGCGAATCTTCTTGAAACCCGCCTGCTTCAGCGTCTCATATGCTTTGGCGCTGCGCCCGCCCATCTTGCAATGGACGACGATCTCGTCATCGCCATTCAGTTCGTTCAAGCGAGAAGGGAACTCGCCCAGCGGAATCAGCTTCGATCCGTAATTTTCCAGATTGCCGATCTGCCATTCGTGCGGTTCGCGCACGTCAATGATGGTGATCGGTTTGCCACTATCGAGTTCAGCTTTCAGTTGTGCGGGCGTGACTTCCCAATCAGAAACAGCGTCTGTTTTAACTTCGGCCTGCGGCGGCGTAATGCCGCAGAAGGCGTCGTAATCAATCAAATCTTTGATCGTTGGATTCTCGCCACACAGCGGGCATTCAGGATTGCGGCGAAGCTTCAACTCGCGGAACTTCATCTTCAAAGCGTCAAACAGTAGTAGGCGTCCGATCAGCGATTCGCCCTGACCGATGATCAGCTTGATAGCTTCGGTCGCCTGAATCACGCCGATGATGCCCGGCAGGATGCCCAGCACGCCGCCTTCTGCGCACGACGGAACCAAGCCCGGCGGGGGCGGTTCGGGATATAAGCAACGATAGCAAGGCCCGCCGCCGCCCGGATAAAAGACTGACGCCTGCCCATCGAAGCGAAAAATCGAACCGTAAACGTTCGGCTTGCCCAGCAGCACGCTGGCGTCATTGGCCAGATAGCGCGTCTGAAAGTTATCCGTGCCGTCAATGACGATGTCGTATGGTTTGATGATGTCGAGGGCGTTATCTGCGCGAAGCGCTGTTTCGTAAGTATCAATCCGGATGTGTGGGTTAATGTCGGACAAACGATCTTTGGCTGATTGAATTTTCGGGCGACCCACGTCTTTGGTGCCGTGGATGATCTGGCGTTGCAGGTTGCTGAAATCCACCACGTCAAAATCCACCAAGCCCAATCGTCCCACGCCTGCTGCTGCCAGATACAAACCCAACGGCGAACCTAAACCGCCCGTGCCGATCAACAGAATGCTGGCAGCTTTCAGCTTGCGCTGACCTTCCATCCCAACTTCGGGCATGATCAGGTGGCGGCTGTAACGCGCAATCTCATCTTTGGTCAATTCGGGCAGCGCGCCGCCGCTTCGGGCTTCTTCCGTTCCCACACCGCCTGCACCCCCAGCTATTGCTGGAATAATGCTGATGTCGTCGCCTTCTTTGATCGGCGTGTTTTCCTGCTGCTGATGGCGAATGTCTTCATCGTTGACGTAAACGTTGACGAAGCTGCGCAGCTTGCCGCCGGCATCGTACAGATGCTTTTTCAATTCGGGATGCTGCGTAGTCAAACTCCCCAGCACTTCGCCGACGGTTGCTCCCTGAACGTCCACTGCCGCCGTGCCGCCCGCGTATTGGCGCAGCGCTGTCGGAATCACAATCTTTGGCATTTCAATTTTCTCCTCGAATAGAAATGCATGGAGTCCAGGCTTTAGCCTGCCTGAGTTTTGATCTGAATCAGCAATGCAGGCTAAAGCCTGAACTCCATGCTCTTGATTACAAAATGATCTCTTCTTCATCGAACTGTGAACGGTCTTCGCGCACCGTCCAGGCGCGTACTTCCTCGGCTTTGCCGTCGCGCACGGAAACGATCAAGTACGACCATTCCACAAAAGGCGCGTGCTCCAGATCAAATCCCGAAGGCACCGCCGGATGATTCGGGTGCGAATGGTAATAGCCCCACACTCCCAAGTCCCGTTTCGCGGCTTCGCGTTCTGCTTTGGCGTAATCCAGCGGGCTGATTTCCACGCGATTGTGGCGCGAATCCTTGCGGATGTTTTCCAGCGGCAAGACTTCCTGAATGACGCGCACACCCTCTTTAACATTGCCCAGCAGTAAGCCGCCGCATTCTTCCGGGAACGTTCGCTCGCCATGTTCTCTGATTGTCCGGATGTGGTCTGTAGCCAGCTTGACACTCATCGTCTATTCCTCAGGACTCCAAAACTTTTCGCTCAAGTATCTGCCGCCGCCATCGCACAGAATCGTAACAATGACGCCGCGTTCAATGGTCGCGGCGATTCTCAATGCCGCCACGATGTTGGCCGCCGCCGACACGCCGACAAACCAACCCTCGCCTTTGGCCAATTGCCGCACCATCGCGTAGGCGTCTTCGGTGGCAACTTCCATTTCCTCATCGGCCAGCGTCGGGTCATAGATGCCGGGCACGATGGCCGATTCCATGTGCTTCATGCCTTCCAGGCCGTGGTACGGCGAATCGGGTTGCATGGAGATCAACTGGACGTCGGGCTTTAATTCGCGCAGACGACGACCCGCGCCGACGAAGGTCCCGCTGGTGCCCAGGCCCGCAACGAAATGCGTGATGCGTCCGGCCGTTTGATTGAAGATTTCAACGCCGGTGGTTTCGTAATGCGATTGCCAGTTGGCCGGATTGTTGTACTGATCCAAATAGACGTACTTGTCCGGGGATTCAGCCACGCGCCGCCGGACTTCCAGAATTGCGCCGTCCGTTCCGGCCATTGGATCAGTCAATACAACGTGGGCGCCATAGGCCTGAAGAATGCGCTTGCGTTCCGCGCTGGCATTTTGCGGCAAACACAATTCGACTTTGTAACCAAGCGCCGCAGCGATCATCGCATAGGCGATCCCCGTATTGCCGCTGGTCGCGTCAATCAGCGTTCTGTTGGGCAGAATCTTATCGCGCGTCAGCAGGCCTGCTCGTTCCGCTTCCGTAATCATCTTCAGCGCCGGACGATCTTTGACCGAACCTCCCGGGTTCGCCCACTCTGCTTTGGCATAAATTTCGACCTGTGGATTGGGGTTGAGATTATTCAGCTTGAGCAGTGGAGTATTGCCGATGAGGTCAGGCAGTGACGAAGCGCCGCTGACAGCAGCGCCGTGCGAAGTAGGTGTAACGACAGTTGAAGGGTGAGACAACATCGTAATGAAGTAATGAGCGGCAGGTTTTCAAGTCTGCCGCTCATTTTGTCTGTGCTCTATTTGCCCGGTTGCGCAACGATCCGCAAATAGGGCTTGACGGTCTTCCAGCCGCCGGGGAATTTCTCCTTGGCTGCTTCGTCCGAAACCGCCGGGACAATGATGACGTCGTCGCCGTCTTTCCAGTTGACCGGCGTGGCCACGCTGTATTTCGCCGTCAATTCCAGTGAATCAATCACGCGCAGAATTTCAACGAAGTTGCGGCCCGTGCTGGCCGGATACGTCAGCGTCAGTTTCACTTTCTTATCAGGGCCGATGACGAAGACCGAACGCACGGTGAAGGTGTCGCTGGCATTCGGATGAATCATTTCGTAGAGGTCGGAAACCTTCTTGTCGGCGTCGGCAATGACGGGGAAGTTCAGAGCAGTGCCCTGTGTTTCCGCGATGTCTTCAGCCCATTTGTGGTGGGAGTCCGATGGATCAACGCTCAGGCCAATGATCTTGACGTTGCGTTTGTCGAATTCGGGTTTCAGCCGCGCGGCTTCGCCCAGTTCGGTAGTGCAGACCGGCGTGAAATCCTTGGGGTGCGAAAACAGGACGCCCCAAGAGTCGCCGAGCCATTCGTGAAAGTTGATGGTTCCTTCAGTGGTTTGCGCCGTGAAATCCGGCGCAACATCGCCTAAGCGGATTGACATAATCTTCCTCCTAACGTTTGGGTTGAGCTTGTGAAAGAGAGAAAGCCGGGTTGTTCACCGGCAACAACAACAGCAGGTACAAGTGCGGGGACAACAACAAAATGTATGGTGTGAATGAATCATTGCAGCGCCCGAATCATAATCTTGCAGGCTGTTTTGTCAAGGCATTGAACATTCCATCCGTTGTGCAAAAGCACGCAGTGGATTACA
The DNA here is from genome assembly GCA_038211695.1 of Blastocatellia bacterium. Classification (GTDB taxonomy): domain Bacteria; phylum Acidobacteriota; class Blastocatellia; order RBC074; family RBC074; genus RBC074. The sequence continues at coordinate 46,158 of JBBQVH010000003.1, read as the reverse complement.
ACATCTTCAGTGTCTGGCTTTCCTGATCGCTCGATTCACTTCGCCACTTTGTTATCCTGGAGGACGTATGCCGCTTAACTACGAAACCCTGCTGGTTGAGACAAACCGGAATATCACCCGCATCACGCTGAATCGTCCGGAACGGCGCAATGCCCTTTCGCTGGTGTTGATGCGGGAATTGACCGCCGCCCTGCGTGGCTTGGGCGAATCGCGCGAAGTTGGCGCGGTGATTCTGGCCGCGTCCGGCAAGGTCTTTTCTTCCGGCCACGACCTGAGCGAAATGCGCGGACGTTCGGTTGGCGAATATCGTCAACTCTTCGATGCCTGCGTCGAATTGATGACCGCAATTCAGCGAATTCCGCAGCCCGTCATCGCCGAAGTGCAAGGGATGGCCACCGCCGCCGGATGCCAATTGGTTGCGACTTGCGATCTGGCTGTCGCGGCAGACACTGCGAAATTCGCCACGCCGGGCGTGCGCATTGGATTGTTTTGTTCAACGCCGATGGTCGCGCTGACCCGCGCCATTGGCCGCAAACGCGCGCTGGAAATGCTGATGACCGGCGCTCCGATTGATGCGGCGACCGCAGCCGAATGGGGATTGATCAATCGCGTGGTGCCTGTGGATGCGCTGCGCGACGAAACTGAAAAGCTGGCCAGCCAGATCGCCGAAGCTAGCCCGTTAATTCTGGGCATCGGCAAACAGGCGTTCTATACACAGATTGATATGGATCAGGCGAAGGCGTACGACTACACGAAAGAAGTGATGAGCTTGAACGCGATGGCCGAAGATGCGCAGGAAGGCATCGGCGCGTTTCTGGAAAAGCGAGAAGCGTGCTGGCGTGGGCGTTGACCTACAAAGAGGATTCGGGCAGCCCTTCGGCTCCAAGCGATTTGGTCGTCCCTTCAATCACGCTCAACCGGGCAGACTGCTTCACGCGGTCAGTGTTCAGATCAATCGCTAGAGTCTGCGGTGCCGGTAAAGCAGCCACCGATTTCGACGGCGGCATTGCTCGCTGACCGCTGCTCTCCGATTTGTCAAAGAAGAGTTTTGAGAATCCACCCGCCAGCCGCTTCCAAAACAGAATCATGGGAATGGCGACGACAAGCACCGCGAACGTGCCCGCTCCTTCAGTAGGCATCCCCGCTAACAGGCCAACCAGCGCGCCCAGAAACATCAATGTTGCACCCAGACTCAGCCCTTTCTGGCGCGGAGAAAGTTGAAAGAAAAGTTGCAGCAGGCCGAAAAAGCCGCCAGCCATGACAGACATGATTGCCACAGCCGCAGCCCTCGGTTCATTCAGTGCCAAAGTGATCAAGGCGGCTTTGATTGCGCCGACCAGCATCAACCCCGCGCCCAGCGTAATGTCGCGCTGCCGCGTCGTACCGGGCAGCGTTCCCGTGGCCAGAAGCTCTTTCACCGGGCTAAGCGCGAAGCCGCAGTGTGTGCAATACCGGGTCTGTTCGGTCGGCGGTTGTTGTCCGCATTGTGGGCAGTGCATAGAAGCTCTCCTTCAGCGATGGATTGGAAGTCTTGCTGTGGGCGAGTACGAGGCGGGCGGCGGCGGGGTTCACTTTATCGGCGCGGTTACGATTACCGGAAGAATTTGATCGGGCAGACGGCAGCCGCAGCCAGCGCGTCCAATTCGTGATGATCCGACGTGACCAACTCGCCGCCCAGGCGCAGGGTCAGCGCCAGCGCGCAGCAATCGGCCAGCGAAACGCGCCGGTGGATGGCCTTCAGTCTGCCGGTGTGCTGCCAGAAAACTAAATCCAGATCATCGCGTTCAATCACGCCCAACCCTCGCAGATCAGCAAGAATCTTCAATGCCTGAGTTTCACCGCTCCGCCGGATTGCGTCGTAGAAAACTTCGCAGAGGTTAATGGCGTGCGCAAGACATTGGTGTCGTGCGTCGGCAAGCAAATCGGCAACAACATCCGCGCCTGGCTCGTTATTCGCGAGCGCAATCATTGCGCTCGAATCCAGAACGTAGATCATCGCCGAGCCTCTTTGGCTACCTCGACTTCTTCAGGATGCCGCGCCAAGTAGCGAGCTTCTTCAAGCTCAACCTCTTCGCGCTTGGCCGCCAGAAATTCATCCACGCTTGAAAGGCTGCCACGATACTTGCCACGCAACGCCTCCACACGCGCCCGTAGCTCTTCGGCGGATATCGGTGGCGTCGTTGTCCGTGCCAACCCATTTGCCAACACACTAATCAATCCCGCTCGCTCACTTGGCGAAAGCTGTTCTGCTTGCTTGAGTATGCATTCAAAACTGATTGCTGACATAAACCCTCCTTAGTTGATTCAGCGATGTGACGGCGAAAGTATAAAACCCTGCGGGCAATTTTCCACGCAGAGGGCGACTCACTTGCTTGAGCCGCCCTTTGGCGGATTGCTTCATCGTCCGGCAGCTTTTGCTGCGCTGGCTGCCCCAGCTTTTTCGCCAGGATGGTATGAGGTTTCCAGATTGGCCTTGATCTCATCCAACGTGAACCAGGCCGGTTTGAACTGCATCTTGGAATACAGCTCAGCCTGATCGAAATAATGCTTCGAACTGGCATCGGCGCTCTGGCCGAATTGCAGGATTGATAATGCCTTTGGCTTCGGGCCAAATTCGATGACGCTGAAGAACGAATGGCCGACCGTGCCGTAGCGGCGCTTCTGCCCTTTCGCTTCCGGCGCGTAAAAGTTGAAGACGATGCCGACCGGATCGCCCGGCCCGCCCGCAACAGGCAAGCTCGGTTTGTCATCGCTGAAGGGTTCAATCGAACCGCTGGTGTGGACGCGTTGGATACGTGTGATCTCGCCCCATTTGACCCGCCATGTTCCCCACTTTTTCGTCAGATCGCCAACGACATAATCCAGCACGTCAATGTCGGGGAAGGGACGGCCTTTGGTTAATTGCTGCGCCTGCGGCTGCAAGCGGTTATATGCCCACAGTGTGAAAACCGTCATCGGCACTGAATCAATCGTGCTGACGCCGTTCCAGGCTTTCAGTTCGGCAATCACATCCGCCAGCTTTTCGGCTTTGGCGGCGTCGGCGGCTTTGAATTTTTCAAACTCGGCGGCAAGTAGCGGGATCAGGCGTTCGGCTTCAATGACGCGCGTGTCGTAGGCGGCTTTAGTCCAATCGTCATAACTGAATTTGGCGCGCTCCGACAGAACACGTCGTGAAATACGCGAACGCGGATTGTCCTTTTCAGTGACCATGTACTTCGGGAATTTCGCTCCATCCGGATTGCCGTCTTTGCCAAGCTCTTCGCCAGCGGCCAGCAGCGGCGTGGCGTTGCAGTTCTGCGCAAAGCCTGAAGCCGGATTCAGAATTTGCGGCAACTCTTCCAGTTTGTGATAACCCTGCCATTCCGCGCCGGGATCGCTGCCGTCCATGAACTTCGACCAGTCGTACTTCTGATCGCGTTTCGGCACCGCGCCGTAATAAACGTACCAGATGTTGCCTTCCCGGTCGGCGTACATCGTGTTGAACATTGGCACGGCCAGACGCGACATCGCGGCCTGGAACTCTTTCAGATTTTTCGCCTTGCCCATTAGATAACGTTGTTCCAATGCGCCGCCAGCGTTTTCAAACGCCGCCATTCGCACGGCCAATGGCTTGCCATCACGCATCGCCATAATCGGGCCGTGATGCGTCTTGCGCATCTTGAAGGTGCGTTCAACCAACCCGGCATCCGTTTTGACTTTGATGGTTTCGGTCCATTCGGTGGCAGTGCGATGGTCGCTGCCGTATTTGTAGCTGAGCGGGTTCGCGGCGTCGTCGAACTTCTCTTCCCAGGCGTCAATCACATCGGGCGCGTTGACGGTGTGGCTCCAGCCCAGATTGTCGTTGTGGCCCAGCGTCGGGAACGGCGAACCGGGAAACGAAGCGCCGGACATATTCCATCCGCTGTCGCTGTGAACATGACCTTCGATCCATTGGCCGGGGCCGAAAAACGGTTGATGCGGATTGACCAGCAACATCGCGTGGCCGGAGGCCGATTTCTTCGGCGTGATCGCCCACGTGTTCGAACCAATCACGCCAGCGCTCCAGATGTCTTCTGCGTCATCAGCAACTGACGGATTGGCGGACGCAATCTCATCTCCCCGTCCCTCCGTCTCCCTGTCGCCCAATCCCGCAGTCTTCTTCCCCGCTTCCTGCACCGAAGCGCGCATTTCATCGGCTTTCAGGCCCAGGCGCTTAAAGATAAAAAGTTCATATTGCGCGAAGCGGTTAAAGGCAAGCAGATGCCAGGGTTCAAACTTTGTGATCAATCGCGGTTTGACCTGCGGGTTCTTTTCCAAAAAGTAGTTCAACCCGTCCGCCGTCGCGTCGCACATGTCTTTGGTCAGCTTGCTCGCCTTGGCGTAATCCTGTTGGGCCAGCCGGTTGATTTCAAGCTGGCGGTTGATGATGTCCGATTCCAGCGCGCGCACAGCGCCAACCTCGCCGTAAACTTCGGCGGCGCGGCCAATGGATTGAATGTAGCTGTCTTCGACCTGCCAGAAATTGTCTTCGGCCTGAGCATACATAAAGCCGAACATCACGCTGTAATCGGTTGGGCCGTAAACATGCGGCACGCCCCATTTGTCGCGGTAAATCGTCACCGAATTCGCGATCTTTTCTATCGCGCTAATTTTGGCGCTCAGCTTTGAATTGTTCGCTTGTGTGAGAGAAACGAATTGTCCCTGCAGAACAAATGCAAAGACGAGAAAGGTGAAAAGCAAGACACGAATTGAGCGGGCTTGTTTCATAGACTCTCCTGTTTTTAGGCGAATTGGATTGGAAATTGCCAGACGAAATTTTGAAGGCGGAGTTTATCACACGCCGCCTTGCACCAACCATTTTAAGTCAGTCGTATTAAAGGCTGCGAACGTTATAGCAGACGGCGTATAGCTATCGAACAAATGTATCCACATTATGCAGGCTATGGTGAGCTTTTTTTCGCTGCGTATGACTGTCCATCACCGAATAAATTTACGCCAGATGTATTGAAAGGTTTGTTGCGAGTTGAACCGCCGAGAGCGCATGAAATCAAGGCATAATTTTTGCCCAGATTACTTTCTGAATAGTTTCTGCGGGTGATTTCCACAAACAGGCAATCTTATGCTGCTTTGGCGGTCCCGGGTCATTCACATTCTGTCAGTTGCATAAGACCCCTGTCTGACAGATTAACAATCGAGAGGACCAGGTGAAGAAACAACACAGCACGCATTACAGAACTGAGCGCGATCCTTTAGGCGAAACCGCCGTCCCAACCGAGGCGCTTTATGGAGGCCAGACGCAACGCGCGCTGGAGAATTTTCAGATCAGCAATTTGAAGATTCATCCTGAATTGATTGTGGCGCTGGCAGAGGTCAAAAAATCAGCCGCCGCCGCCAATTTCTCAACGAACAAACTGGCGCTGAAAGACAGCACTGCAATCATTCGCGCCGCTGATGAAATCATCGCCGGTCAATGGCACGATCAATTTCAGCTTGATGTATTTCAAGCGGGCGCGGGCACTTCGCTGAACATGAATATGAATGAAGTGATCGCCAATCGCGCGCTTGAAATGATGGGGGCGCCTCGCGGGGATTATTCGAAGCTTCACCCGAACGACCACGTCAATCGGTCCCAGTCCACCAATGACGTAATTCCAACGGCGATCCGCGTCGCGTCGTTGCGGTTGATGAAGGACCTGAGCAGGGTCATCGAAGAATTAAGCGAAACCTTTGACGTAAAAGCGATGGAATTCGGCGACATTCGCAAATCGGGCCGCACTCATCTGCACGATGCCGTGCCAATGACCTTGGGCGATGAATTCAGCCGATATGCCGAAAACATCAGCCGTGCCGAGCGGCGGTTGGCCGCGACAGAAGGCTTCCTGCTGGAAGTTCCGCTGGGTGGCACGGCAGTTGGCAATGGCGTCAACACTCATCCTGATTATGCGCGGCTGGCTGTTGCGGAGTTAAGCCGCATTACCCGGCTGGACATGCAACAGTCGCCCAACCGTTTTCAGTCCATGCAAAGCCTGGGCGATTTCGTGGCGCTGTCCGGTGCCCTGCGTGGCTTTGCCATCGAACTGAGCAAGATCGCGAATGACCTCCGCTTGCTTAATTCCGGCCCGAACACAGGGCTGGATGAAATTGAGCTTCCGGCGGTGCAGCCTGGCTCTTCGATCATGCCCGGCAAGGTCAATCCTTCGATTCCTGAAATGGTCAATATGGTCTGCTTCCACGTCATCGGCCAGGATACCGCCATCACCATGTGCGGAGAGGCGGGGCAACTGGAACTGAATGTGATGATGCCGTATGTCGCTTATGCCTTGCTCGAATCATTAAAAGTCATGACCAACGCCGCGCGCACCTTCGACCACAAATGCGTGCGCGGCATTCGCGCGCATCGCGAACGTTGCCGTGAATACGCTGATCGCACCATCGGGCTGGCCGCGTTGCGCAATGAAGAGTTGGGGTTTATGGCGGCAGCGGAATTGGCGCAACGCGCCATTGCGTCCGGCAAAAGTGTTCAGGAATTAGTTCAGGAAGAGAAAGACCATCTGAATAACGGGGATGCCGATCTGAAATCAGCCAGACTCAGAAAGGTAAGGTAGTGAAGTCAGATTTCACACAGCATGCAGATTGATTCTGTTCGATGTCAGAAGAAGACTTGCTCTGGTATCATCCCGCACCTAACTTGGACTTGATTGGATGACGCCGATGATGAAATCAAAAACACAAGCCTTTCTCTTTTTGCCGCTTTTGTTGCTGACCTGCAGCTTCACCGAATGTTACAAACCCGTCGGGCGCGGCGATGGATTGCCGAAGCACATCAAGACGCTGGCCATTCCACCATTCCAGAATCCGAGTTTGCGGTTCAAGGTTGAACAGCGCTTCACCGCCGCGATGGTGGATGAAGCGCTGCGGCGCTCGCGGTCGTTGCACATTACTTCGACTGCTGAAGGCGCGGACGCGGTGATGCTGGGCACGATCAAGGCATTCACTTATCGTCCGGTGCTGCTGACCGATAACCCCGCGCGCGCGCGGCTGTTTGAAGTCGCCATTACTGTCGGCCTGACCGTTCGCGACCAGACCAAAAACAAAATCCTTTTCGACAATCAAAGCTTCATCTTTCGCGGTGAGTACGAAATCGCGGGCGACCCCAAAACCTTCTTCAGCGAAGAGGGGCCGGCGGTGGATCGCATCGCGCGGGACTTTGCCAAAAGCGTGATGACGACAATTCTGGAAGGGTTTTGAGCTTACCTGATGAAACGCCAAGCCTCACAAGACGCGCTGAAATCGCAAACGGACTTTCACCGGAAACTCCAAAGCGGGCAGATCGCGCCGCTCTATTTGTTTGAAGGCACGGAACGCTATCTGCGCGACCAGACGTTGAAAAAACTGGCCGATGCGGCAGTGGATGCGGCGGTGCGCGATTTCAATTATGTCGCAATCTCAGTCGCGCAAGGCGATTTGGGTGAAGCGCTGGCGATGGCGCAGCAGTACCCGATGATCTCGGCGCGGCGGATGGTCGTTGTCACGGGCTTTGAAGCGATTAGCGATGACGGGCAGCTTGAACTGTTAAAGAGCTATCTGCACATCCCCGTCGAAACGTCGGTGCTGGTCTTTGTCAGTGACGGGCTGGATAACCGGCGCAACATCTCGACGATGCTGCGCAAGACGTGCGAGGTAGTCAGCTTCGATGCGATGGATGAACGCGAGGGCGCGCCGAATTGGGCGCGCGATTACACCACGCGCGCGGGCTGCCAGATGGACGGATCGGCGGCGGCTTATCTGGTTGGGACGATCGGCGTGGAGATGATACGGCTGGCCAGTGAACTGGATAAGCTGATTTCATACGTTGGCCCGAAAGGGCGCATCACGCAGGACGAAATTGATGAACTGGTTCGCCATTCGCGCGAACATTCCAACTTTGAATTGACGGACGCGGTTGTGGATGGCGACCGGAAAAAAGCGCTGCATCTGCTGCACCGGATTTTCGATAACGCTTCGGAATCGCCGCAATCGCTCAGCCTGATGATGCTGGGCGCGATTGCCAGCAACTACCGCAAAATGCTCGGCGCGAAAGAACTGATGAAGCAGAACGCGCCAAATTCAGAAGTGGCCAAAGCCATCGGGATGTCGCCATACGGCGTGGGGCGTTTCAACGAAAAAGTCCGGCGGATAGAGACCGAACGCATTCTGAAAGGCATCCAGCGGATTGCGGCGACCGATGTGGCCTTGAAAACTTCAATGGCAACGCCGCGTCTGCTGTTGGAAGTGCTGATCTGTGAACTCTGCCCGCCGCCCGACCGAAGCCGCAGTTTTCAGCGGTGACAACGCGAATTCACCCTGTTACACTCGCGCCCGCCAACGTCGCCCCAACAACTTTCTACCTGGGAGTTCAACTGCAATGAAACTTAAAAACATCTTCGGACTCGCCATCGCTTTGCTTGCGCTCGCTGTTTCTGGCTTCGGCCAGACAACGACGGGTACGCCAAAGCTAACAATCAAAGAGACCGAGCATAATTTTGGCGAGGTGAAGAAGACTGCCAATCCTTCTTACACGTTTGTCTTCAAAAATGAGGGCAAGGTTGATCTGGAAATTAAGCGCGTCGCGCCGACTTGAGGCTGCACCGCAAGCGACTTTACGAAAGTCGTCCCTCCTGGTCAGGAGGGCAAAATCACTCTCTCAGTTCATACGGAAAACTACACCGGCGCAGTGACGAAAACCGCCGATGTTTATACCAACGATCCGCAAAAAGAGCAGTTCACATTGGCGCTGAGCATGATTGTGCTGAGCGACATGACGCCGAAGGGCAAGATCATCGGGCCGTTCATCGTCGGGCCGTCAAATCAGTGGAGCGCCCGCGTCCCGCGCGGAATGAGCCTGAATGGCTTGGTCGCGGTTACGAACAACACCGAACAGCCGATCAAGATCACCAGGATGATTCCCGGCGGTGAAGGCTTCAAGGTTGAGATGCAGACGCTGGAAGAAGGCAAACGCTACTCGCTGAACTTCGTCAGCATGGCCAATCTGCCGCTTGGCAGTAACAAACAGTTCGTCAAGTTGATGACCGACAGCAAGGAGATGCCGGAACTGACGGTCGAACTCGAAGCGATTGTTTACCCGGCCGTTTCTGTGTCGCCGACCAGCATGGTGTTTGAAAACGTCGCGGTCTCTGAACCGGATTCGGACGTGACGTATTTGAGCAAGTTCCTGTGGGTCACGCTGGGACGCGGTGACGGGCTGCAAGTGACTTCGATGATGTCGGACTTGCCATTCATCAAAATCAAGGTCGAATCGAATGAGCCGAGCGGGCGCTCCGTTATCTTGCGCGTTGGCTTTAATGCGAAGCCGCCGGTCGGCACGCACTCTGGCAAGATCAGAATCGAAACCAATAACTCAGACGTCAAATTCTTTGAAATTCCGATTACGGTGACGGCGAAGTAGTTGGAGAGTTGAATCGGGGACTGAAATTGCGGGCAGCGAAGTTGACGACGACTTCGCTGCCCGCAAAACTTTTACGGCAGGGTCAGGCAACGGAGGCTTTTAAGCCGCCCACTTGGATCAGCATCGGCTGTTCGCTTGTTTTGGTGAAACGATCCACGCAGACCAGGCAGGGGTAATGGAGCTTTTCTTTTTGCACAGGGTCGGCAGCCATCGCCAGACGTTCCTTGTGAACTTTGTTGACCAAATCCATCAAATTGCCGAGTGCGGAAGGCAAATTGATTTTCTTCAAATCGCCCACCACGTCTTCACCATCCCCTTGCGCGTCGCGGTAGTTTGACAACTGACAGCAGAGCGTCAGGCGGCCTTTGTAATCAATGTTCAGGTCTTCCATGTTGAGCGGGGCGCAACGTGGCAGGTAGTAGTCCGTGTAAAAGCCAACCGCCATCGAAATGTGATGACGGAATTCATTCATCACGCGCGCCACGTCGCGTTCGACCGCACGCCATTCTGTCAGGGGCAGAATCAGGTCTTCATCCATATTGTGTTCGGTCGGATTCTGGTGGCCGAAGATATGGCGTTTAACTTTCAGGTGCGCGCCGAGCAGGGCGAATTGGTCAATCTCGTGGCGATTCACTTTGTTGATGGTGGTGATGAGCGATGCTTCAATGCCGACGGCCTGGCACATGGCGACGGCGGTGACGACTTCTTTGTATGAGCCTTTGCCGCGAATTTTGTCGTGCGTGGCCTCGGTTGCGCCGTCCAGGCTGAAGGAAATGCCGGCCAGCTTCGACCGGCGAAGCGGCGTGCTAATGGCCTTCAGCGTTTTTTGAAAGTTCCGCGCGTTGGTCAGGAAGTGATAGGTGAAGCCGTGCCGTGCAATGATGTCCAGGCATTCGCCAAAACGTGGATGCATTGGCGGTTCGCCACCAGTGATGGCGACGTGGTCGTAACCAAGCGGTTTGCCTTCGGTGATGATTCTTTCCAGCAGTTCAGGCTGCAAAAACAGGTCTTTGTTATTTTCCGCGTCGCCGCGATAGATGCTGCGAAAGCAGTGCGTGCAATCCAGGTTGCAGACATTGTTCAATTCGATTCCGATGCGTGGCATAAAAACTGTTTCCCGGAGATGTTTTGGTTTATTGATGGGATCGCGACGCTGCTGCAACCGCATAGGCTCTTCACCACTTTGGGTAGGGCGAACTCTGCTGGCAGCTCGCGCGCATTCTACAATGCAGGTTGGCCAATTGCGAACGCGAAGTTCCGGATGAGGATTTGGCCATTAAGTAAGATTGATAAGGTTGATAAGATTGATTCAAATGATTGTGGCTTTTTGCGGCGGTCGGCCCGGTAGGCTATGATGGCGCGCCTTAGGCGGACTGAACTCCCAAAAATCCGCCGTTTGAAACTCACACTTAGACCGCCGTGCCGGTCGAGATTAATACCGCAGGAGAGAGCAACCGCATTTTTAAGAGTGGCATCACAGACGCCGATGACGAGCTGCGACGGAGTTCTTTACTTAATTTTCAACGCCGCGCCGCCAATCCTGATCAAGTCCGTGATACCCGCTTCGGGGGCAAGATAAGCAGCGTGACAGCGAATGGGATTAACAATGCCAAGTCGGATTTCGATTTGGCTCAGGCGTCCGCGCGCGGAGAGATAAAAGCCTTTGAGACGCTCTACGAGCGTCATCATCGCCGCGTTTACAGTTTGTGCTTGCGCATGTTGGCCAACGCGACCGAGGCTGAAGACCTGACGCAGGAAGTCTTCATTCAGCTCTTCAAAAAAATAGGCAGTTTTCGTGGCGAATCCGCCTTCACCACTTGGTTGCACCGGATGACGGTCAATCACGTTTTGATGCACTTCCGCAAACGCGGCGTGAAGTACGAAAAGACGACGGAGGAAGGCGAGATCGGCGATTTGCAGGACATCCTTCAATCGGTTACCGAACGTCCGCGTCACGTTGACCGGTTGGCGCTGGACAAAGCCATCAGGCAGTTGCCGCGCGGGTATCGCACGGTTTTTGTGATGCACGATGTCGAGGGTTTCGAACACGAGGAAATCGCCAGGACACTGGGCGTCAGCGTCGGCACATCGAAGTCGCAATTGCACAAGGCCCGCATGAAGCTGCGCGAACTGCTGAACAAGAAGACCTGATCAATCATTGAGGTAAACAGTAGGGACGCAAAATAGCAGGCGGTAGTTGATCCTCACACACCATCAACTACCGGCCTTGGATTGAAAAGTGAGTAGCTATAAAAAAGGGGAGTAGTATGGAATGCCGAGCAGTAATTGATTCGTTGTCGGATTATCTGGATGGTCGTGGGAACCAACGTATCGGGATGCCGGACAGCGAAGTAAACAAAGTCGAAAAACATCTGGACGGCTGCCCCGCCTGCCAGAATCTGAAATTGGAATTGACCGAATTGAAGATCGCCGCGCGCGAACTTCCTTTGCATACGCCGCCGCAAACGGTGTGGCTGAACATTGCCAGTGTGTTGGAAGCGGAATTGCCCACTTCAGAGCGCAAGACCCGCGAAGAGTTCCCGACCGAAACTTGGTGGGATCGTTTGAAAGAGCGCCATTTCAGGCTAAATTTCCCGCAAATGATTGGCGCGGGCGCAGTGGCGGTGGCGCTGATAGTCGTGGGCATCTTTGGAATTCCTGGATACCATCCAAACACGGGCGAACTTAATCTGACCGATATGCAGAGCGCCTTGCTGCCGGATGAAAATGAAATCAAAGCCGATTTGAATCGCCGCCTGGTTGAAATCAATCAACACAAATCCGGTTGGGATTCGCAAGTCCGCGCCGCTTTTGAACAGCGGCTGACGAAGATCGAAGAATCGCTGGACAACTGCCGCAAAGGGCTTCGCAGCAATCCGAACGATCAGGCCCGGCAACAGGTGCTGCGTGAGTTGTACAACGAAAAGCGCCAGCTTCTGGATAACGCCGAACAAACGAAACGGTAGTTGTTTTTTGTCAAAACTAAGAGTGCTGGGCGAAGGGTGCCGGGGGCTGTTGCAGGGAAGAGCTTGAACAAGGCATAGTGCTGCGGTGATCAGAACGCAGACGTAAGGGACGGAAACTGCAATGACCCCAGGCCATCGTTTTGGCAAGCCCAGTTTGGGGAACCCCAGTTTAAGTAATGTTGAAGCGCACGAAGACGGCGGGCCTGTCTCATCCGAATCGCTTCAGTCGGCCTCTTCAAATTCAACGCCGTCAAATCTCATCAGCCGGTTTGACAGTTTTTCCGCAATTGAAGCTCACTCCACAATGGCCCGATGGTTCAATCGGGCATTGATCCTTTTCCTTTTTCTATTTGCCATTTCTCTGCCGCACTCCATTGCCGCTGCGCAAATCAGCTTGGGCGTTGGGATCATCCTGTGGTTTGCCCGCGACGCCATAATGCGGCGGTTTCATTTTGCTCGCACGCCGATTGATTTGCCGTTGCTCTGCTTTGCCGGATTGACGGTGCTTTCCTCAATCTTTTCGGTTGAACCCTCCATCAGCTTGCCAAAGATGAAAGGGCTTCTGCTGTTTGGGACGATCTATCTGCTGGCAACAAATCTGCGTTCACGCGGAGTGAAGCTTATGGTTGGGTTGTTAATCGCATCCAGCCTGCTTGGAGTTGGCTTCAGCTTGATGGAAAAAATGCGAGGGCGGGGGATGGTCATCACAACGATTGATGTTGATAGCCCGCTCAGCCAAAGCGATCTGCGACCGGGCGACGTAATCTGGATGATCGGACGGCATCGCGTCTTTTCGCCCGAAGCAGCTGCTGCGGTGATTCGCCGCGAGAGTACTGGCAAACAGCTTGAAATTGAAGCCCTGCACGCGGGCGATCCCGTGCCCGTGAAATTGATGGTTACCGAGGAACTGAAAGCCAAATCGAATCCTCTGGGCATCACGGCCAGTGGGCGCAGCCGCCAGTTCCGCGCGTCGGGATTTTCGCGGCAGTTTTTGACCTATGCCGAACAGATGCAGATGCTGGCGCTGTTGGCCTATGGTGGAATTCTCACCAGCCTTGCTGCCAGATTACGGCGGAAAAGAAAAAGCGGATCATGGGGATGGATACAGCTTTACACGTTGCTGTTTGCCCTGTTCGGGCTGGCGCTGGTGCTGACAGCATCCAGAGCGGTGATTGCGGCTGCGATTGGCGCGTTATTGATTGTTTCAGTCAGTGTAGGCAGGCGCGCGTTAATGATCGCACTGATGGCTGCGTTAGTGCTTGGCGCACTCAGTGTATATGTTATCGGTTCGGCACGGCGACAAACGGCCACGAACTTCAGCGATGACAGCACCACGCGCCGGATCAGTTACATGCGCGCCGGATTGCGCGTGATTCCACAACATCCGCTGCTAGGCGTCGGCATGGATTCACACAAACGGCATTGGCAGGAATGGGGCTTCCCCGGCGATTACGTTACGCACACGCATTCGACGCCGATTCAAATTGCGATGGATCGCGGCTTGCCCGCGCTGGGCTGCTACGTTTGGTTGATCGCCGCGATGATCCTGATGGCGTGGCGTGGGTATCGCCGGGCAAAAGAAGAAAGTGATCTTTTTGCCGAGAGCCTGCTGCTGGGCGCGTTCGGTGCGGTCATTGGGTTCTCGCTCAGTTCCCTGACCAATTACAACTTTGGCGACTCCGAAGCTTTGATGTTGCTGCTCTGCGTAATCGGACTGGCGTCAGTAGCGTCTCAGCCAAAGAAGCATTCCCCTCAAAGCCATAGCTAAAGTTACAACCTGCCACGTAGTCGAGCCATTACATCTTTTTTGCTTCAATCCGTCTCGCCCTTTCACTCTGCCCGTGCGCAGGAGTATCATCCGCCCGCCGTCAGCAGCAATTTCAATGGTATCTTCAGCGGTCTGTGGAGATGCTTGATTCATCGAACCTCGGCTGCCTCAGCGCAGTACCAAAGCCGCAGCCGTTTTCAGCTTTTCGGTCGTTGCAACTAAACCTAAATCGAGTTTCTCCATCTTCTGAGCATGAATTGCCCAAGCGCGTTGGAGTAAAGGGATAGGGACTTGGTTATCCAAGGATTGCAGCACATCGAGCGATAGCCACCTATTGGCATCAGGGTGTATGGCCAAGAACCTATCAAGTAGTCCCTACTTCCCGTGCCGTACCATCGCGAGTAACTCTAGTAACAACAAACAAAACTATCGGAGGGGAAAATGAAAAGGCTAATGTCCGTTTCCATCACCTTATTGATCGGTCTTGCCGTCTGGATTGTAGGAGCGAGCCAGACCAGCCAGCGCAGAACAACCACCCAAAACAATCAGCCCAATGTCTCCGCTCAGCCCAAAGGGGTCAGCCGGTTCGAGGTCTACGATTGGGGGACATTAAAAGCCTTGTGGGATAGCACCGGGAAGCAGGTTTATAGCCCCGAGAAATCGGCGAATGAAGGTTACTCGATTGTTTACCAAGTGCTGGGCGGAGCGGCAGAAAAACAGTTGCAGGGCGTTTTCGCCATTGGCAAAACGTTTTCGAAGACTCACTTTGCCGAAAAAGAAATGGCAATCAAAAAAGTCAGGGTTGGCGATATTGAAATCACCTGCGTAACAGAGACGACCGCGGACAAGATATTGCGGATAGACAGTAACTACTACATTGATCCGCGAACCAAGGCGCTCAACGTCATTCGGCTGATCAAAAACATCTCGAAAAGCGATGTCCGGCTGGTGGCCGTGCGCACCTTGCACGATTCGGGCTTAAGGCCCATAGGACAAACGCGATTCGGACCGGTTAATCCGAAGACGATAAAGGTATTTGACCTCAGCAAGGATGGCATCGCACATTCAACAGTGAAAATGCCAAACGACTTTGCATTCGGCCTGCTTGATCTATCTGCTTATCCTGAACTCCCGTGCGTTTATTGTCCGCCGAATTGCTATGAATCTTTATCTGTCAACCCTGGCGAGGTCAAAGGCTACTGCGTCGCGTGCAACGACAAGGGAGATATTATATACGATCCCCTAAAAGCAAATTGTCCAACTGGCGCAACGGTGGTCAAGGTTGAAGGGTGGGATCGTTTGCCGGCATCTATAGTTTCGGAGGGACAATGGGGAACTATCTGCGTTTCCTGCAAAGGCGGCAATGCTGAACCGTTAACGGTTTCTGGTGCCGGGGGCGGAGTACCTAATCCTACTGTGGAAGAGTACAAGAGAGGTGGCAAATGTCAATTCCACGTGGATTTTGACAGAGGGCCGAGAAAAACTCCCGCCGACCTCAAGCCGGGAGACACGCATGGCATTGGGCAGGGTGTTACCCATTAGATATAGGAATATCACAAGAGTGGGTCGTATATGGGTGATGACCTGGCGCTACAGTACTAAGCGGCAGTGATCTAATCGCTCATGTGTGGGCCTCAGCGGTATGTGGTACAGTACAGGGAGGGGTAGCGATCTGGTTGCGTCGGGGTGCAAGCCTCACGGGATACTAGGTCGCTACCACTCCCTGTACCTAACATAACTTGGAGTGCGAGCCTGACGGAGATACCAGGTCGCTACAGACCCTCACACTGTAACGCAATAACCCATGCTTAACCCTGCCGTGCCATACGCATTTTTCCCCAAGCTCCTGACAATTATTGCGCTCAGCCTGAGTTTTATAACTGTAGTTCATTCACAAAACACAGCCGAAGCTTCGGAAGACGCTGAGTTATACCGGAACGTCGTGCGGGCGATCGGAAAGAAAGACTACTCCGAAGCAATTGAACTAGGACGCAAGCTGATCGAACGCACAGACAAATTTGAACAGGTTTACGTCAGAATTGTCGAAGCAGCCAAATCCGCCGGACATTTGGAGCAAGCCAAGTCAATATTCAACTCGCTCCTGCAAAAATCTCTGCCAAACCCGCGAGGCTATTACGGACTTGGCCTGATATACAGCGAACAGAAGGAGGCTGAAGCTGCAATCGAATACTACAAAAAATGTATTGGTGCGCAGCCGGAGTTTGCATCACCACTACTGGCTTTGGTGGATGCCTATAATTCGGAAAAGAAACTTGATGAGGCGGTGTCTTTCATTAAACTACTGGTTCAGACCAATCCTAATAACTCTGTAGTATATCTAGGTTTGGGATACTGTTATGCAAAGAATAACCAAACTGATTTAGCGATATGGGCAATTGATGAATCGCTTCTCTTGAACTCAAAAGTGCCAGAAGCCTGTTTCTATAAGACACTTGTGCTATATCAAGCTCGAAGGCGTAGTGAATCGCTAGCGGCAGTTGCTAAATGCTTGCCAATAGTTGAAGTGGAAATGAACGACGAGCATAGGCAGGCGTTCCTGAACCTAACCTTTACGCTTTATATAGAACTGATGAATTACTCTGAAGCAGTCAGAACAATTATCCAATCAATAAAGCTGGCTCTGAAGACAGGAAATCAACGGTATCATGCGGTCGGTATTGCCTGTCTTGCGTTAGTTAACGAACTGCAAGGAAATTATTCCCAGGCATTATTCGGCATACGGCAGGCGAGTGAGATATCAAAAGAGATCGACGACTTAATCAATCTATGTCGCTATCCGTGGCGAATGGGGAATATCTACTTTTTGCTGGGAGACTTGCCTGAAGCGCGCAGGCAATTTGAAGCCGGACTGCAATTGTCGATTGAGGCGGATGACAAGGAGATGCAAGCAATCTACTTATCGCGCATCGGCGATGTTTTTGCGGCACAGAATCAGCCTGACCAGGCAATCGCCTACTACACAAAGCTGACGAAGATTGAAGGAATATCCACGACTCCGGCGTTACAGTTATTCCTGCTTGATTTGACCTATCCTTTTTATTTGAAGATCGGTGACTATAAAAAAGCGCAGGAAGCTATCAAACAAGCGCGTACGCTGGCGCAGCAATTATCCGATGCCGAGCGCGAATTGCGGGCGTTGAATAGCTCCGGCGAACTGCACCTGCGATTGAATGACCCGAAGCAGGCGATCAATAGTTACAAGGAAGCTTTTCAATTCGCGCAGGAGCGAAACAGTCCGTTGCACGCCTGGACGGCAAGTGCGGGATTGGCTGCGGCATACCGGCAGTTGAAGCAGCCGGAGCAAGCTCGCGAGCATTACCTGCAAGCCATCAAGATCATGGAAGATGTGCGCGCCAGGCTGACGATCGAAGAAGAGCGCGCAGGGTTTTTCAACGACAAGATCAAAATCTACAAAGATCTGGTTGCGGTCTTGATCGAACTGCACGGCAAGGATGCGACGAAGGGCTACGAGCGGGAGGCATTTGATTACGCCGAACGCGCGCGGGGGCGAGCCTTTCTTGATCTGCTGGCCGAAGGCAAGGTCAACGTCGAACAGACATTGGCCGCAGATTTGCTGGAACAGCGGCAGCAGATTGACACCTCTATCTCGCGGCTCAATTCGGAGTTGATGAAAGAGCGTTCGCTGGAACCGGCCAAACAGAACAAGGCTGCGATTGAACGGTTGGAGAAAGAGAGGGACAAGGCGGATGGGGATTATGCCAACTGGCTGCGGGAATTGTGGCGGCGCGATCCGCGTTATGCTGGGTTGAAGTATCCCAAACCGATTTCGCTGGCCGAGACGCAGCAGTTGTTGGATGAGCGGACGGTGATGCTTTCGTATTCGCTGGGCGAAACTTCGTCGTACGTGTTCGCCGTTAGCCGCGATGGATTTCAGCCCGTGCGGCTGGACGGTTCGTCGAAGGAGATTGGGCAGGAGGTCGAACAGCTTCTGGCGGCGATTACGGATCGCAAGCCGAATGAGTTTCGCAGGTTGTCGGTCAGGCTCTATGAACGGTTGATTCAACCGGCGGGCGAATTGTTGAAGGGCAAGAGCGAATTGATCATTGTGGCCGATGGCGCATTGCATCGGTTGCCGTTTGAAGTCCTGCTATCGCCATCTGCGCGGCAAATAACGCAGTTGGACTGGGGCAAGCTGCCTTATCTGGTGCGTAATTATGCGATCAGTTACTCGCCTTCGGCCAGCGTATTGGCGGGTTTGCAGAATTATCATAATGAAGCGGCAGCAGGGCAAAAGGAGTTTGTGGCCTTTGCCGATCCGATATACGAGCCGGAGGTGCAAGGCGCGGGCAGCGTCATTGCGATGGCTACGCGCAGCGCGCGAGGCGATGACGGCCAGTGGAAGTTTAATCGCCTGGTTCACAGCAAGACCGAAGCTGAGGGCATTGCCAGGCTATTTCCAAAAGGCCAAGCCGATGTTTTTCATGGCGCGCGGGCTACGGAAGAGAACGCCAAAACACCAGGACTGATGGGGCGGTACCGCATGATCCACTTTGCCGCGCATGGACTGATCAATCCAAACAGGCCGCGCTTTTCCGGCATTGTGCTATCGCAGTTGAAGAGCAATAAGCCCGAACAGAAAACTCAGCCTGAAGATGGAATTCTTCAGGCATACGAAATATTCAATCTGAAGCTGAACGCCGATTTGGTAGTGCTTTCGGCTTGCGAAACCGGATTGGGCAAAGAGGTCAACGGAGAAGGATTGATGGGATTAACGCGCGCCTTCATTTACGCCGGCACGCCTTCAGTGGTTGTTAGTCTGTGGAAGGTAGACGACGAAGAGTCGTCAAGTTTGATGATCCATTTCTACACTCATCTGAAATCCGGCAAGAGCAAATCAGAAGCGTTGCGGCAAGCCCAGCTTGATCTGATTGGTAGAGGCCGCGCGCCGTATTTTTGGGCACCGTTCGTGTTGATTGGTAAAGCGAAGTAAGAGCCTGTTGGGTCTGAGCTTGCTTGCCACGCCCGCCCGCGAGGTGTAACGAAGTTATTGCGCTAACGCTCTCCGTACCGTACCTCGTATTTTCCAAGCAACTTCAACCCTGATCCATTCTGGCCATAAATCAGCAGTTGGTATCTTCCTTTGTTCAGAAAGCTGCCTGGAAAGGTAGCCACCAGATTTTGGCTTTGATCCAGCTTTAGGCTGCCTGAATCCCACTTTGTAGCATTCCGACTGTCCAATATTTTAATAACATAGCTAGAGAATTCCTCGGGTTTATCCGGAGCGACTCTTAATATCCAGGATTTTGCCGAAGCAGAAATAGGGATTTCAGCGGAGGGTTTGTTACCCTGATTGCTGCCGCGCATGCTACTTCCGGGCAATTGCAATTCGTAGATCCGGTTATTGGTCTGGGGTTGAGTTGCTTGAGACAAGCTTAATTGGTCCAGGCGGGCTTTTAGTTCCTGATTCTTTTCGCGTTCCAGCTTCAGTTGTTCATCAAACTGCGATTGTGTTTTGCCGGTCTGTTCCAAATGTGCGACGCGCGCTTGCATCTCCTGTTGGTTGACTTGAAGTTGCGCCGCCGCCTGCTGCGCTTCGATTCGCTGCTGCCGTTCCTGTTGCCAGAACAGCGCGACGGTTCCCGTTCCCAAGGCCAACGCAATGCTTGCGGCCAAAGGCAAGGCGGCGCGCCAGGCAAAGCGGGAAGGGCGATGAGCGATTTCTGTCCTCGTTGCCGTTTGCGGATCGGTTTGAATGCGGCCCCATAATTCTTTCCATTCGCGGCGTACATCAAACTCACTGGCTTCGGCTTCACCCGCTTCCGCCGGGGCGCAGAAATCACGCACGTCGCGCCACAGTTGAAGACATTCCGGGCAGTAAGCCAGATGCGCCCGGCTGGCTTCGCATTCGGCTTCCGGCATTTGGCCCTGATAGAAAGCGATCATCTCCTCCTGGCTCCAATGTCGGCCTGCGGCTTCAACTGATTTTGATCTGGCGGCTTTCATATACATGCCCAGTTCCGATTGAGGATTCATTCGCTCTCCTTTGCTGCGCGGCCCAATAATTCCAATTCCTTAAAATCCGATTTCAGCGTCTCGCGGAGAGCCATCTTGGCCTGATGCAAATGAGCCTTGACCGCGCCGATGGTCAATCCCATGAATTCGGCAATCTCCTGATAAGACCATTCTTCGGCGACGTACAGGTGCAGGCACCGGCGGCGCTGCGGGGAGAGATGTTGGAGCGCCGCACGCAATTTTTCGATCTTCTCATGCTGCAACGCTGATTCGAGCGGACTCGGGGACGGATCGGGAATACTGTCCGCTAACGGGGGAGAATCGCCTTCCTGCGTGTCGCTCTCCTGATCCAGGGAGACCACGATGGCGTTACGCTTCTTGGCCTTAATCATCTCCAAATGACTGCGCCAGACGTTTTCCGTGATGGCGAACATCCAACCAACGAACTGAGCCGGCTGGCGCAGATCACTTAATCCTTTATAGATCGAAAAAAAGGCTTCCTGGGTTAGTTCGTGACAGTCTTCCGGCGACAATCCTTTTCTTTGAAAGAAGCGGTATACCTGATTGCGATGACGTTCAAAGAGCAGGCGGAAGTTATTTCCCACATCCCGCCCTTCTTTTATCCGCGTGATCAATTCTTCGGTTGTTCGGAGGAGTTCGCTCACTGGCGGCGATTATATACAGCCGGGGCGGTAGCGCCTACGCTTTCTCGCCATCAGTCTTCAACAAACCAATTTTTTCTGTGCGGACGCTAAACCTTTGGGCGCGATTGCGGACTTCGGCAAATGGGAACGGTGAAGGTGCGGGAGAAGGGATTGAGATGCGAAGTTATTCAGTTGTCCTCAGCCATCAGGGTATTCCTATCAAGCATCGGTGGGATTGAGTTGGACGACAAAAAGCCACTGGAAATTTGCACTTGTCACGAAAGCTATTACTTAGCCAAGGAGAATGTTCATGCCTTACATATTCAAAGGAAAGTTGTGCGGTTTAATCTGCCCCGATTGTCCGGAGCCGCTGTCTAACGTCATTGTGCGGCTTTACCGTCATCGGCCCGATCAAGACGTGACGACACTTGCGGTAGCCAGCCCTAAAGAGACTTTTGCCATTCTTACTGATGAAGAGGTGGGAGCAAAGGCCTCGATGTTGATCGCCGAAGCCAAGACGGATACCGAAGGAAACTTTGTCTTCACGCTTGGAGATGCCCAAGGCTACAAGGGCGAAGCCTTCGAAGTGGATGTTTATTGTGGGACGGTTCCACACCGAAAGCCGGGCCGTATTCCTCCTTCACCTCTGCAGTTTTCAATCACCACGTTCCGGCCCATTTGGCGACAAACGGAGGCTGGTTTTGTCGGTGTGTGGGATTACTGCATCCCCGTCCGTTACTGGTGTGCGGTGCGTAGGCGCTTCGGTGCCTGGACGATTTGTGGCCGGGTCACGGATTGCGAGAGCCAGTTTCCCATCGCGGGCGTCAATGTGTTCGCGTTTGACGCCGACTGGATCCAAGACGATCAGATCGGATCGGCAACAACCAATGGCGCGGGCAAATTCCGCATTGATTACCTGACGGACGATTTCGAAAAGACTCCTTTCTCCCCAGGGATCAACTTTGAATGGATTGGTGGTCCTGATCTCTATTTTCGGATTGAGTCGCCAGGTGGAGCCAACTTGTTGACAGAGCCGAGATCGCGTGGGCGCGCCGCCGACCGCGAAAACGCGGGCAATTGTTTCTGCGTGGAGCTTTGCGCAAAAGGCGGCGGCGGCGGCAATGGCACTCATCCGATCCCTCTGTTCACCCATGTAGGGCAATACCAGGTGGATCCCATTTACAACGATTTTACGACTGATGGACTGACAACCGCTGGCAATCTGGCCTTCACCGATACCATCCCGCTTATTGGATTGCTGCCTAACGGAGACGCTCCGGACGCGCTGGAATATCACTTCCGGGTGGAAGAGTACGATTTGACGGGAACGGTGCTCGGCGCGATTGCGGATGTGGATTCGACCATGATCGAAGAGACGATCATTGGCCAACTGGAATATTTCGATTGGGATGCAGGACTGAGCACTTATTTTCTGCGATCCGCAAATTATTGGGTGAACAATTCGTCTGCGCCGTTCACGACCATTCACCGGAATGGCCTGCCGGATATTACGGTTCAGCTCAACCAGCCGGTAAAGGCAGGTGGGTGGATTGAGGTTCCGCGTCAGAGCAATCTTTCGCCGAACGGAGATGGGCTGTTTGTTGGAGGTTCCGGTAATCTGGCTCGGCTCGTTACGACGAAGCTGACCAATGAACTCTTTGACCTGACGGCTCCGCTCCCAGAATTGAAAGCTGGGGAGTCAGTTCCAGCCGGCAAGAAGTCGAGAATGCATCGCTTCAGGATTTCATTCGAAGCCCGGAAAGTTGGCACGGTGCCCATCCTTGCGCCCAATGCGCTGGACAAGATTGTTCTCAGCAACACGCAGTATAGACAACAACATCACCCGAACTGGGCTGGATTCACCGATATTCGACGGGCAGCCGTGATGGTGGATACCGTTGAATTTGCAATTCTAGGCGCGGGGTGCGCTAAAGTGGCCGACCATGTGCACGCGCTCTTCACTGCCTATCATCCGTTCTTAGGGAGCGTCAGCGTTTACATTGAAGGAGGGCCAACCTCGCCGCCAGCGCCTCCGTTACCAGCGGCCATCTCACCTGCAATTGCCGTAGGTGAAGCTATCTCGCCGCCAGGAGGCCATGACTTCGACATCACAGCCCAAGCGAATTGCGCTTACATCTTATGGCTCAGTGTATCGTTGAACCTGACCTCCGGCTACGGTCTGATCCCGGCGAATTACACCGACCACGTCGCCTTCTGCAAAGGATGAGTTGGACCGCATTTGAAATCATCAGCCACTGGCAGATTGCCTGAAATGGCGTTTTGTATGAACCGCCATTTCAGGCCAGGGGAAACACTATGTACTTATTGATCGGCCATCCTCAGGATCCGTGCTGCCAAACTGTCTCCGCCGCGCTTGAATCGCAGGGGCTTCAGGCAAGCATTATCGCCAATCCAATGGTTCATCCGTGGCGCGTTTCCTGGCGTTTCGGCGACGCTAAAGTAAAAGGGCAATTCGGCGGAGAGCAAGGACGTGAGTTTGAGTTGGAAGGCGTGTTGGTTCGCGGTCGGGGCGAAGTCGAAGTCGGCGAATGGCAATCCAGCGACTTGCTCTACATGCAATCCGAAATGCAGGCGGCGTTGCTCGGATGGTTGTGGAGTCTGCCGTGTTCGGTCATCAATCGTCCTCCTGCCTGGTTGTGGTATCGCCCGCAAGCGTCACTGGCATTCTGGCAGCCGCTGTTATGGCGTTATGGATTGCGCGCGGCGGAGATGATGGTCAGCAACGTCGAGTCCGAAGCGCGCACGTTTGGCCAGCGCCACGCCAGTGTCGCCGTTTACGCACCTTTGACGGTTGGCGAGCGGTACTTGATCGCAGGAGAGGAAGATTGGAACGGCCTGGCGGCGCTAGAGCGCGTTGCGCCAGTCGCGCTCAGGCAATCTTTGGACGATGCGCATTTGGTCTGCATCGTTGGCAAGCAGGTAGTGTGGGATGGCAAGCCGCCCGCCGACAAACTGGCCATTGAACCGCGATTGATCAGCTTCGCAGCGGCAATGAAGTTGGACTTCCTGCAAATGGTGCTCGCGCCTTCGGGCGGGGATTGGCGCGTGATTGCCGTCGAACCACAGCCATGCTTCGAGCAATTCGGCGCGGTTGCTCGGCAGACCATCGCCGAGCGTCTGGCGCAATTTCTGACGGCCGCAAACGCGAGCCAATGCAAGGCCGCAGTAGTGTGCGGCGCTGTATGAAGAAAAGGAGGCGTGATGATTCTTGTATGCGGCGGTCTGGCCGACAGTGTGACTGAATTGGTTTGCGCGCGATTGGAAGACTTGGGATTTGCGTACCGGCTGCTCGACTTCGGAACTTATCCGGCGGGCTTTCAAGTCTGCTGGCAATGGCAGGATGCGCATCCGGTGGGATACATCGCTGGCGACGATTGGCGGCTTGATCTGGAAGAGATCAGCGGCGTATTCGCGCGCTACCTGGGGCTGGAAGGGCGCGCGCCACTGGCAGCGGTGGCGCCGGAGATGACGTTCGCCATCCACGCCGAATGTGACACGGGAGTCGTCGCGTTATTGGAGCACTTGCCCTGTCCAGTCGCCAACCGTGTTGGCGGCGGGCTGTCGAATCACAGCAAGCCTTATCAAACGTTGTTGATTGAGCGTTGCGGGCTGCGCGTGCCGCCGACGCTGGTCACCAACGACCCGCGGGCAGCACGTGATTTCTACGACGAACACTGCGGCGAAGTGATCTTCAAATCCATCAGCGGAGTGCGATCCATCGTCCGGCGCGTCAAACAAACCGACCTGGATCGTCTGCATCTGCTGGCGCATGGCCCGGCGCAGTTTCAGGCTTTCATTCCGGGCGAGAACGTGCGCGTCCACACGGTCGGCGATGAAATCTTCGCCACGCGCGTGAAGTCGGAATCAGTTGATTACCGCTATGCGCGGCGCGACGGCAACAACATTGAAATGGAAGCGACTTCGCTGCCCGATCAGGTTTCCATGGCTTGCCTGCGCGTTGCGCGCGAACTGGACTTGCTGATTGCGGGCATTGATCTGAAACAGACGCCCGGCGGCGAGTACTATTGTTTCGAGGCCAATCCGGCACCGGCCTTCAGCTTTTATGAGCAAGGCACTGGCCAGCCGATCAGTCTGGCGCTGGCGCATCTGTTGCGCGACGGTGTACCGGCTTTCAGCGCGCCACGCTCCACGGCAAGTCGTCTCGCCGCCCGATTTACTTCTCACGCCGGCGTGCACAGCGCACATCGGTAATCTTGAAACACAGCCATCAAACTCAACCATTCAACTCTAGGAGGAGATGAACATGCCAACTCAAAATGAACCGTTCGTGCCGCAAGAAGACAGGCCGGAAGTGAAGATTGATCTGGATCAGCCAGTTGCTCAATTGAGAGTGCGTGACCTGCAGGCAATTCTGGGCAGCGCCGTTCTCAAAAAGCTCGAGAAATTCGAGCACAAAGAACACAAGCATGAAAAGTTCGAGATCAAGGAGATCAAGCACGAAAAGCATGAAAAATTCGAGATCAAAGAGTTCAAGCATGAAAAGTTCGAGATCCACGAGGGTGTCAAACTGGCCTTTGAACCCGGCCCGGATCCGACTCAGTTCCTTGATCCCATCATTCGCACCACACTAAATGAGCTTGTTCAGACGGTGGGCAATTTGGCCAAGCGAGTGGACGATCTTGCCAATCAGGTGAAAGGGAAGAAGTAAACAATCGCTCCGGCATTACAACCAAGTGGGCAAGGTGGCGTGCGTCAACGCAGGATTCCAGCCATTGCCTGCCGAAAAATTGACGCACGCCAGCATTATCGTCGGTCAGTGATCGGTAGTCTTTTCAGCCATTGTCTCTCAGCCGACGCCGATCACTAATCGTTGGATCGCCATCGAGATCGGTGGTGAAAACTGAAGAGGCCAGTCCGAATAGCGGCTGGCCTCTTTTTTTTAGCTTTTCCTCCACTCGGCATCTCAACCGGCAGGCCGTGAGGGGTTTGCCCAATGACCCGTAGCTTCAACTCCGCCGACCACCACGCCTTTTTCATTCCAACCCAGATGCGCGCGCACGTCCGCCACGCAGTACCGCAGCGTCAACCCGCACCGTCTGCGGTTCGATTCATTCGCTTCCGAACCGTGCAGCAGCAGGTCGCTGTGCAGCGAAGCTTCTCCGGCTTTCAAAACGTTCTCGAATGGCGCGCCGAATTTATCCACATCAGCAACGGTTTGATTCAACACGTTGCTTTCGTCAGTCTCGCTCAGATGCCAGGTCAGATGGCCGTATAGATGCGAACCGGGCAGGAATCGCACGCAAGCGTTTTCCGTATCGGCATCGTCAATCGCCAGCCAGAGGGTGACGGCTTTGGATGGCGTCAACGGCCAGTAGCTTGCGTCCTGATGCCAACTGACGCGCTTGCCGTCGCCAGGCAGCTTGCAGAAGTAATGCGATCCCCAGCCGATGACGTTTTCGCCGAGCAGGTCTCGGACAATGGATACGATGCGCGGATTAGTGAGCAGATCGTACACCGCACCATATTTCAAATGCGCCGTGCTGATTGAATAACTGTCGCCGCCTGTCGTCCTGACCTGTTCCAGCAATTGGTCGAAGTAACGGCGGTGTTCGACAATTTCGGCTTCATCAAAAATGCGGATGGGGCTGATGAAGCCGTTGCGGTTGAAGGCTTCGATCTGTTCGCGGGAAAGCACGCGCGGGGCTTCGGTCTGGCACGGATGAAAATTCAGATCGCGTGCCAGACCATCAAGCTCATTGGTCTCTGGAATGGTTTTGAACTGCATCGCTTCAACTCCGGGGTAGTGGCTCAGATGGAAGAAAAATGGAACCACAGATGAACGCGGATCAACACGGATGATGCAATCCTGAAAGCGATCTGTGTCCATCTGTGTTTATCTGTGGCTAACTTCTTCTCTCCTCATTGAGCCACTACCAACTCCGGAAGCATCCGGTTGCCACCGCTCCCGGTTATTTGTGCGGGGTGGCTTTGTAATGTTCACGCAACAAGTCCATGCCGAAATCGCCGTTGAAATCGCGCCAGACGCTGTGAATGTGGTTGGCGTTATTCTGCGTGTCGTCGTATTCGACCAGGAAGGTCGGGCCTTGCAGTCGGTAATAATGCGGGTCGTGACGATTGATGCCGCCTGCCCAGGCAAAATAAATCTTCTCCATTCCGGCGGCTTTTACCTTGCTGCGGCGCTCACCGGCAACATCTTCCGGCATGCGCGAAAGGTATTCTTCCAGTAACTGACTGAGTAACTCTTTCTGCGGTTTCGTCAGTTGCGCGTAAGTAATGCCATCGGCTTTGAGCGGGTCTACTTTCTTGGCGTTCATTGTCACGATGTCGCCGGGCGCTTTCTGGTCGAAGATCGCGACGGCTTTCTGTTTGTCGTCAAACGATGAAATCAGCGCGCGGCCTTTGTCCTCTTCGCCCGCCAGTGCGCGAAAGCCCTTGCGGTCGCCCTGCATGATTTCCGCCGGATTCGATCCAAAAAACAACGGCGTGTTTGAAATCATTTCGCCTTTGACGACGGTGAAGTTGAGCGAGATGTGATGGCCTTCGAAGCTCCATCCCCAGCGGTCGCGCGCGCCGGGCGTGCCGTAAATTGAAACGTAATACAGTTCAGGATCGCGCGGCCAGGCGCGCTTCTCTCCTTCCATTGCGGCCAGGATTGGCTCCAGGCCGATGATGCTGGTTGCCTTCTGATAACCGTACGCTCCCATCCCTGCCTTCAAAAATTCCATTGCCAGTTTGCGCTGGGCTTCGGTCAGTTCTTTCAGCGGAACGCCCCGGCGCGTCGGACGAGGGACGAAATACCAGTCTATTCGCTGGTCGCTATCGAAGCTGTAAACGGCTTTGGCCTTCTGTTCGGCATTAAGCGAAGCCACGAATTTATTGGCGCTGTCGGCCATTGCGGCGGCAGAGCGCATCTTGGCCACGGTGCCAACCAGCGAATAACCAGTCATCAGCAATGCGACAAGGGAAGCGAGAATGAGCGCGGTCAGCCTGAGCGGTTTCATAAAAGTCCTCCAGACATTTCGTCCGATCTTTTGTTGGTGTTTTGTTGAAGTGGGAAGTCGTCGTGAATGACAACAGCAAGCGCAATGTATTCGGATTGGTATTACCAGTCAATGAAGCGGGCTGCCCGAATGGGGAAACATCAGATTTTCTCTCCCGCAAATCTCGATGCATTCGAATGAATATGTGAGAATTTTCCTTGCCAGTGGCTAGGCACTTCGCTTACCTTCTGCCCGCGAGACAATTCAGCAAATCCTCTCGCTGCCAAATCGAAAAACAGACAAGTCGGAAAAGGTAAAGGGAGCCAGGACTGTCTGAGTGTGTGCCCATTGCAGTGTTTTCAGTCAGATGTGCTCTCATCCATTTTCTCGTGCCCACTGTTTAAAAGATAGAACGGCCAATAATTAAGTCTTCATTTTCCGCGGCCTATGTTTAGAGCTTTTGTGCTAGCTGTCATTATTGGGACTGTGCTCGCGATGAACCTTGTGTGGCGACACGGTTTGCCTTCATGTGAAACTTCCCAACCACATCAGGTTCCGGAACCTTGTCAGACTACCCAATCGTACTGGGACTCCGAACCCTGCCAACCTGCCCAACCCTATCAGGCACCCGCACCATGTCAAACTCCCTATGAATGGTGGATCGCAGTAATTAACGCAGCAATTTACTGGGGTTTTTACGATGCTTTGAGTATCGCTCAGGCTATTCTCCAGTTGTGGCTTAACATCAAGAATCCAGTAATCAAGCTGGTTGCTGTTTCCGGCAGTGTGACGATTACATTGAACGTAACAATAACCATAAAGAGATGGCTTTGGAATGATAAAATGTCTCTCTTTTGCCCGATTGATGCCACGCCGGGCAAGCCGATTCCGGGAACGTATAATCGCTACCGTTGCAGCGAGGGGCACCAATTTAACGGCGACCCGCATGGCATTCACTAAAGGGTTTGGTTTGGATTCCCCGTCGCTATTGAAAAAGATTCCCGCCAGTTGCATTCTCTCGCCGTCGCAAGACTCACATCAAAATCCGTCGGATTCAATTCATCACCTAAAAGGAGACTCGTATGCGTTCAATGAAACTCTTGTTCTGTCTCGCCGTTCTGCTGTGCGCGGCGACGGCTGGCCAGGCGCAGGACAATCCGTTCCTGGGCAAATGGGACATTACCGGGGTGGGGGGGCAATACAGCAGCTATGTGTACTGGCTGGAAGTGAAGATGGAAGACGGCAAGCTGGCCGGATATTTCCTGAACCGCAGTGGCAGCGTGTTGAAGCTGCCCGAAATCAAGATTGAAGATGGCGAGTTGATCTTTACGCCCGCGGGCACGCGCCCGAATGCGCCCAAGCCCGTTCATCGGGCGAAGGTTGAAGAAGGCCATTTGCTGGGAATGCTGACAATCGGAGAGCAACAGATTCCCTGGATTGGCGAACGCCCGCCGCAATGGGCCACTTCCGACACGAATGCCAAACACAAATACGGCTCACCCGTGGCATTGTTTGACGGCAAGTCGCTGGAAAATTTCGGCGGCCAGATCAAAGACAAAGAGCTTGGCTGGTCAATCGCTGACGGCGCGATGACCAATCAACCGCACGCCAACAACCTGGTTACGAAACACCAGTTCGAAGATTTCAAAATTCACTGCGAATACAAACTGACGGAGAAAAGCAACAGCGGCATTTACCTGCGCGGGCGATACGAATTGCAGGTGCTGGATGATTTTGGCAAAGAGCCGGAAATCCATAGCCACATGTCGCTGTACAGCCGCGTCGCGCCCAAAGTGAATGCCAGCCTGCCCGTCGGCCAATGGCAGACAATGGAAGCGATCATTGTTGGCAACCGGGTGTCGGTCTGGCTGAACGGTAAAAAAGTGCAGGACAACATCGTGATTGACGGCATCACGGGCGGCGCGCTCGACAGCAAAGAGGGCGAGCCGGGGCCGATCATGCTGCAAGGCGATCACGAAAAAGTCTGGTATCGCAAAGTGGTCGTCACGCCCATTATGAAGAACGCTAAGTAGGATGGAGGGATAGAGGGACGGAGAGATGGAGAGACGGAGAGATGGAGAGACGGAGAGAAAGAGAGCGGAAACGCTTCTGCCTAATTCCCCATCACTCCGTCCCTCCATCTCTCTGTCTGATTTTCACAGATGCCATTATTCAAGAGACTTCTGTATCCGATCGCGGCTGTCGTCGTCATTATCCTGGCGGGCATGCTGGGGTATTGCTGGCTGGAAGGGTGGTCGTGGTTTGACAGTTTGTATATGACCGTCATCACGCTGGCGACGATCGGGTATGGCGAAACGCACCCGCTCTCTTATGCCGGTCGGGCTTTTACGATGGGGTTGATCGTGGTTGGCGTGGCGGTCTTCGGTTTTCTGCTTTCAAACCTGACGCAGGCTGTGATCGAAACCGGAGTCAAGGCGGCGTTGGGGAGACGCAACGTGTTCAAAGACATCAGCCAATTAAAAGATCATTACATCCTGTGCGGCGCGGGGCGCGTGGGCTTACGCATCATTGATGAACTCGCGAAAAAGGGTGTGGACTTTGTCGTGATCGAACGCGATGAAGAGGTCGCGGAACGCCTGCTGACAAAAGGGCATCTGGTGCTGATCGGCGATGCGACGGATGAAACGGTGCTGGAAGGTGCGCGCGTTCATCTGGCCCGTACCTTGATTTCCGCCGCGTCCAGCGATGCCGAAAATGTTTACGTCACGCTGACTACGCGCGGCATGAACCCAAACCTGTACATCGTCACGCGCGCGACGGGCCAATCCGCCGAACGCCAGTTGATGCGCGCCGGCGCGAACAAGGTCATCTCACCGGTTTTGATTGGCAGCCACCGCATGGCGCAGGCGGCGCTGTCGCCCGCCGTCGCGGACTTTATTGAATTGACGACGATGACCGAAACGCTGGACCTGAACTTCGATCAGATTCGCATCGGCGAAGCCTCGCGGCTGAACGGTGTGGCGCTGAAAGATTCCGGTATTCGTTCCGAACATCGAGTCATGATCGTGGCCATTACCTCGCGCGAAGGTGAAATGGTCTTCAATCCCAGTGGCGATCAAGTTCTGTGCGCGGGCGATCTGCTGATTGCCATCGGCACGCGCGAAGGATTGGCCAACCTGGAAAAAGGCGCTGATTACCAGCGCGGCAAAACGGCGAAACTGTCATAACAATTCCGGATTGGTATGGCTCGCGATGCCGATTCATCCTGTGGAGGAATTTCCATGCCGTTATTAAAACTGCATCCAAATCGCCAAACCTGGGGGCGCAGTCCTTCCAGGTTGCGTGCAGTGGCGACCCTGTCTTTCCTGTTCCGCGCGATCTTCCGGCTATGCCCCGCAGCCCGGAAGGACTGCGCTCCCAGGGCCGCTACGTTGTTCTGTGACAGGCAAGGCACTTCAATTTGCGCAGGTTTCATATTACTAGCCGTGTGCTTTGTGCTCTTTTTGTCAGGCAAAAGCGAAGCACGCAATTCAGGTAGCCTGACCTCCCTTCGCCAGAGTTGGCAGTTGCAAGGGGCGTGGGAAAAGCGATTCGTTTTGAAGCGAGGCGAAACCTTTGAAGTGTCGGTCGGTCTGCCGCAACCGTCTTTGCTGCCGCCGCACGGGCGCATCGCTGTTCGCTGGACGCTGGAACAGCCGGATGCGGGGGAGAGCTTGCCAGTCGTCAACAGGCGAACTGCGGATGCTTTGGGCATTTACACCGCGCCGACCGCCAATTGGACAAAGGTATTGCACGCGCTGGATTCGGATTTGTACCTTGCTTACCGAGCGCCTGTTTCAGGGCAGTACCGGTTGCAGGTCGCTCCCGTCACGGATGAAGCGACAGCATATGAAGGCT
The DNA here is from genome assembly GCA_038211695.1 of Blastocatellia bacterium. GTDB lineage: Bacteria > Acidobacteriota > Blastocatellia > RBC074 > RBC074 > RBC074. Next base: position 14,521 of record JBBQVH010000003.1, on the reverse strand, counting down.
CACGCTGGCGTGAAGAAGGCATCGCCCCGCAAGTCGTGAGTTTTCCACGCCTGACGCCGTGGCCTGCCGGAAAGTCCGTGCCGCTGTCAGTGATGATCAATCCGTTGAATCTGTCCGCTGACTCAGTCGCCGGGATGGTCGTCGAAACTGAACCGAACGACACGCCCGAAATGGCGCAGGAGATTGTGCTTCCCGAAGGCTCAGCAGCCGAGAATGACGTGCAAGCCCTGCGTATCACCGGCGGCGCGGATGACATTGAATATTTCGACAACGGCAAAGTTGGCAAATCCGGCGATGATTGGTTCCGGCTGGTGTTCAACGGCAAGCAGCCGCGATTGCTGACCTGCAACCTGGCAATTCCTGATCACACGCTGGCGGCGCAGCTTCGTGTTTACGCACTTGATCCATCAGGTACGCTGGTCGAATACACAGAAGGCCGCAACGACAACGAACGCACGCATCAACAGAACGAACAGCATCGCGCGGCGATTGTCCGGTTATTAAAGCCGGGCGGCACTTACTTTCTGCGCGCCGAAGCCAACGCGCCCGGCTACGAAATTGAACTGCGGGTGCTGAAACCCGCGCCGTATGACGACCCGCGAATGGCCGTGCGGCAGGGGATGTATGACCATCTGGGACAGGTGGATTCGTGGTTGACCAATCGCCCGCGCGGGGCGTCTGTCGAACGCCGCATCCGCGACACGGGCAATCTGATGGGCACACACTGCATGAGCTGCCATACGCAGTCGGGCGTGTGGGGGCCTGCGGTGCCGATTGCGAATGGCTACACAGTCGAAAACATTCACAACTTCCGCCGTATGGTCAACGTGATGTACGAATCATTGCGCCCAACCAACTACCTGAAAGACGCCGCGAACAACACCAGCCTGGCACCGCTGGACGTGGGCGACGGGCCCGCCGGAACGCGCGTTGCCGGCCACAACGTCTGCACGGCGGAGCGCGTCGTGCCAGCGCGAAAGCTGCATTCAATGCAGGCCATCCGCGCGGCCAATCACACGTTGCAAACTGCCGACCCCAGCGGGATCAATGCCGCCGGGCCGGGGTCGAACGTTGGGCAATCGGTCGTCTACAACTACGCAGGGGAAATTCTGCGCACGGCGTGGGATCGCACTTCGCACCCGCGTTATTTTGCCGCGCTGGAAGAGAAGGCCGACAAGATGCTCAGCGTGCTGCCGCGCTACAGCGACGACCTGTCGCACCGCATCGAATTTTTCAAACGCTTCTTCCCGCAGGATTACGTCCCGCAGAACCAGCGAGCGCGATCCATTCAACAGACTTTGCCGCCGGAACCGCCCGCGCCAAAAGAAGAGCCTGCGCCGAAGCCTTCTGCCGATGGCAAGCCTGTCGAACCGCCTCCGGCGCGCTTTCCCGCATACAAACTAAAAAACGCCGACGAGGCCGCGAAGCTGGTCGCGCGGATTCAGGAAGCTGTCAAAAAAGATGAAGCGCGGCTAAGGGCGATTCAAAATGCCGACGGTTCCTGGGGCTTCGATCCGGGCAAGACCAGCGATAACGGCCAAAGCTGGAAGACAAATGGTGAATTTGATCCTGCACCGACTGCGCTGGCGTTGATTGCATTTCAAGCCTTGGGTTACACAGACAATGACCGGTCTGTTGCGCGCGGCGTCAAGGCGCTGCTGCGGATGCAAGACCCGTATGGCCGATGGAACAAGAACGCGCTGACGGGTTTTGTCACTACGTCATATGCGCTGCACGCGCTGTCACGGCTTTACCCTGTCACGCCCGCCAAGCCTGCACGCACGGAGTTTGAAGCCAAGCCCGGCGAATCGCTGCTTGAAACCATCGCGCGTGTTCGCGCTCTGGCGCACATCAACAATCCTGCGGACGCTGCTGAATTCATTGATTTGATGGCTCAGGCTGCGTCTCATTCAAGCCCGCAGGTTCGTTTCTGGAGCGCGGTGGCATTGGGCGGCGCACATCACGAACGTGGCGTACCGGCGCTGACAAAGTTGATGGGCGATCAGGTCAAGATGGTGCGTGACGCTGCGGCCTGGGCGATGAAGCAGACCTTGCTGGACGATGTTGGATTCAATACGGTCTTTGCCGCGTTTGAAAAAGGCGATGATCTGACGCGCGAAAGTATTTTGAAATCTTTAGGCATTCGTGCCGATGCGGTGATGACCCATCCCGCGTTTGATAAACAAAGGCTGACGCGATTGCTGGATCGGGCGATGAATGACGACCCGCATCCCGGCGTGCGCGCGTGGGCAGCCAAAGCCGCGTGGCAATGGTGGGTCTGGAATCAGCCGATGCGCGGCGCGATTGATCAAGCTTGGACGCGGAAGCTGTTAGCCGCTGAACCGAACGCTCTGGTCGAAAATAGCTTCCGCTATCAAAGCCACGCGCTGTTCGTCGCTAATGGTCACAAGGCCAATGGTAGCGAAGAGCATCAGTACAAAGAACTCACCACGCTGTTCAGCACGCTGGAAGGAAAGCTGGGCGATCCCCGGTTGCCCAACGTCGTCAAAGATCGTCTGGCACGTCGGCTGGTGGCGATTGCCGCGACGTTCTATGCGGCGGCGGGCGGCGATGGCGGTCCCGGCCAGATGGGGTACATCACGAAGGGCAGCACGGAAATGATGGGCAAAGCCGTCGTGCGATTGTGGAATAAAACCAACGCAGAAGACTTGCCGGAACTTCGTTTGGTGATGGAAGGCGCGGCGAATGTTGCCTATCAGCCATTGCAAGACCGCATCATTGATTATTCGACGCACGGGCCTGAAGTCTTGCGCACGCTGGCCGCTGCTGCTGTCAGCGATCCCAGCGCGGTGACCTTACCTGCCGTCCAGGAAAAGGTTGAGCCGTTGGTTGAACAGATTCTGCGTGGCGCAATGGATTACGACCGTCGCCAGACACTCGCACAACCGGTCTTGCGCTTGTTTGCCCGCGCCAAATGGGCCGTGCCGAAGACGACTGAACAGCAAGAGTTGCTTTACCGCCTGCTGATTCCCAAACACAGCGCCGAACCGAACGCGGTGGAGATGAAGAAGATTCTGGATGCGGCAGCGGCGGCGGTTCGTCCGATGGGCTTGCCCGATGCGGATTGGTATGTTGCCGACCGGATGGGCGCGACACTGGCGTCGAACGCTGATCTACATACCGATGTGCTGTTGCGCTTCATTCCGGGCGCAACTAAAAACCCGCTGACGTCACATTTCTGGTTGCCCAGCGTCGCGTGGGTCAGTTCATACGGCGACGGAATTCCGGAAGTTGATTCGCCGAACAACAAGCCGTCATCGCCTGAAATTGCGGCCGCCCGCGCCCGCGCCATCGAACTGTATCTGCAAATGCTGCGTCCGGGCACGCCAGTCATGAGCCGAGACATGGCTTTGCGAATGGCGAACCAGACTGCCTTGCGGCAAAACCCCGCTGTCCAACAGGCCCTGCGCGAGATTGTCGAGAAAGAGAAAAACGACGCTGCGCGAAATGCGCTGCGTTCCAGCGATCCGCAATTGTGGATGGCTGATTTGCAGGACGCGGTGAAGAAAGAGCCGCTGGCGGCACAAATGCCTGGGCTTAAAGACGCGAAGGGTGAGCTGAACTTATCGCCACAGTTCGTCGCCAGCGTCCGCTATTTCGGCGATTACGTTTTGCCGGAAATGAATCGGCCTCAACGAATGGACGAGCGTTCCTGTATGAGCTGTCACGCTGTCGCGGGCCGCGTGCCTTCGATGGAACTGGCCGGGCCGGATGGCAACGGTTACTGGTCTATGCCGAAGATGCTGAAGAACTATTTGATCCTGCGCGAACGCGTCAATCTGGCCGACATCGAAACCAGCAAATTCCTGCGCAAACCGCTCAACGTGCAGACCGGCAAAGAAGACGGACATCAAGGCGGGCGGCGTTATGCGCCTGCTGAGCGTGGCTACCAGATCATTCGCCGCTGGGTGCTGGATCAACCGCGCGTGCTGCAAAATCAAGGAACGTCCACTGGCACGAGGTGATCGTGTTTGAGCACATTCTGGCTGAAATACGGGAGGCAGCGCAGGCCAAACGCATTTATTTGACAGAGCACGCCAGAGACGAAATGGCGGATGACAGTTTGACGTTTCAGGATGTGATTCATTGCATCCTGACTGGCGAAATCGTCGAGCGGCAATATGACGCGGCGCGGGATGAGAACAAATATGTGGTCTATGGCGACTGCTTGAATGAGGACGAGATGGCACTCGTTGCCAAGCTGACTTACAATCGCAATGTCGGTGTGATTACTGTCTACAGGCTGCGAATTAACGACTATGACTAACGGAGCAGATGATCATCAGAATCCTGAGCTTTGTGCCTTTTGCGGTGCGCCGGAAGTTAAGACCGTCCATAAAGACAAACTCTTCGGCAAAGGCGAAAGCGCCGTCGTGATCGAAAACTTGCCGGTGCGGCAATGTGGAAATTGCGGCGAGAGTTACTATGATCCTGAAATCTCGCAATTGATTGACACTGTCCTTGCTCATCCCGAAAAGCATCCGGTGAAGCGGCAGGTCAGCGTCATCTCTCTCGCCGCGTAAGGCAATCCTGGATTTTGCATTCGCAAATTCGCCGCATATAATCGCGCCTCACTTCCCGACAATTCACGCATCAACACATCGCAAGCTTTATGGACATCTTTCAATTCACGCGCGAGTTGATGGAGACGGAATCCATCTCCTGGAACGAAGGCGCGGCAGGACGCTGGCTGCGTGATGCCCTGGCCGACGCGGGCTTTGAAGTCACGATGCAGCCTGTCAGCGATGACCGCCTGAACGTGTATGCGCGCTTGGGCGATCCATTGGTCACGTTTTCATCGCACATGGACACCGTGCAGCCGTTCATCGGCTTTACGGAAGATGAACGGAACATTTACGGGCGTGGCGCTTGCGATGCGAAGGGTGTGATCGCCGCACAGGTCTACGCGGCGAAGCGGTTGAAGGACGAAGGGCTGACAGACATCGGCTTGCTGTATGTGGTGGGTGAAGAAGACGGCAGCGACGGCGCAAAGGTCGCCAACGCGATTGCCAACCGCAACCGGTTTCTGATCAATGGCGAGCCGACCGAAAGCCAGCAAGCCATTGCCACCAAAGGGGCGTTGCGCGTGGTGATTGAAGCGAAAGGCCGAGCGGCGCATTCGGCCTATCCTGAGCTGGGCGAGTCCGCGATTGAAAAGCTGCTGGATATTCTGAACGACATTCGCCATGCCGAATGGCCGTCGAGCGCTGAACTGGGGCCGACGACCTATAACATCGGTACGATCAGCGGCGGACGACGCCCGAATGTCGTTGCTGATTTCGCCGCCAGCGAAGTGATGTTCCGCACCGTCAATCAACCGGATGAGTTGTACGAAAGAATTGTCGAAGTTGCTGGCGGACGTGCGGAACTGAAACGCGGATTTTCGATTCCGCCGGTTCATACGCACACGGTGAAGGGAATTGACATTCCCACCAGTGTGGTGCGCTTTGGAACGGATATTCCATGTTTGACGAATTGGGGAACGCCGATGCTGTTCGGCCCCGGTTCGATCCACGACGCGCACACCGCGCATGAATACATTGCTAAACAAGATATGCTGAATGCCGTTGACACCTACGCGCAAATGGCGCGGACGCTGTTGGCGGATCGAAGCTAAAATCAGTGCCGCGACCGAAATGAAGCGAGTCTTACTTTTCAAATCAATACGGAGCTTAAAAGAAAAATGCCAACTGCCAAATTCACACATGACCCCGGAACCCCTGAATACCAAGCCTCGGAATGGCTAATGACGATTCATAACGCTTATCGCGAACTGGACTTTGCGATTGCTAATTCACCCAACCCGCCGGATTACGTCGAACGGCTGAAAGAGCGCGTTCGCCGCGATTACGAACAAAACCGCGAACAAATGGGCTGGAGCGAACGCACCCGCGACATCGCCGACCGCTCGCTAAATGTGGTGCTGGAAACGCTGAAATTGCCAAACCTGTAGGGCTGAGTATTGGGAATTGAGGACTGCACAGCGCGAATGGAATCGCCCAGTCCTCAGTTCTAAACTCTTTTCCACTCGCCTGATCGTCCGCCGGTTTTATGTTCCAGCCGGATGTCCGTGATCGTCATCTCGCGATCAATCGCCTTGCACATATCGTAAAGCGTCAACGCCGCGACTGACGCGGCTGTCAGCGCTTCCATCTCGACGCCCGTCTGTGCGCTGGTCGAAGCCGTGGTGTCAATCCGCGCGCCATCATTGGTCAACGTGATCTGCACATCGGCGTGTGACAGCGCCAATGAATGACAGAGCGGAATGAGTTCCGCCGTGCGTTTGGCGGCCATGATTCCGGCCAGCCGCGCAGTTTCCAGCGGATCGCCTTTGGGCGTGCGGCGTTCGCGGATGGCGGCGATGGTCGCGGGTGACATTTTGACGAAGCCGCTGGCTTCTGCGGTGCGATTGGTGGTGGCTTTGGCACCGACATCCACCATTTGAATGCGGCCTTCGTCGTCAAGATGGGAGAGTTGTGGTTGGAGTTCTTCGGGCATCGTGGATTTCAGATTTGAGATTCAACTTCGCAGTGAGATCACTTCGACTAAATCGCCTGCATCATAACTTGCACGGTTTTCCGGCACGACGATCAAACAATCGGCATTCATAAATGCGACCAGGTCGGACGAACCACTCCATTTTAATGGTTCGACTTCTGCGCGCCCATCGCGAATGGTCAGCCTTCCGGGCTGATGACTGCGGCGGGGCGGCGCGCCTTTCACCGGTCGAGTTGCGTATGCCTGAAAGCGAGGCAGATGAATCTGATTTGCGCCTTGCATCTTCAACAGAGCAGGGCGAGCAAACAGGTGAAACGAAACGGCAACTGATACCGGATTGCCCGGCAGGCCAAAAATGATTTTCTCGTCTAGTCTGGCAAAAACCGTTGGCTTGCCCGGATGCATGGCCACTTTTTCGACGAAAACTTCCGCGCCGAGCGCAAGCAATGCGGGTTTGACCAGATCGTAATCGCCCATCGAAACGCCCCCCGACAACATGACGACATCGGCTTCGGCCAAACCATCGGCAATCGCGTCGCGAGTTGCATCGAAATCATCACGAACAATGCCGCGACTGATGACCTCTACGCCCGCTGCTTCGGCATAACCCGCCAGCGAATAAGTGTTGGAATTGCGAATCTGCCACGGGCCAGGTTTTTTTTCGACCTCTACCAATTCTGTCCCGGTCGAAAGTAGTGCGACACGTGGACGGCGCGAAACCTTCACGTGCGCGTGGCCAAAACTCGCCAACACAGCGGCTACGGCAGGCGTGATGCGTTCACCCGCATTGACCATCACATCGCCAGCGTGGGCTTCGATGGCGCGCGGCGTGATGAATTGTCCCGTCTTGACTGCTTCCTGTACCTCGATCCAGCCATCTCCTGGCACGCCATCCCCTGGCACATGGATGACTTCGATCTTTTGAACTGCATCCGCTCCGGCGGGAACTGGCGCGCCGGTCATAATCCGAACAGCTTGACCTGCTTCGACAATGCCATCGAAAGAGTATCCTGCGGCTGCTTCTCCAACCTCGCGCAGCCGAACTGGACGATCTGCGGTTGCGCCTTCCACATCCGAAGAGCGTAAGGCGTAACCATCCATTCGTGCGCGGTCAAATGGAGGCAGGTCGAGATCGGAGATCGCATCGTGCCGCAGCAACCGACCGATGGATGCCGCCAGCGAAACTTCCTCTTCGCCCAGCAATGGCGTGCGTTCGAGAATAATGTTTAGTGCGTCTTCGATCGGAAGCATAGAAAAACTCTCGTTGTCAGAAACAGAAAAGCCGCCTGCGTATAGCAAGCGGCCTTGAGAGATATGATTTTCCGTATTATGAAATGGCGGAGCCGACGGGATTCGAACCCGCGACCTCCGACGTGACAGGCCGGCGTTCTAACCAACTGAACTACGACTCCGCATTATCAAATACTCCGGCTCGCTCAATTCGGTGATAGGCACGGTGGGGCTCGAACCCACAACCTTCACCTTGTAAGGGTGACCGTCTACCATTGACTTTACGTGCCTAAACCCCTTTCAAGCGAGGGCGCATCTTAGCGGCTGCTCCCAAGATGTGTCAAGACACTGCCCCCGCGTTGCGTGAAATATATCTTTGGCTATACTGCTTTCCGCCCGGATACTTGCTAGGAGATCAACCATGCCGTTCGCTAAAACTCTTAAAAAAACGTTTGCTGTGCTCCTGACTGGGCTGCTGCTCGCAGCTTCAATGGCCTTCGCACAGGAAAAGCAGCAAGGCCAGGAGAAACAGCAGAAAGAAGAGCAGATGGCGACAATTCGGCTGGATACTGATCTGGTTACGCTTGACGTGGCGGTCACAGATCGCGAGGGCAAACGCAGTGCGACGGCAGTGGGCGGCGGATTGCGGGCCGAAGATTTCGCCGTGTATGAAGACGGTGTGCGGCAGAAAATCTCTACCTTCCTGACCACTGAAGTCCCTTTCAATTTGGTTTTATTGATTGATACGTCTGGTAGTACGCGCGACGACGTGGGGTTGATGCGGCGAGCGGCGCTGCGTTTTCTGGATGAATTACGTCCGCAGGATCGAGTCGCTGTTGTTCAATTCAATAAAGGAGTTGAGCTGCTTCGGGATTTAACTACCAATCATGATCAACTTGAGGGGGCGCTTTCCTTGCTCAGTCCCGGCACAGGCACATCGTTTTATGATGCGATGCAACTGACATTTGCCGACGTGTTGGCGAAAGTCGAGGGGCGCAAAGCCGTGATCGCATTGACCGATGGTGTGGATTCATACGGCTATCAAACCTACGAACAGATTTTGCCGCTGCTGGAAAAAGCGAATGCCAGCCTTTACTTCCTGGAGCTTGATACCGAGAGTTTTACCGAAGCTGGAATGGTGCGCGATTGCAACGACGAAAGCCATTTTGAGTTTTCCCAGAAGCAGTTACGGAAATATTCAAAAGACGGAGGACGCTCCAAACTGGATTCTTATATGGATGGCCAGGGGCACTGCACGATGCCGCGGACAGAGCGAGCGCAAATCAACCATCGTTTATATGAAGACGCACGGCGGGAATTGCGCGAGATGGGTGACAAGACTGGCGGGCACGTCTATCCGGTCAAGCAGCTTCAACAACTCGATGCCGTTTATGCGCAGATTGCGGCAGAGCTTCATACACAGTATTCGCTTGCTTACTACCCGTCTAATGAAAAGCATGATGGCAGGTGGCGCAATGTAAAAGTTGAAATCAAGCGTCCGGGGTTTGCGGCTCGCACGCGCCCCGGTTATCGCGCGCCAAGGAACTAATCTGCGAACCTGCCGCAGGCAACCGACTTGACATAAAAAATCCTGACCGCTATTTTCCCGTCTTCCTCACGGCCCCAATTTTCATTCTGAAGGAGTCTTACATTGGCTAAAGGGCGAGTTTCCGCGCAGCAATTAAAGCGCGATCCATTAATGCAACAATACGTGGCCACCAGCGCCTGGGCGAAAGGCAATTCGCGCCCGATTTTGAAGTGGCTGACAATCGTGGTTGTCGTGGCTGCGGTGGCGTGGATCACCTGGATGGTTTTATCACGCCGGTCGAATAATGCGGCGGAATCGCTGGCCGAAGCGTTTCGCTGGAACGATGCGCAAGTGGCAAATCCGATCCCGCCGAACGCGACTTCTTACTACGCCACATCCGAAGACGAAAAGCATCACAAGGCGTATGACGCCTTTGCCAAAGCCTCGAATGATTATTCGTCTTATTACGGTGACCTAGCGCGGTATTACGCCGCGACGCATCAACTCTTCTTTGAGCCGGACAAGGCCGAAATTACGCTGAAGGACCTGACGCAGAAAGATTCCGATGTCAGCGGACAAGCACGGTTGGCGCTGGCGCAGCGATATGAAGCGGCGGGCAAAAATGATGAGGCCATTGCCGAATATCAAAAGCTGAAGGCCAAGCCCGGCAGTGTTTCCGTCGCATTGATTGATTTCAACACGGCGCGCGTTTACGAGACGATGGGCAAAACCAAGGAAGCGGCTGATCTTTATTTCAACATTGCGAGCAATAAAGACGTCCGCAGCACGGCCCTGGGCAACAATGCTGTTTCCAGGCTGACTGTGCTGGCTCCGGAAAAGGCGGATCAGCTTCCCGCTGCCGAACCGTCCAGCCCGTTCGCCAATTTGGGTGGTTTGGGCGGAGGGTCGCCGATCCAGGTTCGCTAGTCGGGATTTACCCCACGGCCAATTGATTGTTTGACGAGTGACGCCATTTTGGGGTCACTCGTCTTTGTTTTATGTGTCGCTTACTGCTCATGACAATTCGATTCAATCGTAAAAAGGTGCTTGATGCAGTCGTGGTGTTGGCGCTTTTGCTATCGGTGCTTTTGCCAGGCACTGCCTGTCGTCAATCTGTCCATTCGCCGCCGCTAATCCCGGCGCGAATCAGCACAGGCGCAGATTCACAAACCGGCTCCGCGAAAACAAACGCCGGGATCGGCTTTGTGACGCGCCAGAAATTCCTTGAGCATTTCGACAAACACGGTGCTGAATTCGGTTCGATCAGCAGGGAAGAATACTTGCGGCAGGCGCAGCAGCTTCGCGACCGCCCGGCCGGGGGAGAGGTTTTAGAAGTTACGCGGGCTGACGGCGTGATGACCAGATTTGATCGGCAAAGCGGCGCATTCCTAGCCTTCAATTCTAACTTGACGATTCGCACGTTCTTCAAACCAAACGACGGAGAGAACTATTTCCGGCGGCAGAGCAAACGATCCGCAGGCAAGCCGGAACAGGAGTAACACGATGAGTAACGATGCAGTGCGCGATTTTTTGCGCGAACGAGGCTGCGGCCTTCACATCATCGAAAAAGGGCTGCCAGGATTGGTGGATGCGTGGGAGAAGGTTGTCCAGTCGGTTGATACCGGATATGTGTTGAGTCTGGATGAATACCTTAACGATCTGGACGCGCGGCAACTGCTTGATGGCGCGTTGACTGTCGCTTCGCCGACCGATCTGCAAAAGTATGAAGACCGCATTCAGCGCGCCGACGATCAGATGAAAAGTCTGACCACGCGAACCGCCATCTGTTTGTGGAGCGATGAAGTTGCCGAAGAGGAAGGCTGGACGCCGAAGAAGAACTGGTGGTATTACGCGCGCCCGGCGGACGCTGATGCTGACCTGCTGGCCGAAATTGACGAAGTGACTGGGGAATAGGCAGGGCGGAAAGGGAACGGTGAAGACAAGCCCTTTACGTTGAATTGCCTTGTTGGTTAAGAAGATAAGCCCGGAATGAAGATAACGTTAAGATAAAGATTATTCCGGCGATGATGACTGATAGGAAATAGTCGGGCCGAGTGTCATAAGTAAAACTTAGTGAGTTACGTAAAATTGGCCAATTTGATAACGGCTCTTTGGTTTCTGTCATCTCGATGAACCGCCAGAGTATTTCATGTCCAATCAAATAGGCTTCACGAGCACTGACGATTCCTGCAATAAGAAGACTCCACAGTTTATCAATCCACAACCCTGTCGCTGCAAGAAGTAATAAAAATGAGTGCTGCCTATCCCACCCACAATCCCAGCAACTTATCAACTGGGAGTCACGATAAATCTCAACGATGAATAAAAACATCGCCACTCCAAAAAGCATCGGCCTCGCTTTAATGTGTTTTGAAAGCCACATCACTGCTGCGCCTTTGCCGTCGCCGCTTTGGCGATGCCCTCACCTTCGACGATCTTGATGTACTGATTGATTGGCGGATTCGCAATCTTATCCACCTTGCCGCTCGGCCATTTGATTTCCAGACTGTCAATCTTGTCGGCCTTGCTAATGCCTAGAATTTCGCGCGGATCGTGCGATGACAGGTAGCTGCCGCCGCTGGTTTTCAACCGCGACCGCTTCACGCCGCCCGCTGTCCAGGTGATGATCGCGCCGACAGCCATCGGGTTGCTCTTGTTTGCCACCAACTGAAGCCCAAGCCAGTGGTTACGATTTCCGCCATCATTGCGCAACAGGACGGGCGCTTCGCCGTTGTTGATGATCAGGATGTCAAGGTCGCCGTCATTGTCGAAATCGCCAAAAGATGCGCCGCGTGCCGGAAAGTCTTTTTTGAAAATTTCACCTGATTGCGCGCTGATGTTTTTGAACTTGCCATTGACGTTTTCAAGCAGCACCAGCGGCTCTTTGTACTTCACGCGCGAAGCCTGCGTTTCGACCATGTCGTCGGGGTGGCCGTTGGCCAGAAACAAGTCCGGGTCGCCGTCATTGTCGAAATCAAAAAACTTCAATCCCCAACCGCTCAACAGCCGCGTTGCTTGGCCGATCTCGCCGGGTTCGTCCAGAAAGGTCAAATCCTTCTGGTTGCGATACAGGCTGAACAGTTCCTGATCAATATTGGCGACGAACAAATCCTGCCAGCCGTCGCCGTCAATATCCGCTGCATCCACGCCCATTCCCGAACGTGGACTGCCCGCATCGCTGTACCCCACACCCGAAGCAAGGCCGATCTCTTCGAATTTGCCGCCGCCTTTGTTCAGGAATAGATGATTTGCCGTCGTGTCGTTGGCGACAAACAAGTCCATCAGCCCGTCGTTGTTGATGTCGGTCGCCACGGCGCCGAACGATTTGCCCAGTGAATTCGCAATCCCCGATGCTTTGCTGACATCGCTGAATTTGCCATTGCCTTCGTTATGGAACAGATAGCTGGGGCGCGGTTTGAAAACGCGGGGAATGCAGTAATAACGCCGCCCCTGTTTGTTGTCACCGCAAAACAGACTGCCCGATGCGCTGTATTGCACAAAGCTGGAGACAAACAAATCCAGCTTTCCGTCGTTGTCATAATCGAACCACGTCGCGCAGGTGGACCAGTTTGGCGCAGCAACCCCGGCCTTTTCTGTCACGTCGGTAAAAGTGCCATTGCCGTTGTTTTGAAACAGCCGATTGCGCCCATAGTTGGTGACGTATAAATCCTCCCAGCCATCGCCATTGAAATCCGCTGCTGCCGCGCCCATTCCAAAGTCACCATCCTGCCCACACGCGACCCCAGCTTTTTCTGTCACGTCTGTGAAAGTACCGTCGTGGTTGTTGCGATAGAGCGCATTCTTCAGCGGTTTGGCGGGTTTGTAGAAATCCGACGGGCCGCTATTGACCAGATAGATATCCAGCCAGCCGTCGTTGTCGAAATCGAAGAACAGTCCACCGCCGCCGCAGGTTTCCGGCAACTGGCGTTCGGGCGAACGTGCATTGTCGTGAACCCACGTGATGCCGCTCGATTTGGCAGGAACTTCGGTGAAGGTGATTGTAGAGGCGTTTTGTGTTTGGGCTTGAGAGAGGCTGAAACCGAGGCCAATCGCAGTTGAGATGACAAACAGAAAAATTAATAAAACCGGGAATCTATGATGATTGCGAGGCATGCTGCTCCTTGAAAAAAATCAGGCTTGCGGGTTGCGCGTGGCAGCCAGTTCCAGCAGGCGTCGTTCCAACGCTGCTGCATCAGGCATTTGATCCAACTCCAGGCAAAGCTGCTTGAGCCTTTCAATATCCCCAACCTCTTCGACTTCGCTGCCGAGTTGAAGCCCGGGGAAACGCTTGACTGCCATCATTCGGAAGAGATCGGCAACCGTAGTCAATGTCATTGCCCGGCCTTTTTCCATGCCTTTTTCGATGCCTTTCTCGATGCCTTTTTCGATGCCTTTTTCCATGCCTTCATCAAGGATGTACTGGTAAAAACTGGATTCTTTGAGTTGATGCAACGGAATCATATTGTTCCTCCCAATCATTTCTAGTAAGTCAGCGCGATTGTAGCGTAGCCCGCCGAGCATCACAAAATGCAGCGCCAGATCGCGTCTGCGGCGTTCGTCGGCCACTTGCTGCAACTGTTCGACGCCGGCTTCGAGTTCCGCCTGCTGGCCATCCATCAACGGAATGAACGGCAGCAAGACGTCTCGTCTCATCGCCAGCATCTCTGCCGCCGAAATCTCCCACAAGCGAACAACCTGGTAATTGGTGATGAGTCGCGATCCGCCGAATTCAATCACGCCACTGGTCGGTATGCTTCGCGGTCGGTTGCGCGGCGTCAACAGCAGCACGAAGCTGTAAACCGGCAGCCGGTATTTCAGCCGCAGCAGCACATCGTATTCGGGCATGCGTTCGGGCAGCCCGTAATCGTAGGCCGCCTGCGCTTCCGCGTGAGCGATGAACTTTCGGCTATCGGTTGTCACCAGGTAGGTTTGGTCGGTCAGAAGTGCTGGCACGCTGATTTCACGCGGCAGCATTTCGACATGGGCCTGTTCATCGGGCCGGATGACGCCCAACAGGTGCAGCAATGCGTCGGCTTCCTGCTCTGCCAGATATTTGAAGGCTTGATCGTATGGTTTGCTGTTCATTTAAATTTCCCCCTTAATTCAAAAGAGCAGGCTGGTGTCTGCTGGCGTTCCAACTGTCGCTGGCTCTGGCAAAAAAGAGCGCGACTCGCGTTGCGGAGTTTCGGCCAACTGCTCCGCGTTGCGCGCCAGCAAACTGAAGCTTGTCGCCAGCGCGAAAAC
>JBBQVH010000002.1:0-145942 GCA_038211695.1 Blastocatellia bacterium | reverse complement strand
CTGGACAGCTTAAATGGGCAGGCGGATGTCATCATCAACTGCACGCCCATAGGCATGCACGGCCATAGCGAAGGACAATCGCCGCTCAAGGCTGATAGCTTGCGCGACGTGAAGCTGGTTTACGATTTGATCTACACGCCGGAAGAGACAGCACTGCTGAGCGATGCGAAAGCCGCCGGTTGCCAAACGCTCGGCGGATTGGCGATGCTGGTCGGGCAGGCAGTAGAGCAGTTTCGATTGTGGACGGGAGTAGAGCCGCCTGCGGATGTCATGTGGCGAGCGCTGCAGTAGTGCGCGGCTTCAACCTTCCAGCGCAAACATTACGGCCATCGCCAGCCCTAGCAGCAGATTGAACGCCATCAACGTGGTTGAAAGGCGATGCAGGCTGTTGAATTGAATACGGCGTGGATCGTCTTTTGGCGTGCGATCAATTCCGTTCGGCATTTCAGCGCGCAGTCCATCGAGTTTGCGAGAGATGATCAATCCGGAATACAGCGCCAGCGCCAGCATCAGCACGGCGATGATGTAGCGCGTTACTTCCGACGCACCTAAACGATGATTGAAACTTCCCAGCCAGCGCAGCGTGCAGGCGAGCAGAATTACCGCGCCACAAGCGTATGCCAAAAAATGAAATCGCTTCAGAATCAGGCCAAATGTTTTTCCGGCCTTTTCACGCGAAGGTTCGGATTGAAAGATGGCGGGCGCGGCGATGAATGCCAGTGCGGCCATCCCACCCACCCACAGCGTGATGGCAATGATTTCGATGATTGCGGACAGCGTAACAAGGTTTCGCACGAATGAATCCTTTTGATGTTGGTTTAATCGGTCGCGTTATTCTTGCCGCAACAACTTTTTGCCGCAACGGTCACTCAGTGGCTGCGCAAAGCCACCACGCAGTGGTTCTCCCATCAGCAACGCAGGATTGTGATTGCAACAGCAAGACGAGCGCACGGCGATTCTTGCCCAAAATGTCAGGATCACGACCGCCGAGTTTCTGCATATATCGCATTTAAGAAAATGTTTTTCGTCTGCCAAACAAACCGTCGCGCGCCGAGCATGGAGTTCAGCCTTTAGGCTGTCCGGTTTCCGGGAAAGATACGGTCAAGAAAGCCGACAGCCTAAAGGCTGAACTCCATGCTCCTTTTTCTTGATGTCTATAGTTGAGACTAACGCCTCCGCTTGGTCCGAAGCCTTTTCATCAGAACTGCCGTATGAAGACCCCTCGTCCCAAGGTTCCGGCATAAACGTTCGTCCCGTTTATTCCCAGCGCACTGACGGGCGTTTCGCCCAAGCCTGCCGTCACGGGCGCCCAGCTTCTGCCCTGATTCGGCGATAGGTAGACCGTGCCGTATGTAAATGCATACGAGGGAGACCCACCAGGAAAAAGTCCGCCATAACAACGCCCGTCAATCAGGACGGCGGGTGGTGGACAAGCGTTATTGACAGGCCCGAATGCAACGATGAAGAGATTCGCGCCTGAGGCGGCAATCGCGGTGACCAGCGCATTCGGCGGCAGATAGGTATTGATCGCCGTCCACGTCTGGCCGTTGTTGGTTGAAACGTAGATGCCACGCCCGAAGGTTCCGGCGTACAGGGTTGATCCATTCGCTGCCAACGCGCTGATCGTGGTTCCTTCAGGCAGCGCGCCTATGCCCTGTCCATTGGCCGCGCTCCAACTGTCGCCTTTGTTCGAACTGACGAAGACGCCTTCCTGCGTGGCGGCGAAAAGGTTCGCGCCGATTGACGCAAAAGCAATTGGAGTTGACGACAGGTCATTGCCCGCCCGTGTCCACGTCTGGCCCAAATCATCCGAGCGATAAACGGTTGCTGGCGACGTGGTGGGCAGCGGAAAGACAACGCCTCCTCCTGCTGTGCTGGCATAGATTGTTGAGCCGTTGACTCCAAGCGCGACGAGGTAGCCGCCATCGGGCAATCTGCTGACCTCCCGCCAGGATTTTCCAAGATCGCTTGAACGGGACAGGCCGCCGTATGGTTGCCCGGCAAACACGTGCGTCGTGCCGGATGCATTGACCGAAGCAAGTATTGAGACATTGCCGGAGAAGCCGTTTATCGGCAAAACGATGTTCGCCGCCTGCCAAGTCTTGCCCTGGTCATCAGTGATGAACAGCCCAACGTCCGTCCCCGCAAACAGGCTTCCGCCGACCGGCAGCAATGCGGCAATGCCAAAGGCCGTCAATCCTGCGTTGGCCTGCTTCCAGGTCTGCGCCTTGTCTGTCGAACGTAAGACGCCATTGGAGAAAGTTCCGGCGAAGACCGCCGTGCTGTTGGCCGCCAGCGCCAGGATGCTTTGATTATTCAACACCAGCTTGGCCGTTGTTTGCAGCACGTCACCAGCGCGCGCCACGGCGTATAGATTGTCAATCGTGCCCAGCAACATCAGATCGGGCGTAAAAAGAATCGTTCTGATCGAATCGATCTCTGGCGGCAACTGCACCCTGGCCCAGTTCTGCCCGTTGTCGGACGAACGATAAAGCCCGCTGCCGTCCACGCCCGCATAAAGGAAGTTGCCGTTGGCGACGATTGGCTGGATGAGCGAATTGGACGGCAGGCCGTTTCCAATTTGCGTCCAGGTCTTTCCATCGTCGGTTGAACGATAAAGCCCATTGGAGCTTCCCAAGCCGAAGCCGCCGACTGAAGCAAACAAACTCTGCCCGCTGGCAGCCAGCGTGACAATAGAAAGGAAATTGTCGCTGATCACTTTGCCTGCGCGGCTCCAGCTTTGCGCATTGTCGGGCGAAGCGAATATCACGCCGCCGATTTCGACAAAGAGCGAAGAGCCTTTGGCGACAAGCGTGCCGATGCTACTGAAGATGGGCAGCCCCTGATTCGATTCAGCCCAGTTTTCGCCATTGTCGCCGGAGCGATAAACGCCAAAGTCCGTGGCCGCGAAGATCGTGCTGCCGATGGCGGCGAACGAGCGGATGCCCACCCCGATAATCATTCCTTTGCTGGCAGGTGACCAGGTGTCGCCGCCATTGGTCGAGCGAAACACCCCGGACACTTCGTTCGCGGCCAAACCCGCTAGCACGGTTGAGCCGTTGACGAACAATGCCTGCACATTGCCTCCGGTTGGCCCTGCGGTCTGCGTCCACGTGCCTAAGCCCGCAGGCGCGCCTGCCGCAGTGACCGTGATGGCGACTGATTTGGTTTCGCTCAAAGCGGGCGTTGCGGAGTCGGTGGCCTTGAAGGCTACGACGTACGTGCCAATTTGCGCGGCTGACGGCGTCCAACTGAACTGCGCTGCAAAGCCCGCGCTTGATGCCAACTGGGTAAACGTTGCGCCAGCGGGCAAATCCATCGCGGTTAAAGCCACTGTGTCGCTGGGATCAACATCCGTGGCCGAAACGGCGAAATTGAGTGTTGCGGCAGCGACCACTTTCTGTTCGGCGGGCACAGCCAATCGCGGCGCGTCGTTGATGGGCGCGACGGTGATCGAAACGGTGGCTGCCGGACTGTCCACCAACCCGTCGTTGACCTTAAAAGTGAAGCTGTCGGCGCCGAAATAGTTGGCGTCGGGCACGTAGGTCAAATCCGGCGCATCGCCAATCAATTTGCCGTGCGCGGGTTTTGCGACGACTGTGAATTGCAAGGCGTCGCGGTCGGGGTCAGCGCCTGTCAGCGTGATTTTTTTCGGCGTGTCTTCGTTAGTCGTGATTGTTTGCGCGATGGCCGTGGGCGCTTGGTTGACGTTGTTGACTGTCACGGCGATGGAGTGCG
Organism: Blastocatellia bacterium; assembly: GCA_038211695.1. GTDB lineage: Bacteria > Acidobacteriota > Blastocatellia > RBC074 > RBC074 > RBC074. The sequence goes on along the minus strand of JBBQVH010000002.1, from coordinate 142,204 downwards.
TGGCTGTTGCGCCCAGGCTGTCGGTGGCAGTGATGGTGACGGCGTAATCGCCCGCGTCGTTAAATCCAGGCTCAACGCGCAGAGTGTAAGCTCCGCCGCCGCGATTGATGAGCGAGGCGAACGCCGGCCCCGCCATTCGCACTTGCAGGGTTTGATTCGCGTCGGCATCGCTGACCGTGAAGTTAAAATCGGTGCGTTTGTTTTCGTCGGCATTGACCGCCGCCGAAGCCAGAATCACCGGCGGGCGATTGGCCTCTGGAGCGGCCAGCGTCAGATCGTTGATGTTGGCAATGCCGTTTGGGGCGATGGGGACATCGGCCTGCAGCGAACGTTCGACGCGGCCATTGGGCCGTAGCAGGCTGATTTCAAGCGCCACGCGGTCAGCCTGTCTGAGTACCGGAACGTTACGCAGAATGAATGCACCATTGCTGTCGGTGATGGCCTCCTGTCCGCGCGCGGTGATGATGGCGCGACTGATCGGAATTGTGTCGCGCAGGTTGCCACCCAGGCTGCCGCCCACAGTCAGGTAGACGGTTTCCAAAACGCGACCGACGATGGTGGCTGTCGGGCGCTTAATTGAAACGAAATAGAGTCCTCCGCCGCTGGCCACTGCCGAATCTGTTGTGACGCGTTGACCATCGGGGGAAATTGTCGCGGAACCAATTTCAGAAAACCGTCCTGGAACGACGCTGGCCAGTCCGCCAAGGCCGCCAACGCCTCCTACCAGGAAGGTGGAAAAATTCTGCAAGTGGAAGACTCGCGCTGATGTGCCTGCTGGCAGGCAGTCACTGTTGGGTAGTGTCAGCGCGCCGCCTGGCAGAATGTAGGAATCGAAGGGCGACAACTGAACCATCATTGAACTGTACTGCCCCGTGGGCAGCCGGACGGGCGTGCGGCTGTTTTCCACTTGCGAGACGTAAAGCGAGCGTGAAGGTTCCAGGCATTCTTCAAGCGTGTTGCAGGGAACGTAGACCGACGTGCCCGGCGACAGATTGAGCGTGATGGGGCCAGGCGGCGGCATGCAGCTTTGTTGCGCCTGCTCGCCGGTTTCAGCAGAAACGCCAGCCGCCAGCGCGCTCGCGCCAGCCCAATCAAATTCAAACGACGGCTGGAAGGTTGGCACATCCAGCGAGAAGGCGCCCGATAGGCTGAATGCCGCGCCAATCCCTCCAATCCCTCCAATCCCTCCAATCCCTCCAATGCTGCCTTTGATGGCTGTGCCCGTCGGGATTTGCAGTGCGATAGGGCGCGAAAGTTGATTGTCCCGTCCGGCGGCGATGGCAGGAGCCAGCAGCAATCGCGGCAGACGTGGCGTTGCGCTGGCCGTGGCAGCATCCACTTCCAGATTGAAAGGATCGTCCGTTGGAATGTCAGGCAGAACAAAGACGCCCTCACTGTTAGTTTTGGCCATCGCCAGCAGTTGCTGAGTGCCGACACTGCCAATGCCGCTTGATGGGAAGGCGCGCACTGTCACGCCGATGATTGGCCGCCGCCGCGTATCTTCGACAATGCCGCTGATTGAAGTTCGAATGGCGAGCGGTTCGGCGCTGACGGTTTCGCCATCAAATCCACTGACGATGATGCGCCCGGATTCAGCGCCGAATGGGACTTTGATTTTGATCTGGGTTTCGGTTGCTTCGACGACCTGCGCCGGAATGCCCGCGATGCGCACCTGATTGCTTGCGACCACACGATAGAAGCCGCGCCCGTTGATGGTCACCGTTTCGCCGGCCAGAGCGCGCTGCGGCGTGAAGCTTGTGATCTGCAACGACGCGTCGCCGCGGCCAACAACTTCAATCTCGGCCAGATTCGAAACCGCTGCGCCCGCGCCGGGTTCGTTGATGCTCAAAGCGATGTTCAGCCTTCCGACTCCGATCAGCGATCGAAAGAATGCCGGGTCAATCGGAATATTGATTTGATCCAGGCCGAACAGATTCGGCGCGGCGCCAGCAAACGTCACCGGCACGGCCACGCCGCCGATGCGCGCCGTCACCCCATTCAAATTCGCCCGACCGCGAATGCCCGTGCCGTAAAGCACAAAGAAAAGCCGTTCGGCTTGCGTCGTTTGGCGGTCGAGAAAAATCGGGCGAGGCACAAATCGTTTGAGCGTCTGATTGTATTCAGCCAGCGGTTCGTAACTCTGCGCGCCCGATTGCGGCACGGACAGCAAAAAGCCTGTCGCCGCGCCCTGCCCGCTGGAATTGGCCGTGAAAAGTCCCGGCGCAACTGCCGCAATCTGGACGCTCGCCGTCGCCGGGGTAGAGAAAAGATCGGGCCGCGCGATGGTGATCGTCGCCGCGCCCGGAGCCACGCCCGGCGGGATCAGGAAATTGATCTGCCCCGGCGAAACAAAAAACAGCCCGCAAGCGCGCTGAACGTTGCGGCTGTCTTTGATCTGAACATTCGACCCGTTAAGCGTGACAGGCAGCGGTGAACCGGTTGCCGAAGCCGTACTCGTGGCCAGATTGGAACCGAAGGCCACGGCAATCGAATCGGGCGCCAACGGCCCTTCATCAAAAGTAGCAGCGGAAACAACAGTGGCTGTGCTGCCGCTCGGTATAATCTGCGCCTGCGACCGGTAACGATCTACGCCAAGCGCAATGATGGCAAACAAAATTACGGTGAATGCAAAAAATCTGATGTTGAAACGGCTGATACGGGACATGGCACTCCTCCTTCGGACGGTTGACCGGATGACTGCTCCTGACATCGAGCAGACGAAAATCTCAACTGGACAAATAGATTCTGATAGATGGTGATTGCGAGCGAGCTTTTACCCCAGTTGCCGGGAAAAAGCCAAACTCTTTTTCATTGGCTGACTTGGCCTGGGTTTTACATGACGGCTGCGGCAGCTACGGCCAGCATCGGCTCAACTAATCCCCAACGCCACGCGCACCGTGTTGCAATGCGCTTCGACAGTCTTGCTGATCTCTTTGGCGTACCCGCCGCCCATCGTCGTCACCACCGGTAAGCCGCGTTCGCGGCAGGCGCCGATGACAAACTCATCCCGCCGCCGCAATCCTTCCAGCGTCAGTTTCAGCCGACCCAGACGATCATCTTCAAATGGATCAACTCCAGCTTGGTAAAAAACGAAGTCGGGATCGAAGTCATCCAGAATGCGCGGGACGTGCTGGCGCAGGATGGCCAGATACTCTTCATCGCGTACGCCGTCGGGCAAATGAACATCGAGCTTGCTTTGCTCTTTGCGGGCGGGGAAGTTCTTTTCGCCGTGGATGGAGAAAGTGAAGACGCTGGGGTCGTTTTGAAAGATGACCGCAGTGCCGTTGCCTTGATGGACGTCGCAATCAATGACGGCAACGCGTTCGGCCAATCCTTCGCGTTGCAGGGTGCGCGCGGCAATGGCGATGTCATTGAATACGCAGTAGCCTTCGCCGTGGTCGGGATACGCGTGATGCGTGCCGCCTGCCAGATTCGATGCAATGCCGTCTTGCAAGGCGTTGCGCGCCGCAATGATCGTCCCTTGGGCAGAAGCCAGTGAACGGCGCAATAGCCCTTCTGACCACGGCAGCCCGATGCGGCGAGCTTCCAGCGGCGTCAGCTCGCCACGCACGCAGCGCCGCCAATACTCTTCGGTATGGACCAGCAGAACGTCTTCTTCAGCAGCCAGAGAAGGTTCGATCAATTGTTCGTTCGTGATCGAACCTTCTTCCAATAAACGATCCCGCACCAGCCGATACTTTTGCATCGGAAAAGGATGCGTGTCGGGCAGCGGAACCATGTAACGATCGGAATAACAAATGCGCATTTAGACTTGGTCTGGACTGTCGTTGACAGGAATGGGTTTTCGATTTTCATCCACGGCGACATAGGTGGCTTCGGCTTCCATGACGCGGACGATGTTGTCGTTGTCGCGGTAGCGCGTGGCTTCAACAACGATGCAGACGGTAACTGAGGTTCGGCCAACTTTGACCGTGCGCGTGTAAAAGCTGACCACGTCGCCAACAAAGACCGGCGCGATGAATTCGACGCCGCGAATGGCAACGGTGACGAAAAGTTTGTCGGCGTGCTTGCGCGCTTCGATGCCGCCTGCCAGATCAAGCTGGCTCAGGATAACGCCGCCGAAGATCGTGCCGCCGGGATTGGTGTCGCGCGGCAGCATGGAAACGCGAATGGCAAGTTCGCCAATGTCAGATGGAATGTCTGCCGGATTGGTTTTGTGCTGTTCATTCATAAGTCGCGCAGTGTAGACGACGAATCGCGAAGCCATCAAATCGCAGGAAATCTTGCGGAATGTATCGGGGCTGTGTTGCAATCGGGCTATGAATCAACAGATGAGATTGCAAGCGCAAGAATTCTTCTCTGGCCTGCAGGACAAAATCTGCGCTGCGCTGGAAGCCGCCGATGGGAGAGCCGCTTTCCGCGAAGATGACTGGCAGCGCGATGGTGGAGGCGGCGGACGCACGCGCGTGATGGAAGGCGGAGCAGTATTTGAAAAGGCAGGCGTCAATTTTTCTGCCGTTGCGGGCACACTGCCCGCGGAGTTCGCGGCAAAAATTGGCGAAGGCATTGCCGGAGCGGAGGGCCTGGAATTTTTTGCCACGGGCGTGTCGTTGGTATTGCATCCTTGCAATCCTTACGTTCCCACCGTTCATGCGAACTTTCGTTATCTGGAAAAAGGCAATGCCAGTTGGTTTGGTGGCGGCACTGATCTGACGCCGTATTATCCGTTTCGCGAAGACGCCATTCACTTTCACCAAACGTTGAAAGATGCCTGTGATAAACACGATGCCGATTATTACTCACGCTTCAAAGCGTGGTGTGACGAATACTTCTTCATTAAACATCGCAACGAAACGCGCGGCATTGGCGGCATTTTCTTTGATTACTTGCAGGACGATACCGAAAAAATTTTCGCTTTTGTCAAAGCGGCGGGCGAAGCCTTCCTGCCCGCGTACGTGCCAATCGTTGCCAAGCGCCGCAATCACGAATACGGCGAGCGTGAGAGGAACTTTCAATTGATCCGGCGTGGCCGGTATGCCGAATTCAATCTGGTTTATGACCGGGGAACGATTTTTGGGTTGGAGACGCGTGGGCGGACAGAATCCATCTTGATGTCACTGCCGCCATTGGCAAGCTGGGTGTATGACTATCATCCCGAACCTGAGACACCGGAAGCTGAGGCACATACCTATTTCAAACCGCAAGACTGGCTTGCGTGAGCCTCGCCAGAATCCATCTTTTCGACTCTTCTCCGAAAAATTGTAGCCAGCTTCCGAAATTCTGGATAAAACAGGTTTTGCCCGTGGAGTGGCCAAGCTTGAGTTTTGCGTTAAACCAAAGGCTTTTGAGTGAGATAACCGTTTGATCAACAGTTCAGTTACTCGTGGCATTATGCTTGCCTAAATCCAACGTGCGTGCGAGATGAGTTCTTGCACCATTGTCTTCCAAGTTTTCATCCCAGCAAAGCTAGCCTTTACAAGGAGAGATCAAAAGTCTCTCCTTATTTTTTTTGCCAAAATCATTAACGGCTTATCGTTGGTGAGGAAAGTTGCTGAAGCTGCTCTTCGCCCAGCCCATACCAATGCCAGGTCTTTTCGTGCTCCGCGCCCAACTGTTCATAAAACCGTATCGCCGACTCATTCCAATCCAGTACCGTCCATTGCATTCGCGCGCATCCGCGCCTGACGGCTTCTTGCGCGCAAGCCTTAAACAACGCCTGCCCCGCGCCACATCCACGGAACTGTGGATTGACGAACAGGTCTTCCAGATAAAGTTTCGGGCGCGCCAGAAACGACGAATAGGTTTCAAAGATGATTGCATATCCAACGGCCTGCCCTTCCACTTCAGCCAGCAACAGGTCAAATCGTTTGTACTTGCCGAAAGCATCTTCAAGCAATCTTTGCTGTCCGGCAGCATCCGGCGGAGCCAGGCTTTCGTAATTAGCCAAGCCGATCACAAGCTGGATAAAAGCGTCACCATCTGATGATTCGGCCGGACGGATTGTGACACTGCGCGTTTCAGTACCCATTTCAAACTGCCCCAGATGGCCTCATAAGACTGCCTCAGATTGTTTGCATGGCCTGCTCGAAATCGCGCAGCAGATCAACTTCATCTTCCAGCCCAACTGAAATTCTGACCAGACCTTCGTTGATGCCGGTGGCTGCGCGCAATTCGGGCGAAAGCTGCAAGCTCCACATCGAAGCCGGATGGACGATCAGCGTTTCAAATCCGCCCAAACTGGCCGCGCGCGTGGCCAGTTTCAGCGACGACATCAGCTTGTCCGCCGCCGAATATCCGCCGCGCAGTTCAACGCTGAGCATGCCGGTGAACCCGCTCATCAGGGACTTGGCCAGTTCGTGTTGCGGATGCGATTCCAGGCCGGGGTAATACACTCGCGCAGCTTTGGGATGATTCTCAAAAAACTTCGCCAGCGCCAGAGCGTTCTGGTTGTGCCGCTCGATGCGCAGGCCCAGCGTGCGCAAGCCCCGCAGCAGTAGCCAGGCATCGAACGGGCTGAGCGCTGCGCCAGCCACCAGCGCAAACTTCCAAACCCGTTCAATGAAATCCTGTCTGCCGACCATTGCGCCAGCGGTCACATCGTGGTGGCCTCCAATGTATTTCGTTGCGCTGTGGATGACGGCATCAATGCCCAATTCCAGGGGGCGCTGATTGATCGGCGTGGCAAACGTGTTGTCGCAAATGGTCAGGATATTGTGCTGTTTGGCCAGTTCAGCAACGAAGCGCAGGTCAGTAATCTGCATCAGCGGATTGACCGGCGTTTCAACGTAGATCAGCTTTGTGTTTGGCTTCACCGCAGCGGCGAATTCATGATTGCGGGTCTGGTCAACATAGCTGACTTCGATGCCCCAGCGTGGCAGAATCTCTTTCAGCAGCGTGGTCGCGCCCGCGTAATGGTTGCGTTGCGCGACGATATGATCGCCTGCGTTCAGTTGGCTGGCGATGGCGGAAAAGATCGCGCCCATTCCCGAACCAAAGACCAGCGCGGCTTCGCCATTTTCCAATTGGGCCAATGTTTCTTCGACCATTGCATGGTTGGGATTGCCATAGCGTGTGTAAAACTCCTGCGGTTTGGTGGCGGTGGCAATCTCGGCGAACTCTTCAGCGGTTTCAGCGCTGAAGGTGGTGGTTTGCCAAATTGGCGGGCTGATGGATGACGTGCGATTTAATTTACTGGCGGCGTAAACCGCCTTGGTCTGCATTCCTTCCATCTCGAACTGCTCTTTGCTCATTCCTTCTTCCCCGTAATGTGTATGATCTAGATTTGCGACAGGTGTGTGTATTGCAGTGTCATCAGGGCTTGTTTGACCGCGATGACGGCGGCGTTGAATTGCGCATCCTGCACCAGCACAGCATCAGTGCTGTAGCTGGAAATGCTCAAAATGCTGATGTCGGCTTCGGCCAGCGCGCGGCTGATTTCAGCAATAAAGCCAACGACGGAAAAATCCAGGATCGTGTCGAAGCGGATCATTCGCCAATCGCCGCGCGACCGCGCACCGGGGAATCGCGGCGAGATGTCATGCCAAATCTCTTCGGCGATCATCAGTGTAATTTCCTGTTTGTCGCGGACGAGCGAAACAAAGCTTTCAGAACTGGCAGACGGAACGGCATCGCGCAACGCTTCGACCGCTGCCGGGTAGTGTTCCAGAGGCAGACTGGCGACAGCATAGCGAGTTTCCGGCAGATAAAGTTGAAGTGACATAGTTTCACTCGTGGGTTTCACTCAAAGAAATTCATTCGATGACGGCATAGGCTCTGACCGGGAACGTTCCCACGCCTCGAAACTTCACCGGGACGCAATGGAAGCGAAAACCCGAAGGCGGCAGTTGATCCAGATTACCCAGACTACCCAGATTACCCAGATTACAAAGATTACAAAGATGCTCGGCGATGGGAATGCCTGCGCCGAGCAGCAATGTATGCGCGGGCCGCTCACCGTCCAGCCTGTCATCAATGTTGACCGAATCAATTCCGACCAATGCAGGACAGGCTTTGACTAAAACTTCCGCGGCCTGCCGGGTCAAAAACGGAGCGTCCTCGCCATATTGCGGTGTTCCCCAATGCGCATCCCAGCCGGTGCGAATCAACACGGCTTTGCCGCGCAGGTCGAATCTTTCAAAGACAATGGCAAATACATCCGCATCAATGGCCCGATTCTGGCGGCCCGTGGCATCAATCAACAGGCCAGGAAGATCGGCCAATCGTTCCAGCGGCAGCCCCGCCAAATCCACACCATCGGCGAAGCGATGAAACGGCGCATCCACATACGTGCCGGTGTTGGCGACCATCTCAATGCGCCCGATCTGGAACGTCGTGCCTTCGGCATAAACGCCGCGCGATGCTTCACGGCTTAGATGATCTGAAATCACGGGCGCGGGCAAGCCCGGATACGTCGTCATCCCCGCTACGATCTCATGGCTTAGGTCAATTAGTTTTCGCGACATTGCAATGTTAATAGGCTGTCTCGAATTGAAGAACACGCAACTTCTCAGGCTGCGCACGGGCGCTCAAAGTCAGGAACTCGACCCCGACTACCTGGCCGTTTTCATCATAATCAAGGATTACACCCGGCTGGACTTCTTCGGACTCGACAATGGCCGATTCATCCAGTCGCAAGTAAAGCGCATCGTTCTCTTTATCAATTTTCAGTCTCATTTTTTCTTTCCGGGTTTCTTCGATAATCGTCGGTCAAAGAACAAGGTTACCACGCGATTGGGTTGGACATTCGGGTTAACGACCACTCGCAAAACACGACCTGCTTTTTCCTTGATTGCTTTCGTGTAGTGCAGATTTCCATCCTGACCCATTCGTTTTTTCGCCGGTGTATTGATTACGCGCCAGACCCATTCTTCGTGGATATTGCGCTCAATCATCATGTCTTTGGCGTGACTCGAAAATTCTATGTCGGGCATTGGAGTGTTTGCTCAAAGATCAACGGTTGGCAATCTGTGGCCACCCTGATTTGCGCAGTTCTTGTCTCAGCTTGGCAATCGTTGCTTCCACATCTTCCAGCTTGCGCGGGATTGCCGCGGACATATTGATGGGATCACCATTCGTCACCAGAATGTCGTCTTCGATGCGAACGCCGATGCCTTTGTATTTTTCAAACGCTGGGCGAACAGCCTGAATGAATTTTTCTTTGCCGGATATTTTCGCCAAAACATCAAGTGCATCCGGGCGGATGTAAATGCCCGGTTCGACGGTCAGCGTTTCGCCCGCAACCAGCGGCGCGCGGTAATCGCCGACGTCGTGCACATTCATCCCGATCCAATGACTGGAACCGTGCATGTACCAGGTCAGATATTCGTCGTTGTCTTTTGAAGTGATCAGCCCAAGTTTGAATAACCCGTCTTTGATGATTTCAGCCGTGATGCCCTGAACAGAGTTGGCAGCGGGTTTTGCCTCACGCGTTGAACCGGTGACGTTGCCCACGCGCACACGATTGATCGAAGCGGTCTGCGCGTCATACACAATGCGATATATGGCGGCCTGCTCCGGCGTGAATTTGCCATTGATGGGAATCGTTCGCGTGATGTCTGCGGAGTAGTGATCAAATTCCGCCGCGCAATCCATCAACAACAGCGCGTTTTCGGCCAAACGATCCTGATTGGTTTCGTAATGCAGCGTCGTCGCGTTTGCGCCTGATCCAACAATGCAGGGATAGCCCCAGTTGTCAGCACCGCGCCGTTTGAAGGTGTATTCGAACTCGGCTTGCAGTTCGTATTCATACATTGCCGGGGCCGCAGCGGCATAAACACGGGTGAAAGCTTCGGCGGTAATGTCCACGGCGTGCTGCACCAGTTTGATCTCCCACGGCGATTTGTGCAGGCGCAACTCGGCAAAGATCGGATGTGCGCTGCGAACTTTCAGACCGGCATTGGCTGCCTTGGTGCTGTCGGCGAACTCCCCTTCCTGACGATATTCGCGCACATCGCGGCCCTGCGGTGGCAGCAGGTAAAGTTCGCCCTGATCGTTTTTGATCGCCTCCATCAAAGATTGAAATTCGGTTTGCCACTGCGCGGCCAAGCTGGCATTCGGCTTTGCCGTGCTGCCGAGTTTGGCAATAGCGGATTCTGCGCGCGGCACCAGCGTGGACAGAAATCCATTGAGCAATTTGCTATCCCACACTTCCTGAATTCCGCTGCGCTGGCGAGCTTCCTCGGTACTCATCATCTTCCCAGTCCAGGTCTCAGCGCGCGGATTGCGCTCCGGCATAAACAGAATCTCCCGCGTCTTCTTTGCGTTGGGGATCAGCACCAGTGTCGCGCCTTCCTGTTTAATGCCGGTCAGATAATAAAGATTGTTTTCCTGACGGTATGGGTAATCCACGTCGAGGGTATAAACGCGCGGCTCGGTGCTGAACAGCACCATCATCGCTTTGTCGCCGATCTGCTTCATTGCGTCCTGGCGGCGTTTGGCTAGCTCACTCAGACGGTCGGCTTCAGAGATTTTTGGCGCGGGCGGGGCGATCTGCCAGATTTCAGGAGCCGCGCTTGTGGCTGTCACGCGCGGCGACATTGGCAAAGCGGTCAAAATCAAAGTAACAAGCATCAACCCGCACAGCATGACGCCAAGCCGGAAACGGCTGGAACTCGTTTTCATGAAAATCACCTCGTTTGAGACAGTTCAGGAGACTTTGATCAGGAGCCACAACAATATCACGTGAAATGACCAGATCGTAAGCGCGTACGGCAATTGAAACTTAATTACGCCGTATTGATCGCGCATATTGAGCAATGCCGCCGGAACGATGTTGAAGTTCGCGGCCATTGGCGTAATCAGCGTTCCGCTCGATCCGGCAGTCAGCGTAATGATCGCCGCCATGGCCGGATTGACGCCGAATGGTTTGATGATCAGCGGCACCAGCACGCCCGTCGCGATCACCGGAAAGGCCGCGAACGAATTGCCCATGACGATGGTGAACAACGCCATCCCCAGACAGTTCGCCAGCACCAGCAGGAAAAGATTGTTGCCTGGGATGATGGATTGAATTCCGCCCGCAATCAGGTCGCCAACCTTTGCCGCCGTAAAGATCACGCCGAGCGATGCCAGCAACTGCGGCAGAATGTTGACCGCGCCCATCGCGTCATTCAGCCGCCGCCCTTCGTTCATCATCACGCGCCAGGTTGAACCGGTCAGCCGCAATCCAATCAGCATCGCGGCCAAGCCTCCAAATCCAAGCCCGACCAGCGCGCCGCGATTGGCATCCAGTCCCAGCAGCCGAAACACGATCGCAACGCTAAATGTCACCACCGGAATCGCCAGCACCGGAATAAAAACGCGATTGCCGCTGGGAGCGCGGACATCTTGTCCGCGTGTTTCTGGCGATACACTTTCTCCGCGCCCCACGCGACCCGCGCCATCAATTGCCACCATCAGCAGAACCAGCAAACCTGTCAGCCAATACGGCATCACGCCACCGAATGTGAAGATAATGCCCAACACCAGCCAAAAGCACCCGCTGCCCACGCGCCGCGTATTACTGCGATCTGCGAATGTCATTGCGGCAAAGGCAAACAGGATTGCACCCGTCAGAACGTAGACCGCGTCGAGACTGAAGATTTTGGCCGCCAGCGCCGAGATCGAAATCAAAAGCAGGGTCGTCATTGCCTCGCCTCCGGTTTCAAATGCATCTCTCGATTCATCTCCCGCTCTAACTGGCGATCCAGCCAGGTGAACTGCACGAAGGCGAAAACAATGGACGCCACGACGACAGGAATTGTGTAACGAACCAAGTCCCACAAGCCAATCGTGAATCCCAACCCCTGCATCACGCCATAGACCAGCAGAATTCCGGCCTGTACCGGCGATAGATTCTGTCCGTAAAAGTTGCCGTAATTTTCCGCCGCTGCATTGGCCGCTTTGATTCGTTCGACGGCTTTCGGCGTGACGTCGCCTCCTGCTTTCAATCGGGCAGCACCAAGCGACATCGGAAAGATTACTGGCCGCACAAATGGGGGATGGCCATTCAGACGGACGCCCATTGCGCCGTGCAGCACGCGGAAAAGTTGATAGACAATCTGCAACCTGCCCACCGTCGCCGCGCGAACGCGGCGAATCAACGCGGCGGATTGTTCACGCAAACCGAATCGTTCGGCCAGCCCAATCGCCGGCAGCGTCAAGATGAACAGTGTCATCAGCCGATTATCAACAAAAGCCTTGCCCAGCGTGTTGATGATTCCGGTTTGGCCAGCATTGGTTAGAAAGGGAATTTGTTGAAAGAGCCCTTCGTGCGAAAACAGCGGCAACCCTGCGGCCAGGCCCGTTGCCAGCGCCGCGACGACCACAACCAATGTCGTCCGCAGCTTCAATGCGATGCCAACGACGATCATGACGACACCAATGAGTTTGAGCAGATCGGATGCGTGCAAGCAGTAGCCTCCCTGAAACTTGACAGTTCATTCTGTGGGGTGAGTAAATCGCGGCGCTATTGATACCACTTCTTCAAAATGAAATCACAATGAAACCAAAGGCATGGAGTTCAGGCTTTAGCCTGCTGGAATTCGGATGAACGCGCGATAGAAGCCAAGCAGCCTAAAGGCCGAACTCCATGCCCTTTCTGGGAGAAACAATATGAACGATCGCACGTTAGGCAGAACTGGAATTGAAGTGTCTGAAGTCGGCTACGGCGCGTGGGGCATTGGCGGCGTTCAATGGACAGGCGGCGACGACGACGAAGCGCGCCGCGCATTGAATCTGGCAATTGATCAGGGACTGAACTTTATTGACACCGCGCTAGCCTATGGCGGTGGCCACAGCGAACGGCTGGTCGGCGAAGTCGCCCGCGCTCGTCGCGAGCCAATCACCATCGCCACCAAAATCCCGCCGAAGAACATGCAATGGCCTGCGCGCCCGGTGCCGCTCGGCGAAGTCTTTCCGCGCGATTACATCATTGAATGCACGGAACAGAGCCTGCGCAATCTGGGCGTTGATGTCATTGACCTGCAGCAATTCCACGTTTGGCACGATGACTGGGCGGGCGAAAGCGAATGGGTCGAAGCCATCACGAAGCTGCGCGAACAGGGAAAGATTCGTTATGCCGGCCTTTCGCTCAACGATTACCAGCCCGCTAACGCCATCCTTGCCTTGCGCACCGGCCACATTGACGCAGTGCAAGTGATCTACAACATCTTCGAACAGGCGCCGCAGGATGAGCTTTATCCCGTCTGCCAGGAACTGAACATCGGCGTGCTGGCGCGCGTGCCGTTTGACGAAGGCGGGCTGACCGGCGCGATTCAGCCCGACACGGTCTTTCCCGAATCGGACTTCCGCAGCTACTTTTTTCGCGGCGACCGGAAGCAGAAGGTTTTTGACCGCGTGGAAAAACTGAAAACACTGCTGGGTAAAGAGGCCGCAAGCTTGCCTGAACTAGCGCTGCGCTTCACGCTCAGCCACCCTGCGGTCAGTTCCGTGATTCCCGGCATGCGAACAACCAGCCACGTGACGTCGAATATCGCTTGTTCGGATGGACGAAAACTTTCGGCGGATTTGCTGGAACGGCTGAAAGAATTTGCGTGGGATCGCACGGGTGAATGGTAGTTTGCCCGTCGCTTGATCGCTGTTTTCAATAGATGCTCTGACGTTTACAGGTTGAACAAATTCTCGACGTCTCTGGCACTGTGTATGACGCGCAAGATTTCAACGCTCTCGTCGGAAGGCTGATAAAAGATCAGGAATTTCCCAGCGGCAAAGCTTCGCAGGTTGAGCAATAACTCATTGCGCGCTCTGCCGCTCTTGGGAAATTGAAGCAACAGATTGAACTTCTCTTTGAACGCCGCCATCAGTTTAGTGGCGGCATCGGGGTTCTCCGGCGCGATACGCTCCCAAAATTTCCAGCAGGTCTTCCTGGGCCAAAGGCGAGACCTTGAGCGTTTTCATTTTCCCGCGCCCTTCCGCCTGTCGGCCAGCCGCTGCTTTCCGCGCGTTTCAATGTCGTCAATCAACTCTTCAGCGGAAGAATATTCTTTGTAATCGCCTCGCTTAATTTGCGCCGCTCCGGCCTCTAAATCCCGGCGAAGCTCTTCCACGCGCAAGCGCTCGGCATCTTCTTTCCACTGCAAAACCCGCAATGCTTCTTGCACGACATCGCCAGCGGATTCGTATAGACCGCTGGCGATCTTTTCGTAAACCAATTTTTCGAGGTCCGGCGTTAAAGTTATCTCCATCACGTTCACATCTCCTTCTGGCATTGAACCGAAGCGAGAATAGTTTTGGGTCAGGGTGATGTCAACTTTCCGGCCTTCAGATCAAAACTCGCGGCCTTCATTGAACGCCAACACCTCATCCACGCTGATGCGTGGTTTGCGCGGCCAATTGCCAGGCGCGGTGTAACCGACCGTCAGTAACATCACCGGCACGTAACGATCCGGAATGTTGAATTCGCGTTTAACACCTTCCGGATCGAAGCCAATCATCGGTCCCGTGGACAAGCCTTTCGCTTCGGCGGCAATCATCAATGTCATCGCGGCAAAGGAGGCAGATCGAATCGCTTCGTCGCGGGCAAACTGTTCGCTGGCGCTGTAACTGGAAATTGCCATATTCGCCCAACCGTCCGCCGCCTCCTGCTTCATCACGCCACTATCCACCATCGGCTTTAGAATCTCCGGCAGTTTTTCGTATCCGCGCAAATCGCCAAGCACGATAAACGTCGCTGCCGCATCCACCACCTTCTGCTGGTTGTAAGCCAGAGCCTTCAACCGTTGCTTGGCCTCAGGAGTGGTGATGGCAACGAAGCGCCAGTTCTGAATGTTGTACGCCGATGGCGCTTCGGTGGCGTAGCCGACTAACTCTTTGATTTCGGCTTCGGACAGTGTCCGCGAAGTGTCGAATTTGTTCGTCGAAATGCGTTGTTTGATGACTTCAAGTGTATCCATGAATGTATCCATGAGAAATTTCCTCTTAAGCTTGTTGAGTAAAAAAGTCTGGTTTCTTCAGATAAACTAGCAGCCAGACCAGCCCCAGCACGACTGCCGGGAAAAATGGCGGTTCGGCATGCGACAGGTGCGCGACGATTGCGCCGCCCAGATAGGACGACAGCAGCAGTGTGCCAATCACCCACGTTCGCGGAATCAAAAATAGTCCCAGGCAAACCAGTTCAAGCACGCCAATCAGCCGCTGCCATTCGGCCAATCCGAACTTGGCAAACTGTTGATGGACAGGATCAGGGTTCGCCAGCTTGGCAATTGCGCTGCCGATAAAAAGCAGGGAAAGGACTCCCGTCAATCCGTAAATTGCATATTTTTTCATGATGTTATTGTCCTTGGGGTGAAAAGGGGAGTCAGGCCACAGATACTGCGGCCTGACCAATTTGCCTTTATGGCAGGTCAATCAGAATGATTTCGCTGTCGCCCGACGCCGACAATTCCAGCGTTGTGGCATCGGTGACGCGGGCTTGATCGCCCGTGCTCAGCGCTTCGCCGTTCAGCGCAACCTCGCCTTCGATGACGTAGAAGAACGCGCGGCGTCCCGGCTTCAGTTCGTGCGCGACCTGATCGTCAGTGCGCAGATGCGAAACATAAAACGTCACGTCCTGATGAATCTTGACGGCTTCCGGCATGTCGCTGCCTGCGGCAATCGGCAGCAACCTGCCCGTGCGCTGTTCCGCCGTATATTGCTTCTGTTCGTAAGACGGTGTCAGCCCGGCGCGTTCCGGCAGCACCCACATTTGCAGCAACCTGACCGGCTTGGTTTCGGATGGATTTAATTCCGAATGCGCAATGCCAGTGCCTGCAGTCATGCGTTGCACTTCGCTGGCGTGAATCACGCTGCGCCCGCCGGTCGAATCTTTGTGCGCCAGTTCGCCGTCCAGCACATACGTCACGATTTCCATTTCGCGATGCGGATGCGTCGGGAAGCCGCCGCCGCCCGCAACTGTGTCGTGATTGAAAACGCGCAACGGCCCGAAGCTCATATTGTTCGGATCGTAGTATCGGTCGAAGCTGAACAGCCAATAAGCCGACAGCCAGTCGCTTTCCAAATGGAACCGGTCTTTTGCTTTAATGATCTGCATCACAAACCTCCTCTCAGTTACATTGCCTTGTTTGGCATTTTGTTTATAGGGAAACTGTTTCCCGGTAAATGATTTGGGCGAGAAAAACCTCACTCGCCGAGCAGTTTGCCAAGCAGCCTGAAGACAGTCTTCTGCTCTTCACGCGTCAGTGGTTTCATCGTTTCGTTGGCCTGGCCGACAACTTCCGGCAAGGTCTCTTCGATGAACTTCGCGCCTTCATCGGTCAGGGCCACCAGATTGACGCGCCGGTCGCCGCACGCCAGGCGTTTAACGAACTTGCGCTCTTCCAGCAGGTCAATCAGCTTGGTGACATTGGCACGCGACGACAACATCTTGCGCCCGATCTCGACCTGCCGCATCGGCTCGGGCGTACCGTTCAGGATGCGCAGCACGTTGTAATGATTGTCGGTCAGTCCCCATTGCCTGAATCGTTCGTCCGATTCGCGCCACAACCGGTCGCCTACGCGCATCAACCGGATCAACGACTGTTCGGCGATGCTCGGTGGAATTTTTACTCTCTTTGTCGTCACGGTGAACAATATAACCGCTGATCGAAATATTGTCAACTGGGAAACAATCAACCGGGGGACAATGCTAGCCGCGGCTGGTTGGTACGCCGATCTCTTCCCGCCCGAGCGGTAATGCTCTAAGATTGCCGCTCGCCGAAGCCGTATCTGATTCTAAAAGTTCAAACTACCATTCAGGAATATGCTGCTTTCAATCATCAAATTCGTGGCGCGCAAGCTGTTTCGGGTTCTTTTCGCCGTTGAATATCACGGGTTGGAGAATGTCCCGGCCGATGGGGCAATCATTATCGCGGGCAATCATCCCTCCTACCTTGACCCGGTACTGGTGATGCTGCCGATCAAACGAAAGATTCTTTTCATGGCCTGGGATGCGCTGTTTAAAGTTCCCGTGCTGGGGCAAGTGATCAAGGCAATCGGCGCGTTCCCGGTAGACCTGCGCAAAGGCAAAGGCGAAGCGGCATTCCTGGAAGCCCTGCGAGTATTGAATGCCGGCGATGCGCTGGGCATCTTTCCCGAAGGACAGCGGTCAGAAGGCGGCCCGATGGGAGAGTTGAAAACCGGAGTGGCGCGGCTGGCCGTTGAAACCGGCGCGGCAATTGTGCCCGTGACCATCGGCGGCGCGTTTCGCGCGTGGCCGAAATGGAAGCTGCTGCCGAAACCGGCCAAGATCATCGTCTGGTATCACGAACCGATTCGATTACCAGTTGATTTCAATGAAGCAGACCGTGCAGCGCGCCGCGATGACCGCGAATTTCATCGGCAGGTGATGCAGCAATTGGCAGAGAGCATCAACCGTTCGCTGACGCCGTCTTTGCGCGAACACAAATCGTATGAGAAGTGGTACCGCCAGCCGCCTTCGAACATTCGCAGTTATGAATGGGCGCCGCTGATCGCTGCGATTGTCACTTTAATAGTGGTAATCAAACGTGGCACGTTGAACGCCACCTGGTTGGGCTTTGCGTTACCGCCGGTCATTTATTACCTCTACTTGATTGCCGACCTTGCGCTGATTCCGCCATCGCGCCTGGCCAAATGGCTTCGCAATTCGATGCCGATCTGGCTGATTCTGATCTGGCATTACTGGCTGGCGCGAGCGCTGGCTGTGCCAGCCGGAGAACGCAATGAATTGCTGGCCGTGGCGACACTCGCCGCGTTCTTTCCGTTCTTTTACGAACACTACTTCACGTTGCAAAAGTTCGTGCGTGGCATTGTCACCAGCTATTACTTTTCGATGGCGCTGTTGATTGGCTGGCCGCATCCGTTGGGAACGCTGGTCGCGGTGTTGGGATTCATCGCTGTTTTCGCGTTGTGGTTTCGAGTGAACTATCGCTGGTGGATGGCGGCGGTCATGCTGGTGGTCATCGGATTGTCGGTGTGGCTGACGGGAAGCGGGCGATGGCCATTGTGGATGTATGGCTTGCTGGCGGTTGCCACGATCGGCTACCTGCAAAGCTTTATCTCAATCGCGTATGACATCCGGCGAGCAGGGGATGTTTCCCTGAAAAGATAAATGCCAGAAAAAGAAATAGGCGCTACGGTCGTGGGATTGCCCGTAGCGCCTAATAAGTGCGGTCGCCTTCCTCACCGATGACGACCGCTGACACCGTCAGTGGAGTGAACCACTTGGTATCTCGTTGCCCCACTCAGAGCTAGTGCAAGCACGGTGCCAGAGCCTCCAGCCTTCAGCCAATATGCATAAAGCCCAATAATGACAGGCATCTCAGCGATTTCAGCCCATCTCGCCCTTGGCCACCGATTGGCCCGAAGAAGTAAAACTTACCGAGTTGGGGGAAAACTGCTAAGGAAAAAATTCTCGCGCTCGTACGTAGCCCTTGCGCGTGCAGGCTTTAGCCGTCTCTGCGAGGTGAGAAAAAAAATCCGTCCGGTGGCGAGCGCCTTTGCCAGCCGCAACCGGACAAGGCAAACTTTTTAAGTAATCTCCTGAGGGACAGTTGATAATAGCCCGGCGATTGTCACCAGCCCCTGACGGGGCAAAGAACAAGTCAAGTTTTGACTTTGCTCGTCACTGTGTAACATCAATTATGAAAGTATTTGTCTCGCTCTGCTTCTTCGCTCTGCTCATCGTCTCGACCAACAGCGTCGGCGCGGCCACTTATTACGTGGCCCCCAACGGCAGCAACAATAATCCCGGCTCCGCCGAACAGCCGTGGGCAACGTTGCAATACGCCGTTGATACGATTGCGTCCGGCGATACGATCATCGTTCGCGCAGGCACCTACACCGGTTGCCGCATAGGGAAATCGGGCGCTGCGAATGCTCCCAAAATTCTCAAAGCCGAAGCGGGCGCGCACGTTTTGCTCAGCACGCTCAGTCCGTCGAACAAACATCAGAGCATCATCGAAGTCGAGTTATTCGACGCCGTGGTTAGTTACTGGGTGATTGACGGGTTTGAGATCACCGGCGCGCCGCGTCACGGAGTGGACATTCGCAACGCGAGTTATATCACCGTGCAAAATTGCTTCACGCATCACAACGGCACGCTGGGCCGCGGCGACGGCGTCTTTCTGGGGTTCAGCGATCATCCGGTGATTCAATTCAACGAGACCTCGTACAACACCGAACACGGCATCTATCACAGCAACAGCGCCGATTACCCGACCATTCGCGGCAATCGCAGTCACCACAACGCCGCCGCAGGCGTTCACATCAATGGCGATCTGTCGCAGGGCGGCGACGGGATGATCTCTTTCGGTTTGATCGAAAAGAACGTGATCTACGAAAACGGCGCGAGCGGAGGGTCGGGGATCAACTGCGACGGGTTGTTCGACAGCGTGATTCGTAACAATCTGCTTTATGCGAATCACGCTTCGGGCATTTCGCTCTACGCGATTGATGCCGCCGCCGGATCGAGCCGCAATCAGGTCTATCACAACACCATCGTGCAGGCCGCGGGCGCGCGTTATTGCATCAACATTCCGGCCTCCGACAGCCTGCCAAATCCGACGGGCAACATCGTCAAAAACAACATTCTCTATCATTCAGACACGCGCGGCTCGGTCGTGATATACAGCGGCGCGGCCAGCGGCTTTCAGAGCGATTACAACATCGTGGTCAATCGTTTCAGCGCCAACGCGGGCGACACGATCATCACTTTGCAGCAATGGCAGGCGCTCGGTTACGACACGCATTCAATCATTGCCGCGCCCGCCGCGCTCTTTGTTGATGCGGCCAGCAACAACTATCACCTCAAAAGCGGATCGCCCGCGATCAATGCGGGCACGGCGGTGGCCGGAGTGACCGACGACCTTGACGGCGTAGCGCGTCCGCAAGGGATTGGCCCGACATCGCCTGACATCGGGTGCTACGAAGCGGCGTCTGGCGCGGCGACCAGCGTTTCAGCGGCGAGTTACAGCGGCGCGGCCTTTGCGCCGGAAGCGATCACTGTGGCTTTCGGCACTGGGCTGGCGACATCAACTCTCGTCGCCAACACTACGCCGCTGACGGTGACGCTGGCCGGGACGACCGTCAAAGTGCGAGACAGTGCGGGCATTGAACGCGCCGCGCCACTCTTCTTTGTCTCGCCGACGCAGGTCAATTATCAAATCCCGCCAAGCACGGCCACCGGCGCGGCAACCGTGACGATCACGAATGCGAACGGCGCATCGGCGCAAGGATCAATCCAAATCGCAATGGTCGCGCCCGGATTGTTCACGGCCAACGCCAGCGGGCAGGGCGTAGCGGCGGCCTTGGCGTTGCGAGTGAAATCAGATGGCACGCAAGCCTACGAACCGGTCGGGCAATTCGACGCGGCGCGGCAACAATTTGTCGCACGTCCGATTGATCTCGGCCCTGATTTGGGAAATGCCACCGACCAAGTCTTTCTGATTTTGTACGGGACGGGGTTGCGCTACCGCAGCGCACTGACGGCGGTGATGGTCAAAGCCGGCGGGGTTGATGCGCCTGTTTCATTCGCCGGAGCGATTGCGGGTTTTGCGGGACTGGATCAAATCAACGCGCGTTTGCCGCGCTCACTTGTCGGACGCGGCGAAGTGGATGTGATGTTGACGGTGGATGGCCAGACCGCGAATACGGAGAAGATCAGTATCAGATGAAGGACGAAGTTTTCGGATACCTCAAACGACATTCCGGCAAGATGCTCCCGGCTAAAGACAGCGTGAGGAATACGTGAGTAGGTCAAACCGCAAAGGGATTCTGTCCAATCTGAAGAGATGCCGCTTTTGACCAATTCAACTGTATAGCAGTTATGACGTTACACAAAGAATTTTACGAGGTTGCGTTTCGGGGCTGAAGCGACGCACAGTCAGAGATGATAACCAACCACGAAAAATCCCAATTGGTCAAACAGCCGCCGGCAGGCTTGGATGAGTGGCAACGTCCTCAAGCGCCACGCGCAGCAAACGCGCAGCTTCTTGCGGTTGCTCCCGTAAACGCTCAAGGCGCACTTCATCGCCGGGCAAACTTTCTAGCGCCTGCAAGCGGAACCGCCGTTCGCGCTCCTTGTCCCGGTTGGCATCCGAAAAGTCGTACTCACCAATTTTGTGACTCATAGTCAAAGACTGTACACGCTTCATCCCTACACCATGTTCGAATCAAGGGGAACAATTTCGGCCAGCAGGGTCTCCGGCGCAATGTCCTGCTCGTGAGGCCAGGTAACTGCACCGAACAGGATGCCCACCTGATTGAAGTAATGCACATCCCGAAGTTCACGAAATACACCATGATCAAGATAGGGCTTCAGGTCAAAAATTCCATTTCGCCCATCCTCGAATTCGACATAGATACGATAATCCGGCAACGGTTTAACGGTTTTGATATCCCAGTGCATGCTATCACCTCACAGGGGATCGATTTTGTAGGGGTTCTCGCCACTGACTGCCAGCTCCCAATCGGCGATTAACTCATCGCGGTGAAGCTCAGTCCAGGCCTGCACCAGTCTCAACTGCTTGCGGGGCAATTCACCAGAGAGAACTTCGCCATCTCCTATTCCAATGGACGCTTCAAACTCGGCGTACTTCGCGTGGATGTGCGGCAGGTGGCGGTGTTGATTGTCGAGGAAATACAGGCGAATGATGATCCCGTAAAACATGGAAATGACTGGCATGAATAGAACTCCTGATAATCCTGTCGCCTAACACCACGTGTTGACGAAGTTGTTCTTGGCAAGCTCTAAAACCTTTTCAGCTTGCTCACGTGTGACTGGCGGGAAACCTTCCAGGAACTCTTCGAGCGGGTCGCCGCCTTGCCGCTCCGGATCAATCCAGATGATGCCCTCGACCACTTTCGCGGCATCTTCTGTTGAAACCGTTTTCATTGATTGCCCTACCATAAAAACAATCTACTATCAGAAGTTGGTTGCGTTGGACGTCTCGCCGCAAAATCAATCGAATTGATTGATGACCACTTCACGGTCGGGAAAGCTTGCTACGAGTTTCAACTGGCCGCCCAGCGCCGTGACGAACTTGCGCAAGGTGCTGACGTAAATGTCGTCTTG
Organism: Blastocatellia bacterium; assembly: GCA_038211695.1. Taxonomy (GTDB): domain Bacteria; phylum Acidobacteriota; class Blastocatellia; order RBC074; family RBC074; genus RBC074. Next base: position 120,216 of record JBBQVH010000002.1, on the reverse strand, counting down.
ATGCTCTATTTTTGAGACGACGCCCTGGTTCATTTGCATGACTGCGGCAACTTGCTCTTGCGTGAGGTTGAGCGCTTTGCGCAATTCCTGCAAAGCGATTTCTTCCAGCATTGCATTCGCACCTGCGTGTACGCGCGCTTGATTTTCCGGCGACATCTTTGCCAACAAGGTATTGAAGTTTTTTGCCATTACAGTAACCCTTCTTTCTTGAGTAAAGAGACGCGCGCTTTCTCTTCCTCGCTCAAGCCCGGATCGTCAATGCCGCCGCGCGCGCGTGAGATGCGCTGCAAGGCAACGATTTGAATCGCTCTTACTTTTTGCCGTCTTTGGCGATGCGATAAAGCTTCGATGCCGTGCGTATGACAAGGCTGCCGCGCACAATCGCCGGCGTCGCCATGCACATCTCGTCCAGAGAATTTTTGCCGATCAATTTGTACTCCGGCCCGGCTTGGATGACGAAGGTATCGCCGTCTTCGCTCAAGCAGAAAATCTTACCGTTGTAGGCCCAGGGCGATGAGGTGAAGGCGCCGGCTGCCGGATCAATGCGCTTCTTCTCGTAAATCTCTTTGCCGGTGCGCGCGTCGTGGGCGGTGAAGAAGCCACGATCAAGCAAGGTGTAATACAGATCGCCATAAACAATTGGCGAAGGGTTGTAGGGCGAAGCCTGCCGCTGATACCAGGCGATGAAATGATTGCTTGTCTCGCCTTCTTTCAGCGAGATGTCCCCCGACGCGCCGGACTTGATGGCGTAAACCGGGCGATGCTGATCGCCGACGTACCCCGATGCAATGTAGAGCAACCCGAATTTCGAGAAGGGCATTGGAATGGCGATGGACGACATACCCTTGAACTCCCACAGCACTTTGCCGTCCAGATCATACGAACGTACCGCTTTGGTCGCGGGCACGATGAGTTCCGTGCGCTTTTCATTTTCCCAGATGTAAGGCGTCGCCCAGTTGGTGCCGATCTCGCGTTCGACTTTCCAGATTTGCTTGCCGGTCTTTTTGTCCAGCGCCAGCAGGACGGACTGTTCGTCATTGTCGTTGACGATATAGAGCCGATCTTTGTACAGCACTGGCGAAGCCGCAGTGCCCCAGCCGAAGCGCGTTTTGCGCGGCTCGTTCATCTGCTTCCACAGCAGATTGCCTTTCACGTCGAAGCAGAACAGGCCGACATTGCCGAAGTAGGCATAAACGCGCTCGCCATCAGTCACCGGCGTTTCGGAAGCGTAGCTGTTTTTCAAATGGCGCGTGATTTTCGGCACTGTGCGGAAGACCTCGCGCTCCCACAGCACCTTGCCGGTCTTGAAGTCCACGGCGTAAACCATCCAGCGGTGTTCGGCTGGAGGCACGGGGCGCTCGCCGCCGAAATACAAGCCTTTCTTCGGGGCTTCGGTATCGCCGGTGTTGATCACTGAAGTGACAAAGATTTTGTCGCCCCAGACAATCGGCGACGACCAGCCGATTCCGGGAATATCCGTCTTCCAGGCGACGTTTTCTGTTGCACTCCATTTGTCCGGCAGGGTCGCGTCTTCGGCGACGCCCAGCGATTGCGCGCCGCGAAACTGTGGCCAGCGGTCTTGCGCGGCGATGGCCAGGAAAGAAGAGCAAAGAACGCTCAGAGTCAGCAGACTGCGGATCAACATAATCGCACCTCAATTTTTAAGAAGGCGTCTATTTCGCCTTGCCTTGATTGGCGACGGCTTCGGCGGCTTTGGCAATCGCTTCGGCGTCGCCCAGGTAGTAATGCTTAATCGGTTTCAACTGGGCATCGAGTTCATACACCAGCGGAATGCCGGTCGGGATGTTCAGGTTGATGATGTCCTCTTCTGAAATGTTGTCAAGGTATTTGACCAGCGCGCGCAAGCTGTTGCCGTGTGCAGCGACGATTACCCGCTTGCCTGATTTGACCGCGGGCGCAATCTGTTCGTGCCAGTGCGGCAGCATTCGCGCGACGGTATCTTTCAGGCATTCGGTCAAGGGCAGTTCATCTGGGATCAAATCAGCATAGCGCGGATCATTGCCAGGAAAGCGCGGGTCGCTCTTGTCCAGTTCCGGGGGTGGAATATCGTAGCTGCGCCGCCAGATTTTGACTTGGTCGTCGCCGAACTTTTCCGCCGTTTCCGCTTTGTTCAACCCTTGCAGCGCGCCGTAATGGCGTTCATTCAGCCGCCACGAATGGTGCACAGGAATCCACATCAGGTCGAGTCCATCCAACACTGTCCATAGCGTGCGAATCGCTCGTTTCAAGACAGACGTAAACGCCACGTCAAAAACAAAACCTTCAGCTTTCAATAATTCACCAGCGGCTTTGGCTTCGGCGCGGCCTTGTGCGGACAGATCAACATCCGTCCAGCCGGTGAAGCGGTTCTCTTTGTTCCAAATGCTTTCGCCGTGGCGAATCAAAACCAATTTGTACATCGAAAAGTTTCTCCCAGAAAAATTTGATAAGGATCATTGCCCATCGTCGCCAATTGCCTCAACCGGGCAGCATTCCATTGCTTCGCGGCAAAGGCCCTCTTGTTCGGCGTTATCGGGCTGTCTGTAAACGATGACGTAGCGCCGGGCGGCAACGCGCTTGAAGTTGTCCGGCGCAATGTCGCGGCAGACTTCGCAATCAACGCAGTGACTGTCTACGTAAAAGCGGCCAGCGACGTTTTCAGACAGGCGAGTGTTTCGATCAGGCATAACCAGTTAGTGCGTTGTCGCGTTGAAATTGTTCAGCACGCGCAATTCACGCGAATCTGCCGGCGTTTCGTCAAAAAGCACTTCGCTCAATCGTTGCGCGTTTTCCGGCTTATGTTCGTGCGCGTGATAGCTCGAACGGACAAGCGGGCCGGATTCGACGTACTTGAAGCCCATCTCCAGGCCCAGACGTTTGAATTCGGCAAACTCCGCTGGCGTGTAAAACCGCTCGACCGGCAAACGGCGCTCAGCCGGTTGCAGATACTGGCCGATGGTCAGAATGTCGCAATCCACCGCGCGCAGGTCGCGCATGGTTTCGATGATCTCTTCTGAAGTTTCGCCTAGGCCAACCATTACGCCAGATTTGGTCAGCATTCCTCTACCTTCGCGGTCGCGGCGGGCGGCGGCGCGGCGCAGCAGCTTCATCGTCCATTCGGCATATTGCGCGTGTGGACGGACGCGGCTGTAAAGGCGCGGAACTGTTTCGGTGTTGTGATTCAGCACATCCGGCTGCGCATCCAGCACAATGTCCAGTGCCGCGTCGTTGCCTTCAAAATCAGGAATCAGGACTTCGATTTTGCAGTCGGGATTGACCACACGAACGGCACGAATCGTCGTCGCCCAATGTTTCGCGCCGCCATCGCTTTTATCGTCGCGATTGACGCCGGTGATGACGGCGTGTTGCAGGTTCAGTTTTTTGACAGCTTCCGCGACGTGCATTGGTTCACTCGCATCCAGCGGTTTCGGCTCACCTTTGCTGACGGCGCAGAAGCCGCAGCGCCGTGTGCAGACATCGCCCGCGATCATAAAAGTGGCCGTGCGGTTCGACCAGCATTCGTAAATGTTCGGGCAGCGCGCTTCCTGGCAAACGGTGTTCAGATTCAGATCGCTCATCATCCGGCGCACTTCCAGAAAGTCTTCGCCCATATTCAGCTTGATCTTCAGCCATTCGGGCTTCGGCAATTTTTCTTTCAGTGATCTCATAATGCTTGAATTATAGCTTTCAGCCGTGCGCTTTCCATCTCGACCGTGGGCAGCCTGTGACGAAAGCGTCATTTTTCATCAATGGCTGTGCGGCGTCAGGGCAGGATCAAGCGGCGCAATGACGTCATTCCCCGCATCATTGAATTCCCCTTCCCAACGCGCGACGACGGCAGTTGCCAGACAATTGCCGATGACATTGGTGGCTGTGCGCGCCATGTCCATCAATTCATCCACGCCCAGAATCACGGCGATGCCTTCCAGCGGCAATCCGAATTGCGCCAGCGTTCCGGCCAGCACCACCAGCGAAGCGCGCGGCACGGCGGCAACGCCTTTGGTTGAAAGCATCAGTGTCAACACAATCAGCAACTGCTGCCCGATGGTCAGTGTGTGATTGGATGCCTGCGCGACGAAGACGGCGGCCAATGACAGATACAACGTCGAACCATCCAGATTGAAGCTGTATCCCATCGGCAACACGAAGCTGACAATGCGGCGAGGCACGCCCAGACGTTCCATGTTTTCCAGCGCTTTCGGGAAGGCCGATTCGCTGGAAGTCGTTGTGAATGCCAGCAAGGCAGGCTCTTTGACCAGGCTGATGAATCGCCGCAGCGGCAGGCGAATGATGAATGCAACCACGCCGAGCACGACGACTAAAAATACCGCCAACGCGCCATATAAAGTCAGAATCAGCATTGCCAGATTCTTCAGCACGCTCAATCCCTTGCTGCCAACCGTCACCGCCATCGCTGCGCCCACGCCGTAGGGCGCAAACTTCATGACATAGTTTGTGAACTTGAACATGCTCTCCGATAAGGCTTCGCAGAAAGCAATCATCGGTTTGCCCTTTTCGCCACAGGCAGAAACCGCAATGGCAAAAATCAGGCTGAAGATGACGATCTGCAGCACGTCATTTTTGGCCATCGAATCAATCAGGCTGGTCGGGAAGATATTGACGATGTGATCCTGCGGCGACATCTTGCCCGCATTTACTGCAATAGCCTTGGCTTCTTCACTTTGTTCCGCAGGCAGATTGACGCCCACGCCGGGCTTGGTCAGGTTGACCGCGCCCAGGCCGATGAATAGCGCCAGCGTTGTCACGATTTCAAAATAGATCAATGCCTTCAGGCCAATGCGCCCAATCTCTCGAATGCTGCCCGCGCCGGCAATGCCGACCACCAGCGTCGAAAAGATCAACGGCGCGATGATGACCTTGATCAAATTCAGAAAGACGCGGCTCAGCACACGCACCCATTGAATGGCTTGCGCTTTGTGAACCGGGTCGGCGTCAAGTCTGTGGATCAGCGCGCCAACAATCACGCCCAGCGCCAGGCCAATAAAGATTTGTGTTGTGAGAGAAATGCCTTTTTTTTTCATAGAGAGTTGGGTGTTTTGTTACTGGCAGGTGACGGGCGATCTGTGGTCGCTTAGCCGTTGTTCACCATCTGTCTATTGAACACTTCGCCGAAATGACGCTGGACGTTTTGGGCGACCAACTGCATTTCAACAGGATGGCCTAACAGTTTTTCGAGAGAAGTAACGCCGTGATTACGAATGCCGCAGGGCACGATCAATTGAAAGTAATTCAAATCTGTGGCGACGTTCAGCGCAAAACCGTGCATCGTCACCCAGCGCGAGATGCGTATGCCGATGGCGGCCAGCTTGTCATCGCCTACCCAGACGCCGACGTGTTCGCCGCCGCGCGGTTCCGCTTCGACGCCGAAATCGCGCGCCGTGCGGATCAGGACTTCCTGAATGTCGCGCACGTAACGGCGAATGTCCTGCCGCCCAGGCAACAGCTTGATGATCGGATAGCCGACCAATTGTCCGGGGCCGTGATAAGTCACATCGCCGCCGCGCCCGGTTTCGTGCAGCTCGACGCCATAAGCCGCGCGCGTCGCTTCATCAGCCAGAATGTTTGCGCGGTCTGCGGCTCGCCCCAGCGTAATGACGTGCGGATGCTGGAGCAATAAGAAAGTATCGGGAATCTCGTCGGCTTTGCGCTTCTCGACCAACTGCTTTTGCAGTTCGTGGGCCTCGCCGTAAGGCACGAGGCCGAGATAGCGTGTTTCGCAAAATGACATCAGATGTGTTCGGCGAACCAGCGTTCAAAATCTGATTCATCTGTAAAATCAAGTAAGGCTTCGCTTAAGTCATCCAGCAGCGAAGCGTTCAGCGTTTCAATTCGCGCCAATTGCGCTTGTTCAAGCTGGCCGAAGCGATGCTTTAACAATCGCAGCACCATTTCCAGTTTGCCTTCCAGCTTGCCTTCCAGCTTGCCTTCCATCAGGCCGCGCTGGATGCCTTGCTGAATAATCTCTTGGTAGGTCGCGGATTCTTGCATGATTTCCTCCGGGAAAAGAGCTTTGACCAACTCTTTATCGAAACGTAGTCCGGCCAACACGTGAGCGCATGTAATCAGCTCGCTGCGCACGCTGGGCGGTTCGACTTTCATCAGCCGCCCGGCGATTTGCATTAGTGACTGCTCCGGGTTGTCCGACCGCATTAGCACTGCGAGCGGCAGTAGACCGACATGCTCTTCAGGCTGTTTCAAATCTTCTTCCCACATCTTGATGACAGTGTACCGATGCCACGTGTTTGGTGCGCGAAATTCAGCCAGTATTTCTTCAGTAGTTTGCTCTAGCACAAGTACAAACTGCAAAATCGGCAACTCGTGCCTACGATGTAGTCGAACCCAATAATCCAGCATCCTCAGTGGCAGCGGCGGACGACTTTGTGGAGTCGTTTGAAATTCAATGTGCAGGATCGAATCTAACGGCTTCAACAAGATCAGCGAATCCGCATGGATCGGATCATTGCTCAACTCTGTCTTCAATATCTCGGCTTCGACAAACGGCTGGCCGAGCAGCCACCAAGCGAAGCTTTGTGGATACAACTCAGCCAGCCGTTTGCAGATTTTGTCGTAAGCCATTGCCGACGGTTAAAGCAACGCCGAAAAATCGGTCGTTTCAATGGTCTTTTTCATATGTGCCAAAAACTGGTCGCCCACCGCGCCATCAATGATGCGGTGATCGAACGACAGACTCAGCACGCCGATGTGGCGAATGGCAATCGCATCGCCATCATTCGTCTCGACAACCCAGGGTTTCTTGTGAATGCCGCCCATGCCCAGAATTGCCAACTGCGGCTGGTTGATGATCGGCGTTGCCGTGTAACCGCCGTACAAACCGAAGTTGGTGATCGAGAATGTGCCGCCCGAAATTTCATCCGGCTTAAGCTGTTTGCTGCGCGCGCGGTTGGCCAAATCCTGCGATGCGCGCGCCAGACCGGTGATGCTCAGCGCATCGGCCTGTTTGATGACCGGCACGATCAGGCCCCAATCGAGTGCCACGGCGATGCCGATGTTGTAATCCTGCTTGTAGACGATGTTGTCGCCCTCGGACGAAGCGTTGACGACCGGAATTGCTTTCAGCGCATCAATCGTCGCTTTGATGACAAAGGGTAGGAAGGTCAATTTCGTGCCGTTCTGCGCCTCGAACTGTTTCTTCAAGCGGTCGCGCAAGCGGGCGATGTTGGTGAAGTCCACTTCAAAGAATGTGGTGACGTGCGCGGAAGTGCGGCGGCTGTTGAGCATGTTTTCCGCAATCTTTCGCCGCATGTTGGTCATCGGCTCAATGCTGATCCGTTCGCCTGCCGAATATGCCGGAAGCGAAGGCGCGGGAGCAACAACAGGCGCTTTCACCGGTGCAGGAGCCGACGGCGAAGGCGCAGATGGTGCCGCAGGAGCAGGCCCAGACGGCACTTGGGACGGTGCCTGCGCTGGTGCGGCTTTGCGCTGTTCGACGAAGCTCAGAATATCTTCTTTGGTGACCCGTCCGCCCAGGCCCGTGCCGGTGACTTCTTCCAGATTGACGCTGTGTTCGCGCGCAATGTTGCGCACCAACGGTGATGAGCGAATCTTCTTGCCATCAGCATCGCCAGCCGCTGCCGACGGGGCAGATGGTGGCACCGGCGGAGCCGGTTGCGCCGGCGCGGACGGCGTGACCGTGCTTTGCACGGCGCTCAGCGCCCGGTCTTCTTTCGCCGGGGCAGGTTCCGTTTTCGCTTCAGGCGCGGCCGCTGGCGTGGCTTCTGGCGCGGCAGAACTGCCTGATTCACCCGCCTCGCCAATGCGCGCGATGGCCGAATTAACGGCCACGGTTTCGCCTTCCTTGGCCAGGATTTCAACCAGCACGCCGGCGACACTGGATGGAACTTCGGCATCTACCTTGTCGGTCGAAATTTCCAACAACGGCTCATCTTTCTGGACGCTGTCGCCGACTTTCTTGAGCCATTTGACAACAGTTCCCTCGGCGATGGACTCGCCCATCTGGGGCATCAAAACATCAGTAGCCATTCAACTCTCCTCTTTGATTGATTGCTCAGGTTTGCATCAGAGCAGCGAAATTACTTTGATCTCTTTCGTGCGAAACAATGGGTTTGGTTGCTTTCTCGAAGGTATAAAACTCGTCCGCCAAGCCAACAACCGCGGCGGCAATGTGACAAGCATCTATCCCGACAATTCCATATCGTTCAGATTGTCGCTGCGCTTCGTTCAGGATTTCAGTTAGGAGATCGGAAGCGCGAGTGCAAATATTGATGTAGTCTCGAAAATATAGTTCTCGCGCCTTGTTGCGATAGTGGATTGCCAGTGAGAGGGTTTCAAGCGTGGTGAAAGGACTGTAAATGAATGTCCTTTGCTGATCTCGTAATAAAGCGAAAGCCTTTTCTGCCCGCTTTGGCTCTGCGTCTGCCATGGCGATTAAGCAACTGGTGTCAAAGTAAGTGGCAATCACCATCAGCCCCGCCCCAGTTCCGCCATGATTTGCTCGATTGTCAGATAAGGCTCTCCGCTCGCATCCCGCTTCCGCCTGAGCGTCGCCATTTCCTTGAGCGCCCAGTGTGCATCAGGGTCGTTTTCAATCCTGGTGAGCAAAGCGTCAAAGTCCAATTCTTCTTGAGTTTTTACTTGGCTCCCATTGAGGGCTGCCGGCCCATTTTTTCGTTTTGCTTTAGTTGCCTTTGTATTCATCGCTACTACCTCATTCGGGTCGCGTGGAAAATCCTATAGCATTTAAGAAAATGTTTTTCGTCTGCCAAACAAACCGTCGCGCGCCGAGCATGGAGTTCAGCCTTTAGGCTGTCCGGTTTCCGGGAAAGGTACGGTCAAGAAAGCCGACAGCCTAAAGGCTGAACTCCATGCTCCTTTTTCTTGATGTTTATAGTCATGGGTGTCTTGCTGGAATCGTCGGTGCGGAAACGAGGCGAGATGATAATCACCGCTCAGGCTTTTTGCAAAAGTCATCGAATTGCGGCGATAGACTGCGGGCAAAGGCCTGAAGTAGCATTAAGGCGTTGTGGGAAGGCGTTGCGAGCGCGCTTCACAAAAGCTTCAATTTCAAAGTGAGGAAAGATCGAAATGGCGAACCGGTTGGCAATCGCGGGCGGCAGGGTCGTTACGCCGCAAGCAGTGATCGAAAACGGCCTTGTGTTGTGCGAAGACGGACGGATCAGCTTCGTTGGCTCTGACAAAGACGCCATGCCCGAACCCGGATCGCAATTGGTTGATGCCACTGGGCAGATCGTTATGCCGGGTTTCATTGATACGCACTTTCACGGCAGCGGTGGCGATGACGTCATGACCAACGGCGCGGAAGGCATCAGGCGAATCTCTCGCGCATTGCTACGGTTCGGCACGACCGGCTATCTGGTGACGACCATTGCGGCGAAGCACTCGGAACTGATGCGCGCCGTGGAAGACACAATCGCGGCGGAACCGGCGAAAGAAAGTGATGAGCCAGCCGCGGAGATTCTGGGGCTGCATATTGAAGGGCCATACATCAACCTGAAGTTCAAAGGCGCGCAGCCCGTTGCAGGCATTCGCGATCCCAACTTCGACGAATGCCGCGAATTGTTTGCCGCCGCGAAAGGGCGCATCAAGATTATGACGATGGCACCGGAACTGCCGGGCGGAATGGAATTGATTCGGTTTTTGAAAGCGAATGGCGTTGAAGCTTCGCTTGGGCATTCAGACGCGGACTACGACACGGCGCTGGCGGCCATTGATGCCGGGGCGACGCGCGCGACGCATCTTTACAATGCAATGTCCGGCGTTCATCACCGCAAACCCGGCCTGGCTTCGGCGTGTTTGAACGAACCGGGCATTCAGGCGGAATTGATCTGCGACGGCGTTCACGTGCATCCGCGAATGGCGCAGTTGGCTTGGCGCGCAAAAGGGCGAGACGGGCTGACGCTGATTACGGATGCCACGGCGGCGCAAGGCGTTGGTGATGGTGTTTTCACGCTCGGCGATTTTCAGATCGAAGTGCGCGGGCCGTTATGCACATTGATGGACGGCGTAACCATTGCCGGTTCCGTGCTGACGATGAATGCGGCGGTCGGCAATGCAATTAACTTTACGGGGATGGGTTTGATTGATGCGGCGCACACGGCGTCGCTTGCGCCTGCGCGCGTCTGCGGCGTGGCCGACCGCAAAGGCTCCATCGAAGTTGGCAAGGATGCCGACCTGGTTGTGCTGAAGCCGGATTTCTCTGTCGCTCGCACGATCCGCGCCGGGCAAGTGGTTTATCAAAATCTGCGTTGACTTGCCCGGGCTGAAATCTTCCGCGCTTTGCGCAAGCCATCGCCTGGCCATCGTTCCAAAACCGGCAACCAACTCGCCAGCCAATCCATTGCAACCGATTTGCCGATTCGCCAAATTTGGAGGAACGACGATGAAGAATTTGTTCGGAGTGTTCTTGTGCTTATTTATCACCGCTGGCGCTGCGATGGCGCAGCAGAGCAATGAATCAAAATCTCAACCGCCCGCCTTGCAGCCATCAAGCAAAATGCTGGTAAAAGCCTTGCTGGCTGCCGACAGAACGCAGAACAAAAAGAAAACGCCGTCTGTCGAAGAACTGAAGAAAACGATTGATGAAGAGATTGCCAAGTCCGCGGTTTCATCCTCTCAGACCCCGGCCAGGCAGATTCTGAATCCGGGGGATAAGCTCCCTATTCTTACCTCGGACAAGCTGATGATTATGGTTGATGGTGCCATCTACTACAGGTTTGGCGGCACGATTTATCCGGTTCCCGGTGGCGGCGCGAGCGGTTGCTTCGACCCTGAGATGGAAGCCAAAATTCAAAAAGCCCGAATGAAATTCGCTGAGCAATTTAAGGCAGAACAGGAAAAGGCCGGTCAGGAGAAAAAGGACTGAGTTCATTCTTCAATGATCAGGCTTTCAGCCCTCATGGTTTCGACCATTTGCTTGCCGTCGGCAGCCAGTATGGGATTAGCGCGGTCGAGTTGCAGATCGCGCCAGTGCCGCCAACAGACAATCAGCAGCGCGACAATCGGCACGCTCAGAAAAACGCCGACTACGCCGCCCAATTCAGCGCCGCACAACACCGCCAGAATTACTGCGACCGGATGGATTTCCACGCCTTTGCTGAGCAAGCGCGGATAGATCACGTAATCGTGGATGATTCGATAGACAGCCAGAAAGCCCGCGATGATCAGCGCGCTTTGCCAGGAGTGAAAGCTGGCAACCAAAATCGCCGTGCCGCCCAGAACGACCGGCCCGACAATCGGCACGAACTCAAAAAGCCCCGCCGCCACGGCGAACACCAGCGGATATCGCAATCCCATCAACCACAATCCTGAACCTTCGATCATGCCGACCAACAGACACGCGATCAATTGCGCGCGAACGTATGCTGCCAGCGTGTGGCTGACTTCCTGCAGAAAAATCGTCAGCCGGTAACGCATATCGGCTTGCGGCAAAGACAGCAGAAATTTTTGGCTCAGGTCTTTTGCATCTTTCAAAAAGAAAAAGCCGATGACCGGAATCAGAACCAGCCAGGGCAAGGCCAGCGCCAGCCGGACAATGCTGTTCGCAATCACCCTGACCCATTGGACTGCCTCAAACTTCAATGTGCTGACCCAGTCAATCAACGATTGACCCCAACCGGACGGCAGCCGGTAACGGCTCGGCAGCGCTTCAAGTGATTTGACGTATTGGTCAAGCTGCCGCGCGTAATTCGGCATGTTTTCCCAAAACGCGCTGAGCTGGTCTGAAAACAGTGGGGCGACGCGATCCAACGCGAAGACGACTACGCCGATCAACAGCAGATAGACAATCGAAATTGCCAGCGCGCGAGGCATTCGCCACGCTGAATTCCCGAATCGCAAGGGGCGTTCGGCCAAATCCACCAACGGCGCAATCAGGTAACAGAAGATGACGGAGAAGGCCAGCAACAACAGCACCGCCCGCAGCGCATAAAGCAGCCAAGCGATGCCAGCCACGGCGGCGACAAGCAAGACAACTCTGACAGCGATTCGGCCCACTCGCTCAAGATCGGCCTGAATTTGTTTTTCATGGTCCATAAGCGCGACGGATTATAAGGACTTTGGAGAAAAGACGCATGGCCATGGTTCAGAGATAAGGCTGGGAGCAATTATTTGCCTTGCCTGTGCTGATGCGAGAAGATGCCGTCTACTTCAGCATTTCCAGCGAAAGAGATCATAAAAGTGAAACCTGGCTTAGAAAAACCAAGAATTTTAGTAACGAATGATGATGGATATTTTTCTGAAGGCATCGCGGCTCTGGCCGATGCCCTGGAAGCTATCGGCGAAGTGACCGTCGTTGCGCCTTCTTCTGAACAGAGCGCGACGGCGCATTCAATTACGCTGACACGGCCTTTGCGTGCGCGGCTGATGGCTGAGCGGCGCTATTCGATTGATGGCACGCCGACGGACTGCGTGTTGCTGGCAATCACCAAAATCATGCCTGAACGACCGCACATCGTGATTTCGGGCATCAACCACGGCGCGAATCTCGGGAACGACGTGACCTATTCAGGTACCGTTGCTGGCGCGCTTGAGGCTTCGATCTTCAAACTGCCCGGCATTGCCGTCAGCCTGACCGCGCGCGAAGGAGACTTTACGCAGGCAGCAAAATTCGCGGCGGATTTAACCGGCAAGGTTTTGAAAGAAGGGTTGCCGGCGGGAACAATCCTGAACGTCAACGTTCCGCCCGGCGAAGTTCGCGGCGCTCGATTTACGCATCAGGGCGTGGCCGCATCCGAATCCGACATTGTCGAAGGCGTAGACCCGCGCGGTAAGTCGTATTACTGGATCGGCGTGCAGAAGCTTTCGTGGAAGGAAGACGCGAGCAGCGATTACGCGGCCATTGCCGATGGTCTGGTTTCGATCACGCCGCTCAGAACCGATTTAACCGATTACCGCCTGCTTGAAAAATTGAAAGAGCAAAGCGATTTACTGCCCACTGTTAGATGACAATGCCCAACCCTGACCACAACGTAAAAGATAGCCTGGCTTTCGTTCGCGAACGCGCTGAAATGGTCGCCTGGTTGCGCAAACATCATGGCATCCGCGATGAACGAGTGCTGGCTGCGATGGGCAAAATCCCGCGCCATCTGTTCGTGCCGGATGCAATGCGCGGCCACGCTTACGGCGATCACGCGCTGCCGATTGATTTTGGGCAGACCATTTCGCAGCCCTTCATCGTCGCGCGGCAGACCGAATTGCTGGAAGTGTCCGGGAACGACCGCGTGCTGGAAATCGGCGCCGGATCAGGCTATCAAACAGCCGTGCTTGCACAGGTCGCCGGACAGGTCTTCGCGCTCGAACGATTGCCGGAACTTGCTCGTCGTGCGCAGGAGTTACTGCGCGAACTCGGCATTCAAAACGTGACGATCAAATGTTTTGACGGTACATATGGCTGGCGCGAATTTGCACCTTATCGCGGGATTCTGGTTGCCGCCGGATCGCCCGAAATTCCCAAGCCACTGGTGGAACAGCTTGCTGTCGGTGGCCATCTGGTCATTCCCGTCGGTACGGAAAAAGAACAACGGCTGATCCGCGTCACGCGCACGGAAGACGGATCAAAGACCGAAGATTTTGGCGCCTGCCAGTTTGTGAAGCTGATCGGGAAATATGGATGGGAAGGCTAACCTCCTTTCGCCAGATCACCTGCTTCCACGTTCTCAACGGCCAAATAAGAACTCGTGTGAAAGAGCAAAACTAATTGCTTTGCCCGGTTTACGTATGGCAAACTCCGCCCGCTTTGAGCAGGATTTGAAGCAGCAGGCAGTATCACTCCTCGCAATCCAACGTAACAAAATCTGAACCCATAAAGGTGGCGAACCAGGCCTATGAACCTTGGAACTTTGTTTCGCACAAAATCTATCGAACTGATTCAGCGTGATGCGGCGGCGGGCTATAGCGAAGGCGAAGGCGGCGGCCATAAGCTGAAAAAGACGCTGGGCGTTGTGGATCTAACCTCGCTGGGAATTGCGGCAATTATTGGCGCGGGCATCTTTTCGACCATCGGCAATGCGGCGTTTAACGGCGGTCCGGCAGTGGCGTTTCTTTTTGTTTTCACGGCGATTGCCTGTGCTTTTGCTGCGTTCTGTTATGCCGAATTTGCTTCGATGATTCCCGTTGCCGGGTCAGCTTATACCTATGCGTACGCTTCATTCGGCGAATTGATTGCCTGGATCATCGGTTGGGACTTGCTGATGGAGTACGCCATCGGCAACATCGCTGTCGCCATTTCCTGGAGCGACTACTTCACCACACTGCTGGCCGGATATAACATCCGCATTCCGGAATATCTGACCATGGATTTCCTGTCCGCGTCGCGCGGCTTCGACAAAGTGGATGCACTGCTCAAGTCGGGCAGCACGCTTGATCAGGTCAAGGAAATGGCCGGAATGGGTGGAGCCGTTGACGGTTATCTGGCCTGGACGAAAGCGCCCCTGGCCGGCGGTTTTCACCTTGTTTGCGATCTGCCTGCATTGGGAATTGTGACGTTGATTACGGCGCTGGTCTTCGTCGGCATTCAGGAATCGAAGCGAGTGTCGAATGTGATGGTGGCAATCAAACTTTGCATCGTCTTCATGGTCATTGTACTTGGCGCTTATTACGTCCAGCCGGCCAACTGGAGTCCGTTTGCGCCGAATGGCGCGGCTGGCGTTTTGAAGGGCGTTTCTGCGGTCTTCTTCGCCTACATTGGTTTCGATGCGATCTCGACGACAGCGGAAGAATGCAAGAATCCGCAGCGTGATTTGCCACGTGGGATGATGTATTCACTGATCATTTGCACCATCCTTTACGTGCTGATCGCGTTAGTGCTGACTGGAATGGTCAATTACCAGAAACTGGCCGTAGGGGATCCGTTGGCTTTCGTCTTCGGACCGGAAGGTGTCAACATGCCGTGGGTGGCTGGTATTATTGCGATCAGCGCGGTGATTGCGATGGCGACGGTGTTGCTGGTGTTTCAGCTTGGGCAGCCGCGCATCTGGATGGCGATGAGCCGCGATGGCCTGTTGCCGAAAATCTTCGCCTCCATTCATCCCCGTTTCAAAACCCCCTGGTTTTCGACAGTGGTGACGGGCTTCGTTGTGGCGATCCCTTCGCTGTTTATGAATCTGACTGAGGTCACCGATCTGACCAGCATTGGGACGCTGTTTGCATTTGTGTTGGTTTGCGGCGGCGTCTTAATTCTCGACAACTCCACGCAGAAGATTGAGCGAAAATTTCGCACGCCTTACATTAATTCGAAGTACATTGTGCCTGCGCTCTTCATTCTGATCTGGGCCATCTTCATTGTCTTCAAGCCCCAGTTGCTGAGCAGCTTTTTCAGTGGCAATGACCTTTCCGACCCGACGCTTCATGGCTGGGATGTCGTCAAGCATAGAATTCCGATGTATGGCTACATTATTCTCTCACTCATCCTGACCATCTACTGTTTTCTGCGGAGTCTGTCGCTGATTCCAGTGTTGGGCTTGCTGACCTGTGGTTATCTAATGACAGAACTTGGCTGGACCAACTGGACACGGTTTGTGATCTGGTTAATCGCGGGATTGATTCTGTATTTCTGCTACGGATATCGTCACAGCCGCCTTGGCAAAGCGGCCTGACCTGTATTTCTACGACTTGGCGACAGGTGGTAAGCGGATTCCTGTCTGTCGCCAAGCCAGATCATCGTAATTCGCCCCCTCGCCTCTAATCTTCCGCCCTTTGTTGCCCCTTTGTCTTCGGTTTTAACATTAAGTTGCCTGTTCCGAAGAAATTTGTCGTAGCCGCGCCAACCTTTTCCGGTTATTATTCGTCCATCTGTTCCACGCGAACATTTTTGCCCTTACAACGTCAGAAAAATTGCCTGGTGCTACCGATAGCAGAAGCCGTGCCTGTAAAACAGAGCGCGAATATCCCCTAAGGTTTCGTAAAACAACCGCAGTTACTTGCCAATCGAGTTCTAGAGAAGAAGCGTCTCAAGCTCTGGGTAGGAGTATGTTTTTTATGAAGTACGTGTCGAATAAATCCACCATTATTTTGAAATATGCGCTCGCCTTTTGTTTGCTCAGCGCCACGCTGGTCGCCGGTGTTTCCGTCGTCAGATCAACTTCCGCCGCAACAAAGGCAAATGTCCTTCACCACGCATTCACCACACTGGCAGGTGTCCTGACGCCCGGGCAAACGGGTGAGCCGGAGCAGGAGCCGAATGAAACCATGGCTCAGGCCAACCCGATTTCAATTCCTGGCAAGCGGCTGGGGACGGCCAAATTCGGCGATGCGGCCAGCTATGAATATACCTACAGCGGCGGCCAGAAAGACAAGATCGAAGATTTCTACACCTTCACCGTGCCAACTCAGCAGACCTGGCATGTGGACATCACACTGACATACAACAATGCAGCCACCGATCTTGATCTGTTGTTGTTCAAAAAGGCCGGCACGGAAGCCAACCCAACGCTGATGCCCGTTGCGGTTTCCAATGGCAGCGAACTGACAGAGCGGCTTTCGCCAATCCCCGAACTGACAGCGGGCACCTATTTCATTGGCGTTTCAGCCTTCGATGGTCCGAATAACAGCACTTCCGTCAACTACACATTGACGACTTTGCTGGATTCAGCGCCGCCGCCGCCGGCAATTACACGGATTGTTGCCGATGCCGCCTCCGCCGGGACTGGGCCGTTTTCACTGACGGTGACGGGGACGAACTTCTTTGATCAGCAATCCACGGTTCGTTGGAATGGCCAGCCGCGCACGACGGTCTTCATTACCAATACACAATTAGTCGCGTTTTTATCGGCAGCGGATGTGTCAACGCCGGGCATCTATCCCGTCAGCGTGACCAATCCGCCGACGCTGGGCGGCCCATCCAATGCCGTACCTTTCACGGTGACCAGCACGGATATCTCTCCTGAAGTCGAACCGAACGAAACGCCGAATGACGCAACCCTGCTGCTGGCACCGGGCAAACGTAATGGCAACGTCGCCGTTGGCGACACCGCCACGATGTCGGTTCAATTCCCCGGCGGGGCAAGCGATCCCCTCGAAGATTTGTACGCCGTGACACTGACGCAAGCTTCGCGGCTGGATTTGTCACTGGTTGGATCGAACGGGCAGGCCAATCTGGCGCTCTATTTGATGAAGGAGAAGGGTGGAGCCACCGATCTGGAATCGCTCGGCAATTCTCGATTGAGCGGCAGCATTCAGCGCATCACGACTTCAACGATGCTGGCGCCGGGGCGTTATTTGGTGGGCGTTTCCGCCGTCAGCGGCGCTTCATCGTACACGATTGAGGCAAAGGTTCCGGGCAATCGCCTGTTGCAGGTGATGACCAACAGCGCCGCGCCGGGCAGCACGGTGACCGTACCTGTTTCCTTCTACTCCGAAGGCAACGAGAACGCACTTAACTTCAGTTTGAAATTCGATCCCACCTTGCTCAGCAATCCGCAAGTAACGCTGGGCAGCGACACCGCGACCGGCACGGTCAACGTTAATACTAGCCAGACAGCACAAGGGCACGTCGGCGTGCAGGTGGCGTTGCAGCAAGGCCAACATTTCGGCACCGGCGCGCGCGAAGTCGCCAAGGTCACCTTTGCCATTAAAGCCAATCCGGGCGTTGGCGCAACGGTTGTGGAATTCGGCGATGATCCGGTGGTGCGCGGGATCGTTGATGCCAGCGGTAACGCGGTCGTCGGCACTTACGCCGCGGGCAACGTGATTATTACGCCGGGCCTGGAAGGCGATGTCTCGCCGCGTGCACTGGGCAATGGTTCGATTTCCATTGCGGACTGGGCGCAGGTGGGGCGGTTTGTCAGTGGATTGGATACGCCCGCCGATGGCAGCGAATTTCAGCGCGCCGATTGCGCGCCGAAAAATACGCTGGGCGACGGCAGGCTGACGATCGCCGATTGGGTAATGGCGGGACGTTATGCCGCAGGGTTGGAAACGCCCGTCGCAGCAGGTGGCGCAAGCGCGGCCATCGCGGCCATCACGTTCGATAAGGATTTCAGCGGGCGTCAGGCGTTGTCGCCCGAAGAAGAGCAGCAGACGCGCACAATCCGCATTGTTCCTGCGACGTTCAATCGCAGCCAGGACAATACGCTGACTGTCGAATTGACTTCGTTAGGCAATGAAAACGCCATCGGATTCAGCGTGAACTTTGACACGTCGCAATTGACCTTTGTCCGCGCCACGCTTGGCACAGACGCACAGGGCGCGGCGCTGAACATCAATACCGGGCAGATCGCGCAAGGCCGCATTGGCATTGGCATGGCGCTGTCCAGCGGACAAACAATCGCTGCGGGCACACGCCAGTTGGTTACGTTGACTTTCAACGTTCCGGCGACCAGTTCAGTCAATTCAACGACGGTTAGTTTTGGCGACCAGCCGATTGCCCGCGAAGTCGTGGACGCAACCGCCAACGTTCTGCCGACGACCTACACGCCAGGTGTCCTGCTACTGCAACCGCAGCTCAACCAGGCACCCAGCCTGACCACCATTACACCGGGCACGGTGATTGCAGGCGGCAATAATTTCACGATCACCATCAATGGGACGAACTTCGTCAACGGCGCGGTGGCGCGCGTGACAGTCAACGGTGTGACGGCGGAGCGCCAGACGAACTTTGTCAGCGCAACGCAATTAACGGCGACGCTGCTGGCACAGGACATTGTTGAAACCAATACGATCAGCGTCAACGTGCAGAACCCGCAGCCGGGCGGCGGCACGTCCAACTCACTCAACATCAACGTTGTCAATCCAGCGCCAACCATCACGACGATCAGCCCGAATTCGGCGGCGCAGAATAGTCAGGCGTTCCTGCTGACGGTCAACGGCACGAACTTCGTGCCGGGCGCAACCGTCCAGTGGAATGGCGCGAACAGACTGACGACCTTTGTCAGCAGCACGCAATTGCGCGCACAGATTCCTGCCAGCGACCTGACCACGGTGGGCACACCCAGTGTCACGGTTGTTAATCCTGCGCCGGGCGGCGGTGCGTCGAATGCGGTGACCTTCACGATTGCCGCGCCATCGGGCATTCCACGCATCACGACGATCAGCCCGACGACGGTGCAAACGGATAATCCGGGCTTCACGCTGACGGTTAATGGGACGAACTTTGTGCAGTCATCGGTCGTCCGCATCAACGGCAATTCATTGCCAACGACTTTCGTCAGCAGCACGCAGTTGACTGCACAGGTTGCGACAGCGGACATCGCCACTGAAGGCAACGCCAGCATTACCGTCTTTACGGCTCCGCCGGGCGGTGGAACGTCGAACGCGGTGATTCTGACGATCACCACGCCGCCGAATCCCAAGCCCGCAATCACCGCGCTTAGTCCGAACCCGGTCACTGCCGGGGGGCCAGGCTTTACGCTAACAGTGACGGGCACTGGCTTCGTCTCATCTTCGGTTGTGCGCTTGAACAATCAGGAACGCCCGACACAGTTTGTTTCGGCGACTGAATTACGGGCAACGATTGCAGCCGCAGACATTGCCAATGGCGGAACAGCGGCCATTACCGTCGTCAGTCCGACGCCGGGCGGCGGCACTTCGAATGCGGCCACGCTGACGATCAGCTTTGCTCCGCCGACGATCACGCTGCTTAGCCCGAGTTCGGGTGTTGCGGGTGGCCCGGCCTTCCAACTGACCATTACCGGCACGAACTTCGCGCCCGGTTCGGTGGTGCGCTGGAACGGCGCGGATCGTCCGACGACGGTGGATAGCGTGACGCAGGTGACGGCGCAGATTCCTGCATCGGATATTGCCAGTGCGGGAACAGCAACGATCACGGTCTTCAGTCCCGCAACAGGAGCCGGGTTGTCGAATGCCGTTACTTTCACGATCACCGAAGCCTCGCGTCCATTGCCGCGCATCACTGCGATCAATCCGGCAACCGCGCTGGTCGGCAGTGCCGCCATTACATTAACCGTTACGGGCACGAACTTCGTGACGGATTCGGTGGTGCGTTGGAACGGGCAGGCGCGTCCGACGACTTTCGTCAACAGCACGCAATTGACGGCGCAGATTCCGGCCAGCGATTTGGCTGCCGCCGCATCGGCGCTGGTGACGGTCTTCACGCCTCCGGCGGGGGGCGGTGAATCGAACACGCTGACCTTTGCCGTCACGCCTCCGCCAAACCCGAAGCCCGCGAT
This sequence comes from Blastocatellia bacterium, assembly GCA_038211695.1. GTDB lineage: Bacteria > Acidobacteriota > Blastocatellia > RBC074 > RBC074 > RBC074. The sequence continues at coordinate 100,075 of JBBQVH010000002.1, read as the reverse complement.
TACCACGATCACTCCGGCAACGGTTGGCGCGGGCACGAGCGCATTCACGTTGACGGTCAACGGCACAGGCTTTGTCGCAGGCTCGGTTGTGCAATTCAACGGGGCGAACCGTCCGACAACGTTTATCGGCGACACCAAGCTGACGGCGCTGATCGCGGCGGAAGACATTGCGTCGGCGGGCACAGTGGCGATTCGCGTGGTTTCTCCCGCGCCAGGCGGCGGCACGTCGAATGACGCTGTTCTGACCATCGTCAATGCGCAACCGGTCATCACAACGCTGAATCCATCCGTTGTTGCCAAAGGCAGCGCGGGCTTTACGCTGACAGTAAATGGCACGGGCTTCGTCCAGGGCGCGCAGATTGCGGTCAATGGCGCAACGCGCCTGACGACTTTCGTCAATAACACGCAAGTGACGGCGCAGATCACGGCGGCGGAAGTTGCGAACGTCGGCTCGCTCAATATTCAAGTGATCAATCCCTCACCTGGGGGCGGTTCATCGAATATCGTCGCACTGCCGATCCGTGAACGCAGCCCACTGCCGCGCCTAATGGCCTTAAGCCCTGACACAGTGCTGGCCGGCGGGCCGGGCTTCACACTGGTGATTACCGGCACAGGCTTCTCAGCAGATTCGGTGGTTCGTGTAAATGGCATGGATCGTGTGACCAACTTTGTTTCTGACACGACGTTGGCCGCGCAGATTACGGCGGCGGATGTGGCGCTGGGAGCGGCATTGACGATCAATGTCTTCAACCCGCCGCCAGGCGGTGGCATGTCCAACCCGCTGACGCTGAACGTCAATAATCCGGTGCCGCGCATCACCAGCATCAGTCCTGATGGGGCTGCGGCAGGCAACGGGCCATTTACACTGGTGGTCAGCGGCGTCAATTTCGTCGCGAATTCAATTGTCCGTTTCAATGGCGTTGATGTGCCGACGACCTACGTCACAAATTCGCAGTTGACAGCGGCGATCCCAGCGTCGCTTCTAACCAGTGGCGGCTTTGCGCCGGTCACGGTCTTCAATCCGCCGCCAGCCGGTGGCACATCGAACGCGGTCAACTTCGCTATCACCAACCCGGTGCCGGTGATCAGTAACATTAACCCGACACAGGTCATGGCGGGCGCAGGAGCAATTGCGCTGACGATCAACGGCAGCGGCTTCGTTCCCAACTCAATTGTGCGCGTAAACAATGCTGACCATCCCAAGACCTTCGTCAGCGCCAATCAACTGATCGCCAACCTGTCGGCGGAAGATGTCGCGGGAGGCGGCACGCTGTTCATCACCGTGTTCAACATTTCTCCCGGCGGGGGCACGTCGAATGCAGTGACTTTGGCGATCAATAATCCCGTCCCGGAATTAAGCCAGCTTGTGCCGAATTCGATTGCGGTCGGCAGCGGTGCATTCACGCTGAAGCTGAACGGAATCGGCTTTGTTCCGGCTTCCGTGGTTCTGTGGAATGGGCAAGCGCGTACGACGACCTTTATCAGCAGCACACAACTGGCGATTCAGGTGTCGGCTGCGGACTTGGCCACTGTTAAGACAGCGACCATTGCCGTCGTCAATCCTGCGCCGGGCGGCGGAACATCGAACCCGCTGTTGTTCCGTGTGGTTTCGCAAGCCAATCCAACACCGCTCCTGCTGGGGATTACCCCCGGTTCGTTGATCGCAGGTAATGCAGGCTTTACGTTGAGGGTGGAAGGCGAAAACTTCGTGCCGAATGCGGTCGTTAATTTCAACGGCAGCCCGCGCCCGACAACGTTTATCAGCAGCGTTGAACTGCAAGCGCAGATCAGCGCGGCGGATGTGGCCAATCAAGGCACATTCCCTGTCACGGTCACAAACCCTGCGCCGGGCGGTGGCACTTCCAACCCGCTCAACTTCGTCGTCAACCCGCCGAACCCGGTGCCCAGATTGATCGGGTTGATTCCAACGGTTGTTGCTGCGGGCGGCCCGGGCTTCACACTGACGATCAATGGCACGGGCTTCGTGCCCGGCGCGGTCGTTAATTTCAACGGCAGCCCGCGTCCGACGGCGTTCTTCAGCGCTTCGCAAGTGTTCGCACAATTGAGCGCGGCGGATGTGGCCAATGTCAGCACGGCAAACATCACGGTCACCAATCCCGCGCCGGGCGGAGGCACGTCAAACGTGCTGACGCTTTCGATCAACGCGATCCAGAATCCGGTGCCAACGCTGTTCGGCTTAAGCCCGGGATCGGCGATTGCGGGTGACCCGGCATTCACTTTGACGGCCAATGGATTGAACTTCGTGCCCGGGGCGGTAGTCCAATTCAACGGCAGCCCGCGCCCGACCATCTACGTCAATCAGACGCAGTTGGTCGCGCAGATTACTGAAGCGGATGTCGCCAATGGCGGCACGGCGGACATCACCGTGCTGAACCCAGCGCCGGGCGGCGGCGTGTCCAACACGCTTCCGTTCCCGATTACCACGCTGAGCTGCCAGACCGTCTGCTTGCAGTCGGCGCAGTATTACGTCATCAACATCAGCCGCCTGCCATCGGGCTATGTGATTATCGGTGGCACGAATTTCAATAACCCGGTTCAGATTCAGTCCTCTTTGACCGACGTGCGGCGCGCGCTGCGCGGCGGAACCGGGCCGATGCAGCAGCTTAACCAGCAGTACGTTGCGTTGCAGCTCAGCCTGGCCGCCAATGGCAGCGTGCTGTCGGGTGCGGTCAACAGTCCGATCCGTTGTTATGGCATCAATTTCGATCCGGTGCTGCTCGACAATGGGTTCTTGCTGACTCGCACTACGCTGATTCGGGATCTGTTGGCGCAGGCTCGGTTGGCCATCATCGAAAACCGTTCGGATGATATGGCCAGACTTGCTACGGTGATGTTGTTGCTGAACGGCACCGATCCAACCAACCACTGCAATTAAACAATCAGCGAAGCTGCATCGAAAGCGGCAGCGCGCAGGCAATAAAAAGGGAGGCTCAAATTTTGAGCCTCCCTTTTTTGTTGTAGGTGTGGCGTGAGTTGTTTACTCGCGCCAGCGGGTGCTTGTTCAACGGCGCGAGTAAACAACTCGCGCCACAATTCACCCGGCCTGTTAGTTCCTCCGGAGGCTGCTGCTAAGCGATGCTTCCATCAATTGGACGGTCAAATTCAGCCGCCGCCCATCGCGCATCAATTCAAGCTGGACGCTGTCGCCGATGTTTTTGTTGTTCAGAACGTGATCCAGGTCGTCCTGTTTGGTGACTGCGCTGCCATCAATTTTGGTAATGACATCGCCCAATGGAACCACATAACGGCGGCCCACTTGCACCTCTTGAGCATTCCGGAAGCCCGCCTTTTCGGCGGACGAACCCGGCGCGACTTTGATCACCATGATTCCTTCGCTGACGGGCAATTCCAGCGCGCGAATCAACTGCGAACCAAATCTGCTCAGCGGCAACCCTTCAATCCCCAAACTGGGTTTGCGCACGCGGCCATATTTCAGAATGTCGTCAATCACGCGCTTGGCCGTTTCAACCGGTACCGCAAAACCAATACCCACCGAGCCGCCCGATGGCGAATAGATCATCGTATTGATGCCGATTATCTGTCCGCGCGCATTCAGCAGCGGTCCGCCTGAATTGCCCGGATTGATGGCGGCGTCGGTTTGAACGACGGCTTCGATCAAGCGTCCAGTAATTTCAGATTTCAGCGAACGCGCTAATCCGGAAACGATGCCCGTAGTCAGCGTACGGTCGAAACCGAACGGGTTGCCGATGGCTAACACCTTCTGTCCAACGAACAAGTCTTTTGCCGCGCCTAGCGAGATGGTCGTCAAGTTTTCACCAGGGGCGTCAATCTTGACTAATGCCAGATCGTTGTCGGGATCCGATCCCAGTACCCGAGCCGGATATTTCTTGCCATTGGCCAATGTAACATCCAGCTTTTCAGCGTCCTGAACAACGTGGAAATTAGTCAGGATGCGGCCTTCTTTATCCAGGATCGAGCCGGAGCCGGTACCCTGTTGCGGATAGGCGTTGAACCAGTCCTGTACGATGACGGTTGAGGTGATATTGACCACACCTGGGCTGGTCGCGTTGTAGACTTCCTGGTTGTTCTTTTCATCACTGGCGACGGATGGATCAGTCAACCCTGCGACCGGGGCATTTTCGCTGTAGCTCTTTTCGGACTTGGCGCCCGCCAATCGGCCCAGCAGGCCCGATCCGATGCGGTCATAAAAGAGGACCGCGCCCGAAGCAAAGATGGCGGTGACGAGTGCCAGCGCCACCAACTGTTTGGCGGTAATGTGATAGCTTCTCATTGGTTGTCTCACTCCTTCTTGGTTCAAACTGATTTCGGAATTGTATATGGGCATCCAAAAGTACCCGCAGCATTGGTTAAAAGTTCCGAAAAACCTTTACTGATAGGGGGAAAAGCCAAATCGCAACTCGTTCTTTACTGCGGCGATGTTAAAATTGTAAAGCCCGATCAAACAAGCGGGGTGAGCTTAGTGAACGTAAAAATTTAACTTCCCGGTTTCGGCGCATCCCCTGTCGTGGTACAAGATGGCATCTTGTCCCACATCGGGAAGTTAATTTTTCATGCCTACTTACGACGAAGAAAAATCTCTTTCAAAGGATGTGCCCATGAAAACACTTCGGCTGCGCGGAAAATTTATCATTGCAATGTTGTTGCCGCTTGCCTGGTGTTTGTCTGCCTTGCCATCGGCACAGTCACAAGGCAAACAGGACAAAAGCAAAGAACAACGGACACAAGATGCCGCCACTGTGCGGATTGACACTGAACTGGTGCAGATTGACGTTGTGGTCACGGATAAGCAGGGCAAGCTGATCAGCAATCTGAAGCGCGAGGACTTTCAAATTCTGGAAGACGGCAAGCCCCAAACCGTCTCGCACTTTTCCGTCGGCACATCAGGTCGCCAGGCAACGTGGCTGCGAATCCCACCGCGATCGGCAAACAATGACAAGCCCAACGCGCCTGCCAATGTGCCGCAGCAAACGTTCACCGCTGGGCGTTATCTGGTTCTGGCCGTGGACGATGTTCACTTGTCTGCCGGCAATTTGATGCTGGCCAAAAAATCGCTGAGCAAATTTCTGGAGCAGCAGATCGGAACAACGGATCAAGTCGCGCTGGTTACCACCACTGGCGCGCTGGGCATGTATCAGCAGTTCACCAGTGACCGCGAAGCGATGAAGCGCGCCGTCAACCGCCTGTCGCCCGGCGAACATCGCGCGACCAGCGACCACGACATCCCGCGCATCACTTCTTACCAAGCTGAATTGATTGGCAACAATGACCCCGACGCGCTGGAACTGGCCGTCCAGGAAATCATGCGGGAATTCCAGATGGATCGCCGGATGGCTACGTCGGATGCGCAAGGGCGTGCTCGCGCGATTGTTCAGGAAAACAACAGCGTGACGGTTTCAACGCTTTCGACTTTGGAAAATGTCATTCGCGGATTGCGCGATCTGCCGGGCCGCAAAATCATTGTGTTGTTGTCGGATGGCTTTCTGCTCGGTGGACTGAGTGATGGCAAGCATTACGATGTGCGGCGTATTACCGATGCAGCGACGCGCGCGGGCGTGGTGATCTATTCGCTGGACACGCGCGGGTTGATTGCATCAATTCCAGGGATGGACGCTTCCAGCCGCGGCTTCAGCGAAACCGGCGCGCTGGCCGGCGCGCGGATGCGCATTGAAAGCAGTTCCATCGAAGCCGAACGCGATGGCATGTTCGCTTTGGCCAAAGACACGGGTGGCGATGCGATCTTCAACAACAACGATATCAACGCCGGTTTGCAGAAAGTCTTGAATGACACCGAAACTTACTACCTGCTGGCCTTCGAACCGGTGACTTCATATCGCGACGGCCGCTTTCGCAAGATCGAAGTCCGTCTGCCGTCGCGCCCCGAACTGAAAGTCCGCACTCGCAAAGGCTACTTTGCGCCCGACGACAAAGCCGCTGAAAAAGAAACCCGCGCCGCAGCCCGTGCCGAAGAAAAGGACAAACAGAAAACACCGGAAAAGCTGGCCAAAGATCAGCAGAACGCCAACGTCGCACAGGTGCGCGAAGGCATCAGCGCGCTTTACCCATTACGCGGCATTCCCGTTGAGATTGCCACCCACTTCATCAACACGCCAAAAGATGGTTCCGCCTTGGATGTCGTCGCGCACATTGACGCCGCCACGCTGAAGTTCACACAGACGGGCGACCGCCATCAGGCGATGCTGGAACTGGTCGGCTTGGTCTTCGATGAAAAAGGCAAGACCGTCGAAAACTTCGGCGACAAGATCGCGATGAACCTCAGACAGGCGTCGCTGGAAAACACGCTGAAAAACGGCGTCACCTACGCCAAACAACTGAAACTCAAACCCGGTTATTACCAGGTACGCTTCGTCGCGCGCGAAGATGGCGTGAAGCAAATCGGCTCGGCTTCAAGCTGGATCGAGATTCCCGACCTGGAAAAGAAGCAACTGACCCTGAGCAGCATCTTCTTTCCCGCCGGAAACGAAGACCTGAATCCCGCCACGGCGGCGCAACCGCAGAACGACGGCGCGCCCGGCAAAGCGAAGGACGATCCCGTCGTTCGTTATCCCGTGCCCGTCTATCGCCGCTTCAGACGCAGTGGCAGTTTCGATTTCATGATCTTCGCCTACAACGCCAAGCGGAACGAGAAAGGTGTGACCGACATGGCCGTCCAAACGCAAATTTACGCGGGCGACAAACTGCTGATGGCCACGCCGCTGAAAAACTTTGCCGACACCGGCAAGCCAATCGCAGCAACCGGCAGCGGCCCGTCAACTGCTGACCAACCTGATCCTGAACGGCTGCCTTATCTGGCGCGGCTGTCGCTGGGCGCATTCGAACCGGGCACGTACGAACTGCGATTGATCGTGGTTGATCGCAACGCAAAGACGAGCGCCAAACGGGTGGTCAACTTTACGGTTGAATGAATATGGCGTGGGCGCGGTAATGCGCTGCCGAGTAGTGGGGAAAAGTCAGATGGGCAGGAATTCAACTCTGTTGGCCATGTCTTCAGGCTCGTAAACTCGCGCAATCAACTCCAAATCAGTTACGCATTGTCCAATACTCACATCGAGCTGATGGGCGTAAACGACGCCGCTGAAAGGCACGCTTTGTTGTTGTCTCAAAGTTGCTTCGCGCAAAAAATCCTTGTCGCGCGTAAAGATCACCCGTCCCAAGGCCGTGGCACGATCCAACAACTTGTCATCGGCCAGCCTTGTCGTTGCGTCTTCTTGAGATGTCAGTATAGCTACCCCGCGCAATCGCAAGCCGGAGGTGATGGCAAAAGGCACATGCACGTCCATATACAAATTGACACTCATGGCCGCAATCCCAAATTCCGCAGCCGCTGACGGCCCGGAGAATCTTTGGCCGCATCAGCCATTGCGCGAACCTCAGTCAACTGCTGAACGATCTCGGCGTCGAACTCGATCTGATGATCGTAGTAATACGTCAGCGCCGCATGGATTTGCGCCATCGAAAGGTATGGATGTTGGAAGTGAATCTCTTCCGGACTCCAGCCGTAAGCGAGTTTGTCCTGCACGATTTCAATTACTTTGACGTTCGCCTGCGCCACCCAGGCTACGCCACGTTCGTCTAGCTCAATGTGTTCGATTGTCGCAGTCGTCATGCTTAAACTCCTGATGAAGCTCCCGCATTATGAACCGGAGAGTGGCTTTTGACGATCTCGGCAATCGCCCTCACCTGCCCGACCATTTCGCGGAACATATCGAACAGTAATGCCTGCGGCCCGTCACACAACGCGCGTTCGGGATAAGGATGCACGTCCACCAGAATGCCATCCGCGCCAACGGCGATGCCTGCGCGCGCCATCGGGATTACCGTTTCGCGCGTGCCCGTGCTGTGGCTGGGGTCAAAGATAATCGGCAGATGCGACAATCGCTGCGCCGCCGGAATCACCGACAGGTCGGGCGTGAAGCGCGAATGGCTGCCAAACGTCCGTACGCCGCGTTCGCACAAAATCACCTGATAATTGCCTTCGGACATCACGTATTCCGCCGCCAACAAAAACTCTTCCAGCGTTGAAGACATTCCGCGTTTCAGCAGGACAGGCTTACGCGCCTGTCCCGCACGTCGCAGCAAGCTGAAGTTCTGAGAATTACGTGTGCCGATCTGAATCACGTCGGCATACTTTTCGCACATATCCAATGCCGGTTCGTCCACGGCTTCGGTGACGATGCGCAAGCCGAATTCATCACGCACATCGGCCAGAATCTTCAACCCTTCTTCCCCCAAGCCTTGAAAGGCATACGGCGAAGTGCGCGGTTTGAAAGCGCCGCCTCGAAACCATTTGCAGCCCATCTCGGCCACGACTTGCGCGGTCAGCCGCGTCTGTTCCCGTGATTCCACCGCGCACACACCCGCAATGATCGCCACTTCATCGCCGCCAATTTCAGCCTCGCCGATCCTGATGACAGTCTTGTCGTGCTTCAGGTCTCGCCCCACCAGCTTGTAAGGCTTGGTCACGCGGACGCATTCGGCCACGCCCGGCAGATCGGCAAACGGCGTCGTGTCTACCGCGCCCTGATTGCCTGTCACGCCGATGGCCGTGCGATTCGCGCCCGGCATCGGATGCGCTTTCAGTCCGTGCGTTTCAACCAGGTTAACGACGCGCCGAATATCTGCTTCGGTCGCGTCCGCTGTCATCACAATCAACATAAAAATCCTGGGTGCGCAGGCGTCCCCGCCTGCTGTAAAAAAAGCGCGAAGCTTCCTATTCCTCTTCTTCTATCGTTTACAACACCGGCGAATCATTCCCCAGCATTGCGCGGCGAATGATCTTAATCGGCGGAAACCCTTGCTTCATAAAATTATCGTGGAATTCCTGCAAGGTGAATTTGTCGCCGCGCAAACTCTTGTAATCCTCGCGCAGCTTCAAGATTTGCAGCTTGCCCAGCGTGTAATACAGATAGGTCGGGTCAGACGTGCCGCGCTTCACTTCGCGTTCGCCGTTCGAGCGCGATTGGTAGCCTTCCTTGACGAAGTAATCAATGGCCTCGTCATAAGTCATCTGTCCCGTGTGCATCTTGATGCCGACGATGTAGCGGGCATTGCGCAACAGCGCGTCCTGCAACTGTCCCAGCCGCATTTTCAGATCGCCTTTCGTGTAGCCTTCATCCAGCATCATCTGTTCGGTGTAATGCGCCCAACCTTCGGCGTTCGAGTTCGCGCCGACCAGCTTGCGCACTTTTGACGGAATCTGCTGCATCCACAAAAACTGCGTGTAATGCCCCGGATAGGCTTCGTGAACGGCGGTCGAAAGGATCGTACCGTAATTGAATCCGGCCATATGCTCGGCGATCTGCTGCGGCTTCCAATTCTTTTCCGGCAGCGTGACGTTGAAGTATGCCTCTTTGGCTTTTGTCTCGTACGGGCCAGGCGTGTCCATCGAAGCGAAGGTCGTCGCGCGCTGGAACGGCGGCGTCTCTTGCAAAATCGGCAGCACGGGCGACGGGATGGTGATGATCTTTTTGTCTTCGATAAACTGTTTTAGCCCGCCCAGCGTCCCGCGAAAATCGTCCAGCAACTTGCCAGGCGCGGGATGATCTTTCGCCATTCGGGTGAGCATCTGCTCGGCAGTCTTGTTCGGATCGAGCTTGGCCGCCGTCTGTTTGTAGGCTTCTTGGTTTTTGCGAAGGTCGGCCTCGCCAATCTTCAATAGCTCTTCGAGCGGCAAATCCACCATCTCTTCGTACAACAGCTTCTTGCGGTAATTGTCCGTGCCGATGCGGAAATCGCCACTCGATTTGCCGAGCAAATCATCCTTCAAAAACTTCTGGTAACTGCCCAACGCATCCATCACGGCTTTGTTGGTCTGTTTGAATTCGGCCAACAGCTTTTCGTCTTTGACTTCATTGAAGGCCGACGGCACGTCGTTCTGGAAAAAACTGACCAAGCCGGGAAGCTGTTCCAGTGCGATTTCGGTGTAAATGCGCGGAGGATTTTTCAGGTTGGCGCGCGCTGCATCGAAGACCTTCGGCATTTGCTTTTCGCGCTCAATCACCGACCGCAACCGCTCTTCGGACGAGGCAAACTTGCGGCTCATAATGACGTACACGCTTTGCGTAATGCCGCTGCTGTACCGATCCGGATTCTTTTCCCACTGGCGGATCTGTTCCAGTTCCAGCAGCGACGCGTTGATGCTGCTTGTCACCAGTTCGCGGTCGGCAACGGCATCGGCGCTCAACTCCTTCGCATCAATCTTGTCGAACTTCGCCGCGAAATCTTTCAGGTATGCGATCTGCCGGTCAATCTCTTCCTTCGAATAATCTTCAAGCTGCGCATCGCGTTCGTGAAAGCCCGCTGCAGTTGAGGCAGACGGATTGTGTTTGAAAAATTCGTCAAAGTATTGATCGGCGAGTTGATTGAACGCAGGCGTGGAATCCGCTGTTGTCTTGACCGCACTTGGCTGCGAGCAGGCGGCCATCAGGACTGAAAAGAAGCACAAAGCAGCAGCAATTCGATTAAGTTTCATTTGAATGTCCTTCATTGTGTCGCTCTAGCTTGTTGTAGCTATGATTGTGATTCACTCCTTCTGAACTTGATATAGTTATCATTGAGCGAATTCCATATATCTTGGTAATGAGTCAAAAAGGCCTCGAGTTTATCTGCATCAATTTCTTCTTTCTTTTTACCAGCTAGATAGAAATCTACGTCGTTCTTTAACCTGTAAATCCTTGCTATAGCTTGCTCGTGCTCGACCCATAAGGCTCGGAAATTAAAAAAGGGTTCCAGTGCACTCAAAAGCGTCACTGTTGCTGCCAATATAAAAGCCGTGCTCTTGAACACTTTTTCCAGCCCGTTGATCTGCATTCCAAGCAGAACGGTGGCAACACTTGAGAAAAGGAGTGTCGTGATTTTGATAAAGGCAGCCTTTTTTCGATTTGCCTTTCTGTGACGATGCAAATCTTCCAATGAGATTTTTATTTGATCGTTGAGAAAATCCGCCTTCTTTTCAACTTCCAAGATAGTTTTTGTTGTCTCTTGAGGCTGCAATGATTCTTTCTCCATTATCTTTACCTCGTTCAGATTTGAGTTAACTCCTATAAGAAAGCAACTACTCAGATGAGCAAGTCGGGCGAGACGTGGAAGAAATCGGCCAGTGACTTGGTAAGTTTTTTGCTGATCGCACGTTTGCCATTGATGACTTCCGAAGCGACGCCGCTGGAGCCGAAAAGGTGAACAACGTCGCGTTGACGTAAGCCTCTTTGCTCAATCAGAAACTGTAACGTCTCCGTGGGCGAACTTTGTCCCATCGGATAATGACGCTCTTCAAAGTCTTCGATCAGCTTGACCAGCAGATTGAAGAGCTTTGCTTCTTCCGGCGAAAGATCGCGGCGCATCATCGGTTCGACGATGGCGAGCAGGCGTTCATTTTCGGCTTCGGTTTCAATGACGGCGGGCATTGCCTTCGATACGAGCCTCCGATACTTCACCGAATCGAATTTAACCGCCGCAATCTTTTTTCCACGCGCATTTGTCGTAGTCTTTGTGCGTGAGGACGTGTTTAACATAGATCACCATCTGTCAAAATCTTTATTCACCTCGCGGTCCCGGCGGCAGCTTTTCATTCAGAAATCGCGTCAGCAAGCCGTACAAATGCCGCGTCGTGCCTGCGCCTTCATAAATGCCGTGCGAGCGGTTGGGGTAAGACATCATCGTGAATTGTTTGTTGGCCGCGACCAGCGCGTTGATCAGAGCTTCGCTGCCCTGGTAATGCACATTGTCGTCGCCCGTGCCGTGGACGAGCAGCAATTGGCCTTTTAACTGGCTGGCAAATGTAATCGGCGAGCTTTGTTTGAACTCATCGGGATGGTCTTGCGGCAGGCCGCAGTAACGCTCCTGATAGATCGAATCGTAGTAGCGAATGTCCGGCACCGGCGCGACTGACAATCCGACTTGATACACGTCCGGGTAACGGAACATTGCGTTCAGCGTCGAAGAACCGCCGCCGCTCCAGCCCCAGATGCCGATTCGCGTTGAATCCACGAAAGGCCATTTGGCGATGGCGCGGGCGGCGTTGGCTTGATCGAGCGAATTGCGAATGCCGATCTGGCGATAGATGCTCTTGCGCCAGGCGCGGCCACGCGGCGCGGGCGTGCCGCGATTGTCCACGCTCATCACGACGTAACCCTGCTGTGCCAGCAGACGATGCCACATCTGTTGGCCGCCAAACCAGGCGTCGAGCACTGTTTGTCCCCACGGTTCGCCGTAAACGTGAAAGAGCACCGGATACCGTTTCTGCGCGTCGAAGCCGGGCGGTTTCAACATCCAGCCGTCCAGTTCAACGCCGTCGCCCCCCTTTCCGTCATTAATGCCGATGCGGAAGAATTCCTGCGTGACGGGTTTCAGCTTGGCCAGTCGCTGTTCCAGTTCTTTGTTGTCGTACAGCGTCCGCACCGTTGCATGCGGCGAGAGGCGAACGATGTCGGTGGCGGGGACTTTGCTGGCGCTGGAATAGGTGTGAATTGCCAGATCGCCGCGCGGTGAAATGTCGTAGTTGTGTGTTCCGGCTTGCGCGGCGGGCGACAGCCGTTCGGCTTTGCCGTCGCCACTGAGCCGCACGCGAAACAGATATTTTTGCGTGGCGTTTTCCGGCGAGGCTGAAAAATAGAGCCAGCCGTTTGCCGTATCCACTCGTTCGACGCTAACCAAATCGTAATTGCCGGGCGTAATGCATTTGGCGGCCGAACCGTCGCGCGAGATGGAATACACGTGCCGCCAGCCGTCGCGTTCGCTCGTCCACAGGAAGCGTTTGCCGCCGTCAATCCATTCCGCATCGCCGCGCGCTAACCCTTGTTTGTCCCAGCCGATTGAACCCCAGGCGATGTCTACCCAGGCTTCATCTTTTTCGGTGAACAGCGGGCGCACTTTGCCGGTGCGCGCATCGCCCAGCATGACGAGGTTGGCGTTCTGCAATCGGTTGAGCTGTTGAATGATGACTTCGTCAGAACTGGCCGCCCATTCCATTCGCGGCAAATAGTTGTTGCGTGCATCGCCCGCAATCTCAAACCAGCGTGGCGCGCCGCCAGCAGCATTCACAACGCCGACGCGCGCGGCTGAATTCATCTCGCCGGCTTTCGGATACGGGAAGCTGATGATCTTTGGGTAAAGCTCGGCGGTGTTGTTGATCATCTTGAACTCTTTGACGCCGGACGTGTCCAGTTGCCAGTAGGCGATTTGCTTGCCGTCCGGCGACCAGCGCCAGCCATCGCGGCAGAAAAGTTCTTCTTCGTAGACCCAATCGAAGGTGCCGTTGACCGTGTATTGCGCGCCGTCCTGGGTGAGTTGCGTGATGCGATTGTCGGCCAGATTCTCCACGTAGATGTTGTTTTCGCGCACGTAACCGACGCGTGTGGCGTCGGGCGAAAACTTGGCGAACATCAGCCCCTTCCCAGGTGACGGCTTCGCATCGCCGCCCAGCTTTTGCAGCTTGCCGCTTTTCAACTCCACTACCCAATAATCGCCGCGCGTGTTCGACCGCCAGACGCGCTCGGAGTTGGTGAAGATAAGCAGCCGCTGGCCGTCCGCGCTCAAGTTGAATTCTTCAATGGCGAGCGGTGCCGACGCGCCCGGCGGAATGAGTTTTTGCGCCGAAACCAGAATCGTTTTCGCGCCTGTCACCGCGTCATACCGCGCAATGTCTAATGCTCCTCGCGCTGCCGCTGACGCTTCCAGCATCAGATAACCGCTGCCATTCGCCTGCCACTCGTGCCAGCCTAGCGCCTGTGGGCGATAGCTGAACATCGTGTCGAGCGTCAGCAGGCTGGTATCAACTTGTCTGGCCGGTTGTTGTGCAAACAAAGGCACGGCAATCAGCAGCGCGAACAGAATGATGGAAATATGTCGAATTCGATTCATGGTTTTCTCCAAACTGGGATGGTAGGCCACTGGTTTTCTTCTTTGCGTTTGATTGACACAGACGATCTGTTATCACTTGGCTACCGATGCCTAACGTGGTGTCAGAATGCGATCTTGCGGTTCATCAAGTCTATGAACTTTTCTGCTTCGTGTTTCGCGATGATCTCGAAATTCTCCAACGTGGCCGATTTGTAACTATATGGATGCTCGTCCTGGAGAAGGTTATCGAGCGCATCATCAAGTTCAAGCCAGATTACAAAATCATGGTCATAGTCGGTTGCAAGGCAAAACTGAAACATGTTTCGTACTCCTTGCTTGCCGGATATTCTTCCATCAACAATTTCCTGTGCTGCTTCACGGGCATAGGCCCATATTGCTTTTTCGGAATCGGGAACTGACAAGTTTAGTTCTTTCATACAGCGAAGAAAGTAATCTTCTGCTTCAAACGCACTTGTCGTTTTTCTTCCGAGTCCGGCAAGGATTCGCAGGTGACGAGAGTCGCAGTCTTGCATCAACATCTGCACGGCCCAGTCAATGTAGTCCTCGGCAGAGAGTTGAGACATCGCCCGTTTCCCAAACATTGCTGTCGTCGAGTAAGTCATATGCTTCCTTGCCGCTAACTACATCCTCTCTGGCACTTCAATGCCCAGCACTGAAAGCGCCCGCGACAGCTTCTGCCGAACGACGTCCACGGCCATCAGCAGCACGGTCTTCCGCTTCGGGTCGGACTCTTTCAGGATGTGGAAGCGTTTGTCCTGGTAAAAGGTGTTGAACTGATCGGCTAGTTGGAACGCGAATTTGGCCACGTGCGTCGGCTCGAAAGTAGTTGCTGCCTGCTGCACGGCATCATCCAACCGCGAAGCGAAATAAACCAGCGACCACAGCACGTCACCCGCTTCGCCGGAAAAGTGTGCTGTAACTTCTGCCGGTGAAAGCTGCGCGAAATCTCCGCGAATCTCCTCTGCTGCTTTACCCAGTTCGGTAAAGATGTTGCTCAACCGGCGCACGGAATATTGCAGGTACGGGCCGGTTTCGCCGCGAAACTTCAGGGCTTCTTCAAAGTCGAAGGCGATGATCGAGGTGCGCGTGTATTTCAGCAGGAAGTAGCGCAACGCGGCGACGGCAATCTGATGCGCGATCTTGTGTTGCTGCGCTTCGGTCAGATCGGTATGGCGCGATGCGACTTCTTTCAGCGCGTTGGCTTCCAGCCGGTCAATCAGATCGTCAGCTTTGACGCCCAGACCTTTGCGGCCAGACATGCCAATCTGTTGGCGTTCGGCATCGGCTTCGGACAATTCCGTGCCGAGTTCGCGTGCAGCGGCAGGAGTCAACGTAACTTTTTCATAGGCCAGATGGGCGCTGCGAGCAACACGTTCCAATTCATCTTTGGAGGTGGCCAACATCATCACGCCTTTTTTGACGTTGGCCTGCGGATACGATTGTCCTACGTCAATCACGTTCAAAAATGCAGTGCCGTTGCCAAAGGGCGGATGCGCTGCGCTGCCAGCAGCTTCGTCGGCGGTCGTCAGCCAGACTTCGCGTCCGTGGTGGTCGTGGCGCAACATTTTGTAATGAAAATCCAAACCGAGTTTGCCGAGCTTCCACAAGTGGTAGGCAATGTCTTTGCCGGTGTAAGTGACCGTGCCGTTTGAGCGGACGATGATTTTGTCTGCGTCGTGCTCGGCTTCTTCGGTTTCAGATTTGAGATTTGAAATTGGAGATTCTTCGGCGCGCATGACCCAACAGCCTTTGTTGCGGCCTTCGGTTTCAAGAATGATGACGCCGCTCGCTTTCAGCTTTTCAAAAGCGTGCGCCCAAAAATGGAGGTGCAGAATCTCGCTTTCGCGCGCCAACAAGTCGTAGCTGATGTCCAGTCGCGCCATTGTTTCCAAGTGGCAATTCACGATCTTCGACGAAATGTATTCGCCGCTTTCAGCGGTGGCGTTGCCGCCCGCCTCGATGTCATGCAGGGTTTGGGCGCGGACTTGCAGGCGCGTTTTGTCTTCCTCGTACCAGGCCCCGACGCGCGAATAAAGTTCCCAGCAGTAATAATCAAAGCTGTCTTCGCGTTTCTCTACCGGGCGTTCGGCGATGGCTTTGATCTGATCCAGCGATTTGTTTTCCAGATGCATAAAGCCGACGACCACGTCCGCGACCTGCACGCCAGTGTTGTCAATGTAGTTGTGAATTTCGACGTTCTCGCCCGTGGCTTTCAGAATGCGCGCCGTCGTATCTCCCAGCACTGAATTGCGGACGTGGCCGATATGCGCGGCTTTGTTCGGGTTGATCGAAGTGTGTTCGACAATCAGCTTTCCGGATTGCGGATTGCGGCCAGAAGCATCTGTTGCGGATTGCGGATTTTCATTAGCGAGTTGAGAAAATATCTCAGAGCGGTTGAAGAAAACGTTCAGGTATCCAGGCCCAGCGATTTCGACGCGGGCGACGCCGGGCACGGTTTTCAAACCATCGGCCAATTTCGTGGCGATTTCGCGTGGGTTTTTCTTTTCGCCAGTCGCGGCTTTGAGGCGTTTGGCCAGATCGAACGCGAGCGGAAACGCCAAGTCTCCGAGTTCAGTTTTGGGAGGAATTTCTGAAACGACGTCGTCCAGTTCCAGATTGAAATTGTCGCGCACCAGCGCGATCAGCCGTTGCTTGATTTCATTCGCAAGCGATGAAGCCATCGTTGTTTAATCACTCCTGTCGGGAAATTCGTGCTCGCGCCTTTCGCGGCACACGCTTGATAAAGCTTGGGCGAGCGGTGTATAAACTCGCCAGTTTTTGAATAGTTCTTTTCAGGCGCGTTGGTGTAACTGGTTAACACGCCGCCCTCTCAAGGCGGAGAGCACGGGTTCGAGTCCCGTACGCGCTATCAGCAATCATAAACGACAAAATTCAAGGGCGGCCAGCGAGCCGCCCTTTTGCATTTCCGAAGTCAAAACTTGTAACGCCACCGAAACGGATTCTTGATTAAGCTGCAAGCTTCAGCGCCTTGCCTTGATTGTGCAACAGGATCAACTGTTCAGCGGGGACTGCGAACATCGCATAGGTCTGGCCGTCGTCGTCAGAGAACTCGACCTCGAAAACATCGGGGGCGAGGATTTCGACAACAGTGCCGACTTCGCCACGTTTCAGGCCACGCCCAGGTAGATCGGCTATCAACGCCACTGTATCGAGTAGTTTGATCTTCTTTTGAGCCATTAATTCTTCCTCCTCTTTTTCTTGATCACGAAGCAGGTGGTCAATCGTGGCCTTTCTTCTTCGTGCAAGATGATCCAACCACTTCTGACGGGCGCTACGCCAAATGCAGTGGTCACCTCAAAGTCCAGGGTATAACGCTGGCCGTAATCATCCAATTCGCCAATCTCTGCTTCGCCCTCGCGTGCGGCTGTTAGCAATTCCTGCTTCAGAAATTCAGCATCGGCTGTTGTGACGCCAAGAGCTGCGGCAAAGACCTTGGCTTTGTTGCTCCCACGCGGATTATCAGGATTCAGGCAATACTCGCGTAGTTTCCAGATGTCCACTATCGCATGATAGCCATTCGGCAGCTTCATAGGCCGTTACAACCCCAGCGCCTCTTTCACCAGTGCCTGTTGTTCAAGTTGGTGAAGTGTGTATGAACCCGTCGCCGGGCTGGCGCTGGCCGTGCGGCCCACGTAGCGCAGTTCCTGATTATCGGTCAGCAAGGCTTCCAGGCGCGAACGCATAAAAGTCCAGCCGCCCATGTTGCGCGGCTCTTCCTGTACCCAGAACAACTCTTGCGCCTTCGTGTAAGAGGCCAGCCAGCGTTGCAGCAGGTTTTGCGGGAACGGATAGAACTGTTCAACGCGCAGGATGGCGATCTTGCCGGCATTAGCCGCTCCATTACTTTCGCGGTTCTGTTCCGCCGTCAGGTCGTAGTAGACCTTGCCGCTGCACAACACGACGCGTTCGACGTTTGCCGGGTTCACGGCGTCGCCGATGACGGGCAGAAACCCGCCGCTGGTGAATTGATCGAGCGACGAAACCGCCGCAGGCAAGCGCAATAAGCTTTTCGGCGTCATGACGACCAGCGGCTTTTCCATCTCCTGCTTCACCTGGCGGCGAAGCAGGTGGAAGTATTGCGCGGGCGTGGTCGGGTAACAGACCTGCATGTTGTCTTCGGCGCAAAGCTGTAAATAACGTTCAAGCCGCGCGCTGGAATGTTCCGGCCCCTGGCCTTCGTACCCGTGCGGCAACAGCATGGCCAGCCGCGACATCTGCTTCCATTTGTCTTCGCTGGGCGCGATGAACTGATCCATGATGACCTGCGCGCCGTTGGCGAAATCACCGAACTGCGCTTCCCAGATGGTCAAGTCTTTGCGAGCAATGACGGAATAACCGTATTCGTACCCCAACACGCCGGCTTCGGACAGCGAACTGTCGAAGACTTCGAAGCGCGTGCCGTTTTTGGCCAACGCCTCCAGCGCCGTCCACGATTCACCGGTGCGCGTGTCATACAACACGGCGTGGCGCTGGCTGAAGGTTCCGCGCCCGCTGTCCTGACCTGACAGACGAACCGACGTGCCCTCGATCACCAACGATCCGAATGCCAGCCCTTCAGCAAAGGCCCAATCAATCGGAAGCTCGCCGCTGCCCATCTTGGCGCGGCGCGACATCTGGCTGACCATCTTCGGGTTGATCGTGAAGCCTTGCGGCACGACGCTCATCGTTCTGGAAACTTCGTTCAAAGCTTCGCGCACGACGCCGGTCTCAAGCACTTCGGAGCCGTCCATTTCAGGTTTCGGCGCGGGCAAGGCAGTGACGGCTTTTTTGCGCGCGACGATCTCTTGTGCGCCCAGCAGCGCGTTTTCGTATCGCCGCCAAATCATCTCGATGACCTGATCAATTTCTTCGCGCGTCATGACGCCTTCGCGAATCAGTTGCTGCGTGTAGATTTCGCGCACGCCCGGATGCTCTTTGACGCGCTGGTACATCAGCGGCTGCGTGTAACTGGGTTCGTCACCTTCGTTGTGGCCGTGGCGGCGGAAGCCGATCAAGTCAACGACCATGTCTTTGTCGAACTTCGCGCGGAAATCCAGCGCGATTTGCAGCACGCGCCATGCGGCTTCTACATCATCAGCATTGACGTGGAAGATCGGCAGTTGCGTCATCTTTGCGATGTCGGTCGAATAGATCGAAGAGCGGCTGGCAGTCGGCGAAGTCGTAAATCCGATCTGGTTATTGATGATGAAATGGATGGTGCCGCCCGTGCGGTAGCCTTTCAGGTCAGCCAGATTCAGCGTCTCGGCAACAATGCCTTGTCCTGCAAACGCCGCGTCGCCGTGAATCAGCACGGGCAGTACGCGGGCGCGGGCGTCGTCTTTTGACGTTTGCATTGCGTCCTGCTTGGCCCGGGCCATGCCTTCGACAACCGGGTCAACGAATTCCAAGTGGCTGGGATTGGGCGACAGCGTCAGTTTGACCCCGCGGTTATTAATCTCTCTCGTGCCGATTGCACCCTGATGATATTTCACGTCACCTTCGTCGGCTGGGAAGTTCGGATGTACCGTCCCCGCAAACGAAGTGAAGATGCGTTCGCTGAAGTTGCCGATAATGTTGGCCAACACCGTCAACCGCCCGCGATGCGCCATGCCGAAGACAATCTCTTCCGCGCCGCGCTCCGCCGCGCCGGCGATCAATTGATCCAGTACCGGGATGATGGATTCGCCGCCTTCGACCGAAAATCGTTTCTGGCCCAGGAATTTTGTATGCAGGAATTTTTCGAACTGTTCGGCGGCGATCAGACGGTTGAGCAACTGCTTTTTGACTTCGACGGAAATGGGTTCGGGGTCGCGTTCAATGCGTTCGCGTATCCACTGTTTCTGCTCTTTGCTGGTGATGTGGCGGCTTTCGGTGCCGACCTTGCCGCAGTAAAACCTGATCAGCATCGCCCAGATTTCGCGCAAGGTGGCGCTCTCTTTGCCGCCCAGTCCGCCGGTGAAAAACTCACGATCCATGTCCCAGATCGACAGGCCGTACGTTTCGATGTCCAGTTCCGGGTGTTCGTGCATGTTGCTCATGTTGAGCGGGTCGGTATCGGCGATCAGATGGCCGCGCACGCGGTAAGCGTTGATCCATTCAAAGATGCGCGCCTGCTTTTTGATCTCCTGCATTTCGCGATCAACGCCGGACAGGAACGGGTTGACATCCACGGCCCAGCGCAGGGGTTTGTAGGTGATGCCAAGGTCGGCAAAGATCGTGTCGTAAAAGTTGTGCTTGCCCAGCAGCAGTTCGTGAATGTGCGCCAGGAACATGCCCGATTCCGCGCCCTGAATGATGCGGTGGTCGTAGGTCGAGGTAATCGTGAAGACCTTGCTGATACCCAGTTGCGACAGCGCCGCGTCGGTCATCGCCGCGTATTCGGGCGGAAACTCAATCGCGCCGGTGGCGATGATTGCGCCCTGTCCGGCCATCAACCGCGGCGCCGATGAAGTCGTGCCAAGCGTGCCGGGATTGGTCAGCGAAAGCGTCGTACCCTGGAAATCGCTGACTTGCAGCTTGCCGTCGCGGGCGCGTTTGATGATGTCTTGATAGGTTTGAATAAACTGCCAGAAGTTCAGCTTGTTTGCGCCCTTGATGTTTGGCACCAGCAGCGTGCGCGAACCGTCTTTTTTCTGCACATCAACCGCCACGCCCAGATTCACATCCGCGCGTTTCAGGCGATATGCCGTGCCTTCCGCGTCTTCGTACCCATCGTTCATCTGCGGATATTTTTCGAGCGACTTTAGAATCGCCCAGGCGATGAAGTGCGTGTACGAAGTTTTGCCTTTGCCCTGCGATTCCAGATGGCGGTTAATCCAACGGCGATTTTCGTCCAGCAGCTTGATCTGCATCTGGCGCACCGATGTGGCAATCGGCACCGTCAGGCTGGTTTCCATGTTCTCGACGATCTTCAAGGCCGGGCCGCGAATCTGAAGGCGTTCACCAGCAGTCTCAGCAGCGGGGGCAACAGCTTGCACTGGCGCTGGCGGTTTCGCCGTTTGCGCGGCAGCCGCGCCGTTGCTGCCGCTGCCGGATGTCACGGCAGAGGGCGTGGTACCGGCTTCAGCGTTCGCTGTGCCGTTTGCGCCCAGCAGACCGGTGAAATACGTGCCCCATTCGTCGCCGACCGAATGGGGGTTGTGCTGGAACTGGCGTAGCAGGTCTTCGACATACGTCGCATTGGCTCCGAAATCATTGGCGATGGTGTTGGCAATCTCCGTGTAATTCTGCATAGCTGGTGTGACCTTTCGATGACTTTTTAAAAGTGCGGATCGTAGTTGATAGAACTTGATTAAGGAGCGACATCCTACAATATCCCGGCAAATTTGGCACAGTGGCGGCGCAGCGGCTATAGTCCAAACCGGCGCACAAAACATCGAGGCAAACAACCGAATGGGCTTTTACACAAAGTATATTTTTCCGCGCCTGCTCGATTGGACGTTGGGCAGCGAGGCGATGGGCAAATATCGTCGCCGCGCGTTGGAACCGGCCTGCGGCGCGACGCTGGAAATCGGCTTCGGCACTGGGCTGAACCTGCCGCATTACCCGTCCGCCGTGACCCATCTGACGGTGATTGATTCGGAGAACATGCTGCGCGGACTGGTGGCGCGCCGGATCGCTGAATGCTCGATTCCGGTGACGAAGATGCAATTGGATGCGCAGGGACGCTTGCCGTTCAATGATCATTCCTTTGATTCGGTGGTCACGACCTTGACTCTCTGTTCGATTGCCGACACCGCGCCTGCATTGGCTGAAATCCGCCGCGTGTTGAAACCGGATGGGCAGTTCATCTTCTTTGAACACGGGCGCAGCGACGATCCTGAAGTTGCCAAGCGGCAAGATCGGTTCAATCCGCTGCAAAAGATCATTGGCGTCGGGTGCAATATGAATCGCAGGATTGATACGCTGGTTGCGGAGGGCGGGTTTGAAATCACGACACTGGATCGGTTCCTGCTGCCCGAAACGCCGCGCCTGTTGGCAGAAATGTATCGCGGTGTCGCCGTGCCGCAAGCATAGACGTTGGGGATGTTGGGCAAACTTCAGTTTGCCTTGTTGTTGAAGCGCGCGCTGGCTCCCGGCAGATGAGTTGCCACGCCAGGCAAACTGAAGTTTGCCTAACCCTTTTGAGGAGATTTGTATGCACAAAGTGATTCTCGCTGTGATTGCCGCCGTGCTGGTTGTTGCCGGTGTTCTGCTATTTTTGAACCGAACTTCGCACGCGCCCGAACCCAGTCCCAACGAAGTGCCGAATCAATCCGCCGTTGAACCG
Organism: Blastocatellia bacterium; assembly: GCA_038211695.1. Lineage (GTDB taxonomy): Bacteria > Acidobacteriota > Blastocatellia > RBC074 > RBC074 > RBC074. Next base: position 77,928 of record JBBQVH010000002.1, on the reverse strand, counting down.
GTCAAGGTTGAATCAGCGAAGATTGATGAATCGAAGCTGGTGGATTTGACCTACGCCTTCGATGACAAAACGATCTACTGGCCGACGGCAAAACCTTTTGAATGGCAAAAAGAGTCGTGGGGCAAATCGGCGGGCGGGTACTGGTACACGGCGGGCCGGTACGCAGCCAGCGAACACGGCGGCACCCATCTGGACGCGCCCATCCACTTTGGCGAAGGCAAGCAGACCGCGGACGAGATTCCCGTTTCGCGACTGGTCGGCCCGGCCATCGTGATTGACATCTCACAGGCCTGCGCCAACAACGCGGATTACCGGCTGACGACGGAAGACATTGCAACCTGGGAAAAAGACCACGGCGTGATTCCCACTGATTCCATCGTGCTGGTGCGCACGGGCTGGGGAAAGTTCTGGCCGGATAAGAAAAACTATCTGGGAACCGATGCGCCGGGCGATGTGGCCAACCTGCACTTCCCCGGTCTGTCGCGCGAAGCGGCGGAGTTGCTGCTGCGACGAAAGATTGACGCCATCGGTATTGATACGGCCAGCATTGATTACGGCCAATCAAAAGATTTCATCGTGCATCAGGTGCTGTACGGCGCGAACATTTACGGTTTGGAGAACGTCGCCAATCTCGACCGCCTGCCCGCCAGAGGCGCAACCGTGATTGCTCTGCCAATGAAGATCAAAGGCGGTACGGGCGGCCCGGCGCGGATCATCGCCCTTCTGCCTTAATGCCGCCTGAACTCATCCGGCCTTGAGCGTGATCATGACCTCGAAGCCATGCGGTTGCCGGTTGCGCGCGTTGACCGTGCCCTGGCAGTTTTCGACGCAGCTTTTGACGATGGCCAGCCCCAGGCCCGTACCACCGGTTTCCCGTGCGCGGTGAGTTTCCGGGCGATAGAACGGGTCAAAGAGTTTGTCGAGAGATTCCGCCGGGACGCCCGCGCCATTGTCGGCGACGCTGATCTTTACTTGACCCTCTTCGCGATGGGCGGAAACAATGATTGGCCCCGCGTCACCCGCATAGCGCACCGCGTTGCGAATGACGTTGGCCAGTGCGCGCGCCAGCAATTCGGGCTGCGCCAGCACGGTCAATGAATCATCCATCTCAACTTTGATCTCGACCGCGGTTGCTTCGCGGGCGATGACGCGCTCGACAAGCGGGCGCAGCGCCAGCGGTTCCAGTTTTACCTGAGCCGTCTTAATGCCCGCTTTGGCGTAAGCCAGCAGTTCGCTGACCAGATGCGACATCAGCCGGACTTCTTCCTGCGCGTCGGCCACATATGCGCGCTGCGCCGGATCAACGCGCTCTTCCAGAATTCCCAACGCCACCTGCAACCGTCCGAGCGGCGAATTCAGTTCGTGCGAAACGTCGCCCAGAAAACGCTTCTGTCCGTGAACAAAGCCGGACAGCCGCGCGGCCAGATGATTGATCGCTTTTCCCAATCGCCCAATTTCATCGGTGCGGCGCGCGTCAACGCGGGCGTCGAAGTGCTCTTCGGCAATCTGTTCTGCTGCGGTTGTCATTTGTTTAATGGCGCGCGTGATGCCGCGCACGAACGGCAACCAGAGCAGGATTGAAAGCGCCAGCACCACGACAACGGCAATCAGCCATGGCTTCGGATCGAAGAACAGGCCGTGCCCGGTGATGGAATCCGAAGCCGCCAGCAATGTGGCGCGCAGCGATTCCGAACGATCTTTGTCGTAAAACGGTATGCGCACGCCCATCCAGTAACGCGTCGGGTTTGACGTCTTGAGCGTGAAAATTGGGTGCTGCGGAGGCCCTGGGCGCGCTCCGGCCAGTCCATCAGGTTGCCGTGGCCGATCATCGGGACGGCCCGGTGGAGGCGGTGGACGATCATTCCCTGGCCCTTCGTTTGGCGGACGGTTTGCAGGAGGCCTCAGGTGCGCCAATACCTCTGGCGGCGGGTCTGGTTCCTTGCCGGCCAGCCGTTCACCGGAATTTTCATACAGCAGAAACGTGATTCGATGCCGGTCAGAATAGCGTTGCAGAATGGCATCGCGCTCTTCACGGGGTTTGCCATACATTTCGATCACCAGCAGCCGGGCGATGTTTTCGATCTGATTTCCTCCGCCACCCAGCAGCGGCGATTCGGGCCGCAGCCGGAATTGCAGGTTGAAAAACAAAAACAGCACTGCGCCGAGCACGATCAGGTTCAGGAAGAACCAGAGCAGGATTCGAGTAAAGAGTGAAAAGCGCAGTCGCATCACAAATCAGTTCTCGGCGCGGCTCATCAGCATATAGCCGGATGTGCGCACGGTTTTGATGTACTTCGGATTTTTCGGATCGTCGCCCAGCTTGCGGCGGAGGCTGGAGATGTGGACATCAATCGAACGGTCGAAGACTTCATAGTTTCGCCCGCTGATTTCGTCCAGCAATTGATCGCGGCTCAGGATGCGATCGGCCGCGCGCGCCAGGCAATAGAGCAGATCGAATTCCAGCGGCGTCAGGGTCAGCGTTTGTTCGCCCAATGCCGCCTTCCGCGATGCCGCCGTAATGCGCAATTCGTTGATGACGATCTCTTCCGCTTCGGCAGCGGCTTGTGCCTGGGTGGCGGTCAGGAAGGAGCGGCGCGTGACGGCGCGCAGCCGCGCCAGCAGTTCGCGCGTCGAAAATGTTTTGGGCAAATAATCGTCCGCGCCCACTTCCAAACCGACGATGCGATCCGCTTCGTCGCCCAGCGCGGTCAGCATCAGCACCGGCACGGTTGAAAAGCGCCGAATCTGCCGCAGCACTTCAAAACCATCCATCCCCGGCAGCATTACATCCAGAATCACGACCTGGAAATTCCCGGCGCGAACCTGCTCCACGCCTTGCGGGCCGGTGTAGACACTGGCCACGTCATAACCCATCGGTTCCAGATAGTCCTTGACCAGACGGCATAGCTTCGTGTCGTCATCAATCATCAACACCCTGACTTTGTCGAAGGAATCACTCATCGTCGAAGTTTCCTGATCGCGGTTTTGCGCCACATCAATAGACCTAAAGTACCTGAGCTTGCGCGCGCGCGCAGCCACATTTACACAACCCTTACAATTTTCCCGCCGGACACATCAAACTTTTACGCTGCTGATTCCCCTTATTTCCATCACACAAACTTGCAACCATCATCTCATTGACAGACAGGCCAGGGGATGCCAAAAGAGAACTGCGTCCACTTCCCGGCTGTTAAGGAGTAACCTATGCCGCAATCGTTGTCATCCGTTTATCTCCATTTGGTCTTCTCGACGAAGAATCGCCAACCGTTTCTGCGCGATCCGAACCTGCGCCAGGAAATGCACGCTTATTTGGGCGGTATTTCGAAAACATTGGAATGCCCGCCGTTGATCGTGGGCGGCGTCGAAGACCATGTCCACTTGCTTTGCCGAATGTCACGAACTATTACGCAGGCCGATTGGGTGAAGGAACTCAAACGCGTTTCCAGCATATGGATTAAACAACACGATCCTGATTCCGTCGCATTCGCCTGGCAGGGAGGATACGGCGTATTTTCAGTCAGCACATTGGCCTTGGACCGAACCCACGATTACATTGCCAATCAGCAACAACATCACCAAAAACAAACTTTTCAAGACGAATACATGGCAATCCTTCGCAAACACGGTCTGGAGTGGGACGAACGTTACGTTTGGGAATGACATCAGAACCGGAAATGACACCCCGTCCGCGTATGACACTCCGTCTGGGAATAACGACCGTTCCGGGAATGACACCGCATCCGGGAATGACACTCCACTTCCCATCGGTCTTGCCCCAATGGGGCATGTCCTTCAGTCCAGGCTATCGGTTTTGCCCCAAAGGGGCTAGGTCCTTCAGCCCAGGGTTGCGGCCCTGCCGCTACCCTGGGTCTGCGGTGCCATGAACCATTCAATCAACCCCAACGGGGTTGCGTCAGAATACGGCATCATTGGGTAGAGGACACAACCCCGTTGGGGTTGGCGGGTATGTCTGGACGTTTCCCCAGGGTAGCGGGCAACCCGCAACCCTGGGCTGGCGGATGGAATCCCGTTGGGATTCCGATTGATGGCGCGGACGTGTTGCCGGAACAATGAGAAGGAAGGACAATCAGAGCTTATTCAATCATTCTGCAGAATCCGCATCATCCGTAGTTTTCATGAAGTCATTATCGTCAGGGAGATTCTATGCATCCAAAATTCCGTCCGGCAGTTGCGTCATTCGGTGCTGACGTCTCGGCAAAACTGTCGAACCTTGGGGCCAAAGGCGAGCCGGAAGATCAGCTGCGCGCCCCGCTCGAAAGACTGATTGAAGACTTCGCTGAAATCTGCGGCTTCCTCCGTAAAGAGATTGCCGCCGTGGGCGAGACGTCCTTGAGCGAATTAAAGACCCGCCCGGACTATGCCGTCACCGTGCGTAATACGCTCGTTGGCTTTATCGAAGTCAAAGCCCCCGGCAAAGGCGCTGACCCGCGCAAATTCAAAGACAAGCACGACAAACAACAATGGGAGAAATTGCAGTCGCTGCCGAACCTGCTCTACACCGACGGCAATGAGTTCAGCCTTTGGCGCAGCGGCCAGTTGGAAGGCGCAATCGTCAGGCTCACCGGAGACATTGAAACCTCCGGCTCCAGCCTTGAAGCTCCCGCCAGCTTGCAAGCCTTGTTCGAGAACTTCTTCCAGTGGCAACCCATCCCGCCGGGCAGCGCCAAACAACTGGCCGAAGTCAGCGCGCGTTTGTGCCGGCTGTTGCGTGACGAAGTGACGGAACAACTGGCGCTCGGCAGCCCGGCGCTGACTGCGCTGGCGGTTGATTGGCGGAAGCTGCTTTTTCCTGAAGCTACGCCTGAACAATTTGCCGATGGTTACGCACAAGCCGTGACCTTCGGTTTGTTGATGGCGCGGGCCAGAGATATTCGGCTCAGCGATGGGCTTGATCGGGTCGCCCAACAACTGACGCAAACACACTCGCTGATCGGCGCGGCTTTACGCCTGCTCACTGACGATGCCGAAAATCAGGCGACGCTGAAAACTTCGCTCGGAACGCTCACGCGCGTGCTTGATGCCGTTCACTGGCCGACCATCAGCAAAGGGGAATCTGACGCCTGGCTCTATTTTTACGAAGACTTCCTGGCGGTTTACGACAATGCGTTGCGCAAGAAAACCGGGTCGTATTACACGCCGCCCGAAGTCGTCGGCGCGATGGTGCGGCTGGTGGATGAAACGCTGCGCAGCCGCTTCACGCTGCACGCGGGGCTGGCGTCGCCAGCCGTCACCGTAGCTGACCCAGCCGTCGGTACCGGCACTTTTCTGCTGGGCACGCTGCGCCGGATTGCCGAAGCCGTTGAAGCGGACGAAGGCTCCGGCTCAGTGCCTGCGGCGATCAAGGCAGCGGTGCAACGTTTAGTCGGATTCGAAATGCAATTGGGGCCGTTCGCTGTTGCGCAATTGCGCATCCTCGCCGAAATCGCCGACCTGACCGGGACAGTACCGCCGCCAGCGCGCATGTTCGTCACCGATACGCTGAGCAATCCCTACGTCGAAGAAGAATGGATTCCCGGCATCCTGGGAACCATTGCCCAATCCCGCAGAGAGGCGAACAAAATCAAGAAGCTTGAGCCGATTATGGTCGTACTCGGCAATCCGCCCTACAAGGAAAAAGCCAAAGGTTTGGGCGGCTGGGTCGAAACCGACAGTAAGATTTCGAAAGACCCTGCGCCTCTTAAAGCCTGGATTCCACCTGCTGATTGGGGCGTCGGCGCGCACGCCAAACACTTGCGCAATCTGTACATCTATTTCTGGCGCTGGGCGACGTGGAAGGTCTTCGATCACGATCCGAAAGCCAACACGGGCATCGTCTGCTTCATCACGGTGGCGGGCTTTCTGAACGGGCCGGGCTTTGAGCGGATGCGCGATTACTTGCGCCGCACCGCCGATGAAATCTGGGTGATTGATTGTTCGCCGGAAGGCCACCAGCCCGAAGTCAACACCCGCATCTTTGAAGGCGTGCAACAACCCGTTTGCATCGTGCTGGCTTCACGCCCGAAGGGAACCAAGCCAGACACGCCTGCGACGGTTCACTTTCGTTCGCTGCCCGCCGGACACCGGCAAGCCAAGTTCGAAGCATTGAAAAACCTGACGCTGGATGCCGATGGCTGGGCGGAATGTCCGACGGATTGGCGCGCTCCCTTTTTGCCAGCCGCGACGGGCGCGTGGCCAACTTATCCTGAACTGACGGATATGTTCATTTACAACGGCTCTGGTGTGATGCCCGGTCGCACTTGGGTGATTGCGCCGGATGCCGAATCTTTGCAGCGGCGCTGGCAAACGCTTATCAATGCACCAGAAGATCAGCAGGAAGCTTTATTTCACCCCCACGAGAATAACGGGAAGCTTGGTGATAGGCACATCAACAGAGTGGTAGCGAAAGGACTGCCCGGCTACGATCAACAACCTAAACCTGTTGCCAATGAGAGTGGGCATTGCCTTACACCGGTAAGCTATGCATATCGCTCATTTGACCGACAATGGATTATTCCTGACAACCGGCTGATCAATCGTCCGAATCCAGAGCTTTGGCAGCGACATTCAGAACACCAAGTTTATTTGACTGCGCTTGCGCGGACATCACCATCATCAGGGCCGGCAGTAACAATAACGGGATTGATTCCTGACCTTGATCACTACAAAGGATCATTTGGTGGACGCGCTTTTCCGCTTTGGCACGACCGCGAAGCCACCGTGCCGAACATCCCGCCCAACCTGCTCGCGTATCTTGGGCAGCGTTACCAGCGAGAGTTGAGCGCTGAGGAGTTGTTCGCTTACCTTGCCGCCATCGCCGCTCACCCGGCCTTCACCGCGCGCTTCCAAGCCGACCTGGTGCAGCCGGGTTTGCGGATTCCGCTGACGGCGGATGCCGCCAGCTTCGCCGCCGCAGTTGAACTTGGACGCACCGTGATTTGGCTGCACACTTTTGGCGAACGTTTCGTTGCTCCCAAACAAGGCCGTCCGGCAAGCCCGCCGCGCTTGCCCGCCAACACCGCGCCGCGCATTCCGGCGGCTGGCGCAATTCTCCAAGATGCCGCCGCGATGCCCGACTCCATCGAATACGACGAAGCGAACCAACGATTGAAGATTGGCAGCGGCTATGTCGAGCGCGTGACGCCGCAAATGTGGAACTACGAAGTTTCCGGCAAACACGTCTTGCGGCAATGGTTCAGTTATCGCAAAGCCCACCGCGAACGCCCCATCATTGGCGACCGCCGCCCGCCTTCAAAGTTGGGCGAGATTCAGCCCAGTTATTGGCTGGCGGAATACACCACGGAACTCATCAACGTGCTCAACGTCCTGGGCAAACTAATCGAGCTTGAACCGGCCCAAGCTGATTTGCTTGAACGGGTCTGTAATGGGCCAACGATTAATATTGACGAATTGCGAGGCGTTGATGCATTTGAAATCCCTGCTTCGTTAAATCGCAAACCGAGGCGTAAGGGCGTACCGGAACAAGAAAGCTTTTTTGATTAGGCAATGCTGCCAGATGTTCTGGTTCCGGATAGTCTTTGACCAACGGCACAGCTTCTTCATATCGTCATCAATTCTCAGCCGCCTTTACATACCCTTAACAATTTTCCCGCCCACGCCAATTAAGCCTTTACGTTGCTGCCTTATTTTTGCCCTGACGGCGAGAGCAAGCTCGCAACGGCTGGCCGCTCTTGCTGTCAGCAACCGGTGATGGAAACCGGCGACTCGACATCAAACAAAGGGAGACATGACGATGCGATTGATCAAACTGCTGCTACTGGTTTTTCTGCCATTGTTCGCAGGCGTTGCCCAGTTTTTGCCACTGCCAACCGTGTTTGGACAGAGCGGGCTTGCCACGCCAACCGGCGTGATTGCTTCTGATGGTTCCTATGCGAACAAAGTCGGCATTAACTGGGACACGGTGCGGAATGCGACCGGCTACCAGATTTTTCGCAATACGATGAATGATTCGACTGCCGCCATCAGTCTGGGGACAACCGTAGCCGGGACGTTTTTCGATAATACTGCCGTGGCTGGCCAAAACTATTTCTACTGGGTGCGGGCAGTGAACGGCAATACCCAAAGCGGCCTGAGCGCATCTGACCAAGGGCTTCGCGCGAATGGCGGAAATCCCAACGGCCCTCCACCGCTGAATCCACCGCCCGAGCCATCGGGGAATCCCGTTACAGCGACCAAAGCCTGGCTGGGCAAAACGCTGTTCTGGGACGAACAACTTTCTTCGACCCGGACGGTCTCTTGCGGAACTTGCCACCATGCTTCCAGTGGCGGGTCTGATCCGCGTTCGATCACGGGCGACGCGCGCGCTTTGTTTGCGGGCGTGGATGGTGTTTCAGGCAACGCGGATGATGTCATCGGTTCGCCGGGCGTTCCGTTGAATCTGGCCAATGGCACGTATCAATGGTCGGCAGTTTATGGCTTCAGGCCGCAAGTCACCGGGCGCAGGGGAATGTCCACGATCAATGCCGCCTACGCCAATTCCTTGTTCTGGGATGGCCGGGCTTTGTCGACGTTTCGTGATCCGCTGACGAACGCTGTGGTGCTGTCAACCGGCGGCGCGCTGGAAAGCCAGATCGCAGGGCCGCCTGTCAATTCGACTGAGATGGCACACACGGGCCGCAACTGGAACGATGTTGCGGTACGCGTGCCAGCGTCCAAGCCGCTGGCACTTTCGCCTGCGGTTCCGGCGGCGCTGGCCACGTGGATCAGTGCGCGCAGCTATCCGGAATTATTTGCCGAAGCATTTGGTACGTCCGACGTCACACCGGCACGCATTGCGCTGGCGATTGCGACTTATGAACGCACACTCTATTCGGATCGCACTCCTGCCGACTTGAATAATGATTTGACGCAGGCGGAAGCGCGCGGGCAACAGGTTTTCAATCAATCGCGCTGTGATGATTGCCATCGGCCAATCCTGTTTACCGACAACCAGTTTCACAATACGGGGATTCGTCCGGCTGCCGAAGACCCCGGGCTGTTTGCGGTGACGGGCAATCAGAATGATCAGGGCAAGTTTCGCACGCCAAGCCTGCGCAATGTCGAATTGCGCGCGCCGTATATGCACAACGGGCGTTTCGCCACGCTTGAAGCCGTGGTCGAATTTTATAATCGTGGCGGCGATGTCAACGCGCCCAACCTGGAACGCAACCTGATTCGCCCATTGAATCTGAGCGCGCAGCAGAAGTCCGACCTGGTCGCATTTTTGAAACGTCCACTTACTGACCCGCGCGTCGCGGCGGAAACAGCGCCCTTCGACCGCCCAATGCTGTACACCGAATCCATGCGCGTCCCGCAAATCAAAGGCGCTGGCCTGGCCGGATCAAGCGGCCTGATTCCTCAAGTTGTCGCCATTGAACCGCCCATCGTGGGCAACCCCAGCTTCACGGTGGGCGTGCATAACGCGTTGGGCGGCGCGCAATCCGTGCTGGTGATTGACCAGAATGATCCCGGCGCGACTACTGCGCCGGGCAGCATTCCCACCAGCGCGTCGTTTGCGATTCTGCCTGTCACGCTGTCGGGCACTGGCGCAGGCGCGGGCCAGGCATCCCTGAGCCTGACAATCCCCAACGACCCGGCGTTGATCGGCAAGACGCTGTATGGCCGCTGGTTCGTCAATGACCCTGCCGCCGCAGGCGGGGTGTCGGTGACGCCCGCATTTCAGTTCACAGTGTTTGGGACAACTGTAAATTCCGTGCCCGCCGTGGCCACAGTTTCCGCAGCAACCTTCGGCATGGGAACAGTCGCGGTGGAGTCCATCGTTTCAGGATTCGGGATCAATTTTTCAACCGCAACAGAAGTCGCGACAACGTTGCCGCTGCCGCAAACATTGGCTGGCGTCAGCGTCGCGATCACGGATGTTTTGGGCGTTGAACGCATGGCCCCGCTCTTTTTCGTATCGCCGAACCAGATCAATTATCAGATTCCGGCAGGGACGGCGACCGGAGAAGGAACTGTCACCATCCGCCAAGGCAGCAATGCCGCCGCCAGTGGATTGCTGCAAATTGCCGGGGTGGCTCCGGGCTTTTTCACGGCCAATGCCAGTGGGCAGGGCGTCCCGGCTGCGCTGCTGTTGCGCGTCAAAGCAGGCGGCGCGCAAAGCTACGAACCCGTTGCGCAATTCGATCAAGCGCAAAATCGCTTTGTTGCGCTGCCAATTGATCCGGGGCCAGCCACTGATCAGCTTTTTCTGGTTGGCTTCGGCACAGGCTTCCGCAATCGCAGCAGCCTGGCGGCAGTCACCTGCACGATTGGCGGCACAAATGCCGAAGTCTTATCCGCCGGGGCACAGGGCGGTTTCGTCGGGCTGGATCAAGTCAACATTGCTATCCCGCGCAGTCTGGCCGGACGAGGCAATGTTGATTTGGTTCTGCGCGTGGATGGGAAAACAGCCAACAGTGTGGCCATTAGCGTGAAGTAGCAACTGCACCCTCGATTGAATCTGACCACAACCATAAGGAGAAACAATGACCAGGATAAAATTTGGATGGAAGCATTCGGTTCTGTATTTCGCGGCGCTTTGTCTGGGCGTCTGCGCATTGATGGCACAACCGCAACAACGCCCTCCGGCCCCGCCGCCACACGATTTGCTGGCCGGGTTGAAGCACGCGCTGACAGAAGCCGGTGCTGCGGCCTTGAGCGCGCAGCAGGAACAGCAACTGACGCAATTGATCGAAGCCGCCCACGAGAACCATCCCAAAGGCCCGAACGAAACGATGGAGGCCGCGCGTCGCGCCTACGACAACGCGATTGTTGCTGGCAATCTATCCGCGGCCAATGCACAAGCCGCGATCATCGTTCAACAGATCACCACGGACACAACCGCCCGTTTGCAGGCCGAAGCCAAATTCAAGATAGACGCACTGAGCGTTTTAAAAAGTAACTCCAGTCAGATTGCCGCGCTGACGCAGCGAATCGGCACGGCAGGGTTGTCGCATTTGCTGAATTCACTTGCTGGTGGCCCCGGTGGGCCAGGCGGCCCTGATGGCCCTGGTGGGCATGGTCCTGCTGGTCCGCCGCCGCCGCCGCCAAACGGCGGCCCCGGCCCCGGCGGCAGACCGTAATTGCGCATCAAAAGTCAGCCTTTCGCATTCGCCCGGGAGCATTGCAGGTGGGGCGATTGACAGACAACGCCCCATCTTTTTCCAGAAGGAGACAGTGGATGAAAAGAATGATTCTGAAAACATCGTTAATCATAGCGATTTCAATTGCGGCGTGTGCGTGCGCCTTTGCGCAACCTGGCGGGCAAGGCGACGGCATCTGGCTTCGCAACGCCGCCTATGGCGAATCGCAGACTTTCGACAAATGCCTTGGCCATCAGCCGGGCCAGGGGCAATATCACCATCACGTTCACCCGGTCTGTTTGCGGGCGCAATTAGAAGACAATTTGGTGGCGGTCAGTTCAGGACGTACCGGCACTGTTTACCGCGAAAAATCCTCCGCCTGGAAACATTCGCCGATTCTGGGCTGGACGTTTGACGGCTATCCGATTTATGGGCCGTATGGGTACAGCGACCCGCAGAATCCGAACAGCGCGATCAAACGGTTGAAGACCAGCTTCAGGCTGCGCGCGATCACGCAACGGACAACGTTGCCTGATTGGGCGCTGGCTCACCACACGGGCGTGCCGCAGCAACTCAGCGCCAATCAGTACGGGCCGGAGGTGTCGGAGACATTTCCGGTCGGACGTTACGTTGAAGATTTCGAGTTTGTGCAGGGGTTGGGCGATCTGGACGCCTACAATGGCCGCTTCGCCATCACGCCGGAGTTTCCCAACGGCACCTATGCCTACTGCGTCAGCATCAATGACGACGGCTCGCCCGCTTTCCCCTACATTATCGGCTTGCAGTATTACGGCGCGGCCACGGGCAGTAACAACGCTGTGGCTCCGGCCACCGCGACAAACTATTTCAGCAACGGCGCCTATGCGCAGACGGTCGCGGGCGCGCCGCAGCTCAATTCGTGGTTCACGAAAAATTCGCAACAGGATGCACAAGTCGTGGGCGGGTTCGATCCTTCCGCCGGGCCGAAAAATACCTGGCCATTGAATGTGCCTGCTGGAGCCAACGTCAGCGGAGGCGTGGCGTCGCCAACGAAAGCCGATACTCAGAGCATCAGCTATACGGACGCGGCCATTTACATCACCGCCAACAATCTGGGCAGTTATGTCATGGGGCCATGGTTTATTGACGGCAATAACGGCGGCGTTTTTCCGAATTTTCCAAGCGCGCTCACCAATCGCGTGCAGATTCCGCGCAGCCCCGCTCCCGCCGCGACCAAGCGAAACACGGGGATGGGGGCCATCGGTTTGTGGGCGAATGGCGTGGCTGTTTTCAATGTGCTGGACGGCGCAAGTTACGGCAACGCCGCGAGAAATGATGTAGGCGGCGGCGGCGTGCGGTTGAGTTCTCTGATGGTCTCTTCCGCTTCGTTTGAAGGCGGCCCGGTTGCGCCGGGATCGCTGGTCACTGCCTTTCCGCTGTTTGGCGCAAAGCTGGCGACGGCGACAGCGGCGGCTGATTCATTTACCTGGCCGGTTACGTTGGCGGGCGCAACCGTCAGCATTCGCGATTCGGCGGGAGCCACGTCTTCGGCCACGCTTGCCTACGCTTCGCCCGGACAGATTAACTACCGCGTGCCGGAAAATGTCGCCGTTGGGCTGGCGACAGTGACAATTACCGCAGGCGGAGTTTCAACCCCAGGCGCGCTCAACGTGGTGGCCACGTATCCGAATCTTTTCCAGGTCAGTGGCGAAGGGCTGGCGGCAGGGCAAATCGTCCGCGTTCGCAACGGGCAGCAGACGTACGAACCGATTTACCAGGTGACGGGCGGAACATTGGCCGCGTTGCCAATTGACCTGGGCCTGGCGACGGACGAAGTCTATCTGATTCTGTACGGCAGCGGCCTGGGCAAAACCAGTCCCGCGGTCAGCGTGAAGATTGGCGGCGCGGACAGCCTGGTCGGTTACGCTGGCGCACAGGGCACCTACACCGGTCTGGATCAATTCAACCTGCTGCTGCCGCGTTCGCTGGCGGGCAAAGGCAAAGTGGATGTCGTCGTGACGGCGGGCGGCAAAGCAGCCAACGTGGTCAACATCACGATCAAATGATCAACACACTCGTTCGACAATGTGCGCTGTCGGCCCTGCTGCTTTGTTTGCTGGTTCCGGGCCTGTGTGCGCAGGAGCCGGTGAGCAAGGCGTGGATCGTCAATGCACAAATGCAGGGCAACGAACGTCTGGCGCGGGTGCGGCCCGAAGTTCACTCGGTCACCTTGCTGGATCGTTCTGTCGAAGTGCGCTCGGCGGGCATCTCGCTCTATTACCTTGGCCCGTTTCAAACTTCGGCGAATCCGGCTGAACGGCTTCATCAGTTCCGCTTTCGCGTGCCGCGCCTGCCCGCGCCGGAAACGGGCATTAATCCCAGCGGGCATCTCAGCGTGCGGCCTGATGTGCTGGGCGTCTTCGTCAATGGAATGCCGATCTATAACCAGTTCGAGTCCGCGTCGTATGAGGGCCGGAACCTTTGGCATTTCGACACCATTGCGGGCAGCGACGATGGAACCTGGACGGTTGCGGGCCGTCCGCGACCCGAACTGCACGGCTTTGCGCCGGGCTTGCTGGAAAAGCTGATTGCCGATTCCAGCGGGCATTCGCCGATCATCGGGTTTGCTTTTGATGGCTATCCGATTTACGGCCCGTGGGCATATGCCAATGGCGTCAACGCGAATGCCACGGCGAAGGGAAGCTTGCGGCGAATGCGTTCCGGCTACCGTTTGCGGCAGATCAAACAGCGCAACGTTTGGCCGGACGGAACGGCGCTGACCCCTGGCCAGCAAGGCCCAGCGGTCAACGAACAATTTCCGCTTGGTACATTTGTCGAAGATTACGAATACGCGGCGGGCACGGGCGATCTGGATGAATTCAATGGCCGCTTCGTCAAAACGCCCGAATATCCGAACGGCACGTACGCTTACTTTTTGGCAACAGAAGCGGGCGGGCGGCTGGCGTTCCCATACCTGCTGGCGCGGCAGTATTACGGACGCGTTTCGGAAGAAGCGTTGAAAAACGCTTTCCACGACGGCGAAAACGCGCAGGCGGCTGAAATTGAAACCGCCCAAAAGATCGCCGTTACATTTCCCCCAAGCCAGGCGCGCCTGACGCTCAAGATGGAGGCCAGGCCTACAGCGGAGCGTCCCGCGCGCCTGAGCTTTCAAGTCACTGATGCCTGCGGAGCGCCGATCCGCCACCTGGAATATGTTCACGAACGTCCGATGCATTTGATCGTCGTTTCCGAAGACCTGGCCGAATTCGATCACATACACCCTGAACTGGTGGCGGGCGACCGGTACGAAGTGACGCACACATTCCGGCACGGCGGGCGCTATCGTTTGTACGCGGACTTCACGCCGCCGGGCGCGGCGCAGCACATCGAAACGGTTGAACTGATCATCGGCGGAACACCGCGTCCAGCAGCGAAGCTTGTGGCCGATGTGGTGTGGACGAAACAGACAGATGATTTGCGCATCACCCTTGCCAGCAAGCAACCGTTGCGCGCGGGCGAAGACATCGAGTTGACCTTTGCCGTTCGCGACGCCCTGACGGGGAAAACCGCCGCTGGTCTGGAACCTTATCTTGGGGCGTGGGCGCATTTCGTCATCATTGATGAACGCCAACAGAACTTCATCCACGCGCATCCGCTGGAAGCAGCGGTGGCAAATAACGGCACGGCCAGCGGCACTGCCAATGGGTTTGCGCAATCGCACACACACGACGCGCAATCGCTTGGGCCGCCGCCCGACGAAGTTCGCGTCCTGACCAGCTTTCCGCAACCCGGGACGTACAAACTATGGGCGCAGTTCCAGCGCGACGGACGAGTCATCATTCAGCCTTTTGTTGTCCAGGTGGGCGCGCCGCAACCAGCCCGTCGCGCAGACGTCGCAATCCCGCCAGATGCGATCAAGGTCTCCATCGGTTCAAACGGTTTTCAGCCCGCGCAGTTGATGGCCAGCGCCGCCAAACCGATCAAACTGGCCATCACGCGCGACGCGCAGCCGAACTGCGGCAATCGGATTGTTTTTCCTTCGCTGGGCATCGCGCGTGATTTGCCGCTGGGCGAAACCGTCATCATTGAATTGCCTGCTCTCGACGCAGGCGAACTGCGCTTCACGTGCGGGATGGGGATGTACAGGGGAATGATCGTTGTGCAGTAAGGGCGCGGCGTGCTTGTCAAATCGCTCGCGGTTTGTTGTCATTGTGCCGCTATGAGCGAAAACGCAATCGAACGCGAAGCCGTCTTCGAAGCCAATGAACAATTTTACCGCGCGCTGGAAAACGCTGACCTGTCGGCAATGTCCGCCGTCTGGCTGCATGCGGATTGGGTCAAATGTGTGCATCCGGGCTGGGATTTGATCGTCGGCTGGGAAAAGGTACGCGAAAGCTGGCGGCAGATTTTTGAAGGCAACACCGGAATGCGCGTGGCGGCGACCGATGTCGAGATCAGTATCGAAAGTGATTTTGCGCTGGTCAGTTGTTACGAGGTGTTGGCAGTCTTTCTGGACAATATGCGCGCGCCTGTGTCTGTGCGAACGACGGCTACCAATTTGTTTCAGCGTGCCGATGGCGAATGGAGGATGATTCATCATCACGCCTCGCAAGTGCCGGACGCGCCGATGATCAACGATTCATCTATCACGGGAAGCGACGCCATTCAGTAGGGAGAAATCCGGGATGCAAGTCAAAGAAGTGTTTGAGGCACAGCAGTTCTCATCCGCAAAGATGCAGAAGACGAATCTGTTCGAGACGGAGAATTTCTTCTGTGACGTGTATTGCCTGGAAGCGGGGCAGGAACAAAAAGTCCATGCACATCATGAAGAAGACAAGATTTATTACGTGCTGTCCGGGCGCGGGACTTTCATTGTGGATGACGAAGAGCAAGACCTGGACGAAGGCCAGATCGTTTTTGCCCCTGCTGGATCAAACCATGGCGTGCGCAACACCAGCGGCGAACGGCTGACAGCCCTGGTTTTTATGACGCCGAATCCAAATTTCAAATAAGACCTCTACTCTCGCCGAAGAATGTTTATCGCCTGAGCCTTCTCTTCCCAACTCAAAAGTTAAGCTTCAGCCCAAACTGAATCACGCGAGGATCGCCCGCCGAAGTGATCGTGCCGAACGCCGCGTTGCCAACCACTCCGTTTGGATTGGCCAGCGGCGACGTATTCGTCAGGTTGAAGATTTCCGTGCGGAACTCGATGTTGCGGACTTCGCCGAAATAGGTTCGTTTGATGAAGGCGATGTCCGCCGTGCGGTAGCCGGGGCCGCGTACCGGATTGCGCGAAGCGTTGCCCAGCGTAAACTGCGGCGCGACGGCAAAGGCCGACGTGTCGAACCATCGGTCGGTCGTGCGCTGGCCGGCAGGCAAGGTTGGGATCCTCAGGCTATTCGGGCGCTGCGTGCCGAATCCGGCAAAGGCGTTGAAGTTCGTAATCTGTGTGACTGGGAACGGCAAGCCGGATTGCAGCAGCACCGTCCCCGCAATTTCCCAACCGCCCAGCAGCTTGTCAGTCACGCCCGCAAGATTGAAGCGGCGGCCCTTTCCAAACGGCAGGTCGTACGTGAAGCTGGTGACAAAGACGTTCGGAATGTCGCCGGTCGAAATATCTTTTTCCAGCGCGCGATTGAAGCTATCAGCCACCGGAAAATTGGCCACCGGCCCGGTCAATATCGAAGCGTCAAAGACCGATCCGGCATCGTCAATCAGCTTTGAGCGTGTGTAGCTGACCAGAAAGGCCAACCCCTGCGAAAGACGCTTTTCCAGCTTCGCCTGCAATGCGTGGTAGCTGGTGTTGCCGACGTTGTTGCGATACAGGCTGACGGTGGTGAAGCGCGGAAAAGGGCGCAGCAGTTGCGCGCGCGGGATGGTCGGGTCGCCCAGGTTGGACGCGCGCGGAATTTGGCCGAAGTAAGGATTCGTCACTTGCTGCAACAGCGCGTTGCCTGCGGTGAGTTGTTCGGCAGTCAGTTGATTGATGTTCGTGTCGGGAATCCCAACGTGCGTAATCTTCGATCCGGCGTAGGCGATTTCGGCGACCAGGTTGTGCGTGATTTCGCGTTGAACCGCCAGGTTCCACTGCTGCACATATCCGCTGCCTAAATCCCGGTCCACCGAAAACACGCCCTGTCCCAAACCCGCATCAGCATTGAGCGGAATCGGCTGCACGTTTGGCCCAGTGGACAGCACGAATGCCGGAATCACGCCGTCGAGCGAACGCTGAGTGACTGTCTGGATAAAAGGAAACTGTGGAATCGTGAATGGCGTCGTAATGCCCGCCTGCTCCTGCCAGATCAATCCATAACCTGCCCGAATCACCGTTTTGTCTGTCAACCGGTAAGCAATCCCAAGTCGCGGCCCAAAGTTCAGCTTGTGCAGTTCGCGCGCGGTGTCGGGGAAGCCGTTCTTGCCCAGGTAATCAAGCTGCTGTGTTTGCAGATTGAAGATTGCGCCCTGATTTTCAGTCTCTGTCGAAGGAAAGTTCAGCGTGTAGCGCAATCCGGCGTTGACGGTCAGCCGCGAAGTCACTTTGAAATCATCCTGCGCAAAGGATTCCAGAATCTTCGTACGCGGATGAATCGTCTGCTGCTGCAAATCAATTAAGAAGTTGCTGACCTGGCCGAGCAGGAAGCTTCCCAGCGCATTCCCGGTTTGGCCGGAAAGCAGGCTGCTGGTTGTCGCATTGCCAGGCTGCGCGCCAACCGTATTCGCCGTCCCCCGCGAATTCGAAAACGGCACGGTGAAATTGAAGATGCCAGTTGGCGATGGCGGCTGCAAAACGTTCAATCGTTCAACGCGAAAGTCCAAGCCGAGCTTCAGCGAATGCCGCCCGCGCTGCCAGCCGAGCGAATCGAAGATTTGCGTGACATCCGTGTTGAACAGCGAATTTGTATTTGTCGAAGGACCGAGTTGCTGCAACCCCGCGATGGTGAAAGTCGGCAGCTCATTCTGAAACGCGCCGTTCTGTGGAATGCCGGGCAGGTTCAGGCTTTGCGACGGCGGCGCGTCCAGCAACTGGGCGCGGCGATCAAGCGAGCGCCGCGTGTAGCCAATACGCAATTCATTCAAGACGTTTGCGGAAATGACTTTTTGATAATTGCCGGCCACTTGATAGCCTCGGCTTTTCTGTACGCCCAGCGCGCCTTGCGTGATGTTGCCGCTTCCGTCAGGCAGTGGCGTAACCGGCGTCGCGTCTTCGTTGAAGAAAGAGAAACGCCCGAAAATTTGGTTGCGGTCGGAAAAATGATGATCCAATCGGATATCGAATTGATCTTGATTGGTTCCTTCGTTGGCGATGCGGCGGAAGTTGTTGGCTGCTCCGGCAGCAGTCGGCAACGGATAGCGGTCGAGCAATTTTCTGGCGACAGCATCGAAGTCGGCCAGTGGAACAAGATTGCCTGCGTATGCGCGGCGATCCCCAATGCGGAAGATTTGTCCAACGCGCGCCTGCACGGTGTTGCCATTCGTATCCACGACATTGATCGGTGTGCTGGTGTTGGTCGTTGTTGCGCTGACTGTTGTGACGCCGCCCGTCGTTGTGGTTTGCAGGAAAAGCGGCGCGCCCAGATTGGCGGAAAAGTCGCCGCCGCGTTGCGCCAAAGTCGGCACGTTCGAAGTCAGCACCCGTCCGATCAGTTGTCGCGTGCCCTGAAAATCTCCGAAGAAGAACGTGCGATCTTTGATGACCGGCCCGCCAACCGCAAAGCCATATTGGTTGCGGCGAAAGACAGGCTTGTTTGGATTGGCCGCCGTCGCAGGCGCAAACAGATTGCGTGCGTTCAAGGCTTCGTTGCGCAAGAACTCGAACGCCGTGCCATGCAGATCGTTCGTGCCGGATTTGGTTGTCAAGTTGACCACGCCACCATTGAAGCGGCCAAATTCGGCAGGTGGCGAATTGATTTCCAGCTTGAATTCCTGAATCGCGTCAATGACCGGATTGAAGGCGACCTGGCCGGGTTCGGGTTGCAGCGCGCTGATGCCGTCATACAGAAATTCGTTGACGCGCGGACGCCCCCCGTTCAAGCGCGGCAGCGACGGCCCGGCAGTGGTTGGCGGCGGCGCGCCAACGCCGGGCGAAAGCGTGATCAGCGAAAAAAAGTTGCGGCCATTCAATGGCAGATCAACGATGCGCCGGTTCGGAATGACTTGCCCCAGACTGCCGCTTTCGGTTCGCAGCAATGACGCGTCGGCCCGAATTTTGATTTCTTCTTCGACGTTGCCGACTGTCAGTGCCACATCCAGGCGAATGCGTTCGCCTGTCGTCAAACGCACCCCTTCCTGCACAAAGCGGCGAAATCCGGCGGCATTCACGGTGACGGTGTACAAGCCCGGGCGCAGGTTGGTGATGAGATAACTGCCGTCTGTTTCGGTTGTCGCCCTGGTGGTCTCGTTCGTTCCGATTTGAGTGAGGATGAAGGCGGCGCGTGCTACTCCCGCGCGTGCGGCGTCACGCACCTGGCCGGTAAGCTCCGACTGGCCTGCCTGGCCAAAAGCCGCAGATGACGAAAAACTCAGACAAACGAATAGCAGGGTATAGCAATCCCCTCGTAGTAAATTGCGCATGAAATTTCCTCAGAAAATCCTGGGTACGCACGCGGGGACGCGTGCGTACCCAGGATCGCGCCAACAGATTTCCTTAAGCGCGAATCAGCATCACGCCGGTGGCTTTGATCAATGCATAAGCCGCAACGCCCTTTTTCAGATTCAACTCTTTGCAGGCGTCGCTGGTGATGATGGAGGTGACTTCTTGCCCGCCGATATCAATCGTGACCTGCGTCAGCAACCCGGCATATTTGATCTGCGTCACTACGCCCAGCAGTTTGTTGCGCCCGCTGATTTCATTCAGTCCGGCGGATGTCTTGGGCTTTAATGCTGCTCTCTTCCGCGCGCCGGACAAGCGGTCAATTTCACTGCGCGGAATCCGGTGATGCCCACCGGGTGTTTTCACTGATCGAATCTTTTTTTGGTAAATCCAGAGCTTCAGCGTCTGATAGCTGATGCCCAACATCTCCGCTGCTTCGCGCGGACGAATCTGTTCCATAAGTCCTCCTATACGTTTCCAGGATGTATTTGGTCAATTTAGGATAGATAGCTTAGGTGATTTTAGTCGGATTGTTTTAAAGAAAGAAGGGTTCTTCACTGTTGATGGTGAAGGTCAATGGCTGGAAGGGACAAGGGGAAAGTCAGCCGGACAGCATTCCCGCCGCTTCTCGATCCAGAAAGACATGGGTGTTGGGATGCGTTCGCAAAATCGAAACCGGGCAGGATTCGCTGACCGCGCCTTCAATCGCATCGCGCAGGGCACGCTGTTTTCTGGCACCGTGGACAATTACGAACAACTGTTGGCAGGCCATAATGGTCGGGATGGTCAGCGAGATTGCGCGGCGCGGCACCTCCGCAAGTTTGGCGAAAGCTCCATCGTTGACCTGCTGCTGGCGGCAGGCTTCGTCCAGTTCGACAATCTTGACCGCTGCCGGATCATTAAAATCACAAACGGGGAAGTCGCACGATGGCGGATCAATAAATGGCAGGTGGCCATTTTCTCCGATCCCTAGAACAGCAAAATCCGGAGGGCGCGATTTCAGCCGGGCGGCATAATTTGCGCAGACGGCTTCCGGATTGGCTGCTTCGCCGCGCAGTCCGTGGAATTCCACCATCGGGACGCGCAGCACCAAGCGGTCCAGCAGATACTTGCGGCACGATTGCGGAGCGTCCTCATCTATTCCCAAGTATTCGTCCAGATGAAAGCCGATGACGCGCGTCCATTCAATGCCTTCAGCCTTGACCAGTTCATCCAAAAACTCGTTCTGCGAAGGCCCGGAAGCAAAGATGCCGATGGCACGGCCTTTTTCGGAAATCAGACGGCGCATCTCGGCGGCAACAGCGTCGGCTACGGCAATCCCTAGCTTCTGGCGTGACTCAAAAATATGAGTCTGGAGGAACTCCGCCTTGAAACTGCCAACTGCATTTGAGGAGGTCATGGGTAATGAGTAGGAGGGGATAGGCGGTCAAAACCAGGGCTTCATCTTGCCCCCAGCGACCTTGCGCGCTTTGTTCTCTACATTTTCTTCGGCGATTTCGCTGACGCTGAAGATTTCCCTTGATGGCAGTTCGATGCCGGAGAGTGTGCCAGTTAAATAAGCTCCGGTGTCCACGGCGATCAAGTGGTCGCCGCGCAGCCAAACTTTTTCGCGCTCGCCGAAAAGCATGCCCGTAATCGTATGGCCGAAGACGACGGTCTTGCCCTTGTACTCGGCAAAAAAGTTGCGATTACGCGACCAGTAAAGCTCCGGACTGTCCGGCGTTTCACTGGGGTGCAGGAATTGGCCATTGTCTTCGGGCAGCGCAGCGTGGACGTAAATGGCGTGTTCGTCTTCGTGCCAGGTTGGCAGTGATTCCATAAACGTCCAATGCTCTTCCGGCACATCGAACTCGCCTTGTTCATTGACGTAGCTGTGCAATGTTTCGACGCCGCCGTTGTACAACCATAACTCCGCTTGTTCGCTTTCGGGTTGAAACAGGGCTGAGAGCATCATCGCTTCGTGGTTTCCTTTGAGCACGATCACGGTATCCGGAGCCTCATTCTTTAATCCGAAGGCGCGCTCGACCACGCCGCGCGAATCTTCGCCGCGATCCACCAGATCGCCGATCAGAATCAGCTTGTCCTCGCCTGCTTGATAATTCATCGCTTCCAGCAGGCGGTTGAACAGTTTCAGTTTTCCGTGAATGTCTCCCACGACTAAAGTTCGCATAATTTGCATTATTGCCAAAAAGCTTCCAAAAGAAAAATTGAACCGTTATGATGCCTGCGCGCTCAAGAGCTTTACATCAACTTAAAATTAAACACCGGCAAAAACTAACTCCCGGCTGACCTGATCATCAAAATGTCCTCGGTTCTGACAGTTGCCAATCTTCTTACCATTCTTCGGCTGATTATGATCCCCGTCTTTGTGACGGCAGCCTACTACCAGAAATTCGATTATGCGCTGGGGGTTTTCTGTGCTGCTGCGATTACTGACGGGCTTGATGGGCTGGTTGCGCGCGCCTTCGACCAAAAGACACAGCTCGGCGCGATCCTGGACCCGATGGCGGACAAACTGCTGCTTGTCACGGCATTCATCATTCTGTCGCTGCCACGATTTACCATCACGCCGCCAATTCCGTTCTGGCTGACGGCGGCGGCCATCAGTCGTGATGTTTTTATCGTGCTGGGGGCGCTGGTCATCAATATGACGACCGGCTTCAGCGGGTTTCGCCCGTCGCTGCCGGGCAAGCTCAATACTTTTGTTCAGATTACGATGATCGTCTTTTTCCTGATGGCGAATGCCTTCAATCTGTTGGCGCGGTTTTTGCCGATGGCGTTTTATCTGACGCTGGCGATCACTATCTTTTCAGGGCTGCATTACATCTGGCACGTCAATCGGCTGATGAGCACACAGGAGAATGTCGCCCGGAACGCTGACCGCTCGGATCGTTAATCGCCCGGATCGTTAATCTGTTGTTGATCGGATTGCCAAGATGAAAGAAAACCGTCCCGGTTCACCCACCTCAAATGCTCAATTGCCACCGGCAATCACCGCCCCGATCGAATGGATGCGCTGGGTGCCGGCGGCATTGTTGGCCATTGCTTTTCTGATTTTTGCCTTCATCAGCGGGCGGATTATTCTGGTGCCGGTGCTGATTTCAGTCGCGCTGGCTTATTTGCTGGCACCCGTGGTCGTCTGGTTCGAACGGCGCGGCTGGTCGCGGTCGTCATCAGCGATTCTGGCAATCACCGCAGTTTCATTGGTCGCCGTTCTGGTTTTGATCTTTGTGCTGCCAGGGCTTTGGAAGCAATTCAGTCAGTCGTATGACCAAGCCAACGCCCTGGTCAATGACCCCTTGCGCGTCAGCGCATTGACGGCCAAAGTCAAAGAAATCAATCCACAGCTTTATGAGTTGATCAATGTTCAAGTCGAGAAATACAGGACCTCAATTCAGCCGGGAAAGATCTTCAGTTGGATTGGCGGCTGGCTGCAAACCGGTTTGTTCAAACTGGTTGATCTTACGGCTTCGATCCTTGATCTGCTGCTGATCCCGTTCTTCATTTACTACCTGCTGGCGGATTACCGTGAAATGCGTGAGCGCATTGACCGGTTGATCCCGCCACGATTTCATACTCTGACGACAGGGTTGATTGGCCAGATCAACGAAGTGCTCTCGTCATACGTCCGCAGCCAGTTGCTGATTGCGCTGGCGATGGGCGGAATGTATTCAGTGGGCTTTCTGGCGCTGCGTGTGCCGCTGGCATTTACCATCGGCATGTTATCCGGGCTGCTCAACTTCGTGCCGTACCTGGGGACACTGACCGGGATTGGTTTATCGTTGATGTTCGCGGCGTTGGATGGCGCGGGAATCTGGCGAATGGCCGGCATTGTGACGGTCTTCGCTGTCGTTCAAAGTATTGAGGGCTATTACCTGACGCCCAAACTGCTGGGCAGCCGGTTAAATCTGCATCCGATGTGGGTGCTGGTTGGATTGGTGATTGGCGGTAACTTGTTTGGCTTGCTCGGAATCATTCTGGCCGTTCCCGTTATCGCCGTGGCCAAAGTCGTGCTTGGCTTCCTGGAAGATATTTACCAGCAGACCCGATTTTACCGCAGTGCAGGAATGACAGTGCTGACCGATCAAGGCAGGATCGTCGAACTCTCAGAAACGGGACTGCATACAGCCTCTGGTCTGATTCTTGAAGAGGAAGTTTTCTCTCGCCCCCGACGGACGATTATTACCACCAGTGAGTTGAAATCCAGAATTCGAGAGGGCGGGAAGCGGGAAGATTGAGTTTTTATGCCGTGTTAGTCATAGTTCTTGACAGTGTTACGCTCAAGAATTTATACTCCGCCCGCTTTAAGGCCCACTTTTGGGATAATGCTGAAGCATCGCCATTATCGAATCGAAGTTTTGCAGGCGCAGGATTTGCTAGCGCTCAAGGGGAGAAAAGATGAGTAAAGTTATTGGAATTGATTTGGGTACGACGAACTCCGTCGTTGCAATTATGGAAGGCAGCGAGCCGACCGTCATCACGAATTCAGAGGGTGGACGCACAACCCCTTCCGTTGTCGGTTTCACGAAGGATGGTAATCGTCTGGTTGGGCAAGTGGCCAAACGTCAGGCCGTGACCAATCCTGAAAACACGGTTTATTCAATTAAACGCTTTATGGGGCGCCGCTTTGATGAAGTCAGCGGCGAGTCCAGACAAGTGCCTTACAAAGTAACGAAGGACGCCAAGAACGGTGACGTTCGCGTCATGGCCGATGGCAAAGAGTATTCGCCGCCTGAGGTTTCGGCGATGATCCTACAGAAACTGAAGCAGGCTGCCGAAGATTATCTTGGCCAAACAGTGACCCAGGCGGTCATCACCGTCCCGGCCTATTTTAACGATGCACAGCGCCAAGCCACCAAGGACGCAGGCAAGATTGCCGGTCTGGATGTTCTGCGCATCGTCAACGAGCCAACCGCAGCCGCATTGGCATACGGCCTGGATAAGAAAAAAGACGAAACCATTGCCGTCTTCGACTTTGGCGGTGGTACGTTCGATATTTCCGTCCTGGAAGTCGGCGAAGGCGTTGTTGAGGTGAAATCCACCAATGGCGACACGCATCTGGGCGGCGACGATATTGACGAACGATTGATCCGATGGATTGCGGACGAGTTCAAGAAAGATCAGGGCATTGATCTGTCAAAAGACATGATGGCCTTGCAGCGCCTGAAAGAGGCTGCGGAGAAGGCCAAGATTGAGTTGTCTTCCACGATGGAGACGGAAATCAATCTGCCTTTCATCACGGCGGATGCTTCCGGTCCGAAGCATTTGGTGATGAAGCTGACGCGTGCCAAATTTGAATCACTGGTGGACGACATTCTGACGCGTACGTTGGAGCCTTGCCGCCAGGCATTGAAAGACGCCGGCGTGGAAGCCAGCAAAATTGATGAGGTCGTACTGGTTGGCGGTTCAACGCGCATCCCGAAAATTCAGGAGATGGTCAAGACCTTCTTCGGCAAAGAGCCGCACAAGGGCGTGAATCCGGACGAAGTGGTGGCCATCGGTGCGGCAGTGCAAGCTGGCGTGTTATCTGGCGAAGTGAAAGACTTGTTGTTGCTCGATGTGACGCCGCTTTCGCTTGGGATTGAAACGCTGGGTGGCGTCTTCACGCGTTTGATTGAGCGCAACACGACGATTCCAACGCGCAAGAGCGAAGTCTTTTCAACGGCGACCGACAACCAGACTTCCGTCGAAGTCCACGTGCTGCAAGGTGAGCGGCAGATCGCTGGCGATAACCGCACGCTGGGCAAGTTCCATTTGGTGGGGATTCCGCCCGCGCCACGTGGCGTGCCGCAGGTCGAAGTGGCTTTCGACATTGATGCGAACGGCATTGTCAATGTGTCGGCGCGTGACCTGGGTACGGGACGCGAGCAGAAGGTCACCATCACGTCATCGTCCGGCTTGGCCAAAGACGAGATTGACAAGATGATGAAGGACGCTGAGTCGCACGCGGATGAGGACAAGCAGAAGCGCGAATCCATTGAGATCAAGAACCGGCTCGATTCGATGATCTACCAGACGGAGAAAACGATTAACGACAATCGCGAGAAGATTCCGGTCGGGTTGATCTCTGAAACCGAGGCAGCCATCGTCGAGGCAAAGAAGGCTGTCGAATCGAATAGCTCGGATCAGTTCCAATCACAGCTCGACAGTCTGACGCGCGTTTCGCATCGCGTTGCTGAATCGCTTTATCAACAGCAATCCAGCGACGGCGCAGCGGACACAGGCGCACAGGCGGCTGGCGCTGCGTCCGGAGCCTCCGGCGCGCCGGGCGGCGATGATGTGATTGACGCTGAGTACATTGATGTTGACGACAAGAAGTAATTCATTCCAGGTCAGTCGCCCCTTGTGCAAACGTTGTGGCAAGGGGCGGCTGGCCATTGGACATTTATGGCCAAGCAACATCGTCTGTTAAGTGATCTGGCAGCGCTTGAGCAGCAACTGACACAGTTAGCGCAAGGCACGAGTTTATACAGCGTTGAGCAGCCCCACGGCGCATGGTCGCCGCCTGTGGACATTTACGAAACTCAGGCAGGCTTTGTGC
The DNA here is from genome assembly GCA_038211695.1 of Blastocatellia bacterium. GTDB lineage: Bacteria > Acidobacteriota > Blastocatellia > RBC074 > RBC074 > RBC074. The sequence goes on along the minus strand of JBBQVH010000002.1, from coordinate 51,740 downwards.
TGACGGCGGAAGTGCCGGGTGTGCAGAGTTCGGAAATTGACATCAAAGTCGTGGAAGGCACATTGATTCTGCGGGGTGAACGACGCTGGGAACGAGACCTGCCGGGGGAAAACATTCATCGCCTGGAAAGCTCTTACGGCAAATTCGAGCGCACATTCAATCTGTCCGAACAAATTGATGCAGCGAATGTTTCGGCGGAGATAGAGCGGGGCATACTGAAAGTAATCCTGCCCAAGCGCGCCGAATCCGGCAGTAAACAGATCGAAATTACAATGGAAGATTGAGCGACGGAGAGAAGGAGGGACAGAGAGTAAATATGATCTATCCCTCTCTCTGCCGCTGACTTATGGCTCAGAAAGAAGACTATTACAAAGCCCTGGGCGTCAGCCGCACTGCGTCGGCGGACGATATTCGCAAAGCGTATCGTCGTCTGGCGCGCAAACATCATCCTGATGTCAATCCGGGCGATAAGGCTGCGGAGGAGAAATTCAAAAAAATCTCCGAAGCGAATGATGTGCTGTCTGATCCCAAAAAACGCGAGGTCTACGACAAGTTTGGCAGCTATAGCGAGAACCTTCGCGATGCTGCTGCGCGGGGCACTGGAGCAGGCGCAGCAGGCGGTGGAGTTGACTTCGATTGGAGCGGTGTTTTTGCCGGTGGCGGCGCGGGCGCGGAGTCACAGGCCGCAGGGGGAGGCAGCTTTCGCGACATCTTCAGCGATCTCTTCAGCGGATCAGGGCGCGCGGGGCAATCCCATCCGCAACCGCAGCGCGGCGTGGACATCGAAATCCCGCTTTCAATCAGCTTTGAAGAATCCATCAACGGTTTAACCACCAGTATCAACGTGCGGCGCAGCGAAGCTTGCGCGCGATGCAACGGCACAGGTGATACGGGGACGGGACAGGTTACTTGTGGCACGTGCGGCGGGACGGGGAAAGTTTCAGCGGGTGGGGGCTTCCTGCGATTTGATCAGGGTTGCCCGGACTGCAATGGAACGGGCAAACGCCGTCAGCCCTGTCCGGTCTGTCACGGCAAAGGCTCCGTGCCGAAGTTTGAAACCGTCAAGGTCAGGATTCCGGCGGGAGTGGATACAGGCTCGCGCGTGCGCGTTGCGGGAAAAGGTGAAGCGGGACACTTAGCTGCGCCGCCGGGCGATCTGTTTATTGTCACTAATGTTTCGCCGCACAAAATTTTCAGGCGCAAAGGCGACAACATTCACTGCACGATTCCCGTGACGCTGCCCGAAGCCGCACTGGGCGCAAAGATTGAAGTGCCGACTGTCAGCGGCAAGGCTCAGCTTCGCATTCCGCCGGGGACACAGTCGGGACAAATCTTTCGCTTGAAGGGGAAGGGCGCCCCCAGCCTGCGCGGCAATACGCACGGCGACGAATACGTCGAAGTCAAACTTGTCCTGCCGCAGATCGTTGACGAAGACTCAAAGAATTTGTTGCGGGAGTTCGCCAAACGCAATCCCGCAAATCCGAGAGTTGAACTGGGGCTTGAATAACTGCGGAACACGAATCTGCAATTCAGCAATCGTATGAAACGCAAAGCCAAGGGCTACACAATCAGCACGGTCGCCGATCATTATGGCGTCCATCAGCAGACATTGCGCATGTACGAGCGTGAGGGGTTGCTCAAGCCTTCGCGTTCAGATGGCAACGTTCGGCTTTACACAGATGAAGATATGGAGCGGCTGGAACTGATTCTGAACCTGACGCGTGATTTGGGCGTCAATCTGGCTGGCGTTGAAATCATCCTGAACATGCGCGAGAAGATGGATCAGATGCAGCGCGAGTTCAACCGATTCTTTGAGATGCTGCGTGATTACATGGCCGAACAGACTGCTGTTGATAATGATCCCCAAGCTTATCAAGCCTTAGTCCCCGCCCGCCGCACAGTAATCATCCGTGCCTCCAGCCGCCGTACGCTCCGAGGCGAAGACGCGGATGAGATAAACATCAATCCCCTTCCTGCCCCCAAACTCAAATAACACCGCCAGACTTCAAGCATCTTCTAGCCGAACTCCTTCCATCCTCTTCTGTCTTTCCTGTGTACAGGCTTGCCAGAAATCAAACACGTTGCTGTATGCCTGCGATTGTCATGCTTCGCAATAAGTGTGCATTCACAAGCATTCACAAGTAAGCAGTGACCAGAATGGCAGGCACAGTTATTGATTGCGTTTGTGAGGAATCCGATGGCGAACGCTCAACATCGGCCTATTCGCATCTGTCACGTCGCCCAATCAGGCGGGCGGGCACAAACAAATTACAGAACCAAGGAGAGGAATCATGAACGCTCTTGATTTACTGAAAGAAGATCACAAGAAAGTGGCGCAACTGTTCGGACAGGCGGAAGGCACTGAAAACGAAAAAAAGAAACAGCAGCTTTTCGACCAAATCAAAACCGAGCTTGAAACGCACACGCACATCGAAGAAACCATTTTCTATCCGGCCATACAGGAAAACGAAGAATTGAAGGACATGGTGCTGGAAGCATTGGAAGAACATAAGCAGGTCAAGACCCTGTTGCGCGAGATTAGCAACCTGACCGACGGCAGCGAGAGGTTCGACGCGAAGCTGAAGGTCATGAAAGAAAACGTCGAGCATCACGTCGAAGAGGAAGAAACCGAAATGTTCCCGAAAGTGGAAAAGGCCATCGATAAAGCCCAGTTAGAGCAACTCAGACAGCAGATGGAAGAAGAGAAGAAGAAATACGGCAAGCAGCAGCGCACAGCTTCTTCGGGCGCGCGCAAATAGGCAGGGTGTGGAAGGAGATATTTTCATGGCCAACGAACGAAAGAGAAATAACAAGAACATAAATCAACCGGACAAAATTGCCGCATTGGTGCCGTTTCAGGAGGATCCGACAGAAACCTACCTGACAACGAATCAAGGCGTGCGCATCAACGATAACCAGAATTCGCTCAAGGCCGGAGATCGCGGCCCGACCCTGCTGGAAGATTTCATCCTGCGCGAAAAGATCACGCACTTCGATCACGAACGTATCCCGGAGCGCGTCGTTCACGCGCGCGGTTCGGCGGCGCACGGTTACTTTCAAGTCTATGAATCAATGGCGCCTTATACCAAAGCGAAGTTTCTGCAAGACCCTTCGGTCAAAACGCCTGTCTTCGTGCGCTTTTCAACTGTCGCCGGTTCACGCGGTTCAAGCGATATGGCGCGTGATGTGCGCGGCTTCGCCGTCAAGTTCTACACCGAAGAAGGCAACTACGATTTGGTCGGCAATAACATGCCCGTCTTTTTCATTCAGGACGCCATCAAGTTTCCTGACCTGATCCATGCGGTCAAACCAGAACCGCATAACGAAATTCCGCAGGCGGCTTCGGCGCACGATACTTTCTGGGACTTCATCTCGCTGATGCCGGAATCCATGCATATGATTATGTGGGCGATGTCCGATCGCGCCATTCCGCGCAGCCTGCGGATGATGGAAGGCTTTGGCGTTCACACTTTCCGCTTCGTCAATGAAGCAGGCGAAGCTCGCTTCGTGAAGTTTCACTGGAAGCCGCTGCTCGGCGTCCATTCGGTGGTTTGGGATGAGGCACTAAAGATTTCCGGCAAAGACCCTGACTTCCATCGGCGCGATCTGTGGGAAGCAATTGAAAACGGCGACTTCCCCGAATGGGAGTTTGGCGTTCAGATCGTCGAAGAGAAGGATGAGTTCAAATTCGACTTCGACTTGCTCGACCCGACAAAGCTTATTCCAGAAGAGACTGTGCCCGTCCAGCGCATCGGCAAACTGACGCTCAATCGCAACCCCGATAACTTTTTTGCTGAGACCGAACAGGTTGCATTCCACACGGGCCATGTCGTGCCGGGCATTGATTTCACAAACGATCCGCTGCTGCAGGGACGGCTGTTCTCTTACACAGACACGCAACTGATCCGGTTGGGCGGCCCGAACTTCCACGAAATCCCGATCAACCGTCCGCTCTCGCCGGTTCACAACAACCAGCGCGACGGCCATATGCGGCAGACCATCAATCAAAGCCGAACCAGCTACGAACCAAACTCGCTCGGCGGCGGATGCCCTTTTCAAGCCGGCAAGGATATGGGCGGTTTTGTCAGCTATCCGGAAAGGATTGCGGCTTCGAAGATACGCGGGCGCAGTAAGAGCTTCTTCGATCACTTCAGTCAGGCCACGCTCTTTTACAACAGCCAGTCCGAACCTGAGCAGGACCATCTGGTCAACGCGCTGCGCTTCGAGTTGGGAAAGGTCGAAACCGTCGCCATCCGTGAGCGTATGGTTGGCCTGTTAACGCAAGTGGATAAAACGCTGGCCAGCCGCGTCGCAACAGGTTTGGGAATGGATGTGCCCGCGCCCGTCTTGCCGATGAACCATAGCATCCCGGCGGACGGGGATGCCGCAAAGTTCCAGCCCAAACGCCCGGCCAAATTCACCGAAGTGTCGCCCGCGCTAAGTATGGCGAACACGCCCAAGGACAACATTCGAACACGCAAGATTGCCGTGCTGATCGCAGACGGATTTAACAACGCTTCGCTTACGGCAGTGGTGAAAGCGTTGAAGGCCGCCGGAGCAATGGCGAAAATCGTTGCTCCGCGCATGGGCACAATTACCAGCGTCGATGGTGCCGGAGTGCTGGCCGACTTCAGCTTGCTGACGACCAGTTCAGTATTGTTCGACGCGGTCTACCTGCCCGGCGGCGCGCAGAGCGTCAAGGCATTGCTGCAAGAAGCCGACGCCATTCACTTCGTCAACGAAGCCTACAAACACTGCAAGGCGATTGCGGCTGCGGACGAAGGCGTGGACTTGTTGCGGGCTTCTTATGCCGGAGGCGCGTTGAATGGCACGGAGGAAGGCGGAAAGACTGCACTGGTTTCAAATGAAGGCGTCGTCGCGGGTCAAGGCGCGAAGGCGCGCGGCTTAGCCGACGAATTCATCGCCGCCATCGCGCAGCATCGCCACTGGGTTCGTGAAAAGAAAGGCGGAGTCCCGGCTTAAAATAGCGGCGAAGACAAACAAAGGAGTCAATGAAATTGTGGGGCAAGATGGCATCTTGCCCCACACCGCATGGAGGAGCGATGGCGAACCTAAGTGCGACAGAAATGATCGGCTGGGTCAGCTCGGTCATTCTGTTGCTGACAATTGGCAAACAGATTTACAAGCAGTGGCAGGAGGAATCGAGCGAAGGCGTTTCGAAATGGCTCTTCATCGGGCAGGTCGCGGCCTCGATAGGATTCACGGTTTATAGCTGGCTGGTTGGCAATTGGGTCTTCGTCGTCACCAACTCGCTGATGCTGCTGAGCGTGGTGCTTGGCTTAAGCATCGTCCTACATCACCGCCGTTCGTGCCATCAGAAAGGCCGGGAAGGCAGCCAAGCTGAACCGCGCAAGGCGACGGGTGGTGCATGACCGATCCGGCAGAAATTCATGCTGACTTGAAACCTTGACACCCCTACAACCCATTTCTATAATGCGCCTGTCTTAGAAAGCACGTAATCAATTTCTTGCCAATCAATTAAATACAATTGCTCATAAAGAGCGGGGGAACTGTGATCAAACTGGACATCATCAACAACGTCGCCGAAAAGACCGGCGTGTCAAAGATGAAAGCGGAGGTCGCGGTGGAAGCTCTTTTTGAAGCGATGAAAGGCGCAATGCAGCGTGGCGAGCGCATTGAACTTCGCGGCTTCGGTGTTTTTGTCGTAAAGCCGCGCAAACGTGGCATTGGCCGCAACCCGCGCACAGGCACACAGGTCGCCATCCCTGAAGGCAAAACAATTCGCTTCAAACCCGGTAAAGAATTGCAATCATAATTTTTTGCGTCTCCATCTCACTTTCACTCCTTGACTGAATTGGCGGCTTCGGACTCCGAAGCCGCTCTTTTTGTCTCTAAAAAACGAAAGAGCGTCAGGCTCAGCTTAATGGCCGAGTCTTACACGCTATCAGAAACGTTTTTTCTGATTGTGCTCAGGCTTTGGCAACCATCGCCAGTACACCGGCTTCGGCCAGCACCTGTTCCAGCTTCATCCGATTCACTTTGCTCATTGGCGCCATGGGCAAGCGGTACACTTCCTCAATCATTCCAATCATCGCTAGCGCAGTCTTTACCGGCACCGGATTGCTTTCAATAAACATGGCTTTGAAGATCGGCGTCAGTTGCCGATTCAATCTGCGTGCTTCGTCCAACCGCCCTTCGATGCTGGCGTGGCACAAATCGCTGACCAGGCGTGGCAGCAGATTCGCCGCGACTGAGATCACGCCCACGCCGCCCAGAGCCGCCACTGGCAGCACAACGCTGTCATCGCCCGCGAAAATCTTGAATGACTCATCCACCAGGGAAACGATCTCAGCAATCTGCGAGATGTTGCCCGATGCTTCCTTGGTGCCGACGATGTTCCCGATTCGGGTCAGCCGCGCGACCGTTTCCGGTTCCATATTGCAGCCCGTGCGGCCCGGCACGTTGTACAAAATGATGGGAAGTTTCGTGGCTTCGGCAATCACACGGTAATGCTGATAGAGGCCTTCCTGCGTAGGTTTGTTGTAATAGGGTGTGACCGACAGGATTGCGTCTGCGCCCAGAGGTTCGTAACGGTGGATCTTCCGGATTACTTCGCGGGTGTTATACCCACCGGCGCCTGCCACTACGGGGATGCGGCCAGCGACGGTTTCGACTGTGAATTCGACGACGCGGGCCTGTTCCTCTTCACTCATCGTGACGCTTTCGCCAGTCGTACCGCACGCGACCAGAAAATCCACGCCGCCGCTGATCTGAAACTCAATAAAACGCCGCAACGCTATTTCATCAACTGATTCATCGCCTTTGAATGGGGTGATGATTGCCGTTCCGCATCCTCTTAATTTGGTCAAGTCCATCGTCGTTCCTCCTTAGCTAGCGTTAAAAAGTAAATCTGAAAATTCGTAGGTGCCTTGTTTATTCGTAATCAACTCTGCTGCCCGCACAGCTCCGGCGGCAAAGCCTTCGCGATTGCGCGCAGTGTGCGTCAGCGTAATGGTGTCGGCTTCAGAATCAAAACCAACCTCATGCGTTCCGGGAATGTGGCCAGCGCGAAGGCTGATGGCATCCGGCGTACGCTGGCCATAGCTTTCAAGCAACAAACGCGCCAGCGCCAACGCCGTTCCCGACGGCGCGTCTTTTTTGAATTTGTGGTGCTGCTCAATCAAGAACGGATCGTACTGATCATACTGCGCAAATAACGATGCCGCGTCGCGCACGATTTTGAAGAACAGATTGACGCCAATCGAAAAATTCGCCCCCCACACCAGCGCCGCGCGATTCGATTCAACAAGCTGTTTCACTTCCTCAAGCCGGTCATACCAGCCAGTCGTGCCGACGACAGTCGGGACGCGCAGAGCAATCAGCCGCTGAATGTTTTCGAGCGCGGTGTCTGGTGTCGAAAATTCAATCGCCACATCTATACCATCCAAACTCTCTGCTGTTAGTCCCTGGCCATGCACGTTGTTATCAACGTCAAACCGCGCGACGACGCGATGTCCACGTTCGACGGCAATGCTTTCGATCATCCTGCCCATCTTGCCATAACCGACAATTGCAATATTCATCGCTTCACCTTAGGCGGCAGCCTGAGCCGCTGCTGCGCCTTCAAACGTTGCGGCGTCAGGCTCGCTGAAAAATTCCCGATGCAGCCGCTGAACGGCCTGTTCAACATCGCGGTCGGCAACGATAAAACTGACGTTGATGGCCGACGCGCCATGCGAAATCATCGAGACATTGGTTTGTTCGATGCTGGAAAAGATGCGCGATGCGACGCCGGGCGTGAACTTCAGGTTTTCGCCAACCAGGCAAATCAGCGCTTGATCGCGTTCAACTGAAACTTCCCCGAATTCGCGCAAAGCGGCAATCAGCCGTTCCAGGTTGCGCGTGTCATCAAACGTGACCGAAACGCTGACTTCTGATGTGGCTACCATATCCACGGGCGTTTCGTGCCGGGCGAACACTTCAAAGAGCCGCGCCAGAAAGCCGTAGGCCATCAGCATCCGATCCGAAGTCACATTCACAATCGTAATGCCGCGTTTGAATGCGATGGCTTTGACCAGCGCATTTGACGGTGGCGCAGTTCGCACGATGGCCGTGCCCGCGTTCGATGGCTTGCGCGAATTGCAAACGCGCACCGGAATGTCTTTGGCCATTGCCGGCAGCAGCGTGCTTGGGTGCAAAACCTTCGCCCCGAAATACGCCAACTCCGACGCTTCGGCAAACGAGATAACTTTGACCTTGGCAGCTTCGGCAACAATGCGGGGATCGGTGGTCATAATGCCGTCCACGTCTGTCCAGATTTGAATCTCGTCGGCGTCAAGCGCCGCTCCGATGATGGAAGCGGAATAGTCCGAGCCGCCGCGCCCAATGGTCGTCGTCGCGCCCTGCGCAGTCGAACCGATGAAGCCCTGCGTCACCGGCACGCCGCCATCCGCCAACGCCGCTGTGAAGCCCTCTTTCAATTTCGGATTGGCGATGTCGAATTGCACCGCCGCACGCGTGAAGTCATCGTTGGTGCGCATCAGCGGACGAACGTCTACCCAAATGCCCGTCATCCCACTGGCGCGAAACGCCGCCGCGACCACAGGGGACGAAAGCAGTTCGCCATTCGATGAAATTGCGTCAGACAATCGCGGCGTAATTTGTCCGGCTTGTTTGATCTCTTCGAGCGTGGCGCGGATCTCGCCAAAACGATTGCTGAGCGCCATTCGCAGCGCGTCTTTATCTTCGGCGAGTGCAAGCTGGTCAGCGGTGTTGAAATGATGCCCGGCAATGCTTTCAAGCCTGCCGAACGCGGGGGCTAGATCGCCGGACGCAGCCATCCGCGCGCATTCCAGCAGGCCATTTGTGGTCTTGCCCATTGCCGAAACAGCGACAACAGGTCGGCGATCCAGTTGGGTGCGAACGATTGAGACAAGGCGGCGAATGGCGGTGGCGTCTTCCACCGACGTGCCGCCGAATTTCATGACGATCATAACGGTTGAAACTTCCCGCGCCTGTACGGTCGCGGGATTGAATCTCCTTCTCCGGAAAATAAAAAAAGGGTTAGCAAGCAAAGTGCCTGCTAACCCTTCGTCCCTGACCGCGTGCCACAACAACGGGGCACGAGAAATGTAGACTTGCGGTTACCGAGAGCACTTCATCGCCGTAATCAGCGATGACAACCTCAGGGATTTAGCCCTGACGGCCAACCCGAACAGCGGCGAAGTGCCGTTTCGGGCTTCGGCGATTTTTCCCTTTCGCCCCTTCGTCATTGAGCCTTCGCGCTCTCTGAATGAGTTACTTTTGAAAACCGCGCCTCTACTCGTTTGCTTATCGCAAAGAACGTATCATAAAAACGAGGGCGGATTCTGCCGAAGCGAACTTGGGCTGTCAAGCCAAGTTGCAAACAATTGAACGGACGTGATTGGAAAATGAAGACGGAAAAACAATTTGAGTGGCTGGAAACAAAGACCGAATACCGCGAGGTGCGTGCGTCGAAACATGGCGACGAATTACGCTGGCTAATCAACCGCGAAACGATTCTGAACAGAACGACCGGACAGACCGTGACGCGCGCCGCGCTGCGCCATCCGGGCATCTGCGTGATCGTGCCTTTTCTCGACGACGATCAGATTGTGCTGATGCGGCAATATCGCTACGCCGCCAACGAAGCTTTATGGGAATTGCCCGCCGGAACGCTAGCCGGTAGGGAAGAAAGCAGCAAAGAAGGGGCGCGAATGGTTGCCGTTGAAACGCCTGAAGAATGTGCCGCGCGCGAACTGCTGGAAGAAACCGGTTACGAAGCCATGCAGCTTGAAAAAGTCTGCGAGTGTTATGCAATGCCTGGCAGCAGCGACGAACTGATGCATGTCTTCTTTGCTCGCATGCTAACGCAACAGGAGCAAGCGCTGGATATCGGCGAAGTGATTTACGAAATTCGTGGTTTCAACAGGGAAGAGCTGGAAGCGATGATTGCAGGCGGTCAGATTCGCGATGCAAAAACGTTGGTCGGATTGTTCTTTGCGCTCAGCCAATGGGCGGCTCCAAACCAAAACGGCCTGGGGCAAAGGGCGAAAGATTGATCGAAGAGTTTCCTGTCAAAACAAGCTCGCTGACCGCTTTGGCGGTGGCAGGTGTTAATAGAATGCCATTCCGGTAATGCGCAGTCGCGTACAACAATCCATTTACCTTTGGATCGGCCCCGATCACAGGCCATTGATCCAACCCAAACGGACGCAACCCAGCCCATGTTTCCACGATTGCCTGTTCCTGAAGTTGTGGCGCAATTTCCACTGCCTTATTGATTACCGCCGCCATTCCTTGCGCGGTGACACGTTTGTCATATCCCACGTTTTCAGTGGTCGAACCGGCAATCACAAAACCACCCAATCGTGGAATTAGATAGCCGCGCCGAGAATAGATAACGTGATTCAGGCCAGTGGCAGGCATCTCGATCGCGATCATTTGCCCGCGTATAGGCCTTACTGGAATCAAAGTTGAAGAGCCATCAAAGAGTAACTTTCCCGTCCAACAGCCAGCCGCAACAACCACCGTGGGCGCTACCGCATTGCCACGCGCGTGGGCAACGCCAGTAATGTATCGCTGGCCGGCACGATGTTCAGAAAGTATCTGGTGAGCTTCGGTATGCGGAAAAAAGTGTGCGCCAGCATTTCGCGCAGCGGCGTGAAGGGCTTCAATCAATCGCCGATTATTGACTTGATGATCGTCGGGAAATTTCAGCGCCCATCGCAACTTCTCATTGGCCAAAGGCTCCAGCTTCCGCACGCATTCGGCGTTGAGCCGTTTCACATTCAATCCGGCTTCGTGTTGCCATTGCCAGCGCCGGTCAAGCTCTTCGTCATCTTCTTCGGTCAGCGAAAGATAAAGCGTGCCTTCGGTGCGATATTCAATATCAATGCCGCTCGCTGCTTTTAATTCACGCGCGAAATCGGCGTACATCGCGCGGCTGGCGACAGCCAGATGGAAAAAGCCGTCGGCGGCATTGGCTTCCGCCAACGGAGCCAACATGCCACCGGCGGCATAGGAGGCTTCACAGCCAACCTTGCCTCGTTCCAGGACGGCGACTTGCATCCCGGCTTGCGCCAATCGCCACGCAATGGAACAGCCGATTACTCCGCCGCCGATGACGATGGCGTCAAATTGGTTTATGACTTCCGGCATTGCCAATCGTTGAGGCGTGGACTTCAGGCGGGGTTGGGCGAGGCGTTGTCAGCTTTTGCTTTGCCATATTGCTCACGCATTTGTCGTGCGTTCTCCAAATGGCGGTCGGTGCATTCAAGCTCCATATCAATCAGCGAATCCACCGCACTGCGAATGCCTTTGAGCACATCCTTTTTGAAAGTTGCCAGTTCATCGGCGGTCTGTTCCGGCAGGCTTGCCCAAAAAGAATCAATCAAATAATCGAAGACGTTTCCTGTCTGTTGTTTCTCAGTCATTGTTACTCCTTCAAATTAAGCCACCACCTTTCGGCAGTGGCGTTGTTCAATCTACCGAATAGGTCGCCGCGCAGGTGTCTGTTTCCCAAACGCGTACTTTGTAAACCTGTGCGCGGTCGTCATTGATCTGGCGTCCGACTTCGTGAAAGAAGTACCCCGCCATTTCTTCCGCTGACGGATTCAATTCGATGTCAAACGGCGGTAGTTCATTGATGTTTTTATGGTCCAGATAGTCCACGACTTTTTTTGTAGCCGCTTTCAGGTCTTTGAAATCAACCAGCAATCCAATGTCGTTGAGTTTCTGGCCCCGGACATAAATTTCGACTTTGTAGTTGTGGCCGTGCAGGTTTTCGCATTTGCCGCGATAGCCGCGCAGCGCGTGCGCCGATGAAAATCCCATCTCAATCATGACTTCACGTGTTGGCATGCTTGCCCCTCCTTCGTTTGTGGAATGGCGATTATAGCAGCCATCAGTGTCTTGACAATCCGCACGTCCATCGTCAAGAATGCGCGCTCGTTTGGCGAGCCAGCAAACAGGATTTCAGGCAGTTCGGGCCGTTAGCTCAGTTGGTAGAGCAGATGACTCTTAATCATCGGGTCGAAGGTTCGAGTCCTTCACGGCCCATCTTTAATAGATGGAATTATTGACAGGCAATCTTCGGATTGCCTGTTTTGCGTTTGGTGTGCCCATACTTGTGCCAACACCTGAAAAGAGCAGGTTTTCAAGCTTCTCAACAGCCTAAGGTGTGCCCCCTGCACTTGCGGATTTCTTTTCAGCTCGCAATTGTAATTCCGCGCGCCATTTTTTGGGTTGTGGCGAATCCGGCAGCAATGTTGGTCTTACTCATGGTCTCGCGCATGAGGCCTCGGCCACGGCTGAGGCGAGACATCACGGTGCCAATCGGGATTTGAAGGATATCAGCGACCTCTTTGTATGAGAATTCCTGCACATCGGCCAACAGCATGACGACGCGGTAGTTTCGAGGGACCTCATTCAACGCAGCGAGCACCTCTTCATCGCGCAACTCCGGTGGTGGCGTGGGGTCATAGGCGACGGTTTCGGCCAACACTTCGTCGGTCACGTCGGTCTGTTTGAACTTGAACAATTTGCGGCGATGATGTGACGCAACGTGAAAGAGAATCTTGAAAAGCCAGGCACGGATGTTGGTGCCTGACTCAAAGCGATGGAACGATTTCCAGGCTTGCAGGTAGGTCTCCTGCACGATGTCTTCGGCATCTGTCGCATTCCCCGCCGTGCGGCGAGCCGTGCGATACAGGTCGTTGAGATGCGGTATGGCGGCCGTTTCAAAATTGTCGAATGGGAATTGAACAGTGTTGGTCATAGCGTTTCTCCTTCGTCCTGCTAATGCGCGACGAGTTGAGAAAAGCTGCCACACGAACGAAAATATTTTTCGTGTCAGGAGAAAAGGACATGGACGCAATTTCGCCAAAAGAAATTACCGGATTGCTCAAAGCATGGAGCAATGGCGATCAAGCGGCGCTCGAACGTCTGATCCCATTGATTTACGACGAATTGTACCGGCTGGCGCGCAGTTATATGAACCGCGAACTGCCGGGACATCCGCTGCAAGTGACGGCGTTGGTCAACGAGGCCTATTTGCGGCTGGCGGATTGGAAAGACGCGCGGTGGGAAAACCGCGCGCACTTTTTTGGCGTCGCGGCGCAATTGATGCGGCGTGTATTGGTGGATTTTGCGCGCAGCCGGGATTACGAAAAACGTGGCGGCGGCCGGCGGCACGTCCAGCTTGATGAAGCGGCATTGCTGCCCATGCAATGCAACGCGGATTTGATTGCGCTTGATGACGCGCTCAAGAGCCTGTCGGCAATGGATGAGCGCAAGGGACGAATCGTCGAACTGAAATTCTTCGGCGGTTTGAGCGTCGAGGAGATTGCCGAAGCGCTCAAGACTTCGCCGCGCACTGTGATGCGCGAATGGAGCCTGGCGCGCGCCTGGCTGTTTCGCGAACTCAACGGCAAGGCGGATGGCGAGTAAAAAAACTTTCGCCCGTGTGGCAGGTTCTGGCGCCCGATGACGCATTAGGCTTTGAGGGAAGCTCAATGAATCCGGAAAGGTGGCAACAAATCAACGATCTTTATTATGTCGCGCTGGAACGCGACGAACCGGCGCGCGCGGCGTTTCTCGATGAAGTTTGCGCGGAGGATCCGGCGCTGCGCCGCGAGGTTCAGTCCTTGCTGGAATCGAACGACGAGGCGGGAGAGTTTCTGGCGTCTTCCGCGCTCGACGTGGCGGCAAAGGCCCTGGCCATCGAACCGGATCGCTTTTTGATCGGCCAGAAAGTCAGTCATTACCAGGTGCTGTCGCTGCTTGGTGCGGGCGGCATGGGGGACATCTATCTGGCTGAAGACCTGCGGCTCAACCGCAAGGTTGCTCTGAAGCTGCTGCCGCGCGAGTTCACCGAAGATCAGGAACGTTTGCGCCGCTTCAAACAGGAGGCGCGGGCCACTTCGGCGCTCAACCATCCGAACATCCTGACCATCTTTGAAATCGGCGAACATGAGCATATCCACTTCATCGTCACCGAATTCATTGACGGCCAGACGCTGCGGCAGCGACTGGCTGTTTCGGCGCTGAAGCTGACCGAAGTCCTGGAAATCACCGTGCAAGCTTCAAGCGCGCTTGCCGCCGCGCACGAAGCCGGGATCGTCCATCGTGACATCAAACCGGAAAACATCATGGTACGGCGTGACGGTTACGTGAAGGTGCTGGACTTCGGCATCGCCAAATTGACCGAACAGTTCGCCATTGACCAGACGACCCGAAGCGGCAGTTCGACCGGCGTTTCCGGGCCGCTCAAAACCGATCCGGGCAAAGTCATGGGCACGGTGCATTACATTTCGCCCGACCATCTGTTGGGATTGGAATTGGATGGCCGCAGCGACGTTTTCAGTCTGGGTGTCGTGCTGTATGAAATGATCGCCGCGCGCGCGCCCTTTGAAGGCGCGACAACTGGCGCGGTGATGGCTGCGATTCTCAACCACGAACCGATGCCGCTCAGCCGGTATTCACGCGCCGTTCCGTCGGAACTGGAACGCATTGTTGAAAAGGCGCTGCAAAAAGACCGCAACGAGCGGTATCAGGTGGTCAAGGATTTTATGCTTGACCTGAAAAACCTGAAGTTGCAGATCGAGGTCGAAGCCAGGCTGAAGCGAAGCAACCCGCCGTTTCCACAAACCGAACGCCCGTCAAAAGACCAGGCGCTGCAAAATTACGGCACAACCACGCTGCCTTCGACCGAAGAAATGGATGACAGGCCGCGACTGAAGCTGGAGCCTGTCGGAGGAGCCGTCCTTTTGGATTCACAGTTTTATATCGAACGTTCCACTGACATCGAATTCCACGAAGCGATCGAACGGCAGGATAGTCTGGTGCTGGTCAAAGGCGCGCGACAGGTGGGCAAGACCTCGCTGCTGGCGCGTGGGCTGCATCGGGCGCGTCAGCGCGGCGCAAAGGTCGTGATGATTGATTTCCAGAGCCTGGGACAGGAATACTTCGAATCGTCCGAAAAACTGATCCTGACGCTGGCCGAAACCCTGGCCGATCAACTTGACCTGGATGTCGCGCCGAACCAGGTCTGGAATTCGTTTATGAGTCCCGGCATCAACTTCGAGCGCTTCCTGCGGCGCGAAGTGCTGGCGAAGATCGAAACGCAAATCGTTTGGGGGCTGGATGAAGTGGATCGGTTGTTCAGCTGCGATTTTGGCAGCGACATCTTCGGCCTCTTCCGATCGTGGCATAACAAACGCGCGCTGGATCCGGAAGGGCCGTGGAAGCGGTTGACGCAGGTGATCGCCTATGCCACTGAAGCGCACCTGTTCATCACCGACTTGAACCAATCACCGTTCAACGTCGGCACACGGCTGGCGCTGGATGATTTTAACTATGAGCAGGTCGCCGATCTCAACCAACGTTACGGCGGACCGCTGCGCGATCGCGCGGAAATCGCCCGTTATTTCCGATTAGTGGGCGGGCATCCCTATCTGGTGCGGCGCGGTTTGCACGAGATGGTCGCGCGCGGGTGGGCGCTGGCCGATCTGGAAGACCAGGCCGATTACGACGAAGGCCCCTTCGGCGATCACCTGCGGCGCTTGCTGCTGTCGCTGTCGCAAGACCACAGCCTGCGTGAAGTCGTGCAGAACGTGCTACAGGGGAAGCCGTCGGCCAATACCGACAGCTTTTACCGGTTGCGCAGTGCGGGGCTGATGTTGGGCGATTCGGCGCGCGATCTGCGTCCGCGGTGCCAGCTTTACGCGAATTATCTGGAAAAACACTTGCTGTGACACTTCCGGCCAAATTACCTAAACAATCCTTCTACATCGTCGGCGGAACGCTGCGGCGCGACGCCGAATGCTATGTCGAGCGCAGGGCGGATACCCAGCTTTACGACGCGCTCAGAGACGGACAGTTTTGCTATGTTCTGACTTCGCGGCAGATGGGCAAGTCCAGCCTGATGGTCCGCACGGCATCGCGATTGCGCGATGCCGGCACGGGCGTCGCGGTGCTCGACCTGACAGCCATTGGGCAGAACGTCAACGCCGAGCAGTGGTATGGCGGCTTGCTCAGCCAGATGGCGCAACAGTTCAATCTGGAAGATGAGTTAATTGAATTCTGGCGCGCGAACCTGGACCTGGGTCCCTTGCAGCGGTGGCTGCAATCCATCCGGCAGCAAGTCCTGCCGCGCTACGCCGGCCCCGTCGTTTTTTTCATTGACGAGATTGATGCGGTCATGGGGCTGCCTTTTTCGACCGACGAATTTTTCGCCGGCATCCGCGAACTGTATAACTTCCGCACCGAAGATGCCGAACTCGAACGGCTGACGTTTTGTCTGCTGGGCGTCGCCTCTCCCTCCGACCTTATCCGCGACACGCGAACGACCCCCTTCAATATTGGCCAGCGCATTGAGTTGCGCGATTTCATCGGTGCTGAGTCCATGCCGCTCGCTGCCGGGCTGCGGCGGCCAATGTCCGGGGAGGATTCGCTGGCGGGCGGCCTGCTCAATCGAATCCTGTACTGGACGGGAGGGCATCCATACCTGACGCAACGTCTTTGCAAGGCGGTTGCGGAAGACGAGAGCGTTCTGGACACAAAGGGGGTTGACCGGTTGTGCGAAGAGATGTTCTTCGCACGGCGAGCGAGCGAGCAGGACGACAATCTGCTGTTCGTGCGCGAACGGCTGTTGCGAAGCGAAGTTGACCTGCCAAGCCTGCTCACGCTCTATGCCCGCGTTCAGCGCGGCGCGCGCGTTGAAGACGATGAGGCCAATCCGCTGGTCACGGTGCTGCGATTGTCGGGCATCGCGCGAGCCGAGGAAGGCACGCTCAAACCGCGCAACCGCATTTACGCGCGAGTTTTCGACCGCGACTGGGTCATGAAGCATATGCCGGATGCGGAAGTGCAACGGCAACGGGTGGCGTACCGGCGCGGCGTCTGGCGCACGGCCAGCATCGCCGCGTTGTTGCTGGCGATTATCGGCACGCTGCTGTTTGGCGCGCTCAGACAACGCAACTTCGCCAACCAGCAGGCCGAGGCCAATCGCCGGTTGCTTTACGCCGCGCACATGAACCTGGCGCAGCAGAATTGGGAATTCTTCAGCGTGGCGCGCATCCTTGATCTGCTCAACCAACACGCGCCGCGGCCGGGGGGTGCCTTGGCGGAAGATTTGCGCGGCTTCGAGTGGTATCACCTCTGGCAGCTTTGCCACAACGAAGCCGCCACATTGCAGCATCCCGCCGAAGTGCTGGCGCTTGCGTTTTCGCCGGACGGCAAACTGCTGGCGGCAAGCGGCGGCGGCGAAGTCCGTTTGTGGGAAACAGCAAGCGGACGCGTGCTGCATAAGTTTCGCGGCGATGCCGGCGAGTTTGCCCGCCTGGCCTTTTCGCCGGACGGCAGGTGGCTGGCCTCAACCGGCTCCTCTCACACGATTGATTTATGGGACGCGGTGACGGGCGCGCGGCTGCGCGGGTTTGAAGCCGGCGCGGCGGGCTTCACCAATGTGGCGTTTGCGCCTGATGGGAAACGCCTGGCGGCGATCAGCGATGATGGCGTTGTCAAACTCTGGGATGCAGCCAGTGGGCGCGAATTGCGCACGCTGCGTGTGAATGGCAATGGCCGCGTGCTGGCCTTTTCGCCGGATGGCAAATGGCTGGCTGGCGGCGAACGTGCCATCACAGTGTGGGACGCGGCGACTGGCCGCGTGCAACTGACATTGTATTTGCAGCGCCTGGTTTACACGGCGTGTTTTTCGCCCGACAGCCGGTGGCTGGTGACTCCAACCGATGTGACGCGCGTTTATGAAGTGGCGACCGGCAAGGAGGTCATCCGCTTGAAAGGCCATTATGGCTGGATTTACGCGGTGGCCTTCACTCCCGATGGCAAATATCTGGCGACGGCGGGCCGCGATCAAATCGTCAAGCTCTGGGATACGCAATCCTGGGAAGAGGCAACGACGATCAAAGGACACAGCGACGACGTGACGGCGATCAGCATCTCGCGTGACGGCCAATGGTTGGCGAGCAGCGGCCAGGATCGAACGGTCAAGCTCTGGGCGCTGCCCGCCCAATTGAAGATGAGCCGCATGGCCGAAAGCAGTTTGATCATCCCCCAAGTGATGTCATTCAGGACGGGCGGATTTTATCCGGTCGTATTTGCGCCTGATGGCCGCAGCATGCTGGCGGCGGTTTCGCTGCGTCCGACCGCCACCGACGCGCGCCATGGGTTCGAAGTGCGCTGGCTGGATTTAGCGACAGGCGCGCTCAAACTCAAAATCACGGCGGAACAATCGGGAGCAGTCCTGCGCGCGGTCGCCTTTACGCCCGATGGCAACCAGTTCGTCACCGGCAACGCGGCGGGCGTGGCGCAGCTTTGGGACGGCGCGACCGGGCATGAAATCCGCCGCTTCAGCGGCCATCGCCGCGATCTGTTCTCCGTCGCGGTTTCGCCCGACGGACGCCGGCTGGCGACGGGCGCCGCCGATGGCGAGGTCAAACTTTGGGATTTGACTGATGGGCGCGAACTGTTCAGTTGGCGGGGCCACACGGGCGCGATTTTTTCAATGGCGTTTGCGCCGGATGGCGCGACACTGGCGACGGTGGCGTTGGATTTGACACTCCGGTTATGGGATGTGGCGACCGGTCGGGAATTAAGCGTTTACCGGCCCGCGGCGCGCACGCTGAATCACGTTCTCTTCACGCCCGATGGCCGCTCCTTGCTGCTCGCGACCGATTTCGGCGTCAGCGTCTGGGATATTGCCGCCGGACACGAGCGCCAGCGTTTGCTCGGCCACGCCAAAGCGGTCAACTGGAGCGCGTTTTCGCCTGATGGCAAACGCCTGGCGACGGCCAGCACCGACCGCACCGTGCGGCTCTGGGATTGGCCGGGCGGGCAGGAAATGGCAACCTTCAAAACGCCGGAAGAATATCTGCTGGCCGTGGCCTTCGCGCACGACGGGCGCACGCTGAGCGTCGTCAGTAACAATTTCGTCGTACAGCAATGGCAGGCGGCACCGCCGCACTCTCCGAAGTGAAGATCAGGAAACTACGCCAAATGAAATCCAGGCCATGATCGTGCCGTGGCTTGAGCATACCGAAAAACACGGGTAGTGGCTCAGTGAAGAGAGAGAGCACGATGCAACCACGTGTCAGTAGCCCGCGCGTGAGCAAGGGCTGGCGTGGCGTCCGGCGGCCCTCCTTCACGGTCGGGCTACTGACACATCTCCCCCACATGAGCCACTACCAAAACACGAAGCCAACAACAACCATTTGCGATAACAACTCCACCGCCATTTACACACACCTTCCGCTTGCCAGCGGTAATTCCGCATTACTCGGCGCATCCCCAGCCACCACGCGAATATTCCAACAAAAGTGTTTTTCATTAACTGGTTCGAGTAGTGGGGAAAACTGGGTGAGATAACGCCGTTAGCGTAAGGGCAGACCTGAGTGTCTGCCCTTACGCGGCGGGCACACAAGACCGGGGCAGACACATAGGTCTGCCCTTACGTCCCACCTAATTCCCTCACTACCCTGGTTCGTTTATTGGCTGGCGGGAATAAACCGCTGGAGACCGGGCATTTTCACGCCGGAAGAAGAGATAAAATCGCATGAAGCTTATGCACAAACGAAAGAAACAAGTATCCATGTCAATATCAACTGCATTCATCAACACTGACCAGCAACACGACCACACTCACGCGCCCAATCGTTTTGCCGTGATTCCCACGCCACAACGATTGGGAGCGAATGCCCAATACACCGGCAAAGGCGTGACCATTGCCATTCTTGATTCCGGTTTCTATCCACACCCCGATTTGACGCAACCCGAAAACCGGATTGTCGCGTTCAAAGACGTTACCAACAGCAAGGCATCGCTCAAAGCTGATGCGGTTCCGCAAGCCGCCGATTGGCACGGGACACAAACCTCCGTCGTCGCGGCGGGTAATGGTTATTTGTCCGATGGTATTTATCGCGGTCTGGCTTCTGAAGCCAAACTGGTATTAGTCAAAGTAAGTGAGCGCGGAAGAATAACTGACGAAAATATCGTTCGCGGCTTGGAATGGGTTATTGAAAACAAGCACGTCTATAACATCGGAGTTGTCAGCATGTCGCTCGGCGGCGACGAGGATGCTACTTACCGGGAAAGCATCGTTGACCAGGCGGCGGAAAATGCCGTGCGAGCAGGTTTGGTGGTAATCGTCGCCGCTGGTAACACGGGATGCGGTGATTCGCCCCGTCCGATTCCTCCCGCCAACTCGCCATCGGTGATTACCGTTGGCGGTTACGATGATGGTAACCAACTGGATAACTCCGAGCTTGGCCTCTATTGCTCCAACTTCGGCCCTACGATTGATGGCATCGTCAAACCTGAAATCATCGCGCCCGCAATTTGGGTGGCCGCGCCGATTCTGCCAGGCACGGATACTTATCGCCGCGCGGAAGCTTTGTCGCAGCTTGCAGCCGCGCCGGATTATTTGCTGCGTGATTTGGCCGGACAATCAGGCCAGACAGCCGGATTATCCGAATCAATTCATCAGGCAAGCATAACGGAGATTCGAGCGAAGGTAGAATCGCTGATCATCGAAAGCAAGATTATCTCCGTGCATTACCAGCACGTTGACGGTACTTCGTTCGCTGCGCCCGTCGTGGCGTCAGTTGTCGCACAGATGCTGGAAGCCAATCCCAAACTAAGCCCGCAAGTCATCAAGAACATTCTGATCTCGACGGCGGATCGCATCGCCGATCAACCGCTGATGCGACAGGGTTACGGCGTGCTAAACGCGCGGCGCGCGGTAGCAGAAGCCATGAGCGAACGTCATACAAATCATGATGGTGAGTTCGCTCCGCCGCGCGTGGAAAACGCTTGTCTCGTGTTTCGCTATCATCACGACACGGCGCTGAGCGTTGCGCTGGCGGGTGATTTCAACGATTGGAATCCGTCGCAGTTCGCTCTCACCAGGCAACAGAACGGCATTTGGAGGACGGAGATCACAATGCTCCCGCCGGGCAGTTATCAGTACAAGTTCGTCGTTAACGGCCAGCAATGGCTGGATGACCCCAATAACGGGCTGAAATTATCCGATGGGCATGGCGGGTATAACTCGTTACTTCACATCGAGCAGCAAATTGCATGAAAAGTCTGCAAACAAGAGGAATAAAATGGCCGCTTTCAATCCTTACTACGTTGACGAGATCGTTACACAAGCAGAGAAGAAGAGTAACTATTTTGACTTAATCGGAAGTAACACCGAAGCCAGGCAAGAAGAGCTTCATGGCTATGAGGTTACGATGTCAGGCAGGCTGGTGCTTCCGGAATTGCATCCACAAGCAGAGGGCGAGAAGCCACAGGCAGCTTAGGTAATCGAATGTTAAACGCGCTGAAACAACATTGGCCCGAGTATTTGATGGAAGCCGCAGGGTTGGGAATTTTCATGGTGTCGGCTTGCATGTTCGGTGTGTTACTCGACTATCCGGGATCGCCCGTGGTTCAGGCGCTTCCTGATCCTGTGCTGCGGCGCGTGCTCGGCGGTATAGCGATGGGGTTGACGGCCATCAGCATCATCTACTCCCCGCTGGGGAAACGGTCGGGCGCGCACTTCAACCCGTCGGTGACGCTTACGTTCTGGCGTTTGGGAAAGGTCAGCGGGGCGGACGCATTCTTTTATGTTATTTCCCAATTCGTCGGCGCTGTTATCGGCGTGATGGCATCCGCATTGATTTTGCAGAGTACCTTAACTCGCCCGCCGGTAAATTACGTGACGACCATGCCGGGTAACAACGGAGTAGCTATCGCGTTCGCGGCCGAAGCTACCATCGCCTTCGTCCTGATGACGATGGTGCTTAACGTGTCGAACAGGATGAACGTCGCCCGTTACACAGGTCTGTTCGCAGGTGTGCTGGTTGCGATCTACATCAGCATCGAATCGCCGTTCTCCGGGATGAGCATGAATCCGGCGCGCACGTTCGGCTCTGCACTCAATGCTGGGATTTGGGACTCTCTTTGGATCTATTTCACGGCTCCGCCGCTGGGAATGCTTTCAGCGGCTCAAGTCTATCTGTGGCTGAAGGGCAAGCGACAAGTTGCTTGCGCCAAGCTACATCACCAAAACAACACACGCTGCATTTTCTGCGGCGCGCCGGCCAATTCGATGGCTGGCGTACAACAACCTGCTGCTTTGACAAGTAGCATCTCATCAAACTAACCGCTAAAAACAAAGGAGAAGAGAATATGCGTCAGTTTTTTCAATCCAAATCGCTCGGTATGACTGTTCTGTCATTAATCGTCGCCGTCACATTGCTCTCTGGCACTCAGGCCTCCGCAGCAGGCGAGCACGTGAGCAAGCGTTTCCAGGGCCCAAAAGCCAATACCGGCACTGTCACCCATACAAAACAGGGAGACCGTCATGTGCTAACGCTGTCGGACGATTTCAAGGTGCCTGATACCCCTGCGCCGCATTGGCAGGTCGTGGACTCAAAAGGCAACGTTTACTTGCTACAGCGTCTGGTCGTCAAAGGCGACAAGTTCAACAAGACGATAACGCTGCCGCCGTACATCAAGGATGTTGCCAAAGTGCAGATCTGGTGCGCCTGGGCTGAAGTACTGCTCGGGGAAACAACGTTCGACCAAGTGCTCTACTAACCGACCGAGTTGAAAAGCCGTTAATTGCACGCCCTGATCATCGTCATTGGAGACTCGTAGGGGGCATGTGTAATTGGCGGCTTTTTGTTGCTCATAACTGCCCAAGGGAAAAGGAAATGAAAAAGATACTTACCAACATGATGACGGCGTTCGCATTACTGGCGTTAACCGCGGTTGCCAATGCTCAAGTGGCCGAGAAGAAATCGCTGACGCTCGAAGGCGCGAAGAGAGTGATCGCGGCATCGAAGGCCGAAGCCGCAAAGCTGAAAGCGCCCGGCGGCGTCATTGCAGTGGTTGATGACGGCGGGAACCTGATGGCGTTGGAACGGCTGGATGGCACATTCGCGGCGGGCGCCAACATCTCGATTGGCAAAGCGCGCACGGCGGTGTTGTTCAAACGCCCGACCAAAGTATTCGAGGACATTATCAACAAAGGCCGCACGGCGATGGCCGCGCTGCCCGACACGTTCTTCACGCCACTGCAAGGCGGCATTCCGATTATGGTTGAGGGCCAGATCGTTGGCGGCGTTGGCGTGAGCGGCGCGTCCAGCGCGCAGCAGGACGAAGAGTTGGCCATCGCGGGCGCAAACGTGTTGTCGAATCCTGAATCGGGCAAGGCTGCGGTTAGCTACTTTGAACGGGAGAAAGTCACCGCCGCATTTGCCAAAGGCGCGGTGCTGTTTGACGCCAGCGACAAATACATGGTTCACGCCAGCCACCGCGACAAAGCCGGCGCGGTCGAGGTTCACGAGCAGGATGCCGACATTATTTATGTGCTGGAAGGCACGGCGACGTTCGTGACCGGCGGTGAGATGGTCGGCGGCAAACTGATCGGGCCTGGCGAGATTCGCGGCTCTGATATCAAGGGCGGCGAAACGCGCACGATCAGTAAAGGCGATGTCATCATCGTTCCCGCAGGCACTCCGCATTGGTTCAAGGCAGTGCCGGGGCCGCTCAACTACTACGTGGTCAAGGCTCGATAGCCGAAAAGGAGGAAGCAAATGAAACCACGAACTTTTCGGCTGATGTTTGCGGCGATGTCGCTGCTGTTGGCCGTGGCACTCTACATCGGCCTTTCCGGCCTTGCGTCGCACGCCGCGCACGCGGCACAAACGACATCGAGCGTCCCAAGTGGCAAGCCCGAAACGATGATTGATCTGGCCACTGATGAAGGCGCAAAGCTGGTCAAGGGCCAATGGCGATACAGCGACACGCGCATCGTCGAAGTTGATTTCAAAGCGCCCGGGCCGGACAAACAACCGACCGGGCGTCCGATCAAAACCTACGATTACGAACCGAAAGCGGGCACGGCGGAGTTCGATGATTCAACGTGGGAAGCGATCAGCCCGACTTCATTGACGGATCGCCGCTCGACGGGCCGCATCTGTTTCAACTGGTATCGCATCAAGCTCACGATCCCTGAACGCGTTGGCAGCTTCGACACGAAAGGCTCAACGGTCGTGTTTCAAACCGCGCTCGACGATTACGCCGAAGTGTGGGTGGACGGCGAAATCTCACGCTACATCGGACAAATAGGCGGCTCCGTCATCAGCGGTTGGAACGCGCCGAACCGCCTGGTCATTGGCCGCGATGTGAAACCGGGGCAGCAGATTCAACTGGCGGTGTTCGGAATCAACGGGCCAATCTCGAATCCGCCAACCAACTTCATCTGGGTGCGCGAAGCGAAGCTGGAGTTTTACAGCACTGAGAAGACCGGCCCGCTCGCGTTGATTCCCAGTGAAGTCAACGTACAGATCGTGAAGAACGATCCGGAAGCAATCGAGAAAATCGTCGGCCCGAATCCGAAGATCTTCAAACTGGCCGAAGGCTTCAAATTCACCGAAGGCCCCATCTGGATTGCCGATGGAAAGTATTTGCTCTTCAGCGATCCGAACAGCAACATCATTTACAAGTACACGCCGAACGGAAATGACCTCGGCAAACTCGAAACCTTCCGCACGCCAAGTGGATACAGCGGCGCGGACATTGCCGAATACGGCCAACCCGGATCGAACGGCTTGACGCTTGATCCGGAAGGTCGGCTGACGATCAATCAACACGGCAACCGTCGCGTTGTGCGTTTGGAAAAAGATGGCAGCGAGACCGTGCTGGCCGACAAGTTTGAAGGCAAGCGGCTGAACAGTCCGAACGATCTGGTTTACCGCTCGGACGGTACGCTGTTCTTTACTGACCCGCCATTCGGCTTGCCGAAATTCGGTGATGATCCGCGCAAAGAGCTGAAGTTCAGCGGGGTCTATTCGGTCTACAAAGGCAAGCTGCAACTTGTCAGCACGGACTTCACCGGTCCAAACGGTATCGCCTTTTCACCCGACGAAAAGTACCTCTACGTCGGCGACTGGGACGAGAAGAAGAAGGTCGTCATGCGGTACGAAGTCACGGCGGACGGCAAGCTGGAAAACGGCAAGGTCTTTTTCGATATGACCAGCGCGCCGGGTGAAGACGCGCTTGACGGCATCAAAGTGGATCAAGCTGGCAACCTGTACGTTTCCGGCCCCGGCGGTTTGTGGGTGATTTCATCGGAAGGCAAACATCTGGGCACGATCATCGCGCCGAAGCATGTGCACAACATGGCTTGGGGCGATGAAGATGGTAAGACGCTGTATTTGTGCGCCCGCAGTGGGTTGTACCGAATGCGGCTGAACATTCCGGGCGTGCGCCCTATGCATATGGCCAGGAGATAGTTCATCTATCTTCGAGAAGAAAACGATGGTTGAGGTGTGGTCGGCTCTGATCGCGCCTCAACCATGCTCAACACCGCGACGTCATTTGCGGCTTGGTCTCGCACTCACTGGATGGTTAAGAATACGCCGAAAACGGCTGGCATAGCTGCTCTCCGGGAAAAATGAGATTTGATTGCGACGTAGTGAAGGCGGGCTTATACTCACTGCGGCCATGATTTAAGCACAACACTAGCGCAAGAGAAGGAGAGCACCGAAATGCAAACAGCAATTGTGGTCAAAGGACGTTTGATCAATCCGACAATCATCGAGCTTGAGGAACCGGTAACAGTGACAACGGGGAATATTGAGGTCGTTCTTCGCCTCGCTACGCCGGAGCCAGCCGAGGCTGAAGCGCCGAAGCCATTGCGGTCTTTGTACGGCTTATGGCAGGACGCCGGGATCAACCTCAGCACCGAGGAGATAGACGAAGCGCGCCGCGAGATGTGGCGCAACTTTCCGCGAGAAGATATATGACACCGAGCGCCGTCATTGATACCCACGCCATCATTTGGTACTTGAACGCCGATCCTCGACTTTCCGCTCAGGCCAAGACCTTCATCGAGGATGCCGCCAATCGTGGTCTGCCTGTACTCGTCCCCACCATTTGTTTAATCGAAATCATCTACTTGTCCGAGAAAGGTCGCATTCCGCCGGACATTCTGGTGCGGCTGGAAGCGGCGTTGCTGTTGCCGGATGCCGTCTTGCGCACGACTGATTTGACTCAAGCCGTCGCGCTCGCTGTAGGCCGCGTGCCGCGCAATGAAGTTCCCGAACTGGCTGACCGGATCATTGCCGGAACCGGACTGCACTTCAACGTTCCAGTCATCAGCCGAGATCACAAGATTCGCAGTTCAATCGTGGCGACGATTTGGTAGAGCTTCGGTCGTTGGTCTGATGCGCACCGGCCTGAAACGATTGAGCAGGCGGCGGAGATTGACCGGCTGTGCGCTCGCGTGGAGCGGTCATCCGCGTTACGTGTGGGTTGATAATTTTGGCAAGGATTGGCTGACCAAGTCTCGCATGGCGCTTGAGACACTGACCAGTTGGCTTGCATCGGCAAGCGAGTGAGGAAACCAAAAGGAGGATCATCATGCTTTGGTGGACATTGCGGCAGTTGAAGTCAAAGGACTCGATGATCAGAGTAAGAGCCGCCGGGAAACTGGGTGATTCAAGGAACAGAGAGGCCATGGGGCCATTGGTAGCCACGCTACAGGATGAAGATTGGGAAGTGCGTGCGACCGCAGCGAAGGCGCTGGGTGTGATCGGAGACACAAACGTTATTGGGCCGCTGACTGCCTTGCTTATAGACCAAAATAGCAGTGTGCGGCGGGACACAGCTAAGGCGCTTGATGCGCTGCATTGGCATCCTGAAGATGATACTCAACGTGCATTGCGCGCTATTGCGCTTGGCGAATGGAGTGAGGTTACCAAAATAGGGCCGTCCGTCGTGAAATTATTGGTAGAGTTGTTGAATGACCAACACGATGATGTGCGGCAGGGAGCAGTAGCAGCACTTGGAGAGATTGGAGAGGGACAGGTTATGGAACTTCTGATCTCGGCGCTTGATAGTCAATACAACGACGTGAGGAGTGGCGCGGCAGAAGCTTTAGGGAAGGTAGGCGATAAGCGTGTTGTGGCAAGGTTGTTGAGCGCAGTCGAAGATAAGTCCGAGCGCGTGCGAGCAGCAGCAGTGGAGGCGCTGAGGAAAATTGATCCAAACTGGACTCAGACTGGAGTAGGTGATGCTGTAATTCAGGGGTATTTGAGCAAGCTGAATAGTAATGATAGTGATGAGCGCAAAGTGGCAGTCGAAGTGCTGGTTAAAATCGGCCATGCTACCATCGAGCCATTGGTAGTCCAACTTCAAAGCTCTGAAAAGGGGAAGCGGGAAAGAGCAGCAGATGTACTAGATTTATTAGGCTGGCAGCCAGCTTCTCTGCGCGCGATACGTGCTATCTCACGCAGTAAATGGGTAGAAGTGGCAAAAATGGGAGTCTCGGCAGTTGAACCGCTGATATGGGCTTATACTTCTGACCGCTCCGTGAGGAGAGCAGCGTTGGAAGCACTCGGTAAGATTGATGACACCCACGCTGTGGAGCCATTGGTGACTGCACTTGGACATGATAGTGACGATGTTCGCCTTACAGCGGCTGGCGTGTTAGCGAAACTTGGTTGGCAGCCAGCAACCACAGAGCAACGTGCTTACTATGCTGTAGCCCTCAAGGAGTACACACAAGCCTCTTCGAAAGGGATAGCTGCGGTGAGGCCGCTGTTATGGGTCATTAGAGACTCCGGCTATCACTACGACGATAGGGATGCGGCTAAAGCCGCCCTTTGTAGAATTAAAGACCCATTGGCTGTGGAGCCTTTGCTGATGGCGCTTCAAGAACTGATAGCGGATCGATCTGACGATGCTTTAGCGGTTGTAGTGACAGCGCTTGGGGCACTCGGAGATGCAAAAGCTATAGGTCCCCTGATGGCTGTACTCCAAAACGAAGACAGTATGAGTTCGAGGATGGTGCGAAAGGAAGTAGCGGTAGCACTAGGAACTCTAGGTGATACCCGAATCGTTAAGCCCCTGGTTGCTAGGATTAAAGGAAGCTCTGTCAAAAGTGCGTGGGAGGCGGAGCCACGTCAGTTGGTCGAAAGTGCGTGGGAGGCAGAGCCAGGATTACGTCAGTTGCTGGAAAAGGCAGCAACTAATATTTCTCTGGAAGACTTGGAGATGTTAGCGGATCTCAAGGACGTAAGCGCAGAGCGGTACTACGCTATTGGCTGTGATATCTATTCTGATGCAACGTGTGATTGCTCTCAAATAAGGCAGCTAGCACGACAGGAGCTGATTCGTCGCGGATTAAAGGGCTAATGGAGAATCATTGCATGCATACACCTGCGCCTACGCAGCTTGATCAAGGATGCGTTTCGCTCAATAGCGTGCGGCTGAAAAACGTTTTCCTGCACGTGACCAAAGCCTGCAATCTGCGCTGCACCTATTGCTACTTTTCAGCCAGCCAGCCGCTGCCTGATGAAATGACTACCGCAGAGTTCACGCGCCTGTGGCCGGAGATGGTGGCGTTGCGTCCGCAGAAAGTTGTCTTCACGGGCGGCGAGCCGTTGCTGCGGGCGGACATTCTAGAATTACTTGGCGGGTTGCACGCGGCTGACCCGGAGCATCACGTCTTGCGCTGTTTGAACACGAACGGGCATCTGGTGACGCCGAAGCTCGCGCGGGCGCTGGTCGGGTTGGCTGATGAAGTGCGCGTGAGTCTGGATGGGCTGCCCGCAAGGAATGATGCGTTGCGCGGCGCGGGCAATTTTGACGCGGCGATGCGCGCGCTGGAATGCTATTACGCGGTCGGCTTTGAGCCGAAGGTGCTGGTGACGATCACGGCGACGAGTCTGCCGGATTTGGAAGAACTGCTCTGTTTGCTGATCGAGAAGAAGATCACGCGGATCAATCTCAACGGCTTTCGTCCGATTGGGCGCGGCGCGAGACACGGAGAATGGGCGGCGAACCCTGTTGCCGTGCGGGAAGCAGTGCGGCGCGCGTGGGCGCGTTGCTACCCGGATGTGCCTGCACGGCCTGAGCCGCCGGAACCCGAAGCGCAAACGAATTGCGGCGTCGGCTCGTTTCTCAACATTATGCCGGACGGCGATGTCTTCCCGTGTCACGTGCTGACCGCGCGTGAGTTTCGTTGCGGCAACGTGCGGGAGCAGAGTCTGCTTGAAATTTGCCGCCGCAGCGGCTTGCTCGGTCAGTTGCGGGCGCTCGATTTCACAACGATGGCGCAACAGGATGGGCGCGTGGTTGAACTTACTCGGCCAGGCACTTGTCTTGGCAACGTCTACGCTAAAACAAAATCTCTGCCTGTTTGGAAAGGCAATCTGCCACTGATTCCCACCTCTACCTGATCGAGTTGGGCGGCACGGTGGCTGCCCAACAAATGAAATTACGCGCGATAACGTCGTTGTGACTCTTCAATCGGACAGTCGTTCGCGCTCATATCGCGGCGGCGCATCAAGCCTTCTTCATCAAATTCCCAATGTTCGTTGCCGTGCGTGCGGTACCACTGACCTGCCGCGTCGCGCCACTCATATTCAAAACGCACCGAGATGCGGTTGTCCGTAAAAGCCCACAATTCTTTCATCAACCGGTAATCGAGTTCCTTGGCCCATTTGCGGCGCAGGAATTCCTTAATCGCTTCGCGCCCGCTGAAAAACTCCGCGCGGTTGCGCCATTCGGAATCCGGTGTGTAAGCCAGTGCCACGCGTTCGGGGTCTCGTGAATTCCAGGCATCTTCGGCGGCTTGGACTTTGGCTCGCGCGGTTTCGAGGGTAAAAGGTGGTTTGATGATTTGGGCTGGCATCGCTGGTTGCTCCTTACGATTGTTTGAGGTGTTCGACCTCTGCTTCAAGCTTGGCAATGTATTCGTAAAGCGGCGCGTTCAGTTCGCGAATTTCTTCGATGGTGTAACGCGGCGTGATGTGTTGCGGGCAGTTCCAGTCGAAGGCTTCGACGTGCAGAATCATCGCTCGTTCGACCTGCGCCTTATAAGCGGTGTCTTGCAGTTGCGCGATCAGTTCCGGCGCGTCTTTGGCTTCGACCACTTCGATGCGCGCATAAATCTTCAACCGCTGGCGATTCGCGTAATCCATCAGAATCAATGCGGCTTTGTCGTTGCCGTGCAGATTGCCTACGCTGATGTATTGCAGGTTGCCGCGAAAGTCGGCATACGCCAGCGTCTGCGGATCAAGCACTTTCAAAAAGCCTTTCGGGCCGCCGCGAAACTGGACGTACGGATAACCGCTTTCTCCGGCGGTCGCCAGATAAAAGCCGTCGCGTTCGCCGATAAATTCGGCTTCGGCTTCGCTGATTTCGGTACCGCGTTCCTGCGATTCCATTCGCGCATACGAGCGGCGCGAACCGTATTTTTCCTGCTGCGCTTTGACGCTGTCAGTAAACGCAATCTCCGCGAAATTCTTTGCCATTGAATTTCCTCCTGAGAGTAAAGAATTTGCCACAGAGGCACAGAGACAGAGAGAGAAAAACAATTGCTCTTGCTCTTTGTCTCTGTGCCTCTGTGGCTTAAATGCATTAGCCTGCTTTTCCGACGGCGAGTGCAACCTTCGGAAAATCCACCACCGTCTGTGCGACATGGTTGAAGTAGTTGGTCAGGATGTTCAGCGCGACGTTGGCGACGATTTCGGTGATTTCGCCATCGCCGAAACCGGCTGCGCGGATGGTACGCACGTCTGTGTCATCTACTTCGCCGCGTTTGACGACGATCTGGTGGGCGAACATCAGCGCCGCATTGGTCTTCGCATCCTCTGAACTCGCTCTACGGCTGGCGACGATTTCGTTTTCGTTCAGCCCAACCATTTTGCCGATAGCCGTATGCGCCGACAGGCAATATTCACAACTGTTCGCATCGGCAACCGCCAGCGCAATCTGCTCGCGAAGTTTTGCGCTCAGCAATCCACCGCCGAGCGCTCCGCTGAAATTCAGGTAACCTTCCAGCGCCGCCGGAGAGTTGGCGAAGGTACGCATCAGGTTCGGTACCATTCCGATTTTGGTCTTCACGCCGTCCAATAACTCTTTCGCTTTGCCGGTGGCAACAGTGGGATCAATCGCATTCAGTCTTGGCATAATCATTTTCTCCTTCAGAAATTCGTTTGTCGCTTCAGCCGCCTCTCCGAATCAGGACGGGTTCCTTTTCATTGAGTCGCGCTGTCGGGTTGTCTTAGTGCAGTCGTCGTGCCCGAACCTGAAGTTTACGTATCTTGCTGAAAACCATAGACTTCGCCGAAACGCACTCTTTCCGCGCCGCAACGAATTTTCGTTATTTACTGAAATACCAGGACGGCGACACGAGATTTCGTGTATTTTGCTGGGTATGGAGTTTGAATCACTGCAAGCCTTGTCGCTGGAAATTGCGCAGGAGCGTTCGGTTGAAGATGTGTTGAAAAAGATTGTTTCCAGGTTAGCGGCTCAGCCGGGCGTGGCACTGGCACGCATCTGGCTGAAAGCGCCGGGCGATATTTGCCAGAAATGCCCGATGCGGTTGAAATGTCCTGACCAAAAAGAATGCCTACACCTGATGGCGAGTGAAGGTAATCCATCAAAACCCGGCGTCGAAAACTGGTCGCGGCTGGACGGCGATTTCC
Organism: Blastocatellia bacterium; assembly: GCA_038211695.1. Lineage (GTDB taxonomy): Bacteria > Acidobacteriota > Blastocatellia > RBC074 > RBC074 > RBC074. Next base: position 20,226 of record JBBQVH010000002.1, on the reverse strand, counting down.
GCCGGTTTCCGCTGGGCGCGCTGAAAATCGGAACGATAGGCGCAACAGGAGTTCCGATCTTTCTTCCCGACACCGCGCAGAATCTGGAATGGATTGCGCGTCCGAACTGGACGCAGCGCGAAGGCATTCGTACCTTCGCCGGTCAACCGCTGATGTATCGCAACGAAGTGATGGGCGTGCTGGCCATCTTCAGCCGCGTGGCGCTGGATAAAAACGAATTCGATTGGCTGCGCATGTTTGCTGACCACGCGGCGGTCGCCATTGCCAACAGTCGAGCCTTTGCCGAAATCGAACGGCTGCGCGAACAGCTTCGACTGGAAAACGATTACCTGCGCGAAGAAGTCCGGCAGGAGCTTTCTTTCGGCGACATCGTCGGCAACAGCCCCGCGCTGAAAAACTTGCTGGATCAAATCACGCTGGTTGCGCCGACCGAAGCCAACGTCATGATTCTGGGCGAGTCCGGCACCGGCAAAGAGTTGATTGCGCGTGCCATTCACGAACGCAGCCAGCGCGCGGCCAAACCATTGGTCAAGGTCAATTGCGCCTCGATTCCGCGCGACCTGTTTGAAAGCGAATTCTTCGGCCACGTGCGCGGCGCATTTACCGGCGCGGTGCGGGACAGGGCCGGGCGCTTTCAATTGGCCGACGAAGGCACTTTGTTTCTGGACGAGATCGGAGAAATTCCCCTGGAACTGCAAAGCAAACTGCTGCGCGTTCTGCAGGAAGGAACGTTTGAGCGTGTGGGCGAAGAGCGAACGCGGCGTGTCAACGTTCGCATCATTACAGCAACTAATCGCGATTTGCGGCGCGAAGTCGAAGCAGGAAACTTTCGCCAGGATTTGTATTTCCGCTTGAGCGTTTTTCCGATGGAAGTTCCGCCGCTGAAAGACCGCAAGGAAGACATTCCCTTGCTGGTTCGCCATTTCATCCATCAGGCGCAACAAAAGACTCGATGCGGCAACCTGCAATTCAGCGACCCGCAGATGGCGCAGCTTCTGCGGTACGACTGGCCCGGCAATGTCCGCGAACTACAGAACGTGATCGAACGGGCCATGATTCTTTCCAGTTCCGGAACTCAGCCACTGAGCTTGGAACTGATCCTTCCCAGCGACGACATGGCTGTTTCAGCACAAACCGGAGCGCAATCGCCAAGCTCAGCCGAAGCGTTTATTCCACAAGCTGACTGGGACAAGCGGGAACGCGAAAATCTGATGGCCGCGCTGGAAGCGGCAAACTGGAAGATTTATGGCGCAGGCGGAGCGGCGGAACTGCTCGGCGTCAAAGCGACCACGCTGGCTTCCCGGTTGCAAGCGATGGGCATCAAAAAAATCAGAGGTTGAGCAAGGCCAAGTCCGATTTCTTCAGCCTCAGCCGGTTCAAGACAATTTTCTCATCGCAACCTAACCTCCATTCCAAGCCAGGAATAGTCGCCACTGCCGGGAATTTTCTGCCAGCCCGCCGGGATTTATGCTGTGAAACCGAAACGATGCTTTCGGCCAGTTGTTGGTCGCTAGTTGCCACAAGGTTGGCATTGGGGAGACGACAATTAACAACCGGATATCACCTGACAAGGGCAACGGAAGGAAACACTATGGCTACAACAGACCATTACGATGTGATTATCATCGGCACGGGCGCGGGCGGCGGCACGCTGGCTTACAAACTCGCACCTTCCGGCAAAAAAATCCTGCTGCTCGAACGCGGCGGCTTTGTCCCGCGCGAGCGAGACAATTGGGAATCGCGTGCCGTCAATGTCGAAGGCAAGTACAACACCAAAGAAGTCTGGCACGACCGTGAAGGCAAGGCGCTTCACCCGCATACGAACTATTACGTCGGCGGCAACACCAAATTTTACGGCGCGGCGCTGTTCCGTTTGCGCCAGGAAGACTTCGGCGAATTGAAGCATCACGGCGGCGTTTCGCCCGCCTGGCCGATTTCGTATGAAGACCTGGAGCCGTATTACACGCAGGCCGAAAATCTGTACCACGTTCACGGCAATCGTGGCGAAGATCCGAGCGAGCCTTGGGCCAGCAGTCCCTACCCGCATCCGGCGGTCAGCCACGAACCGCGCATGCAGCATCTACACGAAGACTTCGAGCGGCTCGGCTGCAAACCCTTCCATGTGCCGCTCGGCATTATGCTGAAAGAAAAAGGGCAGCAAGAAATTGATCGAGATAGCAAGTGCATCCGCTGCGCGACCTGCGATGGGTATCCGTGCCTGGTCAATGCGAAAGCGGATGCGCACACCTGCGCCGTCGAACCCGCGCTTGATTACCCGAATGTCACGCTGTTGACCGATGCGATGGTTTCGCGGCTGGAAACGAGCGGCACCGGTCGAGAGGTGTCGGCGGTTCACGTCACGCGGAATGGCGTTGCGGAAAGATACTCGGCGGACTTCGTGGTTGTTTCAGCCGGGGCGATCAACTCGGCGGCGTTGTTACTGCGTTCGGCCAACGACAAACACCCGCACGGCCTGGGCAATTCCAGCGACACGGTCGGACGGCATTACATGGGTCACGTCAATTCGGTGATGCTGGCCGTTTCAAAATGCCCGAACCCGACGACGTTTCAGAAGACGCTTGGCTTGAACGATTTCTATTTCGGCTCGAAAGAGTGGGAGCACCCGATGGGCCATATTTCGTTCGTTGGCAAACTGGACGGCGTGGCGCTGTCGGCAGGCGCTCCCGCCATCGCGCCCGGCTTCACCCTGGATTTGATGGCGAAGCATTCGCTCGATTTTTGGCTCACCAGCGAAGACCTGCCCGATCCCGCGAACCGCGTCACGCTCGACCGCGAAGGCAACATTGTCCTGTCGTACACGCCGAACAACCTGGAAGCCCACAAACGGCTGCAGGCGAAGTTGCAAGAGTTGATGAAGCAGCAGACGAAGTGCGACGTTCACGGCCACAACTGCCATCAGGGGCTGTTTGCGCGGAACCTGTTCTTGGCCGAGCGCATCCCGTTGGCCGGCGTCGCGCACCAGAACGGCACGATCCGCTTCGGGCACGATCCGAAGACTTCGGCGCTGGACGCGAATTGCAAAGCGCACGACGTGGACAACCTGTACGTGGTGGACGGCAGCTTTTTCGTGTCGAGCGCGGCGGTCAATCCGGCCCTGACGATTATGGCGAATGCGCTGCGCGTGGGCGAGCACTTGCTGGAAAGGCTGGGCTGAACAGCATCTCAATCAGCGGGTGGATGCCATCCGGCGGCGACCCATCTGCGCCGGGCGGGAACGATGTATTCGTTGTTGAGCTGCAAGGCGATGCTCGTCGCCCGCCCAGTCGGCGTCTGGCCGATGATTTCAGTTGCGTCGCTGCTCCAGGCAAAGTGTTCTCGCCAATTCTGAAGCCGTGGATGGAAGAGAGGCACGCTCTCACCAGTTTGGGGATCAATGGCTTGCATCTGCGTACCTTTGAAGCCATTACAGAGAGGGCAAGCCAGCCAGAGGTTTTCAAGTATCGTCAGCCCGCCGAGGACGAGCGGAATGATGTGCTCGAAGTGCAGCCGTATTCCCATAATGTCTTGCGCGCTGAGACAATAGCCACAACGATGACGTGCCGCCGAGGCGACAAGCCGGCGTAATTCAATGGGAATGTATGCCTGGCTCATGGCTCAGTGGGGACGGGCAGTAAACTCGGCGCGGCATGTCCGCGAGCGAGCAATAGAGATACTGCCTCGGCGCGGCGCATTACATGTCGCCCACATTCGGCCATCAACGCCGTCAGTTCACTTTGTCCCGGTTGATCCAGTTCGCCCCGGCTTTGCTGATCCAGTAATTGGTCCAGGCGCGTCTGTCGCGCGGCTGGCAATAGGCTGTTGGCCAGTCCTTGTAATGCTTCATCGCTCAGTTGGGCCATCGTTGCCAACTCACGGGTCATTTCGGATGGAACATCCTCAAGCGCGGGCAATGTCGTGGCGAGCGTGTTGACGATCACATCTTCGAGCGGGCGTTTGAGCGCGTCCGCCGCTTGTTTGGCGCGTTGATAAACAAAGTCGGGCAGATTCAGTGTCAGGGTTTGAACATTCATGATTCACCTCGCGAATATGCGCATCTTACGTCTTGCGCATTGGCTCGGCAACACGCAAGCCAAACCAGCATGCTCTCATTGTCAGCCGCCTGAACCGTCTGCTTGATCACAAAAAATTCTTTGCTTGGGCAGGAATGTTTTGCGCTCTCGTTAGGATTTCACTAGCGCTATGAAACACAAACTTACAAATCCTATTCGTTTTGTCTCCCTGCTGGCGTTGTTGTTTTCGCTGGCCATCTTGACAGCGACGGCGCAACGGCCTGTTCCGCAACCGCTGGTCAAGGCTGTGGACGCCATCGGCTTTACCGTCAGCGACGTGGATCGTTCGGCAGAGTTCTTCTCGAAAGTGCTGTCGTTCGAAAAAGTCAGTGATGTCGAAGTGATCGGTGACGACTATGAGCATTTGCAAGGCGTCTTCGGACTGCGGATGCGCGTCGTGCGGATGAAGCTGGGCGGCGAGCAGATTGAGCTGACCGAATATCTGGCGCCGCGCGGGCGTCCGATCCCCGTAGATTCGCGCAGCAACGATCGCTGGTTCCAGCATATCGCCATCATCACTTCGGATATGGAGCGCGCCTATCAGGTCTTGCGCAAAAACAAAGTCGAGCACGCTTCCACCGGGCCGCAAGCCCTGCCCGATTGGAACAAAAATGCAGGCGGGATCAAAGCGTTTTACTTCAAAGACCCGGACGGCCACGCGCTGGAAGTCCTGCAATTCCCCGAAGGCAAAGGCGACGAAAAGTGGCATCGGCTGGCCAGGCAGGACGAAAGCAGACTGTTTCTGGGCATTGACCACACGGCGATTGTCGTCAGCGACACAGACGCGAGCTTGAAGTTTTATCGTGATGCGCTGGGAATGCGTGTGGCGGGCGAGAGCGAAAACTACGGCATCGAGCAAGAGCGGTTGAACAACGTCTTCGGCGCGCGCTTGCACATCACGGGCTTGCGCGCAGCATCAGGGCCGGGCATCGAATTCCTGGAATACCTGGCGCCGCGCGATGGCCGCACGACGCCGAATGACACGAAAGCCAACGATCTGGCGCATTGGCAAACCAAGCTTGTGACCAATGACATTGAGTCGAGCGCGGCCAGATTGCGCGAAGGCAAACTCGCCTTCATCTCGTCAGGCATCATCAACCTGACCGAGCCGGTGCTCGGTTTCAAACGAAGCTTTCTGGTGCGCGATCCTGACGCGCACGCCATGCAGTTGATAGAAAGGTAACGAGCAGAAAAAGTACCCTGGGTACGCCCGCGCCCTCGCGGGCGTACCCAGGCATCCAAAGGAGAAGGAAACGTGAAAGCAGAAGAAAAACGATTGGAAGAGTCGCGCCAGCGCACGGCGCACTGGAAACGCTGGGGGCCTTATTTGAGCGAACGCGCCTGGGGAACGGTGCGCGAAGATTATTCGGCAGGCGGCACGGCGTGGGATTACCTGCCGCACGATCAGGCGCGCTCAAAGGCGTACCGCTGGAATGAAGATGGACTGGCGGGCATTTCGGATCGGCATCAGCAGATATGCTTTGCCATCGCCCTGTGGAATGGGCGCGATCCGATTTTGAAAGAGCGGCCTTTCGGATTGACCGGCAGCGAAGGCAATCACGGCGAGGATGTGAAGGAGTATTACTTCTACCTGGATTCGACGCCGACGCATTCGTACATGAAGTACCTGTACAAATACCCGCAAGCCGAATTCCCTTATGCCCGACTGGTTGAAGAGAACCGGCGACGCGACAGGCTGAGCGCGGAGTTCGAGCTGATTGACACGGGCATCTTTGATGATGACCGGTACTTCGATGTCTTCGTCGAGTATGCCAAAGCCGATGTGGAAGACATTCTCGTTCGCATCAACGTGGTCAATCGCGGGCCTGAAACGGCGGAGTTGCGCGTGCTGCCGACGCTCTGGTTTCGCAACACCTGGTCGTGGAACGGCGATGGCGAAAAGCCGTTGCTGCGACGGGGCGACGAAGCGATGGGGCGACGGGGCGAGACTGTTGTTGAAGCCAGTCATCATTCTTATGGCCAGCGATATTTGTATTGTGAAGGCGCCCCTGAGCTGCTCTTCACTGAAAACGAAACCAACGTTCGACGGCTGTACAACGTGGAGAACGGTTCGCATTACTTCAAAGACGGCATTAACGATTATGTGGTGAATGGCCGGGAAGATGCCGTCAACGCGGAACAGACTGGTACGAAGATAGCCGCGCATTACCGGTTGAGCCTTGCGCCGGGTGAGACGATCACGCTGCGGCTGCGGCTGACCGACAACGGGATGATCGCCAATGGCAACGCGCCTTTCGACGATTTCGACAAGGTCTTTGCCGCACGCCAACGCGAAGCTGATGAATTCTATGACGGGATTATTCCGGCTGATGTTTCAGACGACACGCGGAATGTCATGCGCCAGGCGTTTGGCGGCCTGCTCTGGTCAAAACAGTTCTACCATTACGTGGTCAACGATTGGTTGAAAGGCGACTCCGCGCAACCCGCGCCGCCTGTTGAAAGACAGCGAGGCCGCAATCACGAATGGTCACACCTGTACAACGCCGACGTAATTTCGATGCCCGACAAATGGGAGTACCCGTGGTACGCCGCCTGGGATTTGGCGTTTCACTGCGTGCCGCTGGCGTTGGTTGATTCGGAATTTGCCAAAGACCAACTGCTGCTGATGCTGCGCGAATGGTACATGCACCCGAACGGGCAATTGCCGGCGTATGAATGGGCGTTTGGCGATGTCAATCCGCCGGTTCACGCGTGGGCGGCGTGGCGCGTGTACAAGATCGAGAAGAAACGGCTCGGCGTGGGCGACACCGCTTTCCTCAAACGGGTTTTCCAGAAGCTACTGCTCAACTTCACTTGGTGGGTCAATCGCAAGGACGCCGAGGGGATGAATATCTTTCAGGGCGGCTTTCTGGGACTGGACAACATCGGCGTCTTTGACCGCAGCGCGCCGCTGCCCACCGGCGGCCACATTGCGCAATCGGACGGGACAAGCTGGATGGCGATGTACGCGCTGAACCTGCTGGCAATTGCGCTGGAACTGGCCCGGGAAGACAAGTCTTATGAAGACATGGCGAGCAAATTCTGGGAGCACTTCCTGTACATCGCCCGCGCCATGAACAATCGCGGTGAGGCGGAGATCAAGTTGTGGAATGAAGAGGACGGTTTCTTTTATGACGTGCTGCACTTGCCTGAAGGCCAGCCGTTCCCGATGAAGGTGCGTTCGATGGTGGGCTTGATACCGCTTTATGCGGTCGAGACGCTGGAGCCGGAAGTGCTGGATCAACTGCCGGACTTCAAACGCCGGATGGAATGGTTCATCAACAACCGGCCTGACCTGATCGGCAATGTTGCGTGCATGGATGAACCTGGGCGTGGGGAGCGGCGACTGCTGTCAGTCGTCAGCGAGGATCAATTGCGCAGCGTGTTGAAGGTGATGCTGGATGAAAACGAGTTCCTTTCGCCGCACGGCATTCGCGCAGTCTCGCGCCACCACCTCGACAATCCATACGTCCTGGCCGTGGATGGCATGGAGCATCGCGTGGATTACGAGCCCGCCGAATCCAGCACGGGTCTGTTTGGCGGCAACTCGAATTGGCGCGGGCCGATTTGGTTCCCGGTCAACTTCCTGATCATCGAATCGCTGCAAAAGTTTCATCACTACCTGGGCGATGATTTCAAAGTGGAATGCCCGACTGGCTCAGGCCGGATGATGACCTTGTGGCAGGTGTCTGAAGAGCTGTCGCGCCGTCTGTCGTGCATCTTCCTGCGCGGCGAAGACGGGCGCAGACCGGTTCACGGCGGCGCGGAGAAGTTTCAGACGGATCCGCACTGGCGCGATCTGGTGCTGTTTTACGAATACTTCCACGGCGACAACGGCACGGGGATTGGCGCGAGCCATCAGACCGGCTGGACCGGATTAGTCGCCAAACTATTACAACAGTGGGGAGACTAACGTCCGCCCAAGAGAAGGAGATGATAACAATGAAAGCAATCGCGGTATTTCCGGGAAAGCCCGACAGCATGCATCTGGCCGATTTGCCGATGCCGAAAATTAGCGAGATTCCAAATGGTCGCGGCGTTTTGGTGCGTGTGCTGCGCGTCGGCGTGGACGGTACGGACAAAGAGATCAATGCGGCGGAGTACGGCGCAGCGCCGCCGGGTTATGACTTTTTGGTCACCGGTCACGAAGGCTTCGGCCAAGTGGAATCGGTCGGGCCGAACGTGACTGAAGTCAAGCCCGGCGATTACGTTGTGGCAACGGTGCGCCGACCGGGATCGAGCATTTACGATCTGATCGGCACGAACGATATGACCACGGATGACACCTACTTCGAGCGCGGGATCAACCTGCGCCACGGATTTTTGACCGAGTATTACGTGGACGACGCCGAGTTCATCGTCAAAGTGCCGCAAGGGTTGAAAGAGGTCGGCGTGCTGCTGGAACCGATGACCGTGGTTGAGAAAGGCATTCATCAAGCCTACGAGATTCAACGCCGGTTAAAAGTGTGGCGTCCGAAACGCGCTGCGGTGATGGGAGCGGGAACGATCGGTTTGCTGGCGACGCTGGTGCTGCGCTTGCGCGGAATGGAAGTGACGACCTTCGGCCTGTCCCCAAAACCGTTCCTCAATTCCGATCTGATCGAAGCCATTGGCGCGCGTTACGAGTCCACGAAAGACCTGCCGATTTTGGACGGCGCGAAGAAGTATGGGCCGTTCGACGTAATCTTCGAGGCGACGGGATATTCGCCCGTGGTCTTCGACAGCCTGCAGGCGCTGGGCAAAAACGGCGTGCTGATTTTATCGAGCGTAACCGGCGGCGACCGCAAAATTGAAGTCCCTGCGGACAAGATCAATCTGGAATTCGTGCTCGGCAACAAGGTCATGGTCGGCACGGTCAACGCCAACCGCGAGTATTTTGAGATGGGCGTGCGAGATATGGCGCAGGCTGAGGCCGAGTATGCGGGCTGGCTAAAACGCCTGCTCACCCATCCGGTCAAAGGGCTGGAGAATTACCGCGAGTTGCTCGACAAACTGACGACCGCCAAGGGCGCAATCAAAGTCTTCTGCGAAGTCGCGGACTTGTAGATGTGCTCTGATTTACCAGTGAAAAATGAAAGGCGCTGCTGTTTTGAAAACACAGCAGCGCCCGCCATTTCAAGAGAGCCATTCAGTTAGGACTGCGAGGGTTACATCTTCTTATCGGCTGGTTTCTTCTCCGCCGGTTTCGCTGGTTTGCTGACCGGAGGCGAAGAGATATTGTTGGTTACTTTCGTTGCGCCGCAGCTTTTGGCGATTTTGGTTGCTGCGCCTTTGCTTCCGGCATTATTGGCTGTGCCGGTGAGCGTTGCTTCGCCATTGCTAACTGTTGCGCTGAAGCCTTGTGATTTCAGCTTTTCGGCGGCGGCGAATTTATCCGTGATGCACTTTTGAATATCTGCATCGCTTTTGGGCGCTGCCGCCGCTGGTTTTTTGGCAGTAGTTTTACTGGTGGACTTCATCGTATCGCCGCCTTGCGCGAACGCGAAGACTGATATGGCCAAGACAAAACTGAGAACTGTGAAGATTCGCTTCATAACTTTTCCTCCTGGAAAATATGCTGAGTTGATATTGGGTGCCACTGTCTGTGGCAAACAGACTCTCGGAAAGGGCAGGTAATTCTTGGCCAGATTGCATCTAAGTGCAAGGAAGCGGTAAAGAAATTATCAGGTGGTTGTTGGGTTAAATTGCTTCTCAATTATTGATTGTAGTCTCATCACGTTTGCCGCCTGATTTTTATTCAAAAGGAAAAGTTCATGGATTCAGAATGCGAGGATAAGATATATCGAAAGATTGCTGACATAAGTGAGGTCCCTTCGGGAGCGGGCATAAAAGTTTCTGTTGAGAATGACGAAATCGCGCTGTTCAATTTGAACGGAGAAATTTATGCAATCAATGATTTGTGCCCGCATCGCGGCGCGCCGTTGAGCGAAGGCTTTCTGGAAGGCGGAAAAGTGTTTTGCCCTGAGCATTGCTTTGATTTCAATCTACAAACCGGCGAGTGCCAAATCGTCTCGCACTTACGCGTCGCGACCTATCCGGTGAAGTTGGAAAATGGCAGCATCTTTATTCTGTATTGAAATGGTGAGGGGCCTTATGAATCAAAGTCGAACTTTATATCTCTGCGTGCTGTTTGGTGTGGCTGCGATATGGAATTTGGGCGCGGCGGGGATGCTTCTTTTCAATCCCGACTTTCTGTTGGCGCGGCTGAAGATTCGTGATTTGGCCGCACGGCTGTTGGCGCGGTCGTTCGCTTCCAGTGTCAGCACGTGGGGAATTGGGTACGCCCTGATTGCTTACGATCCAATACGATTTCGAGACTTTGCCTGGTTGGGTGTCATTTCGAAGACGATCTTCTTTTTGATCTATTTGATTGCCTGGCTGAATCGGCAGATGTCATTGACGGCCTTCGTTCCGGCGCTGGTTGATTTAATGTTTGCCGCATTGTTCCTGGAATTCCTCTTGCACGCCTAAGCCTGTCAGGCCAAAGACGCGAATGGTTTGTTCGCGTCTTTGGCTGGATGTTGAGCGTTACGGAATTGCCAGCATTCGATCCAGCGCGATCTTTGCCCACTTCGCAGTGTCGGCATCAACCTTGATCTGGTTGACGACGTGGCCAGCCACCAGATTTTCCACCGTCCACAGCAGGTTTTCCGGCGAGATGCGAAACATCGTCGCGCACATGCACAAGTCCGGCGCGAGCAAGGTGACAAACTTATCCGCGTGCCGTTTGGCCAACCGATTGACCAGATTCAATTCCGTTCCCACAGCCCACTTGCTGCCCGCCGCGGCTTCGGCAATCGTTTTGATGATGAACTCAGTCGAACCGTTCAGGTCTGATTTCGCCACGACTTCGTAGCGGCATTCGGGATGCACCAGAACTTTGAGGCCAGGATGTTCGGCGCGGCGGTCATCCACGTGGCGCGCCTGAAAGCGCCCGTGAACCGAACAGAACCCTTTCCACAAAATAATCTTCGCTTCTTTCAATTGCTCCGGCGTATTGCCGCCGAGTTCCAGCCGCGGATCCCAGACGATCATTTGATCCAGCGGAATGCCGAACTTCACGCCGGTATTGCGCCCCAGATGTTCGTCAGGAAAGAAGAACATCTTCTCGCGTTGTGCGAACGCCCAGTGAAACAAAGGCAGGGCATTCGACGAAGTGCAGACCACGCCATCGTGCCGCCCGCAGAAGGCTTTGATGTTTGCCGCCGAGTTCATGTACGTGATGGGCATCACATCCGTGATGCCCAAATCCTGCAATTGGTCCCAGGCTTCTTCGACCTGTTCCAGCTTCGCCATATCAGCCATCGAACATCCGGCAGCCAGGTCAGGCAGGATCACCTGTTGATGATCGCCGCTCAGAATGTCCGCTGACTCGGCCATAAAATGCACGCCGCAAAAAACGATGTAATCCGCCTTTGGCCGCGTCGTTGCCTGCCGCGCCAGGTTGAACGAATCGCCAGTGAAGTCCGCGTGGCAAACGATGTCATCCCGCTGGTAATGATGGCCGAGAATCACCAGACGTTCGCCCAGCGTTTTCTTCGCCGACTGAATCCGGTCGTACAATTCCTGCTCGCCCAGATTCAAATAATCTTCCATCGGTTTAACGCCGCCGCGGTTGATCTCCAACACCGTCTGGCTGTGAAGCGCTGATGCGCCTTCCTGCACGGCATTCTGATAAGTTTTGACAGCTTGATTCATTCTTCCTCCTTCAATCCCTGCGTTACTTAGTGAGCGTAAAAATTTAACTTCCCGGTTTCGGCGCATCGTCCGTCGTGGGACAAGATGGCATCTTGTCCCACATCGGGAAGTCAATTTTTATGCCTACTTAGTGTATCTGGTACACGATGGACGAAGTGTACGAGATACACTAAGTCGTTGCAAGCAGGTTTTGGGCAGGCTCAAGCCGGTCAAGTTCGGTTAATGCCGAGCGCTTTCATCCGGCGGTACAGATGGCTGCGGTCAATGTTCATCAGTTCGGCGGTGCGGGTGATGTTGCCGTCCGTTTCGGCAAGTTTGCGCAGGATGTATTCGCGTTCGTAGGTTTCAGATGCTTCGCGGTAAGAATCGAAGTTGTAGCTGGAAGCAGGCGGCGCATCGGCGCTGAGGATGGGCAGGTCATCGGCTTCGATTTCGGGGCGGACGTGCATGATGATGACGCGCTCGACGGTGTTGCGCAGTTCGCGGACATTGCCCGGCCACGAATAGTTCTGCATTCGTTCGATGGCGGAGGGCTTGAATTCTTTCGGCGGGCGGCGATTGGCCAGCGAGAATTCGATGTTGAAGTGCTGGGTCAGCAGCGGAATGTCTTCCAGCCGTTCGCGCAATGGCGAGATTTCGAATGGGATGACATTCAAGCGGTAGAACAGATCGGCGCGAAAAAGTCCGCGTTCAATCTCGGCTTCGATGCGTTTGTTGGTTGCGGCGATGACGCGGGCATCCACCGTCAGTGAGGTTTCAGAACCCAGCGATTCGAAGCGTTGTTCTTCCAGCGCGCGCAGAACCTTCGATTGCGTCGTCAGGCTCATATCGCCGACTTCATCCAAAAAAAGTGTGCCGCCGTCGGCCCGTTCGAACTTGCCGCGTTTGGCCTGCGTCGCGCCAGTGAACGCGCCTTTGACGTGGCCGAATAGTTCCGATTCGATCAGGTCTTCTGGAATCGCCGCGCAGTTGACTTCGATGAAGGTGCGCCCGGCGCGAGCGGATTGTGCGTGCAGCGCGCGTGCGACCAGTTCTTTGCCGGTGCCTGATTCGCCATAAATCAGAACGCGTCCGCTGGTCGGCGCGGCAAACCTGATCTGCTGCCGCAGCGCACGCATCGGCACCGAATCGCCAATCATGGCATAGCTTTTTTCAAGCTTGGCCTGCATCTCTGAATTTGCCGCTTCCAGTTCGCGCTGGCGAATGGCGTTCTTGACCGCCAGCACGATCTTTTCCAGCGACAACGGTTTTTCAATGAAATCGTGTGCGCCCAGCTTTGTCGCGCGGACGGCGGTTTCGATGCGCCCGTGGCCGGAAATCATGACGACGCTGACATCCGGGTAATTCGCCTTTAACCGTTCCAGCGTTTCCAACCCATCAATCCCCGGCAGCCACACGTCCAGCAGCACACAGGTAAACAGACGCTTTTCGAACGCCTGCAAACACTCTTCGCCGCTTGCGACGGCGGAGACATTGAAGCCCTCGTCCTCCAACACACCTGTCAGCGATTGGCGGATGCCAGCTTCGTCATCAACAATCAAAATGGTATGAGCCATAAATTCAATTCACAGTCGGCAGTTCAATGATGAATCTTACGCCGCGCGGTTTATTTTCCTGCACGCGAATGCGGCCCTGATGTTCGGCAACAATGCGGCTGACAATGGCCAGCCCCAATCCCGTGCCGCGTTTGCGGGTGGAAAAGTAAGGGTCGAAGATGCGTTCGCGGTCAGCCAATGAAATGCCGGGGCCGGTGTCGGCGATGATTATTTCGATGGTTTCACGCGCCGCAACTTCGCGCGCACTGACCGTGATGCGGCGGTCGCTGCCGGTTTTTTCCGGCGTGGTCGTCAACGCTTCGGCGGCGTTATCAATCAGGTTGACCAGCACCCGTTTGATCTGCTCCGCGTCCAGCATCACCGGCGGCAGTTCAGCGGCCAGATGGCTTTCCAGCCGGATTCCATCCAGCCGTTCATCATAAAGTTTCAGCGCGTTGGCAATCACTTCGTTGAGCGAGGCAGGTTGAAGTTTGGCGCTGGGCAGCCGCGCGAAGTCAGAGAATTCATCCACCATTCGCTGCAAGGTGGATACTTCCGCGCCGATCATCGCGGTGCATTCGCGGACAAGCTTCGTCTGGCGTTCGTTCAGCCCGTTGTTTTGGCTTGAACTGGCGCCGTTCGCCGATTCGGTTGCTTCGCCGATCAGGTTTTTGGCCAGCCGTTCGGCGGACAGGCGAATGGGCGTCAGCGGATTTTTGATTTCGTGCGCCATGCGCCGGGCAACTTCGCTCCAGGCGGCGCGACGTTGGGCTTCGATCAATTCGGTCAGGTCTTCGATGACGATCACCGCGCCGCGCAATTGGCCGCGCGGGTCTTGCAGCGCCGTGACGGTCAGGGCCGCGTCAAGGTTTGTCTGATTGGCCAGGGTGAAATGAACTTCGCGTGTGACGGAACTCAAGCGCGCGGCGCGGCGAACCATGCGGCGCAACTCTTCGCGCTGTTCTTCTGGCAGCAACGCTTCCAGCGCCATGCCTGCCGGCGAAGCCCATTCGATCTTCAACAACTCCCGCGCGGCATCATTGATCGTCGTCACGTTGCTGTCTTCGTCCAGCGAAATGACGCCTGCCGACAGGCTTTGCAAGATCGCTTCGATGTAACCGCGCCGTTCATCCAGCGCGGCGTTGCTCGATTGAAGCTCTTCGGCGGAAAGTTCCAGCCGCCGCCGGTTTTCGGACAACTCCGCCGTCATCTCGTTGAATGACAGCGCCAACGCCGCCAGTTCATCGTCGCCGACAACTTCTGCGCGGTGCGTCAGATCGCCCTGTTTGATGCGCTCTGTTGCTTCAGCCAGTCTCTGCACCGGTTCAGCGACGGTGCGCGCCAGGTAAATCGCCAGCCAGAATGCGATGAACAACGTCAGCAAGGTGATCAATCCAAGCGTCAGCAGCGCGGTGTTTTTGACTTTATTTTGATCGCGTTTGAGCGAATCGTAGGCGGCTTCAAGTTCGTCAATTTTGTGGATGCGGTCGGTAATTTCCTGCGGAATCTGCTGCGCGATGAACAGCGTTCTGCCGGTCAGTTTGGGGATTGGCGCTGAAGCCACCAGGTAAATTTTTCCTTCCACATCCGTCACCGTGTCGGAATTGGCCTTGGCATTCGTATCGTTCCGAAAATCTAAGAACTGCTGCATCGGCATATTCAGACGGGGTTTCGATTGTTCCGCAATCAGGAAGCCGGTTTGATCGAAGACCTGCGCCAGCGAAAGGTCCTGCGTTTTCAGTTCCGAAGCCAGCGCGTCATTGATCTGCTCATCTTCCGTTCGCGCCAGCAATCGCGCCATCGTCAACGCCAATTGCCTCAGATCGCCCATCTCTTTTTCGACGTAGGCGCGCTGAATTTGCCGTGCGTTGATAACCATTTCCCGCGCCGGTTCGCTGAACCATTTGTCCACACTGCGATTGATCAGCCCACTGGTCGCGAAAAAAAGAAAGATCACCGGCAGCAGCGACAGCGCGATCGAGAATTTGACCAGCCGCGTTTTGAATTTCGCGCCCAGCCGCGAACCGGCGCGTTCGCGATTCAGTTTGATGATGTTGCGCACCAGCACCATCAACAGCACGATGAACGCCACCAGGTTGATTGTTGAAAGCGAATAGAGAATCAGCGTCCCGCTGGCCGACGCGGGCTTCAACCATTTCAGTGTGTCGAACGCCGATTGGATGAACAACAAGCCGAAGAGCAGGACGGTTGCCACCGACAAGATGGCAATGCGCCACCGGCGGCGGCGGACGCGGCGCTGCATGTTGTTTGGGCTTTCCGGCGATGACATATTTCGTGAGTTCAGGCGTACGCAAGCTCGGATTCCAGACGGTAAGAGTAGCGCGCCGGTTTGTTCGGGTTAACCAGCAAGGCCATCGCGTCCGATCTTTGCGTGACGACGGCGGCAACCAGGTCGGCAACGTGTTCAGGGATGGCGCGGCCTTGTTTTTCCACCAGCAGGTAAAAATACATCAGCCGCATCAACGAGTCGGCTTGCGGGCCGATGATCTGCCCGCCGTTTTCCCAGCGCGAGAGCGTGGCCGTGTCTATGTGCAGGAAGGCCGCCCATTCCTTCGCCTTCAATCCCAAATGCTGACGCAGAAATCTGATTTCCTTGCCGGACAGCGGCACATTCTGTAACGCGACAGCCTGGCCGATGATGGCGTGTAGGTCGTTGATGCGCGGAATGCGTGGAGAGGCTTCACCGCAAGCTTCGCAGACGCGCACGTCAAGGTTTTCCAGGTAGACGTTGTCCAGCCCGCATTCGATGTAATGGTAACGCTGGCCGCGTTTGATAATAGTCTCATCTTTGCACAATTCGCATTTCATAGTTTGTTGCTCCATCAAAAAACAGTCACGATGTAGAGCGTCAAATCGGATTCGATAATCAACGTAATGGCGATCAATTCATCGCCATCAATGTCTTTGCCTTCGACGCGATATTTCCAGTTATTGTGAACGTCATCCCATTCCGGCCCGCGGCGAATCTCACCGGCTTTCAACGCATTGACCACATCAAGCATCGTCACCTCGCGCTTCGGCATTGATTCGCGGCGGCAGTGAACCGAAAGCTCCAACATGCCATCGTTGAGAATGAACAGAATCTTGTCTTTCGCTTCATTGGCGGAGAATGGATTCGGCTTGCTCATCGGTTCGCGTCCGTTTGCTTGAGTCGCTTTCAGTGTCTCTGTGTTTTCGTGGTTCCCACGGTTTTCAGCCTAACACGGCTTGACAATATGTCAACGGCGGCTCGCCCGAGAAGAGGAACTGGCGGCTTGGCGTGTGCTGAACTATCATCCACTCACTGTCATATGAGTAATGCAAACCTGTTCATTAACCCGGGAACAAAACTGTTGCGCAGTGGCTGGCGGGCGGCGGCATTTCTGTTCGTGCTGACATTGCCGCAATTGGTAATGTGGCTGTTCTTCAAATCCAGCCCAACAGCAACCGGCAGCGTCTTCGATGTCAGCGTGGCAATGGTCTTCACCTATGCCGTGCTGGTCGTGTGGATGGTGTTGATCTCGTGGTTGTGCCTGCAATTTTTAGATCATCTCAGCTTGCGCTCCCTGGGGTTCACGCTTCACCAAAACTGGCGGCAAGACGTTTTTCTCGGCTTTGCAATCAGCGCCGCGATGATCGCCATTGTTGTCGTATTCCAGGTCATCGCCGGTGGGATGCGCGTCGTCCTGAACCCGATTTGGTGGAAGGGAAGCCGTGTTGATTCGGCAGGGCTGCTGCTGACGGGCAAAGACGTTTTGCTGGCGCTTGTCTTGTTGATCCTGGCCGCGGCGTTTGAAGAGTTGGTCTATCGCGGTTATGCATTTCAAACCCTGCTGCGCGGCGCGCCGCCAATCGTGCCCATCCTGCTGCTTTCGATCTACTTCGGGTATGGGCATTGGGAAAACCCCAGCCGGACGTTCTTTTCCACCGCGAACACAATACTGGCAGGGGTGTGGCTGGCGGTGGCATATCTGAAGACGCGCAGCCTGTGGCTGCCGACGGCGCTGCATTTCGGTTGGAATTGGACGATGGGCGCGGTGTTTGGTTTGCCCGTCAGCGGGCTGTCAATTCCGCAGCATTCAATTCTTACTTCAACCAGCGGTGCGCCATTGTGGCTGACCGGTGGCGGCTACGGCCCCGAAGGCGGCGCGGTGGCAACCATTGTTATCATTGTTTCAACCCTGTTCATTTGGCGAGCGAACTGGTTTGGCGTTGCGCCGGAGATGCAGGCGGCATTGACCGAAACAGCGCCGGATGAAAATTCGACCATTCGTCTCAATTTGCAAAATGAATAGCGCGGCGCGGCTTGGGTGTCGGTCACATTTTTGCAAGGCGTGTTTGAGTCAAGCCCATTCACCGCCGAGTCGCAGAGAGTCGCAGAGGAAACGCAGAGAGGAGAACAAAAGCCCGCGATTGTTCTCTGCGCAGTCTCAGCGACCTCTGCGACTCGGCGGTGAATTCACATGAAGCTGCTTCTCGCAAAAAGTTGACGCGTACCCGCTTGGCTTGGTTGCTCTTTTCTCTGGCGCACACTATCGTAATCGCGCTATAAAAAATCGAAATGATCCCTGAAGCGCGGCCTGTTCCGCGCTTTCATCAATTCAGGATCAAACTTACTTCGTTTGTTTGACCAAGCGCACCATTAAGGAGAGTCATGGGTAATCACGCAGGCTGGAATTCAAGTTCTTTCGGTCTGGAAAATCACGGCATCACGAATATCAATAATGCTTATTGGAATCTGACGGCGGCTGAACTGTACGAACATTCGATCAAACGCGACGAAGCGACTGTCGCACATCTTGGCCCGTTGGTTGTTAATACGGGACAGCACACGGGCCGTTCCCCCAACGACAAATTCATCGTTCGCGAAGCTTCGTCGGAAAAGCACGTCTGGTGGGGCAAGGTCAATCGCGACTTCGAACAGGCAAAATTCAACCGGCTGTTGGATAAAGTTCTGGCGCACCTGCAAGGCCGCGACGTTTATGTGCAGGACTGTTTCGCCGGAGCCGACCCCGAATACCGCATCCCAATTCGCGTCGTGACTGAATATGCCTGGCACAGTTTGTTTGCGCGCAATATGTTCGTCCGTCCTGATTGGAATACCCAAGCCGCCAGTCACATTCCCGAATTCACCGTCATCAATACGCCATCGCTCCAAGCTGATCCTGAAACGGACGGCACAACCTCCGGCACGTTCATCCTGATGGATTTTGGCCGCAAGCTGATTCTGATTGGCGGCACCAGCTACGCGGGCGAAACCAAAAAGTCCATCTTCACGCTGCTCAATTATCTGCTGCCATTGCGCGGAACGCTTTCGATGCATTGTTCGGCCAACATCGGCAAAGATGGAAATGCCGCAATCTTCTTCGGGTTGTCGGGCACTGGCAAAACGACGCTATCGGCTGATCCTGAACGGATGCTGATTGGCGATGACGAGCATGGCTGGTCAGAACGGGGCGTGTTCAACATTGAAGGTGGCTGTTACGCCAAAGTTATCAACCTGTCGCCTGAAGCCGAGCCAGACATTTATGCCTGCACCCGGCGTTTTGGCACGGTGCTGGAAAACGTAGTGATGGACCCGGTGACGCGGCGACTGGATTTGAGTGATGGCAGTTTGACGGAAAACACGCGCGCGGCTTACCCACTCTCGCACATCGCGAATTTTGAACCGTCGGGCATGGGCGGACATCCCAAAAACATCATTATGCTGACCGCTGATGCCTTTGGCGTGCTGCCTCCAATTTCCAAACTGACGCCGGAACAGGCGATGTACCACTTCATTTCCGGCTACACAGCGAAGGTCGCGGGCACGGAAAAAGGATTGGGCAAAGAACCGCAAGCCACCTTCTCCGCCTGTTTCGGCGCGCCGTTTATGGTTCATCATCCGGGCGTGTACGCCGAACTGTTGCGTGAACGCATTGCCAAACACAAGGCGACTTGTTGGCTGGTCAACACCGGTTGGAGCGGCGGCCCATACGGCGAAGGCCAGCGGATGAAAATCGCCCACACGCGGGCAATGGTGCGCGCGGCACTGGATGGACGGCTGGCCAATGTGGCGACCGAAGCCGATCCGATCTTCGGCGTTCACGTCCCGGCTTCCTGCCCCGACGTTCCCAGCGAAGTCCTGAAGCCTCGCAACACCTGGAAAGACAAGAACGCCTACGATCAGAAAGCGAAACATCTGGCCAAACTCTTTCGCGATAACTTTGAACAGTTCGCGGCGGGCGTGTCGGATGAAGTGAAGGCTTCGGGACCAAAAACTGAAGCTTGAACTTCAGGGCGACCAAAATAAAAGCGGCAGGCAACAATCAACTCGTTGCCTGCCGCTTCGTCATTTGTCCCTCAATTTTAATTCTCAGCACCCTGGCGGAAATACCGGGATGGTGTAGCTCATTGCGCTGGTGGAGGTCAGGGTATGCAGGTTATGGCCCTGGTTGAACGCTCCGGCCGTTGTTCCCGCGTTCGGGTTGAAGTTGATCACCGAGCCGCTCAAGCCGATGTCGCTTTGAGAGAACAGTTTCAACCAGCCGCTACGGCCTGCCGGGATGAAGTTTTCAAGGCGCGGTGTGGTGCGCGGGAAGGTGTTCGACAGCGAGTTCCTCAACTGGCAACTGCCCGTCACACTGAAGCTGAGGCCCGATTCGGAATCGTCGTACAGGATTCCAAACACTGTCCCAAGCGTGCTGGCGCCGGTCGCCAGATTGCCTCCGATGCGATTGAGGATCAGCAAGGTGTCGTTGCCGTCGGCTCTCGAACCGATGTTGTCAATCGCCAGCACTCTGGGCACCGGGTTGTAGCTCACGCCGTCAAACGCCAGCGTCGCCGTCACCGAGTTCGTGTTGCACGCCGCCAGCCCGCCCGCCAATGCTGACAGGGCTTCGGCGCCCAGGTTCGCTGCGTGGCCCGAAGCGAACTTGACGTAT
>JBBQVH010000001.1:0-155801 GCA_038211695.1 Blastocatellia bacterium | reverse complement strand
CGCCAATTAAGGCAGATTTCATCTGACCTTTTTACTGCTATTTGGCCGTAAGCACAATATAGGCAATCAGTTACAAGCGCAGAAACTCTAAAGGTAAACCCGTTGAGTACAAAGGGTTTATTGCCTAACCGGGAATTGCTGACTTAATGGAGTGCTGATGACAAACCTCCTAGGAAACCTACTTGGATTTCATCTTTTATGGGTATCTATAAAAGCACAAGCCCTAACGTTATCTCAAGATTTTGCCGTTAAGGAAGATAAGGCAATTCATCAACGAATCATTACTTTAACTGCAATAGCTTTTATTATAGGCATGATTATTATAGGCATGCTCTGCCTAATTCGTCCTAAACGGATATATAGCCATTATCGAGGTAATTTTCTAGGAAAACCTGATGGCCTGAGCATAAACGTAAAAAACCAGCCAAAATGGCTGCCGGAGTCTCCTACTGCAGAGGCTATTATACTTATTCGGCTAATTGGCATATTTACCATTGTGTTTATGCTTATAATACTTGAACCCTTCTTCATACGAATTTATTTTTTTATTACAAGAGGGGGATGACATATCGTCTCCCCCGTCAATAATGAGTCTGGCACAAGTAGAGCACGCTAGCTACTGACGGTGAAGGAACACTCTGCGATGGAATTTTGATAAAGGAGGTTGAGGTTAATGAATAAAATCGCCGCTTTGGTTGCTGTTTCGCTTTTAGCCATTAGTTGCTCTTCCTTCACGAAAGGGAAAGAGGCGGCGGAAAGCGCGGTCAGCTACTTCCATCAACAATTAAATGCGGAACATTACAAAGAAATATACCTACAGTCTGATGAAAGGTTTCGTCATGCAGTGAAAGAAACTGAATCTGTCGCATTATTTGAGGCAGTGCATCGGAAGCTTGGGAATGTTAAGGATACGACGGTAACTTCTTGGCGGGTAGACACAACTCCGGGAGGAGTCTTTGTCAGCTTGGTGTGTAATACTGAATTTACGGGCGGATATGCATCTGAGCAATTCAGGTTTTTAGTCGCCCATGAGTATGGATCGTTGGTAAACTACAATATTAATTCGCCGCTACTTATAATAAAATAAACGGAGGGCCTGCTTTCATTGCTATTTGTGTTCTTCAAGAGGAATGGCCTTAGCGGATAGGCTTCGTGAAGTAATGCTTGTTTTAGTCCGAATTATCAGAATTGGAGGTTATATGCGAAAGTTATTTTTTGGGACCGTGTTTACGATGTTGTTCTTGAGCATAACCGCATTGGCGCAGGATCAAACAACAATTCAGGGGTCGGTAGTTAGTCAGAACAATGGTACACAGATGTCATTAGCTGCTCCGACCACATTAGCCGCCTACACCAAGTGGCGCGCAGATACGTTGCTCAACTATCCGCAAGGACTATTGACGCCGCATTACGCCGTCGCCATCGTCGCGCAACGGCTGGATGACAACACCGCGCAGGTCGAGCTACTCCTAGCCGCCGAGATGAAGCATTACGTGATCTCGATCAAGCCGGTGACGCTCAACCGGCTGGCTTCGGGCGAGGCAGAGTCGAAGGCGGCGGGCAATGCCGTGACGATTGACCAGAAGGCGGGCGAGAAGCTCAGCAATGGGCCGGAAGCGACCCGGCTGGGGCAGACGACGACGCTGGTTCCGATCAACAAGGCCGTGCAGGCGCTGGAGATCACCTGGACGCCGAAGAACGATACCAAAGACGATTTTGCCAACACCTGCATCGTGACCTTGGGCAAAGAGCCTTCGGTTGTGGTCAACGGCTATGTCGTAGGCGCGCCGGTGAAGTAGGCCGCTGAGGTGCGCCAACCGGGCAGGCTATGCGTCGCCCCGAAGAGTGCGAACTGCCGCGGGCGATTCCGGCGGAGATTTCGAGTGATCAAGTTTTGCGGCGTTGGCTAATAGAACAAGTCGGAAAAACGCCGCGCTTTGCGGGCTGACTGATCATCAGCCCGCATTTTTATTGCGCCGGGAAATTCTTTTCCAAAGCGGTGACCTTGCTGGTTCAAGGTCTTGACAATTTTCGGATGAGCAGAGAATATGCGGACTCATTTCAGGTCAAATCCGAAAATTCACAAGCTTCGGATCTATCAAGCAAGTCTAGGTCGCAAATAAATAAATAACGTTTTTAGCGAGTGGAGGTCTACTTATGCCGCAGCTCTTCCACCGCAGTTCGAATACGCTTGCGCGATTGAGCATTGTCTTAGGACTTTTGATCGCAGGAGGCGGGTTGATGCTTGTTTTAGAATTCAACCGCACTCCTTATGTTACGCAAGCATTCGTTCCGCGGGATCAACCTGTGCAGTTTTCCCATAAGCATCACGTTGGCGACGACGGGATTGATTGCCGTTACTGCCATACGACGGTGGAAACCACTGCCAGCGCCGGAATACCGCCGACCAAGACGTGCATGAATTGCCATTCGGTTTTATTCAGCAATTCTCCCTACCTGGAAATCGTGCGCGAAAGCTGGCGCAGCGGCAATCCGATCAAATGGACGAAAGTCCACGACCTCCCCGATTTTGCTTATTTCAACCACAGTATTCACGTCAACAAAGGCGTTGGTTGTTCGACCTGCCACGGTCGTGTTGACCTGATGCCGCTGATGTACAACGTCAATTCGCTGCATATGGAATGGTGTATTGAATGCCACCGCAGTCCTGAGAAGGTGTTGCGCGAGCAAAAAGACATCACCAACATGGAATGGGTTCCGCCCGCCGATCAGGATGTCAAAGGCAAGGAACTCGCCGCCAGGAACCATATTCAGTCAACGCAAGTGCTGACGAGTTGTTCAACCTGTCATAGATAGAAAGTGACTGATGGTTGGTTGCCGGTGGCTGGTTAAGCCATCGGCAATCAACCACCGGGCCACTGACCACCACAGAAACACAATGTCTCATCGAGATCACCATCACGACCACGACCTGGAGCCGATTCGCGACGAAGTCCGCAGCAAGACGGGCCGCGAATTCTGGCGCAGTCTGGAAGAGTTATCGGGAACAGACCGGTTCCGCGACTTTCTCCACCGCGAGTTTCCCTCGTTGAACGCGCCTGATACCGACCCGGCCCTGCTGGACCCGACCGGACGCCGCAACTTCATGAAGTTGATGAGCGCGTCGCTGGCGCTGGCGGGCTTGACTGCCTGCACCAAACAGCCGAAGGAACTGGTTGTTCCCTACGTCAAAACACCAGACGGCTTGATTCCGGGCAAGACTCAGTTTTACGCGACGGCGATGCCGATGAGCGGCGTGGCCAATGCCCTGTTGGTTGAAAGCCACGAAGGCCGTCCGACCAAGATCGAAGGCAATCCCGATCATCCGGCCAGTTTGGGCGCGACTAACATTCAGGCGCAGGCGTCGGTCTTGGGCTTGTACGATCCTGATCGTTCGCAATCAGCCTTGAAGCTTGGTGATCCGCGCACCTGGGGCGATTTCCTGAATGAATTTCGCACCTGGATTGATGGCCAGCGGATCAAACAGGGCGAAGGCATTCGCATTCTGACTGAGACGCTGACTTCGCCGACTTTTGCGGCGCAGATGAAAGCCATTCAGACCGAATTCCCGAAAGCCAAATGGCACACGTACGAGCCGAATACGCGCGATGGCGCGCGAATGGGCGCGCAGGCTGCAACGGGACAATTCGTCAACACGGTTTATAAATTCGAAAACGCGGATGTTGTGCTCTCGCTGGATGCGGACTTTCTGACCAACGGCCCCGGTGCAGTGCGGTACGCTCGCGACTTTATCAACAAACGGCGTTTGACCGGCGGTTCGACCGAAATGAACCGTTTGTATGTCGTCGAAAGCACGCTGACGACGACCGGCTCAAAAGCGGATCACCGCTTGCCGATTAAAGCCAGTGAGGTGGATGCGTTCGCACGCTCGATCGCGACCGCCGTTGGCGCATCCGTCCCGGCAGGCGCAAGTCTGAGCGCCGATGCCACAAAGTTTGCGCAGGTCGTCGGCAAAGACTTGCTGGCCAGCAAAGGCAAGTCGCTGGTGATTGCGGGTGAGCATCAATCGGCGGCGGTTCACGCGATTGCCCACGCCATCAATGGCGCGCTCGGCAACACCGGCAGCACGGTGATTCTGACCGACCCGATTGAAATCAACCCGGTGGATCAGACCGCTTCGATTGCGGAATTGATGGGCGAGATGAACGCGGGTAAGGTCGAGGTGTTGATCATCCTCGGCGGCAACCCCGTCTACAACGCGCCGAACCTGCCCGGACAAAAGGGCAGCTTTCTGGAAGCGATGAAGAAAGTGGCCAATCGCGTCCATCTGGGGTTGTACAACGACGAAACCGCTGCCAATTGTCCGTGGCATATTGCTGAATCGCACTATCTGGAATCGTGGGGTGATGCGCGCGCGTATGACGGAACCGTTTCGATCATCCAGCCGCTGATTGAACCGCTTTACCAAACCCGCACTTCGCACGAAATGCTTGCGGCCCTGCTCAAGCAAGAAGGCAAATCCACCTACGACATTGTTCGTGACACCTGGAAGGCGCAACTTGGCGCGAACTTCGATCAAGTTTGGAAGCAGGCGCTGAACGACGGCATCATTCCCAACACCGCGCTTCCGGCAAAAACGGTTGCCGCATCCGGTAACCTGTCCGCACTGGCTCCGGCCAAGACAGGGCAGTACGAGATCGTCTTCCGCCTTGATCCGCACGTTCAGGACGGGCGCTATGCCAACAACGGCTGGTTGCAGGAATGCCCGAAGCCAATCAATAAAGTGACCTGGGACAATTTCGCCATCATCAGCAAGAAGACGGCGGAGAAGCTGGCGCTGGCGCCGCGCGAAGAGCCTTATCAAGCCAACGCCAAAATGCTGAAGCTTTCGGTTGATGGAAAAGACTTGGAGATGCCCGCCTGGATTCAACCCGGTCATCCGGATGATTCAGTGACGGTTTATCTGGGATACGGACGCGAACGCGCTGGCAGCGTTGGCAACAAGACGGGCTTCAATACTTATCTGCTGCGGACATCTGCTGCGCCGTGGATCGCGGTCGAAGGCGTCAAGCTGTCGGCGGGCGAGGGCAGCTATCAGTTGGCTTCGACGCAGGAGCATTTCAACATTGATGCCAGCGGCATCGAAGTCAAAGCTTTCATCCCGGAAGAGAATGATCTGACCGAACGCAACATCGTCCACACGGGCACGCTGGAACAGTACAAGAAGAACCCCGCCGTGCTTCATCACGGTGAGACTCGGCCCGATCGCGAGAAGATGACCATCTATCCGAATTGGAACTACGAAACAACCAAGACGAATGATGGCCGCGAAATGCCTTTGTATAACTGGGGCATGACGATTGATATGCAGGCCTGCATCGGCTGCAACGCCTGCGTGGTCGCCTGTCAGTCGGAAAACAACATTGCTGTTGTCGGCAAAGAACTGGTGACGCGTGGCCGCTATATGCACTGGCTGCGGATTGACACTTACTTCCGCGGCGATATGGCCAACCCGGAAGTCTACTTCCAGCCGATGCTCTGCCAGCATTGCGAAGACGCGCCCTGCGAAGTGGTCTGCCCGGTCAACGCCACTGTGCACGATGCCGAAGGCTTGAACGTACAGGTTTACAACCGCTGCGTCGGCACGCGCTACTGCGCGAATAACTGCCCGTACAAGGTGCGCCGGTTCAACTACCTGCTGTACGGAGATTGGGAAACGGCGAGCCTGAAGAACGTTCGCAATCCCGAAGTCACGATCCGTTCGCGCGGCGTGATGGAAAAATGCACCTTCTGCACGCAGCGTATTCAGGCGGCGAAAATCGAAGCCGAGAAGCAGGAACGCGACGTGGCCGATGGCGAGATTCAGACCGCCTGTCAAACCGCCTGCCCGACCGAAGCCATCATCTTTGGCGACATTGGCGCGCGCAGCAACCCGCACGGCCAAGCGCCGCAAACGCAGGTGGCCAAGCTGAAGGCCGAACCGCGCAATTATGAAGTGCTGGCCGATCTGAACACACGCCCGCGCACCAGCTACCTGGGCGTGATCAAGAACCCGAACTCTGAGTTGGGCGGACACAATGGGCATACGCCGGGCGAAACGCCTGAGACGCAGAAGGAAGGCCAGAAGTTAGGAGATACGAAGCATGGCTGAAGTGAAAAGCAACTATGTTGATCCGCGTCCGCCCATCATCGGCGGTAAATACGATCTGAAGACGGTGACCACCAAGCTGATGGACGTCGTGTTTATGCGCGGCCTTCAGAAGGGCTGGATCTTCGGTTTCGCCATCGCCTTTCTTGGCCTGCTGATGATGACGAACACGATTGCCTACTTGGTGCTGAAAGGCGTTGGCATCTGGGGTAATTCGTCGCCGGTTTTCTGGGCATTCGACATCATCAACTTTGTTTGGTGGATCGGCATCGGCCACGCGGGCACTTTGATTTCGGCCATTCTACTGCTGCTGCGTCAGCAGTGGCGTAATTCGATTAACCGCTTTGCCGAAGCGATGACGCTGTTCGCGGTGGCGTGCGCGGGACTGTTCCCGGCCTTGCACACGGGCCGTCCGTGGGTTGATTACTGGCTGTTCCCGCTGCCGAACACGATGGGCATGTGGCCGAACTTCCGCAGCCCGCTGATGTGGGACGTGTTTGCGGTTTCGACGTACGCAACGGTTTCGGCCCTGTTCTGGTTTATGGGTCTGATCCCGGACTTTGCCACCTTGCGCGATTCGGCCAAGGCCAAGTGGCAGAAATTTATCTTCGGCGGACTGGCCATGGGCTGGCGCGGCGACGCTCGGCATTGGAGCCGGTACGAATCGGCCTATCTTCTGTTGGCAGGCCTTTCGACGCCGCTGGTGCTTTCGGTGCATACGATCGTGTCGTTCGACTTTTCAATCGGCATCGTTCCCGGATGGCATGCGACGATCTTCCCGCCCTACTTTGTTGCGGGCGCGGTGTACGCGGGCTTTGCGATGGTGCTGACCATCGGCATCCCTGTGCGCAAGTTCTATCACCTGGAAGATTTCATCACGGCGCGACACATCCGCAATATGTGTAAGGTCATGTTGGCCACGGGACTGATTGTTGTCTACGGCTACGCGATGGAGGTTTTCTTCGGCTGGTACAGCGGCAGCATCTGGGAAATGTTCATGATGAAGAACCGTATGTTTGGGCCATACGGCGGATTTTATTGGACGCTCATCCTGTGCAACTTCCTGGTGCCGCAACTGCTCTGGGTCAAGAAATACCGCGACAATATGTGGGTGATTATGACCGTCTGCATGTTCATCAACGTGGGCATGTGGCTGGAGCGCTTCGTCATCATCGTCATGAGCTTGAACCGTGAGTTCCTGCCGAGCGGCTGGCGAATGTATTACCCGACGGTCTTCGACTTTTCGATGTTCTTCGGTACGATCGGCTTCTTCCTGACGCTGATGTTCCTGTTCATCCGCTTCGTGCCGATGATCCCGATCTTCGAGATCAAGGTCATGCTGCCGGCGGCGAAAGTGGACGAACACAAGGTTGCCGAGATCGAAGAAGAGAAAACCAACGGCAAAGAGCCGCTGGGCGGCGCGCAGCCGGTTCCACAGTTTGGGGATTAAAGCTTACGGTCGAACCGATGGGACTATCCGGTCGTGACTTGCGTTCGTGAGGAGCCAGAATGGATATTGGCTTTGTTTGGGACGAAACGAAGTATCGAAAGGTGCTGGCGGAACACAACGTCAAGTTTTATGAAGTCGTGGCCGCGTTTGATGATCCCAACGCATACGAAATTCCCAACCCGGCTGACTCTCACGAGGATCGTTGGTGGATGGTTGCCAGGACTCCTTGGGGCAGGTTGTTGGTAATTGTCTTGACTGATCAGGATGTGCCACTTCACCGTGTTGTCACGGCTTTTGATGCGGAAAGGGAATGGCAAGATAAATACTATGGAAGATGAGACGGCTGTATATCAGGCTTATATGAGGGAAAACCCGCCGGACCCTGCAAAGATTCAGCGCGGCCCCGAAGCTCGTGAGCGGCGGCGGCAGCGGATGATTGAGGCTGCGGCCAAGCGCCCGACAGTTCGTCTTGATGAAGAGGTAGCGAAAGAACTCCAACAACTCATGGCCGAAGGGCTAACCTATGATCAAGTGGTCAATCAGGCTTTGCGAGAGTGGTTGGTTGCGAAGGAAATGAAAGAGCTTGTTCGGGAAGAGTTGCAACACGCTTTTCAGCAGGTGATTTCAGCGGGCAAAGAATCTGGCGGCGGCGCGCAGCCGCAGTTTGGCGATTAACCGGAGGTTGAAGATGACAACTTTAACGGCTGTTGTAGAGAGATGCTCACAGACTGGCTTGTACGTTGGGTATATCCCTGGCATTGCTGGTGCGCATACGCAAGCCGAAAGTCTTGACGGGTTAAATCAAAATCTTCAGGAAGTGCTGGAGATGTTAGGAGAAAAACCCGAAGACAGGCTTCCGACTCTTCGAATCGCACATTCGAGAATTAGTGCCGTAGGCACGGAATGTTTATAGAAACCGGGACAATTGATTCTCCCCAGTTCCGTAGGAACGACATCTGGCACATTTCGCTCCTACGGAGCTTGAAGATCACACGTCGTAACTAGCTATAAACATCGCGCTCCTACGGAGCGAAAACAGTTGATGGGAAATCTGTTTTATGACGACACAAGAAGAACAAGGCATTTACGGGCTGATCGCTGAGTTCGACGATCCGAGCGCGGTTGTCGCAGCGGCGCGGTTGACCTATGGCGCGGGCTATCGGCGGATCAACGCCTACTCGCCCTATCCGATGGAAGAGTTGATGGACGCGATTGGCTTTCACAAGAATTATGTCTCGCTGGTGGTTCTTATCAGCGGCATTCTGGGCGGCCTGGGCGGATTTGCACTGCTGGCCTGGACTTCGGCGGTGGATTATCCGATCAATGTTGGCGGGCGTCCGCTGATCAGCATTCCGGCGTTTATCCCAATCACGTTTGAGTGCGTGATTCTGCTGGCGGCGTTCGGCGCGTTCTTTGGCAACATCATCATGAATCAGTTGCCACAGCCGTATCATCCGGTCTTCAACGTGCCCAGCTTTTCGCGCGCATCCACCGACCGGTTTTTTCTGTGCGTGAAGGCCGACGATCCGAAATTCAATTACGGCGAGACGCGCGCTTTCCTGGAAGGCGTGGGGGCGAAAGAGGTGACCGATGTCGAAAGCTAAACTGAAAACCATCGGAAGCATGGCGTGCCTGATGGTGTGCCTGATGATCGTTGCGTTGGGGGCTTCGGCTTGCCGCCAGGACATGCACGACAATCCGAAATATAAGCCCTACCGCGAAGGCGGAATGCGCCAATTGCCCGAAGGCACAGTGTCGCGCGGTTCGCTGGATTTGAATCCGGCAGGGCCGAAGCTGACACAGGCTGCTGCGGCTGCGACGACTGCGCAAGCCAGCACCAGTCCGACGCCCGTCGCGGTTCCACAGGGCGAAGACGGATTTCCCTTCATGCTGAGCGAGAACCCGGAAGAGAAGAAAGGGCAGTTGAAAGCGATCCTGGATCGTGGCGAAAGCCGCTTCAATATTTCCTGCCTGCCTTGCCACGGCAAATTTGGCGACGGCAACGGCATGATTGTGCAGCGCGGTTTCAAGCGTCCGCCTTCCTACCACGAAGCGCGATTGCAGAATGCGCCGTCGTCGTATTTTTACGATGTCATCACCAATGGCTTTGGCCAGATGAGCAATTACGCCGATCAGTTGACGCCGGAAGATCGCTGGAAGGTGATTGCCTACATTCGCGTCCTGCAACTGAGCCAGCGCGCGGACATGACCAAGATGGCTGAGAACGTCAAGCAAGAAGTTGAGACCAAGATCGAAGAGTCCGCGAAGAAGAAAGAAGAGCATAAGAACGGCGGGCACGGCGGCGGCGAAGGCGAGAAGGCAGCGCCCGGTTCAACCAAGCCAGTCGGCCCAGCCAGCTCAGGAGGACATAGCAACTAATGAAGACGAATTACGAGGCTTCGGCGGATCTGGGGCGCATTGGCGGCATCGCAACAGGCATTGGCCTGGTTGGCATCATCGCCTGGATCATCGGCGCGGTCGTGTCGGGGAACGGCAAACAGACCTTCTACCATTCTTATCTGGTCGCGTATGTCTTCTGGATCGGCATCTCGCTCGGCTGTCTGGGATTTTTGATGATTCAATATTTGACTGGCGCGAGTTGGGGGCTGGTCATTCGCCGCCCGCTGGAATCGGCGGCGCACGCGTTGTGGTTGATGGCTGTGCTATTCGTGCCGATTCTGTTTGGGCTGCATAGCATCTACCAGTGGTCGCTTCCCATTGGCAACGACGAAGACGAGAAGGTCAGAAAGCTGTTGGAACATAAGAGCGTCTGGCTGAATCCTGGCGCTTTCACCGTTCGCACCGTCATCTATTTTGCGATCTGGATCGGGCTGATGTTCTTTCTGCGCAAATGGTCTCACCGTCAGGACCAAACGCCCAATCCGACCGAGGCGCATACCTGGTTGCAAAAGGCGCAGAACCTGAGCGGCCCCGGATTTGTGATCTATGGTTTGGCTGTCACGTTCGCGGGCGTTGATTGGGTCATGTCGCTCGACGCCGAATGGTTTTCGACCATCTTCGGATTGCTGACGATTGCCGGTCAGGGCGTCCTTTCCATCGCGTTTTTGATTGCGGTTTGCATGGTTCTTTCCAAGTACGAGCCGATGTCGCACGTGCTGAAACCGAAGCATTTCCATGACCTGGGCAAGTTGCAGTTGGCGACGGTGATGGTTTGGGCCTACTTCTCCTTCTCGCAGTTGCTGATCATCTGGGCGGGCAATCTGCCGGAAGAGATTCCGTGGTATTTGCGGCGTTTTCAGCCGAACACTCCGTGGCGCTACATCGGCATCGCGCTGATCCTGCTTCAATTCGCTCTGCCGTTTCTGTTGCTGCTTTCGCGCGACCTGAAGAGGCGCTCGCGGCAATTGATCTTTGTTGCGGCTTTGCTGATCTGTATGCGCCTGGTGGATTTGATCTGGGTGATCGGGCCGGAGCTTTCGCGCGTTGGCCATCACGGAGCCGGTCAAAGCAGTACGGATTCTCCTCCTGCCACCATCTTGATGTACGCGGTCTATGTGGCGGCGGCGATTGGTATGGGCGGCGTCTGGCTGGGCTGGTTCTTCTGGCAGTTGCGCCAACGCCCACTGTTGCCGGTGAACGATCCGCAATTGGCCGAAGCGGTGGCTGCGGGCGGGGGACACTGAGGCGAGTTACAAGTCGGTGTCCGGCAAACTTCAGTTTGCCGCTTGCTGACACCACTCGACAAACTGAAGTTTGTCGAACATTGAACAGGCAAAGTTATGAACACTGACGGGCACGACAATCACGATAATAATCAGGAGTTGGTTGAGAGCAGTGGCATTAAGGCCAAACCGATTCTGATCTTTCTGGCTGCGCTGGCGGTTGCGACGGCGATGGTCTTCGTCATCATCAAAGGCCTGGAGTACGGCTTAAACAAGGTGGACGAGCTGGATCAAAAACAGCCGGCAACACAAATGACTGACATGCAGAAGATGCCGCCCGAACCACGGTTGCAAGGTGCGCCGGAGCCAAACCCGGATAAGCCGGGGGAGCTTCAACCATCGAAACTGCCGCTTGATGATATGGCGGCCTATCGCAAACGGATTAACGAAGAGGCTGCGGATTATCAATGGATGGACAAGCAGGGCGGCGTTGCTCGCATTCCCATCGAGCGCGCCAAAGAGATGATTGCTGAAAAAGGATTGCCTTCGCTTTCAGACACCGCAATCAAACAGATTCAATCTGCCGAAACCGTGCGCCGCGAAGTCAACAACTCCGATTCAAGCGCCGGACGCAGAATTAAGAGCGAGCAGCCGATGGGCGCTTCGCAACCGGTTGCTGATCCGAAACCGACGCCTGCTTCCGGGGCATCAAACCCGGCTGGGCCGGCCAAGAACGAGTCGCTGCCTGCAAAGGTCATGACACCGATGAAGGCAGCCGCGGGCAAGCAGTAGAAAGAAGTAGTGCAGATGTTAGTTGTTGAACCTTATAGAGCAGGCCTGGCGCTAAAACAGGCAGTCAATTCGCTGACGGCGATTGGTTTGATTGGGCTGGTGATTTGCAGTTTGTTTGTACAGTCCGATGCACAGCCCGCGATGATGAAGCCGCCGGTGCTGAAAGACGTTGGAATTGATCAGTTGCTGAATACCCAAGTCCCGCTCGATCTGGAATTCAAAGACGAAACCGGGCGGACGGTGAAGCTGAGCGAATATTTCACAGGCAAGCCGGTCATTCTTTCGCTGGTTTATTACGATTGCCCGCAGCTTTGCAGTCTGACCTTGAACGGGTTGATGAACGTGCTGAAGACGCTGCCAATGCAGCCGGGCAAGGATTTTACCGCGCTGACGATCAGCTTCGATCCGAAAGAGAAGCCTGAACTGGCGGCGCAAAAGCGCGATACGTATTTGAAAAAGCTGGCCAATCCCGATGCGAATAATGGCTGGCACTTTCTGACGGGCGAGGAAGAAGCGATCAAGCAGTTGACCAGATCGGTGGGCTTTCGTTTCATCTGGGACCCGGTCAGCAAGCAGTATGCGCATACCAGCGCGCTGATTATCATCACGCCGGAAGGCAAGGTTTCGCGGTATTTTTATCCCGCAGATGTTCTTTCCAACTTCGAACCGCGCGATATTCGTTTCGGTCTGCTCGACGCTTCCGGCAACAAGATCGGCACCCTGGCCGATCAAGTGATTCTGTACTGCTATCAGTACGACCCGATGCGGGGAACTTATAGCCTGGTGTTGATGCGGCTGATGCGTATTTTTGGCAGCGCCACGATTGTGGCGCTCATCGCTCTTATTCTTTTTTTAAGGCATATGACGAAAAAGAAGGAAGCAGCGTGGGCTGCGCAAGGGATCAAAGTTTGAGCCTATGACCGGAAGAGCTTTGACAGGATTTACAAGATTGAACCGGATGGGCGAAAAAATGACCGGAGAATGTTTTTTACATCCTGATAAATCCTGTCTAAATAGGCTTTGTTTTTAGTAAGAAGCTCCGACTAAATTGGACATTTGCATATGAGCCTCTCTTTAATGTTTCAAGTTTCGTTGATGCCCGAACAGGCGTCGAAGTTCGCGGAAGAAGTAGACCTCCTATACCTGCTGCTGTGGGCGATGACGATTGTCATCTCGGTCGGCATCGCGCTGGTGGCGGCCTTCTTCATGCATAAATACCGCCGCAAGAGCCTGGGTGAAATCCCGGAGCAGATCGAAGGCGCGATGAAGCTGGAGATCACCTGGACAGTGATTCCGTTCATCATCAGCCTGGGCATCTTTGCGTGGGGTGCGAAGCTGTACTATCAGATGTACACGCCGCCGGCAGAGGCGCTGGAGATTTTCGTCACAGGCAAACAATGGATGTGGCGCGCGCAACATCCGGACGGCCAGCGCGAGATCAATACGCTGCACGTGCCGATTGGCCGCCGGGTCAAACTGACGATGACCAGCGAAGACGTCATCCACGCTTACTTCATTCCGGCCTTCCGCACGAAAGCCGATGTGGTTCCGGGCCGTTACACGATGTCGTGGTTCGAGGCGACCAAGGCGGGCAATTACCACCTGTTCTGCGCGGAGTATTGCGGCACGGAGCATTCGGGAATGATCGGTACGATCACGGTCATGGAACCGGCGGATTACCAAGCCTGGCTGAGCGGCGTTTCAAAAGAATCGCCGGTTGCCGCCGGACAGAAACTGTTTGCCAGTCTGGCCTGTAACACCTGCCATCTGGAAAATGGGCAGGGGCGAGGCCCGCGGCTGAATGAGTTGTATGGCAAGACGGCCAAACTGAACAACGGCACGGTCGTTGACGTGACCGATGCCTACATCCGCGAATCCATTCTGAATCCCACGGCGAAGGTCGTCGAGAAGTACGAACCCGTCATGCCGGTCTTTCAGGGACAGGTCAGCGAAGAGCAGATTCAACAGTTGATCGCGTACATCAAATCTATCGGGCCGAAAGACATTGGTGGCGCGCAAGCAGGTCCTGCCGCTTCACCAGCAGCGAAACCAGCGGCGGCCAAGCCCGCTGCCACGCCCGCGAAGAAGCAATAAGTTCGTAGTCCCGCCTTCAGGCGGAGTCTTCCGGCTAAAACCGGTACTACAAACGATTCATAAGGTATGAATATGGCAAGCGAAGTAATAGCTCAAACAGAAGAACAGCGCACGAATTATTTGACCAATGGGCACACGGTGAAATCATGGTTGCTGACGCTGGATCATAAGCGGATCGGGCTGTTGTATCTGTTTTCGATCTCGATCTTTTTCGCGATTGGCGGCCTGTTCGCCACGATGATCAGGCTGGAACTGGTCACGCCGAAAGGCGATCTGATGACGGCGGAAACCTACAATCGCGTCTTCACGATGCACGGCATCATGATGATCTTCTTCTTTCTGATCCCATCCATTCCGGCGACGTTGGGGAACTTTCTGTTGCCGTTGATGCTGGGGGCGAAAGACGTCGCCTTTCCACGATTGAACCTGCTCAGTTGGTACATCTTTATGGTCGGCGCGATCCTCATGCTGATCACGATCATCAGTGGAGGCGTTGATACCGGCTGGACGTTTTATCCGCCGTACAGTTCGATCTATTCAAATTCGCAGGTCACGCTGGCGGGTATTTCGATCTTCATCACGGGGTTTAGTTCCATTCTGACCGGATTGAACTTTATGGTGACGATCCACACGATGCGCGCGCCGGGCCTGACGTGGTTTCGCCTGCCGCTGTTTGTCTGGGCGCATTATGCTACCAGCCTGATTCAGGTGCTGGGCACGCCGGTCATCGCCATCACAGTGCTGGCGCTGGCCTTCGAACGCACCTTGAAGATTGGCATCTTCGACCCGAAACTCGGCGGCGACCCGGTGCTCTTCCAGCATATGTTCTGGTTCTATTCGCATCCGGCGGTCTACATCATGATCATCCCTTCGATGGGCGTGATCAGCGAAATCATCGCCGCCATGACCCGCAAGAAGATCTTCGGTTATCAATTCGTTGCGTTTTCATCATTGGCCATCGCGGTCTTCGGCTTTCTGGTCTGGGGGCATCACCTGTTCACCAGCAGCCAGTCCATGTACGCCGGGATGGTTTTCTCGCTGATCAGCTATGCGGTGGCGATTCCGTCGGCAATCAAAATCTTCAATTGGACGGCGACCATCTACAAAGGCTCCGTGTCTTACGACACACCAATGATCTATGCGCTGGCCTTCATCGGATTGTTCACCATTGGCGGAATGACAGGGTTGTTCCTGGCGGCCATTGGCCTGGACGTGCATCTGCAGGACACGTACTTCGTCGTTGCGCACTTCCATTACGTGATGGTGGGCGGCGCGATCATCGGCTATCTGGGCGGACTGCATTTATGGTGGCCGAAGATCACGGGCCGCATGTACCCCGAAATCTGGGGCCGTATTTCGGCGGTGATTATCTTTCTGGGCTTCAACCTGACCTTCTTCCCGCAGTTCATTGTCGGCTATCTGGGAATGCCCCGCCGGTATCACGCATACGTTCCTGAGTTCCAGGTATGGCACATCCTGTCAAGCGCGGGCGCTTCGATTCTGGCCGTTGGCTTCATTATGCCGGTCGTGTATTTGGCCTGGTCCATCAAGTACGGCGAGAAGGTGGGCGATAATCCCTGGATGGCAGCCGGATTGGAATGGGAAACTTCTTCACCGCCACCGACTGAAAACTTCACCTACCAGCCGATTGTTGATCACGACGCTTACGAATTCGAACACGTCAAAGAGATCAAGGAAGCGGCGGCAAAAGAAGCAGCGTTGCAGACGACTTAAAGTCAAAAAGCATGGAGTTCAGCCTTTAGGCTGCTGACTTCCTTCAATAAGTCCTGGGCTGAAAGCGGCAGCCTAAAGGCTGAACTCCATGCTCTTTTTTTGAGGAGAACTATCTTGGCAGAACACGCAGCACACGTTCCCGGACTGGCGCATCATTTCGTCAACATGGAACAGCAGAAAGAAGCCGGCACCATCGGGATGTGGCTTTTCCTGCTGACGGAAATCATGTTCTTCGGCGGACTGTTTCTGGCCTACACCATCTACCGCGCCAAATATCATGACGGTTTCCTGCAAGGCAGCCATTTGCTGAGCGTGCCGCTTGGCGGATTGAACACTGTGGTGCTGATCGTCAGCAGTTTGACGATGGCCATGGCGGTGTACTACTCGCAATTTGGTGACCGCAAAAAACTGATCGGCTTTATGGGGCTTACGACGGTGCTCGGATGCGTCTTTCTGGTGGTCAAATATTTCGAATACAAAGAGAAATTTGAACACGGCTTATTTCCGGCTGTTGGATTTTTCAACCCATCTGCAACCCATCCTCCTGAGCAATATCATCAACAGGTGCGAGTCTTTTTGTGGATCTACTTTTTGATGACTGGCATCCACGCGCTGCATATGATCATTGGCATCGCGCTGCTGCTAATCCTGATGTATATGGCGAAGAAAGGCAGATTCACGAAGACCTACAATTCACCCATCGAAATCTTTGGCTTGTACTGGCACTTCGTTGACATCGTCTGGATCTTCCTTTTCCCACTGCTTTATTTGACCGGCTATCACGTCGGCGGCGGACACTAGAATCAACCTGAGAGAGGTTTTGAGAAACTTATGGCGGAGCATACTTCCGAACATCACATAGTCCCTCTGAAATATTACTTCGGCGTTTTTACCGTCTTGATGGTTTTTACCGCATTGACGGTATTTGTGGCTAAGTTCGATCTGGAACATATCTGGGGGCCGCTCAACATCATCGTTGCGCTGACCATCGCGGTGATTAAAGCGACTGCTGTCGTGCTGATCTTTATGCATGTCAAATGGAGCTCCACGCTGACGCAAGTCATCATCATCGCCGGCTTGTTCTGGCTGGGCATCCTGCTGGTGCTGACGATGTCTGATTACCTGGTGCGTGGCGGCTGGGGGCTTGCGCCGTAACTGATTTGCTTGTTTGAAAGCTCAATGCGCCGCCACGATTCGTTTAGAAAACTGATCGTGGCGGCGCTCTTTCGTTGATCACTCTTTTTCCGAAAACAGGTGCGGTAACCATACCTGGGAACTCACGTACCCGATGTATCTTGACAAGATTCGCTGCCTTGTGACGAACTTTCCCTGTTAACGCAACACCAAAGGAGTCGTCCAGGTTGTCTGTGACGACTCCCTGAAACAATAAAATTGGTAGGACAGGTTGAGAACCTGCCCTACCAATTTTCGAAGGAGGAAACGTATGTCTGACGAAGGAAGAATTATTCACAACACGGAAGAAGATCAGGAATGGGCCGACCTGCTGTCACCGGCGCGCCGTAATTTTATGATCGGTGCGGGCCTGACAGCAGCGGGCCTGAGTTCCGGAAGCATTGAAGCCGCAGGGCAAGACATCGTCACGCCTGCCGGGCTGAGTCCCAAACCCATTGTGCCTCCGCCCGACGTGGGCAAAAGGCCGTGGGGATACGAAACCATCAAGGAAGCAACGGCGAGGCCAAAGAGCATTCGACCAGGCGAAGAGAATGGCCTGCCGAAAGCGCCTCGCCCTTACACAGACATTAAGAGCTACCACGCGCATTTCTACTTTGACGAAGACAATTACGAAAAAGCCGCGCTGGTGCGCAAATGGTCGCTGGAACGCTTCCCAGTGGAGCTGGGCAATTGGAACCTGCAACCGCGCGGCCCGCACGTGACGCCGTCGTTTTATTTTGGGTTCACCAACGACCTGCTGCCGATCCTGGTGCCGTGGCTACAACTCAACAGTTTGGGGTTGACCATCTTGCTGCACCCAAACACGGATGATCCGCGTGCCGATCATTTGTATTACACGCTGTGGGTAAATCGTTCGCAGCCGGTGAACGCCTACGGTATGCCCAAGCAGGCAACGGTGGAAAAGATTTTCCCCAACACCAAACCCACGGTGAAACTGGAAACTTAAAAATAGAGAATAGGGATTCAAGTCATTTTGCGTTGCTCTGGCGAAGCGATTAATATGCGCCGCGATTCATCAAAGAATGCTGTGCACATCAATCACTTTCTCGCGCTTGAGCTACCTCTATGACCTTGCTTCAAGGCTCGCTGCTCTTCGGTTCCGCTGTCGTGGCCGGAATGATTAATTCTGTTGCCGGAGGCGGAACGCTGGTCAGCTTTCCGACGCTGGTTTGGACGGGCGTGTCGCCGATTATAGCCAATGCGACGAATACGCTGGCAATGGTGCCGGGCGCTTGGGCAGGGCTGTGGGGCTACCGTGAGGAGATGCGCGATACCCCGAAGCATTTTCTTTACCTGTTGATTCCCAGCCTGATCGGCGGAGTGATTGGCGCGATGTTGCTGCGGCGTACGCCAGATAAGACCTTTGCTTGGCTGGTGCCTTTCCTTGTCTTGTTCGCCACAATTCTGTTCGTCGTACAGGGACCGATCCAGCGTTGGCTGAAGTCAGGCGCGGCGTCAGGGCATATAAAAGCAGGGGCGGTCGCAGAAGTAGAAACGAGGACAGTCACAACGCGTTGGCTGATTGGCGTGTCGTTTTATCAACTCCTGATTGCGATCTATGGCGGATACTTTGGCGCGGGGATTGGCATTCTGATGCTGGCCGGGCTGGGCATCATTGGGTTGAGCAACATTCACCAGATGAACGGACTGAAGAACCTGTTTGCCTCGACGATCAATGCCATCGCGGCTTTTTACTTCATCGCCACCGGGCTGATTGATTGGCATAGTGCCGGAATCATGTGTCTGGGTTCAGTTATTGGCGGATACGGGGCAGCAGGGTTGGCGCGCCGGCTCGGTCAGAAGTTCGTTCGGCGCACGGTGATTATGATCGGTTTGGCAATGGCGATTTCGCTGTTCTTCAAACGGTAACGTGTGAATCAGCGGAAGTTGAGAATCGTTGATGTCACTATCTGAAGCCTGGCCGGATCAGTGAAAAGGCCAATTGCTGCAATGCCTGCCGCACCGTGCAGCAGCGGTTCGTGGAAGTTTTTCAGAGTGATTCCACCGAGAGCCAGCACGGGAATTTCGACCGCACTACAGGCCTCAGCAAGTTTTTCCAGTCCCAGGGGCGAGCCGTACTCGCGTTTCGACAGTGTGTCGTAAACAGGGCCACAGACAATAAAGTCCGCGCCGCACGCTTGTGCGTCGGTCGCCTCTGCCACGGAATGGGTCGAAACGCCGGTCAGGAAATTATCAAGCTTGTTACTTCTGGTTACTCCGCGAACGTCAGCCACCGCCAGCGAGGTTACTCGCAGATGCACACCGTCGGCTTTTGCCGCCATTGCTACATCCAACCGGTCGTTGACGAAAACTTTCGCCCCGTGTGGACGGGCGGCGGCAATGACTTCGCGCGTGAACTCGGTCAATGCCCGTGCGCTGACATCTTTTTCCCGGATTTGAATGAGTTGGCAACCTGCGGCGGCGGCCATGCGAATGGCTTCGATCTGCAATCGCATGGCTTCTTTGTCGCTTATGTCAGGACTGCGGCGGAAGGCTTGGCGGTTGGTGATCAGATAGAGCAGAGGTTGATGATGCGGAAGGGTCAAAGGAGGTTTCTTTCTTCTCCATCGTGTAAGTGGGGCGGGCGGGGAGTTCGCCCAGCGTGGCAAGTTTGCGGACGCTATCGCGGAATTTGAAGATGTCGTACAGGCCAGCCAGGATATTCAGCACGCCCACGCCTGACACGGCTCCGCGCACCAGTTTATGTTTTAGAAACGTGGCCATCCAGGCCGCATGCAATTTGCCGGTGATGAAATAAAGGAAAAAGTTGTCATCCCAATATGGCTTCCACGGGATGATCATCAGCAGAATGCCAATCTCGAAACTGATCAGGATATAAACAATAACGGTGATTTTGGCTGACATCTATATTCGATTGCGGTTTGATTGCGGCCCAGCCTTATCTCTTGCTGGCATGTGATTGATTGAAAATTCTGAATTTGCGCTTTGCGAGGCCGAGAATACCAGTTGACGTATGGAGCCGCAACAGACTTTAGCGTGAACGTTGAATAAGCGGAACGGAATCAATTCAACAGTGCCAACTTCACAATTTCGCGGCGTCGAGAAACGGTGATTTCCACTGTTTCGCCCTGCTGAGGCTCAAACGCCTTGAGCAGCGTTGCCAGATTGGTGATCGGTTGTTCTCCGACTTTGATGATGACGTCTCCGGCTTGCAATCCGGCGCGCGCGGCTTTGTTGTTCTCTGCCACGTTTGAAACCAGCACGCCGTTGGTGACCGCGAAAAAGTTCATTAACTGCCCGGTCAAATTCTCAATCTCAAAACCGTAGAAAACACGCAAGCGAATGTCAGGCGGGGCAGGGGAGGTGACGGACTGGAGGAAATTCGACATCATCGAGACTCGCGTTTCCATGTTTTGCCGGGCCGGATCAGTTGCTTGCAGGATTTTCAATTGATCTTTCATGACTTCCAACCGGCGAACGTATGACAGCAGTTGCTGTTCCTGATCCGTTGCCATTGCAGGAACCAGTTTGACCCTGAGCATCTTGTATTCGTTGCCGCGCTTGACGCGCAACGAGATTTCGCTGTCGGCGGGAACCTGACGGATGGCGGTAACCAATTGAGCTTTTGTCTCGACCCGGCGGTCGTTGATGCTCAGCAGGACATCCTGTGGTTTGACGCCCGCTTGTTCGGCAGGACTGTCAGGCGCGACGACCGTGACACGGACGCCCAATTCAGTTTTAGCCTCTCCACTGGTTTGCGTTTGGATCGGGGCGTAAACATCGCGCCCATCGGCACCCAGCCAGCCATAGGCGATGCTTTGATTCGATTTGATCACCGATTCGGCAATGGTCTGCACACGCGAAATCGGATAAACAATATTTTTGCCTTCGCTGACGGTGTCGTATAGCGCAATGCCGAAAACCGCTTCATCCTTAAAAATCAGACTGCAATCCTGGACGGGCGTGAGCCGGGGTGCAATCAAGTAATAGATCGGGTTGTTTGTGTTATAGCGAAAATCGCCCACGGCTTTGGCGATCTGTCCGAGGCCGCTGTTGGGCCGCGGCGTTTCGATGTTCATTGCCAGCCGCGCTGAACCTAGTAACTGGTTTGGGTGAAAACCATAAAGCCGGACGTTCAACCGCGGCACCAGCGAATTCGGGCCGGCGAAGGTGGCTTGCTTCAGCATTTTGTTTTCAACCTGAATAATGCAGAAGCCGGTGACCGTGTCCATCCCGATAAATTTTGCTTTAGCAGGAGTGCCT
The DNA here is from genome assembly GCA_038211695.1 of Blastocatellia bacterium. Lineage (GTDB taxonomy): Bacteria > Acidobacteriota > Blastocatellia > RBC074 > RBC074 > RBC074. The sequence goes on along the minus strand of JBBQVH010000001.1, from coordinate 134,581 downwards.
CCTGAAACTCTGACGGTCAAATCCACGGGAAGGGTGTTTGGAGTGATGTCTATCAGGCGAGTGACGATATGGCCTTCGTCATCCAATACCAATCCCAGCGAAACTCGTTTCCGTTGCAAGGATGGGGGCGGTGCTCCGTCAAGTGTGAATAAGTCATCCGCACTGCCGAACTGCTTTGACAGATCAACTGTTTGTGTTACCCATACCCAGCCAACAGGCTCATTCTGACGGAGTACGACCGTCGGCGGTGGCGCGGTTACGGGTTCTTTGGCGGGGTGTGGAGTCTGAGTTTTGCGCCGTACAGCTTGGGCTGACGCTGAGGCGAGCAATGAGAGAATCCAAAAACAAACGACTAGGATTCGCAGAAACATCCGGAGTATCAGACCGCTCTGTAAGAGGAAGGCCGCAGGGTAAGCGAGACTCCTGCGGCCAATAGGGTTCATCAAAAAAGTTAAGCTTAGAAACCGGGCGTGTAGACTGCCGGTTTAGCCATTGCGATGGAGCCTTCCGCGCCGATGATTGTGCGAGTCGGCATCTCCAGCACTTGACGCGTCACACGGTTATAGACGCGATCCATATTTTCCCTGCTGCTGGCGGCGATATTCGTTTCTCGCGGAAGCATCGCAGGTGTCAATTTGACCGCACTGACGCGAGCATTCGATGCTGCCTTCGCCATTGGTTTCGATGTGCCGACGACCCGTCCACTGGCGCTCTCTTCGATCTGCGCTATCGCTTTTGGCTCAACCGCAAATTTAGGTTTCTGTACTTCAGCGACCACGGCATTATTGTTTACCGCTGGCTGGTTGCCGCCTGTAAAGTAAAACGACGTTGCCGCCGCCATCACTGCTAATGCTGCCAAAGATGCAGCAGCTTGTTTGATGGAAAAGCTTTGACCGAAGAAATTTTTCAGGAAAGCAAATGAACCAGCCGATTCGTGTTCGGTCCTGGCAATGCGCGCGCGCAAATGGAAGGCAAAATCCGCTGGCGCTTCTACTCTGGGCTGTGAGCCAAGGAGCGCCAGCAATGCGTTTGATTGATCAGAATACTGACGGCAATCCGAACAGCCAGCAATATGGGTGGAAGCTGACTGGCCAACCTGGGCACGGCGTGTCGCCGAATCAATGGCCGCTTGGGTGTCTTTACAGTTCATGAGTTTAGTCTCCACTAGAATGTTTCCGATGCCAGGAACTTGATGTAGCTTCGGAAGACTGCAATTACGGGGTGAAACCAAAGAACTTTGAGGCAATAAACCTTGGGTAACGCCTCAAAGAAACTCTCTCAATTTATCTTTCAAAAGATTCCTGGCCCGGTTGATGCGCGATTTGACTGTGCCGATTGGCAAGTCAAGTACGGCAGAAATCTCTTCGTAACTCTTTTCTTCAATGTCGCAAAGAACCAACGCGGCTCTATATTTTTCCGGCAAGCTCGCAATTGCTCTGCGAACTGCCACGTGCCGTTCACCGGCGATCATTGCATCGTCTGCCATCACCTGCCGCTTGTCTTCAATCTCGACTTCAATTTCTTCACCGTCTTTATCTGAAAAAAAGGATGGTAGGGGAACCAATCGGCGGCGTTTGCGTTGTCGCAATTCACTGATCGCAAGGTTGTGAGCGATGCGATAGATATAGGTCGAAAAACTGAAAGTCGCTTGATAGCGATCAGCGCTCCGATAAACTCTGACGAACGTCTCCTGCGCCAAGTCCACCGCGCGGTCGTAATCGTCAAGTATCCGGTATACATAATTTGTAATTTGATTTTGGTATCGCTGAACCAGTTCTCGGAAAGCAGTTTCATCACCAGTGAGCGTCGCAGCCAGTAACGAATGATCATCCATCTTCTCGACGGGCTGCTCTTCGGGCAAATCGGCCGCCATCGCCGGAATCTCAGTCTCCAACTTCGAGTCTTTTAGTCCGGCGCTTAATGCTAATGTCGTCATTGGTGGGTTGCTATAACCGAGCCGCTCTAGGTTTCGGGGCGACTCAAGATTCTTGCGTGAAAGATCATCCATCTACATTCGCTCTCAACGGGTGAAGCGTCTTTTACTACCAGTCCGAGCTTCTTGAGTATTCAAATTTTCAATTTAAACTGCCAATCGACTCAGAACTTACCATAGTGCAAGCGAAAGTAGGTGATCTTCCATCGCCTACCACGCTTGCCTAAATGAATTGTTCCCAGAATTTAGGTGCTTTTTTTCTTCCGATCATTATCTTCGTAGAGTCTTCGTAGAGGAAGATAGTGAGTGTGTTAATAGGCCACACTTAAAAGCTCCACTGTAAAAAATGCTCTTGCTCTGACGGAGATGTCCGATTTTTACACGGCTCTATAAATTAATACGAGAGCCATCCTATTGCTTGCTGCTTTGCCCAACGCAAAATCACCATATGCCAAACTCATTATCGGTCTGGCCACTTTCCCAGGCGTTTCAGTCAGCCCATATGCGAGTAATAGTAATTTGGGCCTTCCTATCTTCTGCCGAAGGTGCCGAAGGTGCCGAAGGTGCCGAAGGGAAGTGGTCATAAAATCCTGTCGGTTCAATTAGCTTTTGATTCTTATAAGCTTGAATCATTTCCCGCACAACGGCTATTATCCCGCCGCCGATTAAAGAGTTACACAGACCAAGTGCGTAAATCTCCCCCACTCTTCGCGATGCGGCAAACTCCAGTGATTGAAAAATTGATCAAGAATAATTGGGTTGAGCAAGTAATGGCTGTTTTAGGTTGCACAGGTACCTGCATCAATCGCCATTTCGTTCGACCTTGTGGCACCCGATAAGCTGAATTACCCGTGGGACAAACAAAAATGAAGATCGAAGGCGCGCCGGTCAATGCACTGACGGTTGACGTGGAGGATTACTTTCAAGTGGAGGCCTTCGCCGATGTTGTAAAGCGCGAGGAGTGGGGCCGTTGGCAGCCTAGAGTTGAGCGGAACACTCATCGGTTGCTTGATCTGTTTGCAAGCCGCAACGTTTGCGGCACCTTTTTTATTCTTGGCTGGGTGGCTGAGCAGTACCCGCAACTGGTGCGCGAAATTGCCGCCGCTGGCCACGAAATCGCCTGCCATAGCTACCAACACCAACGCATTACCACGCAAACTCGCGAAGAGTTCCGTGCTGATGTCCGCCGCGCTAAATTGGTATTGGAAGAGATTACTGGCAATGAGGTCATCGGTTATCGGGCACCAACCTATTCAATCATGCGCGAAACGCTTTGGGCGCTGGACGTCCTGGTCGAAGAGGGTTTCCGCTATGATTCTTCAATCTTTCCTGTTCACCATGACCGTTACGGAATTCCTGATGCCGAACGCCATCTGCATGTCATCCGTTGCGCTGCGGGCGAGATTGTGGAGTTCCCGCCTTCGACCGTGCGCATTGCGGGGGTAAATGTCCCAATGGCTGGTGGAGGCTATTTTCGATTGATGCCTTATCCGCTGTTCCGATGGGGACTGCGCCGCATTAACCGCGACGACAAACAGCCTGTGATATTTATGGTTCACACTTGGGAGGTGGATCCTGAACAGCCTGTCATCGGCGGGACGCGGCTGAACGTTTGGCGGCATCGCAACAATCTGCGCCATACTGCGGCCCGGCTGGAACGGCTGCTGAATGATTTCTGCTTCGCGCCCGTGCGTGAAGTGCTGCGGATGAGCGAAAAAGCGGTTGAAGTCCCGGAAAGGGCATTGGTCAGCTCCAGCGCGGCATATGCCCGAATGGCCCGAATGGATTGACGATGTGTTGACGATCAACTCTTATGTTCCAGCCGACGCTGTGCGCTGGGATGATTTCGTACGGCATAGCGATGCAGCGACCTTTTGTCATTTGAGCGGTTGGCAGCAAGTCATCGAACAGACGTGGAGTCACCAACAGGTCAGTTTGTATGCCGAAGTGGATGGTCAAATTATCGGAGTGCTTCCGCTCTTTCTGATTCGCCGCCGTTGGTTTGGGGACATGCTGCTTTCGACACCGAACGCCGTGTACGGCGGCGTAATCGCAAACACCGCCGAAGCCTATCGAGCATTGATTGAAGCCGCGCGGGCATTGGCGATTGATCAGAAGGTTGACTACCTGGAGTTGCGGGAACCCGGCCTAAGCAATTGCGAACCATCTGACGAAAAGGGACAACCCCTGGATCTGTACGTCACTTTTGAGCGCCCACTGATGGCGGATGAAGATGCGTTGATGAAAAGCTTTCCGCGCGACGTGCGGCGAATGATTCGCCAAGGCGAAAAGCATCGCCTGTGCGCTGAGTTTGGCCGCGAAGATTTGCTTGATGAGTTTTATGAAGTCTATGCCGTCAGCGTTCGCAATCTGGGCACGCCGGTCTTTCCGAAAAAGCTGTTTGCTAATTTCCTGCGCCAGTTTCCGGCCAACAGCGACATTCTGCTGATCAGGCAAGACGGACAAGTCGCGGGTGCAGTGCTGAGCTTCTATTTTCGCGATACGGTGATGCCGTATTACGGCGGCGCTTACCGCGAATTTCACCACGCGGGCATTAACAATTTTATGTACTGGGAACTGATGCGGCGCAGTGCCCAGCGTGGTTATACGCGTTTTGATTTTGGGCGCAGCAAGCTGGGCACGGGCGCTTGCGAATTCAAACGCGGTTGGCGAATGACGGAACGTTCGTTGCCATACCAGTTCTTTCCGATTCGTGTTGATAAAGCGCCGGATTTGAATCCGGCCAATCCGAAATTCAAATTGATGATTGAGGTCTGGAAACGATTACCGCTCGGCATCACAAAACTGATCGGCCCCAGGATCGTCCGAAATTTCCCCTGAAGGAAACAAGATGAAGCTGCTTTTTCTGGCTCATCGCATTCCATATCCGCCGGATAAAGGCGACAAGATTCGCTCCTATCACGAACTGCGCGCGTTGGCTGATCGTGGCCACGAAGTTCATTTGCTGGCCTTTGCCGATGACCTGCGCGATTTGCAGCATCAGGTTGAATTGGCGCGATGGTGTGCATCAGTGCGCATTATCCGTTTGCGAAAGTTCCGGGCACGCTTGCGGGCGCTGATGACTTTACCGTTCCCGCGGCCACTTTCACTTGGATATTTCGGATCGCGGAAGCTTGCGCGAATTGTGAAGCGGGCACTGGCGGAACAGAGCGCGGAACAAAACTTTGATGCGGTCTTTGTTTATTCGTCGGCAATGGCGCAGTACGTGCCGGCGGAATGGCATTCGCGCACGGTTGTTGATCTGGTTGACGTGGATTCGGAAAAGTGGCGCGAATACGCCGAGCGCACATCGCCGCCTCAATCGTGGTTGTACAGGGTCGAAGCCGCACGGTTGCGAAAGTATGAACACGAAATTGTCTCGCAATTTGCCGCCACGATACTGACGACGCCGCGTGAAGCCGCATTGCTCAGCGATCTGGATGAATTCACGCGCCGCGCCCGATTGCGCGTCATGACCAACGGGGTTGATCCGGATTACTTTCAACCGGCCGAGTCAGTACCGCGAGTGGTAACGAGCGCAGCCCTGCCTAGCTTCCCGCTCGCTACCGCTCGCGGTACTGATCCAAGCCCGCGTCTGGTTTTTACCGGCGCGATGGATTATTACGCCAACATTGAAGCCGTCGAATGGTTCGTCGCTGAAGTGTTTCCGTTGATTCGCGAACAACAACCGCACGCCGAATTTCTGATCGTCGGCAGCAACCCAACAGCGCGCGTCAGAAAGCTGGCCAGTCAGCCTGGGGTGACCGTGACAGGCTCTGTCAAAGATGTGCGGCCTTATCTGCACAGCGCGACTGTGTGCGTTGTGCCCATGAACATCGCGCGCGGCGTACAGAACAAATTGCTGGAAGCGATGGCTTGCGGCAAAGCCGTCGTTGCCACGCCGCAGGCCGTTGCCGGACTGAAACTCAGGAATGGAGAAGACCTGCTGGCGGCGGGAAGCCCCGAAGAATTTGCCGCTGCGGCGTTGATGATTATTCGTAACGCCACCTTGCGCGAAAGTCTTGGCTGGCAAGCGCGGTCTTTTGTGGAAGCGGAGCACGACTGGCAAACAGTGTTGCAAAGCCTGATTGATTTGGTTGAATCCGTCGCGCAGCGGCAAACTGAATCCGCCGATTCCAACAAACGCAGGATTCGATCCATCGCTCGCCACTAACGATCAAAACCAACTGCTGCCCCAGTAATCACGAATGCTGAAAATCCTGAACATTGTCGGCGCGCGCCCGAACTTTATGAAGATGGCGCCGATCATCGCAGCTATCGGCAACAGAGCAAGCAGGGGCCCTGTCGAAGCTTCCCAAGTTCTAGTTCACACCGGCCAACATTACGACGAGGCGATGTCGGCGTCCTTCTTTCGCGATTTGCAGATGCCGCCGCCGGACATCAATCTGGAAATCGGCTCTGGCACTCACGCCGAACAGACAGCGAAAGTCATGCTGGCGTTCGAGCCTGTCCTGATTGCGCAAAAGCCCGATTGGGTAGTCGTGGTTGGCGACGTCAACTCCACGCTGGCCTGCGCATTGGTCGCAGCAAAGCTCAACGTTAAAGTCGCGCACGTCGAAGCAGGCTTGCGCAGCTATGACCGCGCGATGCCCGAAGAGATCAACCGCATCCTGACCGATCAACTAGCAGACCTGTTGCTGACGCCAAGCGCCGACGCAGACGCCAACTTGCTGAAAGAAGGCATCGCCGAAGAAAAGATCGTCCGCGTCGGCAACGTTATGATTGACACTTTGTTTGCGCAGTTGGAAAAGGCTGAAAGCTCCGCCATTCTTGAGCTATTGTCGCTACGGCCCCGATACTTCGCGGTATTGACGTTGCATCGGCCATCGAACGTGGATGACGCCGCGACGCTGCGAAAGATTTTCAGCGCCATTGAAAAGATCGCAGTTGAATTGCCAATCATTTTCCCCGCGCATCCGCGCACCCGCGCGCGCCTGACGGAGTTCGGCATTACGCCGCCGCCACAAGTGCGAATCATCGAACCGCTTGGTTATCGCGATTTTTTGAAGCTGTGGAGCAATGCGCGATTGGCGCTGACCGATTCCGGCGGCTTGCAGGAAGAAACCACCGCGCTGGGCATCCCTTGCCTGACTCTGCGAGAAAACACCGAACGGCCTATCACTGTCGAACAGGGAACCAACCGCATTGTCGGACGTGAGCCGGAAAGAATTCTTGCTGCGGCTTTCGATGTTTTGCGCGCCGATCAACTCCAGCCTGCCAGAGTTCCGGACATGTGGGATGGGCATGCGGCTGAGCGAATTGTCGAAGCGTTGTTACGATCTTGATGCTGGGTCGCATTGCAGCAAATTCGCAATCTGCATAAAGCCCAATGGGCCGTAATCCGTAATCAATGAGAATCCTGCACGTTCTGGATCATTCGCTACCATATTTCAGCGGCTACAGTTTCCGCAGCGATGCCATCTTGCGCGTGCAACAGCAACTTGGGCTGGAGCCATTCGTCGTCACTTCGCCCAAGCACGAAGATTTCGCCAGCGAAATCGAAACCATCAACGGCATCGAATACCACCGCACTCACTGGCCGCCGCTCTCGAAATTTCAAGCCTTGCCGATGGTCAAGCAGGTGGCCTGCATGGCGGCGCTGTCAAAAGAGATCAAACGTCTGGCCGCTGAATTAGAGGTAGATGTGATTCACGCGCATTCGCCGTCGCTGAATGGTCTGGCTGCGGCCCAAGCGGCAAAGGCGCTCAGCCTGCCATTGGTTTACGAACTGCGCTATTACGAAGAAGACGCGGCAGTGGATCGCGGCAAGACGCGTTACAACTCGCTGCGTTACCGGCTGGCCGTCAGGATGGAACAGCAGGCATTGGAACAAGCTGATTGCGTTGTGACCATCAGCCACGCGCTGCGCGACGATCTGGTTCGCCGAGGTATCTCGCCTGAAAAGATCATTGAAATCCCGAACGGCGTGGACACCGGCTATTTTCAGCCGCGCGAACCGGACGCTGAACTAATCCTCAAATACGATCTGTCCGGGAAGACTGTTATCGGCTTCATCGGCTCATTCTATTTTTACGAAGGCTTGGAGTTTCTGGTTGATGCCGCGATTGAGTTGTTGACCAAACGCAAGGACATTATCGTGTTGCTCATCGGCGACGGCGAAGCCGTTGAGATGCTGCAGGCCAGAATTCCAGGCCAGTTGCGCGGGTCTTTCATTTTCACCGGCAATGTGCCGCACGACGAAGTTCGCCGATACTATTCAGTGATGGATATTCTGGTCTACCCGCGCAAACGTTCGCGCTTGACCGAACTGACCACGCCCCTGAAACCGCTGGAAGCAATGGCGATGGAGAAAGCCGTCGTCGGCAGTGATGTCGCAGGCATTCGCGAGTTGTTTGATAATGGCAATGTCGGTTATCTGGTTGAAGCTGAGAATGCAGAAGCATTGGCGCACCGGCTGTTGAGATTGGTGGAAAGCGAAAGCGAACGGCGCGCGGCAGGCATGCGAGCGCGAGAGTTTGTCGTGCAAACGCGGGACTGGATACGAATTGTGGAAAAATACTTTGTAGTTTACGGCAATGCCAAAAATTCAATTGAACAATGAGACGGCAGAACTTTCGCCCGAACCTGCGCTCGAGAACATCATCGAATGGAGCGACAGCCTGGCAGGCCACGCACGCGAGCTATGGCGGCATCGCGAATTGCTCTGGCTGGTGACGCAGCGCGAAATCAAAGTCCGTTACAAACAGAGCGCGCTGGGCATTGTCTGGGCAGTCTTGCAGCCGTTCTCGCTGATGGTGGTTTTCACGGTCTTCTTTTCGTGGTTTGCACGAATGCAGAGCGACGGCATTCCGTACCCGCTCTTTTCTTATGCAGCGCTGCTGCCTTGGACGTTCTTTTCGACGTCGCTGACGTTTGCCATTCCCAGCCTGATCGCCAATTCACACATCATTACGAAGATTTACTTTCCGCGCGAAATCATCCCGCTGGCGTCAGTGCTCGCGGCGTTTGTAGATTTCGTAATTGCATCTGGAATCTTTGTTCTGCTGCTGGCGTTTTATCGGGTCTCGCCGACGTGGAATCTGCTGTATGTCGTGCCAATCTTGGCGATTCAAATCGCATTCACTGTGGGCGTCTGCCTGCTGCTGTCGGCGCTCACGGTTTTGTATCGCGACGTTCGCCACACGCTGCCGTTGGTGATTCAAATCTGGATGTTCGTCACGCCGATCTTGTATCCGGCTTCGGTTGTGCCGCAGCGCTGGCGCGGATGGTACTTTTCCTTGAATCCAATGGCTGCAATTATTGATGGGTATCGTCGCACGGTAGTGCAGGGAATTGCGCCGCAATCGAAGTATCTGTTATTGGCGGCGGCGGTATCGGGGTTGCTGTTATGGGCAGGCTATAAATATTTCAAAAGCCTGGAGAAGGAGTTTGCGGATATTGTGTGAGTTATTACGGAACCGGGAGCGGTAGCGACCGGGTGCTTGTGAGCCGGTCACTACCGCTCCCAGTTCCGTACCAATGTTCTTAGCTCAAGCCGCGAATTGAAACAAGCATGTTTTTCAGATTGCGCGTTGCGTCAATCACGGCTGTCGGCTCGTAGCCGCAATGCACCATACAATCCTGACAGTGCGCATTACCGCTTTTGTGGCCGTAATTTTCCCAGTTGGTTGTTTCCATATACTCCTTGAAAGTTTCCGCATAACCTTCATTGAGCAGGTAACAGGGCTTTTGCCAGCCGAAAAGGTTGTAATTCGGATTGCCCCACGGCGTGCAATCGTAATCAATCTCTCCCATCAAAAACTTCAGATAAAACGGAGAGTGATTGAACTCCCATTTTTTGCCGCGCTTGGTTTTGGCCGGCGCCAGGACTTCGCGGAAGAGCGCTTTGGTCTGTTCGCGCTTCAGGAAATGTTCCTGATCCGGCGCCCAAGCGTAACTATAACCCGGCGAAATCATCATTCCATCCACGCCCAGATCGGCCAGAAAATCGAACATCTCGTGCATGTCCTCAGCCGCTTCGCCGTCAAAGACCGTCGTATTGGTGGTGACGCGGAAGCCGCGCGCCTTGGCTTTTTTGATGGCGCTGACGGCAATGTCAAAAATGCCTTTGCGATCCACTAACTGGTCGTGGCGGTCTTTCATGCCGTCCAGATGCACACTGAAAGTCAGGTATGGCGAAGCCTCGAACTGATCCAGATTCTTCTCCATCAAAATGGCGTTTGTGCATAGGTAGACGAACTTCTTGCGCTCGATCATTCCCTCAACAATTGCCTTGATTTCCGGATGGAGCAGCGGTTCGCCACCGGCGATGGTAACAATCGGCGCGCCGCATTCTTCGGCGGCGTGGAAAGCCTGTTCGGGCGTCATGTTCTTTTTCAGCGTTTCACCCGGATATTGAATTTTTCCGCAACCGACGCAAGCCAGGTTGCAGCGGAACAACGGCTCCAGCATCAGCACCAGCGGATACCGTTTATTACCTTTGAATTTTTGCTTGAAGATGTAAGAGCCAACACTCACGGCTTGTCGCACTGAGATAGCCATCGCTTTTTAGTCCTCTCCCACTTTTGAAATTGGAAATAGAATTGTTCGTAAAATCGAAACGCATCCTAGCACAAGCCTGAGCAAGCGAAAAAGGATGGTTGATTGACAAGCAACCCCGTGCCCTTTAGAAACAGACCTGCCGAAAACATCGCACGGGCAGACAAAGAAATTCGTGTTCATCGCAAAAGTTGTGAGGCATTTTTGAAAAGATGCTCTGAGCTGCGCATTGAATGCACGATGCGGCCTGTGCCTGCCAGACATCCATCAGGAGATTCACCATGCGACGAACGATCATCACGGTTCTATCGGTCCTTAGCTTGACGCTTGCGAGCGGTGCGCAGACAAAGTCTTCCGTGAAACCATCTGAGTACGGCCAGTGGGAAACGCTCGCTTTTGGCAGCAATCTTTCGCCGGATGGGAAATGGTTGGCGTATGGCATCAACCGCTCAAACCGCAACAACGAATTGCGCGTCACGAACGTTGCCGATGGGACGACGAAGGTCGCCGCCTTCGGCGCACAACCAATCTTTTCGTCTAACTCGCGTTATGTGGCCTACAGCATCGGCTATTCCGAAGCGCAGGAAGAGAAACTGACCAAAGAAAAGAAGCCTATCCAGCGCAAGCTGGGCCTGCTCAATCTGGCCACCGGCGAACAGACCGTGGTGGATGGGATTGAAGCATTCGCGTTCAGTGCAAATGGCGCTTATTTGGCGATGCGCCGGTACCCGCCGAAAAAGGATGCGCCCGATGCCGCCGCCGCCGTTGAGACGGACGACACGCCGGGCGCGACGTTGATCGTGCGCCAGTTGGGCAGCGGACGTGATACGACCTTTGGCAATGTGTCGGCATTCGCGTGGCAAGACTTGCCCAAGCAGGGACGGCTGCTCGCCCTGACAATCAGCGCCGAAGACAAGACCGGCAACGGCGTGCAGCTTTTCGATCCTGAGTCGAACGCGCTGCGTGTGCTCGATTCCTCCTCATCCGGCTACAGCGGCTTGGCGTGGCGGAAAGACAGCGCTGATTTGGCGGTGCTGCGGTCAAAAACAGATGAACGCCACGAAGTCCCGACGCAAATCGCGCTGGCCTGGACGCATCTTGGCGAAACTTCCGAAGCGAGACAGATGTACGACCCAACAACGGATGCGAAGTTTCCATCGGGGATGCGCACGGTCGCTTTTCGCAGACCATCGTGGTCGGATGACGGCAGCATCATGTTTCTGGGCGTCGCCAAGTGGACTGAAAAGCCGGTTGCCGCAAAGAAAGCCGCGATTGCTTCCGATGCTGACGGCAACGGCTCAGACCCGCTGGCAAAAGACTCGGTAAAGGATGCGCCGAAAGGCGACGCGGAAGAATTGGAGCCAGCAGCCGTGGATGTTTGGCATGCGCGCGACGTGGACGTGATGCCGAAGCAAAAGCTCAGCGCCCGTAATGACCGTCAGAAAAATCTGCTTTCGGCCTGGCACGTCGAAACGGGTAAGTTCGTGCAGCTCGGCAAAGAACCGACTGAGCAAGTAACGCCCATCAAACATCAAAAGCTGGCGGTTGCCGCCAATTGGACGACGTATGCAATGGATCGCAGCATCGGGCGACCCGCCGCCGATCTTTCCCTGATTGACCTGGCCACCGGCGAACGCACGAAGATCAAAGACCGGCTCAGCGAAGATCACTATGTTCAGGCAAGTCCTGGCGGGCGGTACTTGCTTTACCTTCAGGACGACCATTACTGGACGGTTGATACGGCTACGCGCGCCGTCGTTAACATCACGAAGAGCGTGCAGACTTCATTCGTAGATCGCGAATCAGATGCCACCATCAAGCAGAAACCTGCCTTCGGCGTCGCGGGATGGACGAAGAACGATGAGGCCGTGATCCTGTACGACAAGTTCGACCTTTGGAAAGTCGCGCCCGATGGTTCGCGCGCCACGCGGCTGACCGACGGCGCGGCTGACCAAGTCCGCCATCGCTACGTCCGGCTGAATCCTGACGAAGAATGGATTGACGCGGACAAGCCCGCGTATTTGAGCCTGTTCGGCATCTGGACAAAGAAGTCCGGCTACGCGCGGCTGAACCTGAGCGCTGGGCGTGATGAGCATTTGGTTTGGCTGGATAAGAGTGTTCAGCGTTTGTCGAAAGCCAAAGACGCCGACGTTTTTGCGTATGTGGCCGAAGCCTTCGACGATTCGCCGGACGCCTTTGTCGGTGGCCCTGATCTGAAAGAAGCGAAGCAGGTCACGAAGACCAACCCATTCCAAAGCAATTACGCCTGGGGCCACGCGGAGTTGATCGAATACAAGAGCGAGCGCGGCGAGCGGTTGCAAGGAGCGCTTTATTATCCGGCAGGATACGAAGCAGGGAAGAAGTATCCGATGATCGTGTATTTGTACGAACGGCTATCAGACGGGCTTCATCGCTACAGCGCGCCGTCCGAACGCGACTATTACAACGTAGCTGCCTTTACCCAGAATGGCTACTTTCTGTTTGAACCCGACATCGTCTTCCGACCGCGCGAACCAGGCTTGTCGGTCGTCGAATGCGTGACGCCCGCCGTGAAGAAAGTCGTTGAGAAAGGCTTGGTGGATGCGCGCAAAGTCGGTGTGGTTGGGCATTCGTGGGGCGGATTCGATACGACGTACCTGGCAACGCACAGCGATGTCTTTGCTGCTGCTGTCGCGGGCGCGCCAATCACGGATTTGATCAGCAACTACGGCAATCACCATTGGAGTTCGGGCATTGCGGAAACCGATCATATCGAAACCGGGCAGCAGCGTATGGAAGTGCCGCTGTGGGAAGACCTGCAAGCCTACGTCCGCAACTCGGCGGTCTTCAACGTCCAGAATATGAAAACACCGCTGATGATCGAAGTCGGCGACAGCGACGGCACAGTCTTCTGGCATCAAGGCGTTGAACTGTACAACATCGCGCGCCGCGCAAAGAAAGATGTGGTCTTGCTCGTCTACGCTGGCGAAGATCACGGCCTGCGCAAGAAGCCGAACCAGATTGATTACCACCGCCGCATCCTGGAATGGTTCGGGCATTATTTGAAAGATGAACATGGTTCGCCGTGGATCACGGGCGGCGTGACTTTTCTGGAGCGTGAGCAGGAGTTGAAACAGCTCAAGACGCAAAAGGGAAAGAACTGAGATAGGGATAAGCGAGATGGGCAAAAAGAAAAAGACTGCGGATGCTTTGATAATCTTGCATCACCATATTCGTGGGGCCGACTCCGTTGGAACCGGTGTTGGGCGCGGCTTACGAATAACCTACCTTCTTTATCAATCGAATGAATCAAATTCACGGTTCAATCAGGTGTTTGATTTTGTCCGCAACTTTCTCAAAGTATTCGCCTTTAACAAGGCTGAACTTTTTGATGATTTTGTCTTGGTGAATGGTGAAAAGCTTGTGCGCTTTGACGATAGAACTTTCCGGCAAGATACCGATTTCCAAATCTTCGTTTTCTAACTCAACCGAATAGCCGTCTTTGTGTAAATTGCTCGTAATCACACAAACAACCGCATCCGGAAAGTTTTGATTCTAATTGTCGCTGGAAACAATCAAGACCGGTCGCCGCTTGGTGCTGCTCAAATCTGAATATGGAAACGGCACAAGGACAATTTCTCTTTGTTTATACATTGTCCCACTCACTCCGTTCGTTCTCCCACGCATGGTTGACAGCGTATTCGGTTAAATCTTCAGTGAATTCACCCATATACAAGCCGTATTTGTCTTGATAGAGCATATCTACGAGTTTGTTGATGCTCCGCAAAAGTTCGGTATTTTTGAGCAGCACCAATTCCTCTTGCAACCTTTGATATTCTGTTATTGGAAGCTGAATAGTTTGCATAATTTTACCAATTCTTTCTCCTTTTCGATTCTACCCCGATAGGCAGTCATCAAGTCAATAAGTGTTAGTTAATCGTGCTTGGATCAACATTAAAGTCAGACTGCAAAATTACTAAATCTGATGAGAAATTATTTGAGTTAGCAGGAATACTTAAATCATATCCATAGTTAAGCCGAAGCCAACGATATGTTATATGACTGTTTATATTGGTTATCTCACCAGTGCTTGGGCTACTCATACAATCCATGTCGCCTATCCAGAGCATGCCAGAATCATCGCCGTCAGATTCAAGTTTATTGATAGTGGCCACAATATCATCACGGATTTCAAAATTGAGTGATATGAACCTCAGGGCTGAATTACCATTTAGAAAATCAATTACTTCTGGAACAATCAATACCTTACTATCTGCTAGACGACAGCCGATGTGCTTCACATAATAACGCATCAAATTGTCTTTATCAGTTTGCCAAGTTGATCCGTAAATATCGGAAAATTTGAATTGCTTGGATTGAGTGATTGATTTTTCGTTTGACTTTATATGGCTTGTAAAAGCTCGATAAGCCGTATCAAATGGCTGGCTTGTTTCGTTATTACATCGTTGACAAAAGTGACCCTGAAACTTTACTTCGTTGGAGTTTGGGCCTTGAACAGGTCGTTCTTGCCCTGATGTCACTCTAACTACTGACTTGGTTCCTGAATACGCCCCGCGTCCAAATTCATTAATCAAATCAGACTTCTTATATTTATGCTCTCTTGAGTTTGCATCGCTCCCACACCACCAACACTTATTGGCATAATCGTGTTTCGTAATCATTCTAAATTCACCCCATATCTGGAAATCTCGCTATCTCAGAAGCCGAACGCCATGTTAACCGTGCCGCGCCTGTAACATTGGAAGCCAAGCACGACACTCGTTGGCGCGGCTACGGTTGAACAGATGTTCGGCGTGTCTTTATTTTCGAGGCCATACGTGAATTACTTTAGACTTCTAATGAATTGGACAATTGCCTCGCCGTAACATTCTTTTGCGTTACAAATTACTTCCTACTTTTTGATCGGATTAGATGGTGCGGCTCTCATATCTAGTACCGTATTGTGTCCGTGTGCTATCAACCAACGACCTTTCTGCTTGACTAAAATGAGTGAAAGCCTGTCTTTCGAGTTTTTTATCGTCTCACCCGACGGAGTTGTAAAATCGCCCATACTGAGATTCAGAACTGCAACCGCTGTGTCGCTTGTGATTTTACGAACGGTAATCTCATCAATTTTGAGCGGCGTGTTCTTAAACATTGTGGCGTGAAAGTCCTGATGCGCTTTTTTTATATCGGCACGACCCACCCAATACATTCCGACAATATTCACCCATTCCGAGTCTTCGATAAACAAATCAAACATTGCATCCATATTATGCTCGTTCCAAGCCTTTTCAAACTTGAACGCTACATCCTTAATAGCCTTTTGGTCTTTTGCTTTATCCTGTGCATAGCTTGTCATAGATAAAGTCCCGAGAATCATCAGAGCAAAAATAAAACCAATAATAAATTTCATTTATCTACGTCCTTATAAAGAAATTGTTGAAGTAAAAAACAGAGTTTGAGCAAACATCTAACTTTGCAAAGTTAGCGCAAAATTAACGACGTTTGGTAATTACCAAGAAACGCCGAACATGAATTCTACTGCCGTCGCGGTGTCTAATACTAGACACCGGTGTCTAGTATTAGACACTAGCGTCTAGTATTAGACACCAGCAAATTCCTGTTATCAGTTATTGAGAGGTGTCTAGTATTAGACACCTCCAGATTTTGGATTCGATCTTTAAGACCAAGCGCGATTGCTTGGTCAGACAGGATTTCCCACACTCGTTGCTCTCGATTCCACTTTCCGCCCGCTTGCTTGATTTGGCGTTGGACGGGTACTTCGTTGAGGCCGACGCGAAGGCCAACCAGGATTGGATCAGGGATCGGAGCGGCGGGCGGCGTCCAGGTGGATTCCTCTACGATGATTTCAACGGTCGTAACGCGTTTGCGCTGTTGCTTGTCGTAGTTATAGCGGACGCAGATCAGCTTTTCGCCATAACAGTCAAGGAATTTTTTAGTGCCTTTTTGGCCTGGAACCAGCGTTCGCCGAGCTTGCATCGTGCGTCTTCTCCCTGTTTGGCCTTGAGAAAACTTGTGAACCGATTGTGTGCCCATTGTTTGAATGCTTGAGCGTGAGACGGCGCGGAGTATAATCTCGTCCCGTAAGCGGGCGCAAACAATTTACCGATCTTTATGCGATAAACGTTGCGCAGCGCGATCTGAGGTTGTACGGAGCGACCTGAACGCTGAATGGAGTGACCTGAACGATGCGCAGTGCAATCTGAGGCTGTACGGAGCGACTTGAACGCTGTACGGAGCGACCTGAACGCTGAATGGAGTGACCTGAACGCTGAATGGAGTGACTTGAACGCTGTACGGAGCAACTTGAACACTGTATGGAGTGACCTGAACGCTGTACTGAGCGACTTGAACACCGTACGGAGTGACCTGAACTCTGCACGGAGCGACTTGGACACCGTACGGAGTGACCTGAACGCTGAATGAAGTGGCTTGGATGGTGAACGGAAGGGCTTTAACGGCGAGGGCGTGGAACCAATGGCTCCACGCCCTCATTTTTAAGATGCGATGCCCTATTTTCGCAACATGGATTTATCTTGCGGCCTGCTGTCCGCCGGGCATTGGTTTGCGCGGGAACTTGTCGTCGCGCATGGCTGCGTTGTAAACGAACGCCGCCATAATCGTCGCCGCCTGCTTCATATCGTCGGCTTGGATGCGGTCGTACACGTCCATGTTCGAGTGGTGCGTGCGGGATGAATATTCAATCTCATCCTGAATGAACTGGAAGCCGGGCAGGCCTACGCCATCGAACGACTGGTGGTCGGTGCCGCCAGTGTTGTTGATGGTGATGGTCGAAGCGCCCAAGTCTTTGAAGGGCGAAAGCCAGGCGCGGAAGATCGAGCGTGCGGCTTCGTTGCCTTGCAGATAGACGCCGCGAATCTTGCCGGTGCCGTTATCCAGGTTGAAGTAGACCGAAAACTTTTCGTGTTCGGGCTTGACGGTCAGCGGGCCTTGCGGGCCGCCGAAACCGCCACCGCCTGCACCTCTCTGCTGTCCGGCAGGTGGCGCAGGGCGCGAGGCGAAATGTTCGCTGACGTAACCGCGCGAACCCAGCAGGCCTTCTTCTTCGCCGCTCCACAGGCCGATGCGGATCGTGCGGCGCGGTTGAACGCCCAGGGCTTTCAGGATGCGGACGGCTTCGATGGCAACAGAAACGCCGGCGGCGTTGTCGGTTGCGCCCGTGCCACCGTGCCACGAATCCATATGGCCGCCGAGCATGACGAGTTCGTCTTTTTTGTCCGTGCCGGGAATTTCGGCAATGGTGTTGTAGGCCATCAGGTCTTGATCATGGAATCGGGCTTTGATGTCTACTTCCATTTTGACTTTGACGCCTTTGTCCAGAATGCGAATGATTCGGTTGTAGTGTTCAGCGGCGATAGTGATTGCGGGCAGACCGACGGGCGCATCTTTGTCCTGCGAACCGCCGCTTTGGACGAAGACCGTGCCGCCATCGCCAATGCGGCTGCTGTCAACCAACACAGCAACGCCTTCTGATTTCAGAAATTCCGTGCGTTTGTTGGCCAGTTCGCGCTGCTGCTGAAACTGGGCGGCCGGATTGCCTTGCGGCGGGCCACCGCGTTGTTGCCCACCCGCAAGCGGTTCGGCGTTGGCCATCTTCAGCAGGTCTTCATCAGTCGCGCGCGTGCCGGGCGCTTTGAACCAGGCATTGACGGCGCGCGCCGGTTGCGCCAATACAATCGCGCCTTTCAGCTTGCCCTTGTACTTTTCAAAATCGGCTTCGGTCTGAATGTTGGCGAAGACCACTTCGCCAACGACAGGGCCATTGGTTCCGGGCGTCCAGGCTTTCGGGTAGCCGATGATAGGGAACGGTGTCGGTTCGGTGACGTGGATCGAAACTTTGTCGAACGACCAGCCGCGACCGAACGTGCCCCACGGTTCGACGTGGGAATTCGCCAAACCATATTTGGTCAGGCGGTCTTTCGTCCATTCGTTGGCGGCTTTCATACCGGGCGAACCAGTCAGCCGTTGGCCAACGACGTCTGTCAACCAACTGAGCGTGTCCATCACCTGTGAACGCTCCATGCCTTCTTCACGAATTTTCTTCATCATCTCCAGGTCAACTTTTTCGACCGGAGCGACTTGCGCGCCTGCGGTGAGGCACAGGATCAAGACGGCGGCAATCGGTGTGACTGCCCGTTTGAAATGACGGTTGAACATTTGGTTTCCTCCGAAGGGTCGTCTTGAGAGCGCGAGCCGTTCGCTTGCAAAATTGTAGCAGCGCGAAACTTCTTTTCCCTTTTTGACGATGTTGTAACGATTGATTTTGATGATTGATCGCGGTCAGAAGCGGCGGTTTTGTAGTGCGGAAAATCCGGCGCTTGCTGCACCTGTTCTGACGCGAAAAGCAGGCAGGCGGTTACGCGAAAGTCCAAAAGAAAAAGGCAGCAAACAGGAATAATCTGCTTGCTGCCTTTGGGTTAATGATGCCGTCCAGTTATTTTTGTGCGACCAGATTGGTTGCCAGCGGCATTACCTGATCGGCTTTAATCATGGCGCGTCCGTTTTTCATCTCGACACGGCCATAAACTGAGACTCGATGGACAGGCCCGCCAACCAGCGTTTGACGCTGCGTTTTGGACAACTGCGCCAGCGAAACACCAACCAGTGTTTTACTGTCATTGTCGAAAACATTTAGCGCGCGGGCATCAACGCTGACAGAAATGATTTCGGCGGTAATCGCCACACGGCGGCCTTCCAATTCAGCAGAACGGCTGGCTACTTCTTTCAACTCAATTTGGGCATACCCGTTATTGGGTGCGCTGTTAGTCGAATCCTTGGGCTTACCCTGCGCATAGAAGGGAACTGCCAGACAACAAATCAAAACAAATGTGCGAACCAAGAACATTACATCTCCTCGAAAAATAAAAAAGAAAATAGGGTTATGAGTCTTTGTCTGAAGCGATTCGCGCGAACGGCTGCGAACAAAGGCGCGAAGTCTAGCGGGATCGTTTCGACTTGGCAAGAACGCGGCAGAATGAGTAACTTGCGGTTCAATCGTTAGTGATGCTAATAATGCTTTACCCTAAATCAACAAACATACGCACGAATGAGGAGGACTCTCTTGAGACGTTATTCAACCATTGCCTTATTGATCGCACTGACTGCCCTGTGCGCATTTCCGCTGGTTTCCATCGCGCAGAAAAAATCTACCGGCGCGAAAAATCGCCGAGTCGCAAAGCCCACTCCAACGCCGACGCCCGATACCAAAGTAGAAGCCGGGCAAGTGGCCGAACAGATCAAAAACTTTTCGAAGTTCATCTACGTCTACGGCAAGATCGTGAACGGCATGGAAATCGCCGAAGATCAGGCCAAGCAAAACAAAGTGAATGCCGCCACGGCTGCAAAGAATCAGCAAAGCCGCGATGCGCTGGTGCAGAGCATTCGCAATTTGAAGGCTGGCCTGGAAGGTGTCGCGCGTAATTTCCAAAATAATTCGCGATTGCAGATTCAATACCTGAAGATTTCCTTTGCCGTGGATGCGGCGGGCGATGCAGAGAAGCTGGCTGCGGCTGGGCGTTACGATGAAGCGGGGAAGTCGTTGGTGACTGTCATTGAGCGATTGACCGATACGGTGATGGCAATGCGATAAAGCAACTGGAAGTTCAAATCGTGCATGGTGCCTCATTCAATGACGGGCAGATCGTCAGGGTGTTCAACTCGCGTGACAAAGCTGCCGGAGATGCCTGCAGCTTTGAGTTCGGCATAGACTTCTCTGGCGCTGGAACCTGTGGCGAGAAGTTGGCCGCCTTCGAGCGCGACCCAGCGTCCGGCATATCGCGGGCCGTTCTCTTCCAGCCACCTTCGCTCCAATTTCCATTTCGCAGCAAACTCCTTCGGCGAAATGATCGGATTGTGCATTTGCATAGTCGCGTTTTGCATCAAGTTCTACGTCCCCCAGTCATCATTAGCCCAATCTCTTCCTGCGCGACTTCTTGCGGATTCACTTCGCCGACGATGCACCCTTGATACATTACCAACACGCGGTCAGAAAGTGACAACACCTCTTCAAGCTCAGCCGACACCAGCAGAACTGCCGCGCCCGCATCGCGCAAGCCCACCAGTTTGCGATGAATGAATTCGATTGCGCCGATGTCCACGCCGCGCGTGGGCTGCGAAACCAGCAAGAGTTTGGGGTGGATGTCGAATTCGCGCCCAATGATCAGTTTCTGCTGATTGCCGCCTGACAGCGCGCGCGCGGGCAGTGCGGCGTTCGGCGGGCGCACGTCGAAGTCGCGAATCAATCGGTTGGCCTTTTCGTAAACCGCTTTTTCATCCAGCAAGCCAAAGTTTGTGACTGGCGGTTTGCGGTACTGCGTACCCAGAATTGTGTTGGCCGCCAGATCGAACTCCAACAGCAGGCCGCGCCGGTGGCGGTCTTCGGGAATGTGGGCGATGCCCAGTTCTTTGATCTGGCGCGCGGAGCATTTGGTCGCGTCGCGGCCATTCAAACTGAAACTGCCGCCCGATGCGCGATGCAGCCCGGCCAGCACTTCGATCAGTTCCGTTTGGCCGTTGCCTTCGACACCGGCAATGCCGACGATCTCGCCCGCGCGCACATCGAATGAAACATCGTTGAGCTTTGCGCCATCGGACAGATTCCTGACGCTTAACACAACGGCTTTGGGCGTGGCGGCGGGCTTCTCGACGCGCAGCAACACATCGCGCCCAACCATCATTCGCGCCAAATCCGGCGCGCTGGTGTTGCTGGTTGGCGTTTCGCCAACGACTTGCCCGTCGCGCATCACCGTCACGTTGTCTGACAGCGCCAGCACTTCGTTCAGTTTGTGCGTGATGATGATGATGGTCTTGCCCTGCGCTTTCATCGAACGAAGAATTTTGAAGAACTCCTCGACCTCCTGCGGCGTCAGCACCGCCGTTGGTTCGTCCAGAATCAAAATGCGCGCGCCGCGATATAGCGCCTTCAGCACTTCGACGCGCTGCTGCTGCCCGACCGACAACTGCTCAACGCGTTTGTGCGGATCAATATCGAAGCCGAAATCTTTCGACAGCTTGTTAACTTCTGCTTCGGCCTGTTTGAAATCAATTTTGATGGCATTGCCTGGCTCCGCGCCCAGCACGATGTTTTCCAGCACGGTCATCGGCGGAACCAGCATAAAGTGCTGATGCACCATCCCCAGGCCCAGCGCGATGGCGTCGTGCGGATTGCGAATGTCGCGCTGCTGGCCGTCCACCCAGATATCTCCTTCATCGGCGGTGTAAAAGCCGTACAGGATTTTCATGATCGTGGATTTGCCCGCGCCGTTTTCGCCGACGATGGCATGGACGGTGTTAGCGGGGATGTGCAGGTTGATGCCCTTGTTGGCCGTCACCGCGCCGAAGCGCTTGGTGATGCCGTGCATTTCAATGATGTTCATAATTGAGATGGGGAGACGGGGCGACGGGGGGACGGGGCGAAAATTACGCGTCCATCGAAACTGCGCCGCCGGAGTTGTTGAGTCATAACTTCCATTTTTCGGGAGCGTTAATCATCATAACAAGCTGACCGAGAATCTTGTCGTAACGATCATCCAAGTCATCGGCTTGCTCTTTTTTCAGATAGCCACAGCGAAAGGCAAGCTCGATCCAGACTCTGGTCTCTTCTGCTTCGCCTTCCGAATCGCTCAGTTTGCTGATGAAGTGTGCAGGGTAGCGCCGTTTGCGCCAAGCTTCAGCAATGTTGGCGCATACCGAACGGGAAGACCGGCGCATCTGATCAACCATTGAATATTTTTCTTCAGATGGAAAATGCTTCGTCAACCCAAAGATCAACATCGCTGCTTCGATGGTCGCTTGATAAACACGAAGTTCTTTATGGCTTTTGATCTTCTCCATCTCTATCTCTGCTAGCGTTTTTATTCGCCCCGTCGCCCCGTCCCCCCGTCCCCTTACTTTGCCATCGCGTCCGTGACCTTAATCTTACCGGCGATGATGTCGCGCTTGGCCTGTTCAACTTTCTCAATCACATCCTGCGGGATTAGCTTGCGGTTGTAATCATCCAGCGCGTAATCCACACCTTGATTTTCCAATCCGTAAATGTGAACGCCGCCCTGGAACTTGCCTTCGATTTCGTCCTTGATGACATTGTAAACGGCGTTGTCTATGCGCTTCATCATGCTGGTCAGGATGAAGCCGGGTTTGACCCAGTTCTGATTGGAGTCCACGCCGATGGCGAATTTCTTGTAGCCTTCAGCCGCATCAAATACGCCCAGTCCGGAATTGCCCGCCGCCTGGAAGATCACGTCTGCGCCGCGTTCGTATTGTGAATTGGCCAGTTCGCGCCCTTTGCCGGGATTGTTCCACGCCGTATCAGTAATGCCGACGTAGTTCACCAGTACCGTGATGCCAGGCTTTACGTACTTTGCGCCTTCTTCGTATCCGGTGGCGAAACGGTGAATGAGCGGGATGTCCATTCCGCCGATAAAGCCGATCGTGCCGGTTTTATTGGTGTATGCCGCGATCATTCCAACCAGGAAGGAACCTTCGTGCTCTTTGAAGAGCAGGCTGGCGACGTTCGGCGATTCGGCGACGGCGTCAATCAGGACGAAATGAAGCTGCGGATAATCTTTGGCGACTTCGGTCAGGATCGGCCCTTGCGCAAAGCCGACGCCGATGATGGTGTTGTAGCCATACTGCGCAAAGGCGCGCTGCGCAGGCTCAATCGAAGTCGGGTCGCCCGGTTCGACATCGCGCAGCACGATGGGAAACTCTTTCCTGGCGCGCAGGACGCCTTCATAGGCCGCCGAGTTGAATGAACGATCATCCTTGCCGCCGATGTCGAAAACGATGCCGACTTTGGTCTTGCTCGCAGCCTCCGCCCGCAGGTCGCGCGTCGCGCAACCAGTGGAGAGCAGCGTCAGCAATAGCGATAAGGCTAGTAAGAGTTTGAACCCAACAGCGCGGCTGTTCATAAAATGAAGACTCCTTGTTTCGGGGAAGTACTACCGTGGAAAGTCGCGCGCATTTTCAGCGAAACAACAGCGGCGCGCAAATTCGCTGTCCGACAAGCTGCCAGCTTGTCGGCGGTTCCGGCCGGCAATCAAGTGGTTTAACAACCACGATCTCGACAAGCTGGCAGCTTGTCGGGCAGTAGGTGAATTCGCCGCAGTAATTTGCGTCGTCGTTTTCAGGCATCTGGCTGATATTTGCGCAGCTTGCTGTAGAGCGTTGTGCGTGTGATGCCCAGCAGTTCCGCCGTGCGAGTCAGGTTGCGTTCGGTCGCGGCAAAGACGCGCAGGATGTGCAATTGCTCCAGCTCTTCCAGCGAAAGAAATTCTTCGCGGCTGTTGCCCGCATCATCGTCCACCACGTTGACGCCAAGCGGCAGATCGCCGGCGTGAATGCGGTCGCCATTGCACAGGATCATTGCGCGTTCGACGATGTTGCGCAGTTCGCGGATGTTGCCGGGCCAGTTGTATGCGATCAGCAACGCTTCCGCTTTTGGAGTTAGTCCTTGCACGTGGCCTTGCGCGCGGCGGTTGAGTTTTTGATTGAAGTGAGCAACGAAATGTTCAATCAGCGGCAGAATGTCTTCGCGGCGTTCACGCAAACCGGGCAGCGCAATCGGCATGACGTTCAAACGATAGAACAGGTCTTCGCGAAAGCGCCCGCGTTTGACCTCGCTTTGCAGACTGCGGTTGGTGGCGGCGATGACGCGCACGGCGACCTCTTTTTCCTGCAAGCCGCCGACGCGGCGGAATCGTTTCTGTTCCAGCACGTTCAGCAATCGCGCCTGTACAGCCGGTTCCATCTCGGCAATCTCGTCAAAAAAGATCGTCCCCTGATGCGCCAGTTCAAACAGGCCAAGTTTGCTTGCCACGGCGCTGGTGAACGCGCCCTTTTCGTGGCCGAACAATTCCGATTCCAACAGGTCTTTGCTCAACCCCGCGCAGTTGATGGCGACGAATGGTTTGTCACGACGGTCGCTTAGCCGATGGATTAGATTGGCGACCATGCCTTTCCCCGTGCCGGTTTCGCCTTGCAGCAGAACGGTGGTGTCGGATGTCGCCAGTTTTTCAATCGTCGCGTGAATACTTTTGATGGCCTTGCTTTGGCCGACGAAATACTCCGCCGCGACCTGTTCCTGTGCCAGCCCCATCAACAATCGCTGGCGCCTGGCGCGGGTCTGCTCCAGCGTTTTCGCAATCAGAATCAACAGGCCATCCGTATCAAACGGCTTGGTCAGGAAGTTTTCCGCGCCAGCTTTCAAGGCCTTGATTGCGGTTTCAATTGTGCCGTGCGCGGTCAGGATGATGACCGGCGCTTCATCGTCAATCGCCTTGATGCGCGGCAGCAACGTCAATCCGTCCGTGTCCGGCAATCGCAGATCAAGCAGCATCAATTGCGGCGCTTGTTCGGTGATGACGGCAAGCGCCTGTTCGCCGGTCTCGGCTTCGATCACGCGGTAGCCTTCTGATTCCAGCAAGCTGCGCAAGCCGAAACGCACCGAAGGCTGATCATCAATGATCAAAATTTTGTCGGGATTGCTGGCTGGCATCAGGGCAACCTCTCGATCTCTTGAATGATAAATGGCAGGTTGGGACGGGTGAAACTTAACTCCGGCGCGGGAATGCGATTGTGCTTGATGTCAGGCCGCACGTGTTTGTGGTGAGGGAAGGTTGAAGCGAGAGTCGGATTGTTGAGATGCTCAGCGTCATCGTACCAATAAAGCTGTTCCTCTCCCTGACAGACTTCATAGCCATAAGAGACAATCAGTCTGGCATCGAAGTCCAATAGCTCAAGCATTCGCAACCGGCAGCCGTTCGAGAAAAGAATCTCGCCTTCAGTCGTTCCCGTATACCGGCTATCGGGCCAAACCGTAACAGTGGATTGCTGCACGGACGGACGGTTAACCAAGTCCGCGATGAAGCTGCTGTACGATGCCAGAGAACTAAGTGGGTTGGCGGTCATCATCAGTAAGCAGGCTGCACGCGCATAGTTTTCTCGAATTCCAGTTCCGCGATCTGTTCATCGTAAGCGTTCTTTCGTCGCTGCCAGGTCTCGTAGATTCCTTTCCATCTGCTGAAGTCGGCCCGAGTTTCGTCATACTCGTCGTATTTAGCTAACTCTCCGGATTTCCAGGCGCGGTAAAAAGTCTCGCTCAGTGCGCCGTACTTTTCCTCGTACAGCGTCATCCGGCGTTCAAGCAGCTTCATCTCGATGACCAATTCGTAAATTTGCATAAGTCCTCCTAAAACGGTTGTCGGCGTCTATTGTAGCAAAGGCAGGTTGATAACGAACGATGTCCCGCAATCTTTTTCCGACTGTACGCTGATCGTTCCGCCGTGGTCGAGAATCGTCTTGCGCGTAATGGATAGACCTAAACCAATACCTGAAGGACGTGTTGTATAAAACGGATCGAAGATTTTGCCGATCTCTTCCGGCGCGATGCCTGCGCCTGTGTCGCGCACCTCGATTTGCAATCGTCCGGCCAAGGATTCATCGGCGGAAACGCGGACGCGGACTTCGCCGCCGCTTTCGGTGTGTTGCAGGGCGTTGTCGAGCAGATTGACGAAAACACCGTGCATCTTCAACCGGTCGAGCGGCAGCCTGATCTCATCTTCTCCATAATCGCAGCGCAGCCGAATGCCTTTGTTGACAGCCTTATCGGCCAGTTCGGTGGCGGCTTCATGGATGATTTGACGGATGTCCGTCAGTTCGGCGTCGGGCCGGATGGGGCGGCTGTGTTCCAGCAACCGCTCCATCAGTTGGTTCAGCCGGTTGGCTTCGGTCTTCATGACTTCGACGAAGGGTTTAACGATTTCGCGATCTTCCAGCTTGCGTTCCAGCGCGCTTAAGGTCGTGGTGATGCCACACAGCGGATTGCGGACTTCGTGTGCGACGCCGGTCACCAGTTCGCCAACGGCGGCCATTCGTTCGTTGGCAATCATTTGCCCGAACATCTGCGCGTTGGCCAGCAGTTGCGCGGCCTGCGCGGCGAAGATGGTGACAAGCTGTTTGTCTTCTTCCAGAAAGCCGCCGGGTTTGTTCATCACCTCCAGCGTGCCCAGGCGGCGCGCGCCGGCTTGCAACGGCACGGCCAGAATCTCGCGCACGCCCAGCGCATCGGCAACCTGACGGCTGATGATGGGATCGTGATCGGCGTCGTTGGTCAGGTAGGGCTCGCCAGTGGTGAAGACCCACGTGGCAATGCTGTTGCCGGACAGGCCGGACCGCAGTTGTCGCAACGTGTCGTCGTTCACGCCGTAGCCGGGCAGTTGCGCAGAGATGATCTTTTCGTGTTCGTCATAGAGCAGAATGACGCACATTTCGGCGTCCAGCAGCCGCGCAATCTTGCCCGTCAGCAGCGCGCCGATCTGGTCTGCTTCCGTGCCCGTGCCCATCATCAGCGAGATGTGATACAGGCCGCTCAGCCGTTCAATGTCGCGCCGCAACTGTTTCGCCGTTTCGTTGAAAGCTTGCGCCAGTTGGCCCACTTCGTCTTCGCTTTTAACCGCCAGCGGTTCCAATCCGCCGCCGCCGACAAGCTGTTGCGCAAAGCTCTCCATTCGCCGCATTGGTCTGAGCACTTTCAGATAGACCACCAGCGCGGTGACGAACGCGGCACAGAGGAACACCACAACCGTCGCCCACGACACGCCGGGGCTGCCCAGCAGAAAAAGCGTGGCCAGTGCCCAGACGGCCATCAGCTTGCCGATAATGCTGCGGCGCGGGTCGAATACATTCAGCAGAGAGGTGTCCTGATGAGCAGTGCGGCGGCGTTCAATTTCCTGAATGGCGGCAATGGCGGCGGCGCGCGAAGCAAAGATGTTCGAATCCAAATCCTTCGCCGCGCCGATGTAGCGCACCACGGAACGCGTCACACCCGATGACGAGTACCGCACTGTCGCAATGCCGTAGGTTTCAGACAGCCATTTGATCCGCTCACCGTAATGATCAATCAGTTCCGGCGCGACTTCGGTGCCTTCATAATTGACGACGGCGTAAATGCGGCGGCCTTGCCGTTCGTAGGCTTCGCGGACGTACCGCTCCATCTCATCCACCTGCTCGCGGCTCTCGATGCGCAAGCCCGCGAAGTTGATGGAAAGGATGTTCTGCTCCTGATCGAATTGGAATCTGTCGCGAAGTTTCATTTGGTCGGAGGAGAGAATACGGAACAAACGGAAATAACGAAACGAACGAAGCTGTTTCTACTGTCTAAAAATTAAGCACTGCGGATTGCCACTGCTCAAAAACTGAACGTCAGGGGGCAGCAGGGCGGCATAAGTCAACGAGAAATCTTTCTTTGTGGAAGCAGGGTGGACAGATAGTTAGCGATGATCGTTCGGTATATTTTTACTCTCGCCTTCTTCGGAACGTCGCTTGCCCTGAAACCCGCGGCTGTCTGTCATCCTAAGACCATGTCTAGGAATTCTGTTAAGTGGCGAATCCCACCGACTGCCGTTGGGGGGATTCCAGCAATATCCAAACAGAAGCTGCGGCAGTGTCCACATCAACACAACAACCCGTACTCGAAGGAGAGATACAAATGAGCACCAGATTCGGCGCAGCAGCCCGCCCCACTTTCGCTGCATTTTTATTGGCGATTTGTTTGTCATCATTCGCCGCGCTTACGGCCTTTGCGCAGAGCCAGACCACGGGCCGCATTGCCGGAACCGTGCGCGATGAAAAAGGCGCGGTCATCGCGGGCGCTGAAGTCAGGGCTGCCAGCAAGACCGCCAGTGATGCGCGCGCGGCGACAACCGACGGCGAAGGGAGCTTCACCATTCCGCTGGTTCCGGCCGGCGTTTACGAAGTCACCGTCAAAGCCAACGGTTTCAAGAAATCTTTCTTCGACAATGTTCGCGTTGCCATTACCGAAACAACAACGATCAACGCCGATCTGACCGTTGGCGGCGCGGAAGAAACGATCACGATTACTTCCGCCGGATCAGCCGTGCAGACGGATGGCGCGCAACTGGGCCGCGTGGTTGATTCGCGCACGGTGGCCGAACTGCCGCTGGCCACGCGCAACTTCACGCAGATTTTGGGACTGTCGCCGGGCGCGGCCACTTATCTGCCGGATAACACTTCGGTCGGGCGCAATTCGCAAAACATCTCCGTCAACGGCGGTCGCGTGACCAACAACAACTTCCAGATCAACGGCGTTGACGCCAATTCGATGGGGACGAACTCCGCGCCTTCGCTGTCGGTGCCTGCGCCGGAATCAATTCAAGAGTTCAAGGTGCAGACTTCGTTGTACGACGCGACGTTCGGGCGTTCGGGCGGCGGCAATATTCAGGCGATCACCAAAAGCGGCGGCAATGAATTTCACGGCGCGGGGTATGAATACTTCCGCAACAAATCGCTGAACGCCAACGACCCGTTTCTGAAAGCTGCCGGAGTGAAGCAGCCCGAACTGTCGCGCAACATCTTCGGCTTCACGCTGGGCGGGCCGGGCTTCAAAGACAAACTGTTTTTCTTCCTTTCGTACCAGGGCCAGCGCGAACGCAACGGCGCATCGAAAATCAACAGCATCTCTTCGAACATTCTGGTTGCGCCGGGACTGACCGATGACCGGTCGGAAGCAAAATTGCTTGGCACCTTTTTGCCGGCGGCTCCCGCCGGCACGCGCATCAATTCAACGGCGCTGGCGCTGCTGAACACGAAGCTCGGCAGCGGCCAGTACCTGATCCCCACGCCGCAGGCGAGCGGACTTTATTCCGGCTCGACGCCCTCCATCTTTCAGGAAGATCAAGCCAACGCCAATTTCGATTGGAATCTGAACGACCGGAACAAGCTGGCCTTCAAGCTGTTCTTCTCGAACGCGCCGCAGACGCTGGTGCTGCCCAGCTTTCTGGGCGGCGGGCCGAACGTGCCGGGCTTCGGCAATTTTCAGAAGAACAACAACCGGCTGGCCGTTGTGCAATACAATCGAATCTTTTCGCCGAACGTCGTCAACGATCTGCGTGTTGGGTACAACTTCATTCGCGTGGACGCTTTTCCGCAGGAGCCTGTCAATGACAGCAACATCGGCATCAGAAGGTCGAATGCCGACCTGTTTCCGGGCCTGGGGCTGATCCGCATCGCTCCGGCGGCTGGCGGCATTGTGTTTGGCACTTCGGCGACAATTGACGTGCGCGCCAAAGCGCCCTCGACGACCGTGGCTGACACGCTTTCGATCACGCGCGGCAAGCACTCGCTGCGAATGGGTGGTGAGTTCCGCTACAGCGAAAATAACTACGTGCTGAACTTCTTCACGCGCGGCCAGATTGATTTTCTGAGCTTCCCCAGCTTCCTGCAGGGGCAGGCTTTCGTTTCAGTCTTCGGCAGCGGCGACGGCAATCGCAGCTTGCGCGCGCACGATTACAACTTCTTCTTCCAGGATGACTGGAAGGTAACCAGCAAGCTGACGTTGAATCTGGGCCTGCGATATGAACTGGATCTGCCACCGTACGACACGCGCGGGCGGCTGGCGACGTTCGATCCCGCGCTGTACAAACCGCGTCCGGCCATCGGCGGCGCGGTGATTGGCCCGCCCATCGGCGGTTACGTGCAAGCAGGCAATGTTATTAGCGCGCTGGATTCCGCAGACATTCCGAATGTGGACAAGCGAGTACTCAACAGCATTGACCCAAACAATTTTGCGCCGCGCATTGGGTTTGCATATTCGCCGCTCAGCTCAGGCAAGATGGTTGTGCGCGGCGGCTACGGCATATTTTATTCGCGCACATCGTTCCAGTACCTGACGCTGAACGTGATTGCGCCGCCGACCTATGTTTTCGGCGCGCGCGTGGGCATCCCAACGCCGATTCCATTCAGCGATCCGTATTTCGTCGCACCGCCAACCTCGGCATTTCCGACGTTGGTTCCTGGTGTGGCGCTATCTGGCACTTTGTTCGACCGCAACATCCGCACGCCGTACCTTCATCAGTACAACGCCAACGTCCAGTACGAACTCTTCAAAGACTGGATGGTCGAAGCCGCTTACGTTGGCACGCGCGGCCTGAACCTGTTCCGCCAGGTGGCGATCAATCAGGCCAGATTGGCGAGCACGCAGAATAAGATTACCAACGATGTGACCGGCGCGGTGATTGATACAACCACGGCGGCCAACGCCGCGTTGCGCGCGCCATTCCAGGGTGTTTCGACCAATGGCTTTTTCCAGAACCAATCCACCGCGCAATCCGGCTACAACTCGCTGCAGGGCAGTTTGACCAAACGCTTTTCAAAAGGCGTGCAGTTTCTGGCGGCCTACACCTATGCCAAAGCGATTGACAACGCTTCGGGGCAGGGCGGCGGCGCGGGAACCATCGGCGTGATCAATCCCGGCGCGGTCGGCGAAACGGCGGCGATTCCGGGCGATCAGCGGAACAACCGCGCCAATCGTGGCGTGGCTGATTTCGACCGCACACAGCGATTTGTCTTGAGCGGCATCTGGGAATTGCCGAGTCCGAAAGGTCCGGGCTTTGCCAAAGCAGTTTTCGGAGGCTGGCAGATGGGCGGCATTGTCACGCTGATGTCGGGCTTGCCCATTGATATTGTGGACAACGGCGCAGGATCGTTTTATGGATTGTCGGGCGGCGGCAACACGCTGGCGCGGCCAAACTACGCCGCAGGCGCAACGCGCGACACCGCCACCAGCGGTGTGCCTGCGGGCTATTACTTCAACCCGCGCGCGTTCGCGCGCCCGGTGATATTAGCTGGGCAAGCGATTCCAAGTTCCACCCTCACTTCCGGAAGCCAAGTCATTGCCGGCTCTGCCGGGACAGACATCGGCGCGATTGGCCGCAACATCCTGCGCGGCCCACACCAGAAAAACGCGGACTTTTCGATCATCAAACGGTTCCATTTCGGCGAAACGCGCAGCTTCGAATTCCGCGCCGAATTCTTCAACCTGTTCAATCAAGTCAATCTGGCCAACCCGATCAGCGACCTGAACGCGGTGGTTTCGTCGGGCGGCTCACTGGACGCGGTAACGGGCGCAGTCGTCAATCCGGGAGCCTTTGGCAAGATCATCTCCGCGACCAACAACCCGCGCATCATTCAGTTTGGATTCAAGTTCAACTACTGATTCGATTGCGGATTGCGGATTGCGGATTGCGGATTGAAAGCAAGGCGCGCTTTTCAATCAACAATCCGTATCCGTGATGTAAGGTGACTGACGGCTCACCGAATCCGCAATCCGCAATGGAGATGTAATGTACATCAGAGATTGGGCGGCACGACGGGCTGAGCTTTCTCCAAACAAGCTGGCGGTGATTGATGCGGCCACGGATGCGCGCCTGACCTACCAGGAACTGAATGATCGAGCTTCGCGGCTGGCCAACTTTCTGCGCAGGCGTTGCGGCGTTGGCGCGCAAGACCGCGTTGCCGTGCTGGCGATGAATCGCACGGAGATTCTGGAAGCCTTCTTTGCCTGCGCCAAACTAACGGCCATTCTGGTTCCGCTCAATTACCGGCTGACCACGCCGGAACTTGCCTATATTCTGGACGATTGCACGCCGCGCGTTTTGTTTTACGAAGAAGAGTTCGCGCCCTTGCTGGATGGCCTTCGCGATCGTTTGCCCGGTTGCCGGTTGATCAGCTTTGACCCGAACGGCAGTCTTCCCAACTACGAAGATGCCGTCAGCCATGCGGATGTTACCCCGATCGAAGTGGACAGTTTCGACGCCGAAATGACGGCAATGATCATTTACACATCGGGCACCACAGGCCATCCAAAAGGCGCAATGCTTTCCCATCGAATGCTGACATGGAATTCGATCAACACGAATCTGGGCTGGGATTTGGTTTCGGAGGATGTGACAACGGTTCACGCGCCGCTCTTTCACACGGGTGGATTCAACGTGTTGACGCTGCCGTTGCTGCACATCGGCGGGACGTGCGTAATGCTGCGCGGCTTTGAACCCACGGCGTGGGTCAAGGCAATTGAGCAGTACCGCTGCACGGTGGTCTTCGGCGTGCCGACGATGTTCCGGATGATGCTGGACGCGCCCAGCTTCGCCGCGACGAATTTAAGCTCGCTTCGGTTTTTCATCTCCGGCGGCGCGCCCTGCCCGATTCCGCTGATCGAATCGTTTGGGCGTCGCGGCGTCCGCTTCACGCAAGGCTTCGGCCTGACCGAAGTCGGGCCGAACTGTTTCAAGCTGGATTTACAGGACGCCGTGCGCAAAGCCGGTTCGATTGGCTTTCCGACCTTTCACAGCCAGGCGCGCATCGTTGACGAAAATGGCCAGGACGTTATTCCCGGGGAAACGGGCGAGCTTTTACTGAAAGGCCTGCACGTCTGTTCCGGCTATTGGCAGAACGACGACGCAACGGCCAAAGCCATCGTCAATGGCTGGTTTCACACTGGCGATCTGGCCCGGCAGGATGACGAAGGCTACTTTTACGTCGCCGGGCGCGCCCAGGATATGATCATTTCGGGTGGCGAAAACATTTACCCGGCGGAGGTCGAAGCCGTGTTGCATGGACATGCAGCAGTGGCTGCGGTCGCCGTCATTGGCCTGGCCGATGCGAAATGGGGCGAGCGGCCTGTCGCCGCCATCGTCAAACGCCAGGGCGCGGAAGCGACCGAAGCCGACATTCTCGCCTACTGCGCGGACAAACTGGCGCGCTACAAAATCCCGAGACAGATTTTCTTCGTCAATGAGTTTCCGCTCGCGGGTTCAGGCAAGATCATGAAGCGGCTGGTGAAAGAAGAGATTGAAAAGGGTTTGGGCGGCGAAGATGGCCACTGAACCGCCGCCCAATCCTAAATCAACTCAGGTCCCGTTTCTTCTGGTAGAGGCTAGATTGATTTCGTCGCAGAGTTTCAGTTGATCTATCGCGATTGGTTTGCGGTGAGCGAGCCGGTTACGAATCTCTCTCAGGGTTTGCGCCCGCCTGAGCAAGTGCTGGTTTGCCCATCTGGCAGCAGGCGGCGCGGATTCAAGCTGGGAAGCAATATGGTTGATCTCCAGTTCCTGCTCATCGCGAATCGTCTCTCCATTGGAGACCTGGCCTATCGTCCAGCTAAAATCTTCGGCGCTCTCGATGATGATCTGCCGCTGCTCTTCGATGAATGGGAAGAGCACGCCGATTTGCCCGCTCCAGATGCGCGCTTCGATCTCAGTGGTTTGATCGTTGAGCGCCAGCACGGCCGAGTGAACGCGCTCAATACCTTCAACTTCGTCTTTCATTCCGGTGCGCCATTCCTGAGCCTGGTCAGATTGCCATCCGCGCGCCTGGCCGAAAGTTCTGAGCAAGGTCTTTACGGCAGGCAGGTCAAGCAGCCTTTCGAGCGGCTCAAGCGCCAGCCATTCGACCAACAACGGATCGTACTGCGCCAGGGAAGCCGCCACGGCAATCGTCGCCTTCTTTTGCAAGCGGGCTTTGGACTGCCGGTTGAGCGGGTGTTGACGGAAAAGTTCTGCTGCGAAGATCGTTATGTCGAGTGAGCCGACGCATCCTTGCCAGTAGTGGCGTGCCAGAAACTCTCCTGCTGGCGGAGGATCGAGTGTGAGCCGACCCTTGAGCGCCACGCAAAAGACCGTCCGCCCCGGCTTGTCCCGCAGCCGGCAGGCGTCCTGGTATTCATCCAGAAATTCCCGCCACGCCGGCCAGCCGGCCTCGTCGGGAACTTCCAGCCAAATGATCCGGCCGTCAAAGGCCGGCGTGGCGCAGAGAGTTTGCGCGTTGCGGATGACTCCGGGCGGCAGATTGAGAGAGCGGCTGAGAAGCTGCACCGGACCTGGTTCATCCGTTCCGGTCGCTCGCAGGCTCTCCCAGCGCCGTGTTTCTTCGAACTCTCTGCTGATCGCTTGCGGCAAACCGGCGAGTAAATAATCGGGCAGGCAGAGGGCGACATTGATTTCCCGCCGCAACGAGGCTGTGACCGCTTCAACATAATTGGCCGGGCCGGGCAATCGCCACCAGTAGCTTGATTCGTTCATCTCTCCCTCCTGGCGCTGAGAACGGCGTTGACGAATGGGTCGAGCCGCCAGCAATCATTGCCTGCCGGCGAGGCCAGGCTCAGCCAGTCAGCCCAGAGCAGGCTGCGCCGGATCAAGTCCACCGATAAATCTTCGGCGATGACGGCGAAGTCTGCGGCCTGTGTTGTTTCACCCCACTGAGAAAGCAGGTCCAGCACTCTGACTGGCTGGCCAATCGTCAGGCCGAGTTCCGATTCGCTGAGCGCCGCTTCCTGCCTGATCTTCTGTAACTCGATCGTCAGGTTGTTTTGAGTTCTCGCCGCCGCGCGCCAGCCGTCATACAGGCGCATCAACAGAGACGGCCATTTGCCCGTGCCGGCGATGATCCGCCGGCAATCCGATTCGTCGCCGGGCAAGTTGCAATCGCTCAACCAATGGCGTAGCGAGAGGTCGTGCCAGGGCGCCAGCTTGAGCAACGGGAAGTGGCTGCCGCCGCCGGCGTCGGCCAACTGGCCACCGTCCAGCAACTGCCACAGCGCCAGCGGGTCGGCCACGAAAGCAATCTGCACAAACGCATGGGGCGCGCGCAGTTTCTTCAGCTTCCTCTTGGCCGCCTCGATCCAATGCTCATTCCACGGGCAATTTTGCGAAACCAGCACGAGCGTTACACCATCCATTTCGCGGCCGTTGAGCTTCTCCAACTCTTGTTCAAACTCGTGCAGGTTGTTTGCCGCCTCCAGGCCGATGAAGAAATCTTCGCCGAAAGACCACTTCAGATACGACGGCAGTTCGTGCAGCCCTCCTGCCGCATTGCCGGCAAGCACTGCCACGCTGTTGCGCTCTTCGCGCAGCACCGATTCCTGTTCGGCGGTCAGCGGGCTGCGGCGCGCGGGGCTGTCGCCATAGGCTTCGCGAAAAATGGCCGCGCCATAAGGCTCTTCCGCCTGCCAGGAGACGCTCGACAGAAGCGTCTCGGCAATTTCGCTCTCAGTGCCGATCAGCAGCGCGACGTTGTGGCTGCGCAGCGTGTAATGCTCCGCGCCGGTTTTATGCAGCACGCCCAGCCCGACCATCTCGTCGAGCAGGACACGGAAGTTTTCGCCCTCCGCCGATTTCTTGAAGCCTTCCACCCACCAGTCTGTCGCCAGCCGGCGAATCTCTTCAACCGTCAGACCAACGTGGGAACGGCGCGGGTCGTCGTAGGCGATGGCGTTGGCGATAAGCAGATAACGCTTGTCCAGGTCGAGCGTGTCGCGAAAGCGCAGCCGGATATCGTTGCGTAGTTGGGCGCTCTGATAGACCTCCTGCAAATGGCGCGCAGTGATAAGGCGCGGCGGGATGTCGCTTTCCGCCGGCGAGAGGTGGTCGCGGTTGGTCAACAATTCGAGCAGGCGATAACAGTAGAGCTGAATCAGGTTGGGGTAGTAGTTGGTTTGCCAGAGGATGCGCCTGACCAATTGCGGCTGCTCAAAGCGATAGCCCAGCGCGGCTAGAGGAAGTTGAATCAGATTGATGGCGGCCTGCACCTCGCTGCGTCCCGCGCCGCTTTCGAGCAAGGGCCCTGCGCAAACGGGTTGGCCCAGCCGCGTCAACGGGTGATTCGGCAGGTGGGTCGTGCGCTGGACATTGTGCAGCCCGGCGAAGACGACTTTGACGCGCCGTTCCGTGCCGGTCATCAAATCCTTCAGGCGGGTGACGTAGGTGTAGGCCTCGCCGTTTTCGACGCGGCTGTCCAGATCGAGAAAGCGGTCGGCTTCGTCCAACAGCAAGAGCAGACGCCGTTCTGGGTTGACGTTGAGCCAGCTTTTGATCGCCTCGATCAGCGTGTTGGCGGTTGATTGCCGCGAAAGGCCGCTGAATTCGGAAAAATCCTGCCCGGCGAGCTTGGCCGAATCTTTCAACTGGTAAGCCAGCTCGCCCCAGAGGCTGCTCAGCCGCGTGCCGTTTTTGGCCAGCAGCGATTTCAGGTCCAGCCAGAGCGCGATTCTGCCCTGCGCCGGATTGTGGAATTCGCGTTGCGCCGTCAGCAGCAGCGCGGTCTTACCCAACCGCCGTCCGCCGTAAATAAAGCAGCCGCCGTTCAAATCGAGAATCCT
The DNA here is from genome assembly GCA_038211695.1 of Blastocatellia bacterium. Lineage (GTDB taxonomy): Bacteria > Acidobacteriota > Blastocatellia > RBC074 > RBC074 > RBC074. Next base: position 98,156 of record JBBQVH010000001.1, on the reverse strand, counting down.
TCTTTTCTCCTCCTCGCGGCCGTGGAACATCTCCGGCGGCACGTCGCTGTTTTCGCTGTCGTAAGGGTTCAGAAAAGTGAATGGCAGCGTGCAGTTGAAGAATGCCCTCCGCCGCGCGGTCAACGTCGACTTGGCGCACAGGAAGAGCAGTAACGCATCGTCCATCACCAGCAGCGTGCGTTTGCTCTCCAGACAGCGGCGCGCCAGCAAGCGGCGGTTCGTCTCCGTCAGAGAGCCGAAGTAGAAGACGATGACGTGGGAGTTGAGAGCGATCTCTTTGACGGCCTTGAGCAGGTCATCAACGTGTGGAGTAAGCCAAACGCAGAGCAAGCGGTATTGGCCTTTGGCTTCAGAACCGTAGCCGGGCACGGGGCAGCCTTCATCGCGGTCGCTCAATTGTTTGGCTCTGACTGAATGCCACACACCGCGATGCTCGGGCATCGGGCTGCATTGTGTGACTTCGAAGCCAATCTTACTCAAAATGTCACCCGCCGCCGAATGATCGAGCCGGTGCTGGTCTTTGGCCAGCCGCCAGGTTTCGAGCAGTTGGGCGATCAACTGCGGCTGGTTGCCGTCTTCGCTTTCGGGCAATGAGACAGGGCCGAGCGCACCGCCGCATTGTGGTTCCGCAGCGTAATCGCGCGCCTGGCCGGCCAGCGTCAACCAGGGCGGTTGACCGGCAGCCGGACGCAGAAAGACTGCAATGCGGTTGAGCAAGTCCGGGAAGAACTCTTCCAGATCGCCCGACATCGGCGCCAGTTGTGCTGGACTCTGCCCGCTCAGATATTCGTCCGCCGACCAGACGTCGCCGCGATCGAGCGCCTCTTCGATAGCGGCGGCGCGGCCATTCTCGCGGACAGGGGATTGCGGGTTGGCCAGTTCTTCAGCCAGCCATTGCCGCAGCTTTTCGCATTCGGCTCGGCGCTGGTCGTCAATGGCGGAGCGGATGGCGGCCAATTGCTTTTGCCGCTGGCCGAATCGCAGCGTCCGGCTCAGGCTCTGTTCGATCTCCTCGACCTGGGTGACGTAGCTGACGCGCTCCTGCTCGCGCAGCAGGCCGTGCCAGACGGCGTCTTCAATCACCTGTCTGGTCGCCTCCAGGTCTTCCTGCAAGGCGGCCGCGCATTCGCGCAGATGCTTTTCGCGCGTCGAACGCAGACGGTTGAGATCGCCGTCAAATTCATCCGGGCGACGTTCGAGGTATTCGATGATGCGCAATGTCGCCTCGTGGTCGCGCTCCCCCTTCTGCCATTCGAAGGCGGCAAGCCAGCCGCAATCGCAGGCGGTGAGCGCCCGCAGATCGCCGACGAATCGCTCGTGGTCTTCAACCTCCGGCTCCCAGTCTTCTCCCATCAGCAGAGTTGGAATTCGCAGCAGGTCGGCGTGCAGCAGATCAGCGGCGGCAGGCTCGCTCATTGCTTGTTCGCGGCTCTGGTCGAAGATCGCTTGGATATCTTCGATTGCCCGGCGGCAGGCGGCGACGCCGCTGCCGACCAGCGATGAAGAACTCCATCGCCGTTCGAACTCCGCCAACTGGCTGGCAACCGCAGGGCGCAGGCCGTTCAGCTTGTCCTGCAGGTCGAGCGCTTTCCGTTGCAAATTATCCAGTCCGCGACTGGGACGGCCCTCCTGCAATTCGATCCATTGACAGCCCCACTCTATCGCCTCACGGGTATGTTTTCTGAGCAAGTCTTGGGCTTTATCGCGGATATTCGCGGCTCTGCCGCGATGGGTTGTACGATTGGTTTGATCGGCCAGTATAATGATGTTTTCGTCATCGGAGAAGAATTTGACGATCTCTCTGCACTCGTCGAGGCGGCGGGCATCGTCCCCTTTGATCGCATCAAGCAGCGTGTGGAGCTTTTCGCCGTCGGCCATTAGCCAATGTTTCCAGACATCGGATGCCTGGCCGAAATTCATATCGAAACCGGGCGCGGCTTTTCGCCATCGGCCGGCATTGGCTTGCAACCGTTCCACTACCTGCCGCCATTCATCATCGCTGTGAAATTGCCGCAGTGCCAGTAGGTTCAGTGGGCGGCGAAATCTGCCGAAATCGGCAATAGCTTCACAATAGCTGAAGAGCTTTTCCAGCCCGCCAGCGGGATAAATCTGACGCAGGATATTCAACGCGCCTGTGCTGGGCGCGAGCAACGTGGGCCGCAGCGTCTCCGCAATGAGCAGGAATCTGACGGCGTGATTCCATTCTTCGTCGTCTTCGGCGAAAACTTTTTCCGTGAACTGGCTGAAATCATTGAGCAGCAATTGCGCCAGATGGCCCACGTCATGGCGGACGTGCCCGCTTAAAGCCAGGGCCCGCAGCAGCCACGATGGAAGTTGCGGTTGAAGATATGGCGCGCCTGTTTCTATGGCTCGCGAAAGATGATAGGCCACGCCGAGCCGGTTGTCGGCAATCAGTTGCCAGATGGAATCGCGGGCCTGCTCAGCCAGCTTTTCTGACAGCCCAGTGCCAGCAGTCTTCGGTTTCGCTTCGGGAGGCGGGAACGGGAATAATTTCGGCGAAGTAATTTCGGGCGCGGAGACCGTAGTCTCCGCGCCCACCTGTTTTCCCAGGCCACTTGTAACCTCTTCTGGTTGCTCGCCGGGTTTCTCCGGCGGTGCGATTGGGATGATTTCGCTTTCGGCTGGTTGGACGATTGGCGCGGCAGGCGGTTCCGGTTCGCGTGGAGTCGCTTCGTCAAAGACTGTCGCCGGTTCAATCGCTGGCTCAGGCGGCGAAACCTCCGGCTCCGCCAGTTGCGGCTCGCTTGCGGTCTGCTCCGGCATGAAATTGGTTTCAGTGGACGATGGCGGAGTTGGCGGCTTCGGCGCTTCTTCCGGCGAGATCAATCTACCAAGCAGCGCCGAATTCCAAAGCCATTGGCCGAAGCCGTCCAGATGGTTGGTCACAGCGTCTTGCCATTGAGCGAGTTGGTCTTCGTCCAATTCGTCGCGGCAATCAACGATCTGCAGTAGGTAGGCGAAGGCGTGTTCGCCTTTGGCCAAGTTTTGAGCTTCATCTGGCAGCACGGCTTCTGAAGCATCGAGAATATCGAGCATCTGCTGCGCGTAAGTTCGGCAAGCCTGCAAAGGCTGATGGTCGGCGCGCCGACTGTGTCGCAGGTCAATCACGCGGCGGAGAGCATGCTCAGCCCGCTGTCTGGACTGTTGTTTGGTTAGGTGCTGGCTGATCTCCCACGCCAGCCGTTCGATTTCTTTGAGTGAACTCAACTGCTCCGTTGCAGGAGCAGAGGCGAGTGAGTGAGCCAAGTCGCTGGTGCGCAGACGCAGTTCATCGAAGTTCTGCCGGAGGGTTTCAATGCCGGTCGCCAGTTCTGCTTTGGGCGGGATTCCGTTTTCACGCATCTCGCGCGCCTGTTCGACAAGCTGTACGTCCAGTTCGGTGAAAGATTGTTTGAGAGACTCCAGATCGCTGAAGGACTGTTGGAGGGAATGCAAGTCGCGTTGCAGTTCGTCGTGAAATTGAGTCATGGCAGTAGCCTCGAAAAGTGGTCGGGGCTACCACAGGGGATAAAGGGTGAACGTTATGGGAGTCGAGATTGCCGAGTTGGCTTCGGGGCGCGGCGGAGAATATCCGAACTGTTCGAGATTGGCAAAATAATTCTCGAGTGTAGTGATGAATTTTTTGTGCGTTCCAAGTATGGCGCGGGCCGAAAAGACCCGCGCCGTATCTTGATTCTATTTGCCCGCGACCATTGCCTTGCCGCGTTTGATCTGCATCTCGTTGAACAGGTAGCTTGCGCCGCCCAGCTTCTCAGTCAAAAACAGCACATAACGGATGTCCACATTGATCGTCCGATTCAGGTTGATGTCGTACGCGTAATCGCCCGCCAGGCCTTCGTAGTTGCCGTCGAAAACCAAGCCGATCAGTTCGCCTTTGCCGTTCATAATCGGCGAACCGGAGTTACCGCCGGTGATGTCGGTCGTGCTTAGAAAGTCTACCGGCACATCATTCAGCCGCGCGTCCGCATAACTGCCGAAGTCGCGCTTCCTGGCCAATTCCTTCAGCACCGATGGCACGTTGAATGGCTCTTCGCCCGTGTCTTTTTCGATCACGCCGTTCAGCGACGTTTGCCAGTCGTAGCTGACCGCATCGCGGGGCTTGTAGCCTTTGACTTCGCCGTAGGTGAACCGGAGCGTGAAATTGGCGTCGGGGTAATAAGCCGACTTCCGCATTTCAATCATCGCGGCGACGAACTTCGGCCGCAGCCGTGTGACTTCGGCGTTGAATTTGGCAATGCGTTTGGCGAAGGGTGCGTTTTCATCGGCAGCGGCAACGACCAGCTTCAATGTCGGATCGTCAATCGCGCGAAGGTCGGCGGCGGACATCGAAAACAGCTTCTTCACTTCATCGAAGGATTTGAACTTCGTGTTGGCGATGGCTGATTGCGCAAAGTCGCGTTCGGCATCGCGGCGAGCATCACCGGATTTGATGCCAAACTGATTTTCGACATAGGCGAACTTTTGATTCGCGGGCAGATCAGCTACGCGAACCAATCCTGCGGCAAGCAGTTTGGCTTCGGCTTCGGCTTCGCGCTCGCCCCAGCCCGCGCTTAATTGATTGGTGACCTGCGGCAGGTAGTTGTCGCTGAACTGCGGAGTATGTTCGCCAGCGGGCTTCTCTTTATCGAGCGCGCGGTTGTAGGCGAATTCCAGCGCACTGACCAGGTCGCCCGAATTGAGCACTTCGCCCAAGGCGCTCTGTTTTGACGCGAACGAACGCAACTCCACGTACTGCGCTTCGATCTGTGGCAGCACGTCGCCGTATTTCGCTTGTGCCGCTGGGTTGGCAGCCAGCCATTTTTTCAATGCTTCTTCTTCGGTGCGTTTGCGCTCGACCAGGTTGATCTTCTTCAAGCCAGTCACTGCGCCTTCAAAGGCTTTCAACGAATTGCTGAGGCCGAAGATTTGATCGGCCAGACGAATCTTCAGCGCGGGATTCTTTTCGCCCAGCTTGGTCAGCGTTTCGATCTGTTTGCGCAGGGTTGCGATTTGATCGGGCAATTGAATGTTCTGGCGATATTCAATCGAATAGGATTCGCGATAACGATAGGTCGCGCCGGGATGGCCCATCACAAAGGTGAAATCGCCTTCTTTGATGCCTGTAGCATTGACCGCCAGAAACTTCTTCGGTTTGAAAGGCACATTGTCTTTGCCAAAGCCCGCCGGTTTGCCGTCCGCGCCGACGTACGCGCGCAGGTACGTGAAATCGCCGCAATGGCGCGGCCATTCGAAATTGTCCGGATCGCCGCCGAAATAGCCGATGGATTTGGGCGGCGCGTACGCGACGCGAATGTCGCGCAGCGTCAGATAGGTGTAGAGGAAGTATTGCAGCCCGCTCGTGGCTTCGATGACCTGCGTGCGGATGCCATCTTTCTCGCGGCCATTGGAGGCGGCTTTGGCGATTTCCTGCTTCTTTTCATTCATCGCTTTGTCGCGCGCTTCGGGCGACAGGCCGGATGTGGCAGCGGAGTTGACCTCGGCGGTTACGTCTTTGAACTCTTGCAGGATCGAAATGGTGTAGCCCTGCGCGGGAATCTCTTCAGCGCGGGATTTGGCCAGGAATCCGTTGTTGATGTAATCCTTCTCGGTCGTCGAGGCACGCGTGATGGCACTGAACGCCACGTGATGGTTGGTCAGAATCAAGCCTTCGGGCGAAACGAACGAACCCGTGCCGCCAATGCTGATCTGGACGATGGCGTCTTTCAGGCTGGCTTTGGTCGTGCTGTAAACGTCTTCGGGCTTCAGTTCGAAGCCGCGCTTTTTCATCTGCGAAAGCGGCAGCTTGTCCAGCGTGTCCGGCAGCCACATCCCTTCGTCGGCGAATGACGCGAAGGGCGAAGCCACCAGCGCGAAAATCATGAATGCTATGGTGAATGTTTTGCGAATCATCAAAAAGCTCCTTTTCAGTTGTTGGAAAACCAACCACGGATAAACACGGATGAACACAGATTCGTTTGGTTCATCTGTGTTCATCTGTGTTCATCTGTGTTCATCTGTGTTCATCTGTGGTTTGACTCTTTCTCATCTGCTGCGCAGGAACTCTGCGCGGTTCATTTTTAACAGCCGACAGGCTGCCTCGTAAACAGCTTCTTCCGAAATAAGTTCGACATGCGACGCCCGAAGATGTTCATGGCGGCGGCCCAGCAAGTCCATCGGCGAGGACGTGGAATTGTTTCCAAAACTTGCTCCAAGAATTGAAACCGCCACGACCGGCGTCCCCACGGCGGCGGCCAGATGCGCCGGGCCACTGTGATTGGCGACGAGCAGGCTCAATCGGGCAAAGGCCGAAGCCAGTTCAGACAGCTTGGGCGATTCGATGGCGATGGCGCGTTTGGCCGCCCCTTTCTCTGCCGCTTTCTCTGGCAACTGCTTCACAATTTGTTTCGCCAACCCGCGTTCCTGCGGTCCGGCAAAAACCAGCACCCGTGCGTTGAAGTTGTGAATCATCCGCGCGCCGAACGAAACGAAGCGTTCCATCGGCCACCGGTGCCTGATCTGTCCTGCGCCGGGATGGATGCCGATCAACAGTTCGCCGAACTCGACGCCATTTTTATCCAGCAGCTTTTCGATCTGCTCATCTACTTGCCGGTCAGTCGTGATCCGCGGTTCGGCTTCAATCGGACGCACACCCAGCAATTCAAGCTTCTTCAGGTATTGATGCGCCAGGTGAACCGGCGCGGCATTCTGTTGTGAGATGGTTTGTGTGACTCGTTCAATGACCGCGCTCAAGCTTTTGTTTCTCTCTTTTGACGGCCTTAATCGTTCGCGCGGATTGGCCAGGTTCAAAACAATCGCGGCTTCCGTGCCGGAGTTGAATTCAATGGCCAGATCGTAGTTGGCGTGGCGAAGTTCATTGAGAGTTTTTGTGCTGCGATACAGCGCAGTCGGTTTCAGCAGTTCGGCGTGGCGCAATCTGCCGACGACCAAGACCTCATCGGCGCATCCGCTCAGGCGAATCAGATCGGCTGCCGCGCTGCTGGCCGCAACCGTGATGCGCGAGTTTGGCAGATGCGCGCGCAACGAACGCAAGGCGGGCAGCGCCAGCGTGGTTTGCGCCAGACCGGCGACGTGGATGACCAGAATATGTTGAGGTTCGACAGGCATTTAAATCGGGCAAATCAGCCTTTTTGGTCAAGAAGGGATAAGTCAAGAAGGGATAAGTAAGGTGCGGCCTGTCATCTCGGCTGGCTTTTCGATACTCAGCATATCTAACAACGTCGGCGCGATGTCTTCCAGCGCCCCGTCTTCGCGCAAAGCGCCCTTGAATTGTGGATCGCACAGGATAAAAGGCACGGGATTATCGGTGTGGGCGGTGTGCGGCGCGCCGGTATCGGGATCAATCATCTGTTCGCAGTTGCCGTGGTCGGCAGTGATGATGGCTGCGCCTTTCAATCGTTTAATCGTGCCGGCAACCCAGCCCAGACAAGTGTCCACGACTTCGACGGCTTCAATCGCCGCTTTCAGATTGCCGGTATGGCCGACCATATCGCAGTTGGCGAAGTTGATGATGTACACGTCGGCGGCATTCTCATCCAGCGCGCGGCAGATTTTATCCGTCATGCGCAGCGCGCTCATCTCCGGTCTTACATCATAGGTTGCGACATCCGGCGAAGAAATCAGCAAACGGCTTTCGCCAGGGAACTCCTGCTCAATGCCGCCGTTAAAAAAATAGGTCACGTGCGCGTACTTTTCGCTTTCGGCAATGCGCAGATTGCGAATGCCAAGCGCGGCAAAAACTTCAGCCAGCGTGTTTTTCAATTCAACCGGCGGAAAGACGATGGAAGAGTTAATCGCGCGGTCATATTGCGTAAACGTGGCGAACTGCAAATCCTGTATCCGTTCGCGCTCAAAGCCTTCAGGCGAGGAACTGGCAGACGAGGAATTGGCAAAGTTCAACCCCGTAAACGCGCGCGTCAGTTGCCGGGCGCGGTCGGCGCGGAAGTTGAAAAAGATGCAGGAGTCGCCACTTTGCGCAGCCGCCACCGGCGAACCGTCCTCGTTCACGATCACTGTTGGTTCAATGAACTCGTCGGTGATTCCTCGCGCGTAGGCGGCTTCAATCGCGGCAATCGGATCGGTGGCTTGTGTGCCCGTACCCCGGGTGATTGCATTGTAGGCAAGTTCGATGCGCTCCCAACGCTGGTTGCGATCCATGGCGTAATACCGCCCGGAGATCGTCGCAATGCGGCCAATGCCCAGCGCGCGCATTTTCAGGATCAATTCCGCAACATATCCTTTGCCCGCATTCGGCGGTGTGTCACGGCCATCGGTAAAGACATGCACGAAGACTCGTTCGACGCCGCGCCGCGCTGCCATTTCCAGCAGCGCGTGCAGGTGAGATGTTGTCGAATGCACGCCACCCGCAGAAACCAGGCCCATCAAATGCAGCGCCGTATTTTTGCCTGCATCTACAGCGGCAACCAACGCCGGATTCTCAAAAAACTTCCCGCTTGAAATGGCTTCGTCAATGCGCGCGCTATCCAGCGGGACGACCCGCCCTGCGCCGATGTTCATATGTCCGACTTCGGAGTTGCCGAATTGGTCGCGCGCCAGCCCCGTTCGTTCGCCCGCTGCCTCAATCAATGTGTTCGGATATTTTTCAGTGAATTGATCCAGGAAAGGCGTCTTGGCCATCCGTTGAGCCAGTTTGATTGCATTGCCTTCAACTTTTTCGCAGTGTCCAAAACCATCAAGAATAATCAGAGCAAGGGGGGAATTGCGCTGGGTCGAATTAGCCATGCCCGCATCATAACGAAAAGGGGCGAAAAGAGCGAAAAGTATGACGAGCGGCAAAAGCAGGGGTGATTCTGGAAGACGAACCAAGGCAGACTTGATTGCAACTGATCTTTGACTCAACTGTTATTTTTTCCAAGAACCTCGTTTGTTGCGAGACCTTTTCTTGGTCGTTGGCGATGGGGATGATTCAGCCACCGTTGATGCCGGTTGCTGACTTGTGACCTGAACGTCGCTCGCAGTCGCTTTGGCATCGCCACTTAGCCGTGACAAACCAAAGCCGAACAGCGTTAAGATCGCCAGAAAGAGCGCCACAAAAATGGCGAAGTTAATGACGGCCCCGACGACGCCAATCACAGCGTTCGGCCTGGTTCTGCGCGGGCTTCGCTGCGATTGCTGATTGAGAAACGCCTGGTAGCGGGCACGGTAGCTTGCGCCGCTTCCCGCGTCATTGGCAGCGCCAGCGGGGTTTACATCGGCAATTGAATCCCCGGTGGAGTTATCAGGCAAGATGGACAGATGACGTGATTTCATCTCAAAGCCTCCTTTATGATGGCTTAATCAAATGAGTTATCAACAGCCCACGAGTAGATGAGGGAAGTAATTCGGGGCACAGTTCAATGTTCAGAAAGCGGGGCATCCACTATGTGCTGGGGCACGAACGAAAACTTGAACTGAAATGAAAGATCAAAGCTTGGTGTGAAACGAAGCGTGTGTGTTGGCTCTGTCAAATGGCTGATCAGTATCTTTTGGGCTTACTGTCTGACTCGCTGTCAAAAAGCTTGAAGCCCAGGTGAAGTGAATTTGTAGGGGATTGACCGTAACCGCTTATGTACCGCGTGCATCTTAGAAAACTCGCGGCGAGCCTGTCAATCTTATGTTTATGTTTACGATGGCTGAAATTATGTTCAGGGGGACCGTGGCGCGCGCGCCACTTTCTTGCGCTGAGGCAGGCCAACAGTGAAAAAAGATTCGCGATGACAATGGTTTTGAGTTGCAAGAAATAAGTTCTGAAGCGGGCGAATGCTACCTGAGATTGCCGGTGAGCGGCAATCTCAACGGTTCGCGGCCAAGGGTGTCCGTCACATTTTTGCAAGGCGTGTTTGCATCAAGCCCATTCACCGCAGAGTCGCAGAGAGCCGCAGAGGAAACGCAGAGAGGAGAATAAAAGCCCGCGATTGTTCTCTGCGCAGTCTCAGCGACCTCTGCGACTCGGCGGTGAATTCACGTGAAGCTGCTTCTCGCAAAAAGTTGACGCGCACCCCGTGGCCAGACCGCGGTTTGAAACTGGCCACCTTTGATTTAATATCCGGTCTCGCCTTTGAATTCAACCGATTGAAAACTTCTCTATAAGCCGGCTGGCCGCCAGACGAGCTTCGATTCCTTTCCCGGCAGTTTGTAGTAAACGGAGGACTCCAGCAGTGAGAAAAAACTGGCAGCGATTTTCGCTCTTTGTGATCACCGTCAGCTTTCTGGTCAGCCTTGCCATCTTGCGCCCGCAGGCGGTCACGCAGGATCGGCTGGCCCAGGACAAACTCGCCAAAGATTACATCCAGGCGATGGAGTTGGTTCGCGAAAACTACGTGGAAGAGTTGGAGTATGAACCGCTGACCAGCGCCGCCATTCAGGGCATGCTTCGCGTGCTTGACCCGCACTCCAATTATTACGACCGCAAAGCATTCGAAGAGATGCGGCTGGAACAGCGCAGCCAGTATTACGGCATTGGCGCTTCCATCCAAACACGCCATCGTGGCGTTTACATCATCGAAACGTTTAAGGACACGCCTGCCGCCCGCGCTGGCCTGCGCTACGGCGATCAGATCGTTGCCGTGGATGATAAGAGCACGGACGGCTGGAACTCCGACAAGGTGCGCGACCACCTGCGCGGCGATCTGGGCACGGAAGTCAAAGTGACCGTCCGGCGCGAAGGCGAAGCGCAAACCATTACCGTCAAATTGGAACGCGCGGCGGTGGACCTGCCGTCAATTTCCGGCGCCTACATGGTGAAACCCGGCGTCGGATACGTTGCGCTCTCGCGGGGGTTCCATTCGACAACCAGCGATGAATTAACCGTGGCGATTGCCGGGCTGAAAGAGCAGGGAATGAACACCTTGATTTTCGACTTGCGTGGCAATCCGGGCGGCTTCCTGGATCAGGCAATCCGCGTGGCCGACAAGTTCCTGCTGCGCGGGCAAGGCATAGTTTCCGTGCGCAACCGCGAAGGCAAATCTGGCGACAAGGAATGGCCAGCCGAATCGGGGATGCCTGAAACCGTGCCCGTGGTGATGATGATTGATGAGGGGACGGCGTCGGCTTCGGAGATTGTCACCGGCGCGATTCAGGATCACGACCGCGGGTTGGTCGTTGGCGAACCCAGCTTCGGTAAAGGCTTGGTGCAGACCATCTATCCGCTGCCGGGCGGGGCCGGACTGACGCTGACCACGGCGCGTTATTACACGCCGAGCGGGCGGCTGATCCAGCGAGATTACTCGAACGGTTCCACTTACGAATACCAATTCCATCGCAATGCCAACGGCGACGCGCCGCCTCCGGCCAAAGTCAAAAACGAAATGCGCCGCACCGATCTGGGACGGCCTGTTTTTGGCGGCGGCGGCATTGAACCCGACATCAAGGTTGAAGCGCCGACCATCAGCAACCTGCAAGGGACGATCTGGACGACGGGGCTGTTTATGTTCGTTCGTGAATTGGTGGCGGGGAAAGTGGCTGCTGCGCCGAACTTCAAACGCGGCGCAATTGAGTTCGATCATCAGCCGCAACCCAGCGAATTCGTCATCACGAACGAAATCATGAGCGCCTATCGCCAGTTTATGGCTGATTTCATTGCCAAAAATCAGGACTATGGTTTGACGGCGAAGATGATTGACGAGAATGTCGAATGGTCGCGCAAGAAAATCCGCGAGGAAGTGTTGATTGCAGCTTATGGTGTGGACACGCAGAAGCGCATGACCACCGACCTCGATCCGCAATTGCAGCGCGCCATCGCCGCAATCCCGGAATCCACGCAACTGGCCGAAAAGGCCCGGCGATTGTCGAAGGCGTCGAAGAAATAACGGAGGCGAACACGACGAACTGGCAATTGATCATCACATTGGCGACGTTGGTTTTCTCCATCTTTGGCGCAAACTGGCTGAACTTGCAGACGCTCAAAAGCTACATTGATGCGCGCTTCGACACGCTCAAGGCTGAGATGCAGACCGGACAAAGCGAACTACGCGGAGACATTGCCGCGCACCGCGCTGAAACTCGACATCTGGCTGAAAAAGTTGAGCGCATTGATCGGCAGATCGAAGCCCTTTATCGGCCAGTCCTGCCGGGAAGCGGGAAGTGAGGGAGTGCGCCTGCTGATCCAGATGCTACTCTCCGCTCATCCATAGACGCCGCTTCACGCTTGTATAAATCTTGTAAAAAGCCGTCTGGCCTTCCCATCAGTCTTTCGCAATCATTCCCAATCAGACAAAATCCGAACCCGCCAAGGTTGTCGTGCGTAAAGGAGACTTCGCCAACCCATACTCGCTTTAAGTTCACAATCAAGAGTCGAGACGCAACCATCGTTTTTGGCGCGTCCCGGCAAGAGGAGATCAAGATGAAAAGACTGCTTCCGGCATTCGCCATCCTGCTTTGTTTGGTCAGCTTCGGCTTCGCGCAAGACAAACTCCAAGACAAGCTTTTGCTGCTGCGCCAGCCAACGATGAATCGCACGCACATCGTTTTTGCCTACGCCGGCGATTTGTGGAGCGTGCCGCGTGCAGGCGGCGAAGCCAGCCGTTTGACCGTTGGCGTTGGCAACGAAAGCGCCCCGATCTTTTCGCCGGATGGGTCAACCATCGCCTTCACGGGCGAATACGACGGCAATACGGATGTTTACACAATGCCTGCATCGGGTGGCACGCCGAAGCGCATGACGTTTCATCCCGGCCTGGATCATTTGATTGGCTGGACGCCAGATGGCAAGCAGTTGATCTTCCTTTCTGACCGGTCGAGCGAATCCCGCCGGTTCGTCAAACTCTTCACGTTGCCCATCACCGGTGGATTGCCGACTGAACTTCCATTGCCGATGTCGTCCGACGGAGCGTTTTCGCCCGATGGCGCGCGGCTGGCGTATGAACCGATGCCGCGCGCCTTCAGTGCCTGGAAGCGGTATCGCGGCGGAATGGCTTCTTACATCTGGATTGCAAGCTTGAGCGATTCGAGCATCGAACGAATCCCGCGCACCGATTCCAACGATTTCAATGCGATGTGGATCAGCGACAAGGTCTACTTTCTTTCCGACCGGGAAGGCGCGGTGACACTCTTCGCCTATGACACGAAGAGCAAGAAGGTCTCGAAGCTGATCAACAACACCGGCCTGGACATCAAATCGGCCACAGCAGCGGTGGGTGGCGATGCAATTGTCTATGAGCAGTTCGGCACGCTGAACACTTATGACCTGAAGTCGGGCAAGACCGCAAAAGTCAGCGTGACGATCAACGCCGATCAGTTGGCCGTTCGTCCAAAATTCGAAAAGGTCGGCCAGCGCATCAACGGCGGCGTGATTTCTCCGACGGGCGCGCGCGCCGTGTTTGAAGCGCGCGGCGAAATCATCAGCGTCCCGGCGGAAAAAGGCGACGCGCGCAACTTGACCAATACCACCAACGTCGCCGAACGCGATCCATCCTGGTCACCCGACGGCAAATGGATCGCCTACTTCAGCGACGAGTCCGGCGAATACGCCTTGCACCTGCGCGATCAAAAAGCCACTGGCGAAGTGAAGAAGATCAAACTGGAACCCAGCTTTTATTACGCGCCGCAGTGGTCGCCCGACAGCAAGAAGATCGCCTTCAGCGACAAACGCCTGAACATCTGGGTGGTGGAAATTGAAAAAGGCGAGCCGAAAAAACTGGACACGCTGCTTTCCGGCGGCGGCCCCATCGGCGTCAGTTGGGCAGTGGACAGCCGCTGGCTGGCCTATGCCAAGCCGCTGAAGTCATCGTACAGCGCCGTCTTCATCCATTCGCTGGAAGACGGCAAAATCACGCAGATCACCGACGGATTGAGCGATGCGCAATCGCCGGTCTTCGACAAGAGCGGCAAGTATCTGTACTTCACCGCCAGCACCGACATCGGCCCGAAGATTTCAGGTTTCGACATGTCCGCCTATCCGCATCGCCCAACGCGCAGCGTGTATCTGGCTGTGCTTCGCAAAGACCTGCCTTCGCCGCTTGCACCGGAAAGCGATGAAGAGAAGACCGACGCGGCGACGGGGGGACAGGGCGACGGGGCGAAGAAAGACGACGCTAAGCCGGAAGAGAAGAAAGCTGATGCGACAGCGCAAGCTGCTGACAAACAGGCCGCTGACAAAAAGGATGCGCCGAAGCCTGCGCCCGTCGCAATTGACTTCGACAACATCGGCCAGCGCATTCTGGCGTTGCCGATTCCAAACCGGAACTACGTCGGATTGGCGGCGGGCAATGCCGGCACGCTGTGGATTGGCGAATTGCCGGATGGTGCGGAAGGCGCGACGTTGCAGATCTTCAATCTGGAAAAGCGCAAACTCGACAAAGTCATTGATGGCGTTCAGAGCTTTGATCTGTCGGCCAATGGCGAAAAGGTGCTTTATCGGATGGGGCCAAATTGGTTCATCGCCGCTACGGCTGCTGCGGGGACTCCCGGTTTCAAACCAGGAGTCGGCAAGATCAAGACCGAAGAGATGGAAGTCTGGGTTGACCCCAAAGCGGAGTGGGAACAGATGTACCGCGAAACGTGGCGCATTGAACGCGACTTTTTCTACGACCCCAACTACCACGGCCTGGACATCAAGGCGGCGCAGGAGAAGTACAAGCCTTACGTGGCCGCGCTGGCGCATCGCGCTGACTTGAATTACCTATTTAATGAAATGCTGGGCGAACTAACCGTCGGCCATTTGTTTGTGCAGGGGGGTGACGTGCCTGATCCGAAGCACGTGCCGGGCGGACTGTTGGGCGCGGATTACAAGATCGAAAACGGGCGCTATCGCTTCGCCAAAATCTTCAACGGCGAAAACTGGAATCCGGAGGTGAAAGCGCCGCTGACCCAACCGGGCGTCAATGTCGTGGTTGGCGAATATCTACTAGCAGTGAATGGCCGCAGTTTGACGGCGACAGATGATGTCTATGGCTTCTTTGAAAGCACGGCGGGCAAACAAATCGTGATCACTGTCGGGCCAAATCCCGATAGCACGGGTTCGCGCCAAGTGACGGTCGTGCCGATCCCAAACGAACTGGGCCTGCGCAATCTGGCCTGGGTGGAAGACAACCGGCGCAAGGTCGACAGGTTGAGCGGTGGCAAACTGGCTTACATCTACCTGCCGGATACAGCCAATGGCGGTTACACCTTCTTCAACCGCTACTTCTTTTCCCAACTCGACAAACAGGGGGCGCTGGTGGACGAACGCTTCAACAGCGGCGGCCACGCGGCGGATTACGTGGTGGATTATTTGAAGAAGCCGTTGATGAGTTACTGGACAGGGCGCGAGGGCGAAGATTTCCGCCAGCCCTTCGGCACAATGCCCGGGCCGAAGGCCATGCTGATCAACGAATACTCCGGTTCAGGCGGCGATTACCTGCCGTATATGTTCCGCCGCGCCGGAGTCGGGCCTTTGATGGGCAAACGCACTTGGGGCGGCCTGGTTGGCATTGGCGGGTATCCTGACCTGATTGACGGCGGCAGTGTGACAGCGCCGCACTTTGCGTTTTACACGCCCGAAGGCAAATGGGACATCGAAAACCACGGCGTCGCGCCCGACGTTGAAATTGACCTTGACCCCAAAGCCTGGCGCGAAGGCCACGACATTCAGATTGAAAAGGCCGTCGAATGGCTGATGGAAGAGCTGAAGAAGAATCCGCCGAAAGAACATCATCGTCCGCCGTATCCTGATTATCACAAAGCCAACCCGACTGCTCCCGCCGGGCAGGCCGCGAAGAACGGCGGCGGGCAGCAGTGAGTAAGTCGCCGATGAGATAACGCAATCGCGCGCTGGTTGCGTTATCCTGCGCGGCAAAAGGAGAAGAGATTTATGCAATACCCGGTAATTGTTGAGCAGTCAAAAGGCGTCTGGCGTGCCGTACTGCCTACGTTGGCTGATTTAAGTGCCGAAGGTTCCAGCTTTGATGAAGCATTGAGCAACGCCCGGCAAGTGGCCGAAGACTATCTGTCAAAGGTCGTGTTGACCACTATCGAAGTTAGCGCGCCATCATCACCCTCCCATTCGCGCAGCCCGCGAAATTGGATCGAATCGGCGGGGATGTTTGCCGGTGACGAAGAAGCAATGTTGCAACACATTGAGGAAATTTACGCCGAGCGAAGACGGCAGCGTGAAGAAGTAGAACGTGAATTTGATCTTTTAGACTCGCCTGAGAATGGCCAATGAAACTCTACGTTTTGGATACGGACATCTGTGGTTTCTTGCAGAGCAAATATCCCAAAGTAATGGAGCGTGCTGCTTCGCTGATCGAAGGTGATGAGATGGTAACCACAATCATCACCTTTGGCGAAGACCTCAGCGGTTGGCTGCCGGATTGTCGTCGTGCCAGGAACGGCGCTGCCCGCGCTCAGGCGTATACCCGATTGCACCGTGGATTGACGTTTTACAAAGGCAGAGACTGCCTGCCTTTTGACGAAGTGGCTGCTGCGATCTTCGATCAACTTCGCGCTCAGAAAATCCGCATCGGCACAAACGATCTTGCCATCGCCGCCATCACGCTTTCAGTCAACGGCATTCTGGTCACGCGTAATACGGTTGATTTCGAGCGCGTGCCAAACCTCGCCATCGAAGACTGGGCGAGGTGAGCTTGCCAAAGTGCTCCTCCAGTCTCACCGTGTTTGCAGTTGAGTCGCCGAAAGGAGTTTTTATGAAAAGCTACGACATAATTGTCGAACGAAACAACGGTCACTTTCGCGCTTTGTTTCCGGCGCTGCCTAACATTGCGGCTGAAAGGGCAACGCGCGATGAAGCCATTGCTGCTGCGACAGCGGCGGCGCAGCAATATTTGTGCGAGGTTGAAATCACGACGGTTCATTTAGTTGAGCCGGTTGCGTCACAACAAAAACACCAACAGTCGTTGGCTGTTACGGTTGGCGGCCAACAACGGCAGCGTGAAGAGTCTCAACGTGAGGTGGCAGGCAAAACCACGCCGGTTCCTGAGCCTGACCCGGAACCAAATCGGCGTTGGATGCGTGAACATCGGCGCGAGTATTCAGGAGAATGGATTGCTCTCGACGGCGAGCGGTTGATTGCGCATGGCGCAGATAGCCAGGCTGTCTTTACGGCGGCTAAACTCGATGGCGCTTACCTTCCGCTGATTGCTTATCTCCCGCCCGCTGATGATCCGCCATTTATAGGAATCTGAACGATGTCCGAACAATTGACCTTCAATCTCAAACACGTTTATCCCGATGACCCGGATGGAATCACGCTGGAGGTGATACTGCGGCACGGAGATGATCTGGTGCGAGTGCCAGCGAATGTAGATTGTGGATCCGCATTTTGCGTTTTCAGCCGAGAGGTCGGGGTGCTGCTAGGGCTGAACATTGAAAGCGGACTGCCCAAACGTTTCGGTTCATTGGTCGGCACGCTCGATGCATTCGGCCACGACGTGACAATTCAATTTGCCGAGATCGTCGTTCCCGCAACTGTTTACTTTGCCAAACATCCGGGAATCCCGCGAAATCTGCTTGGACGAAACGGCTGGATTCGAGGGCTTCGAGTGGGCTTGGTGGATTACGACAACACAATTTATTTAGCCCAGTATGACAGTTGACTACCAACGACTGTTCGACCCATCTGATAACACACTTTAGAGAACACAATATGAAACGAGCACTACCGATCCTTTTACTCTTGCTGGCCTTCACCGCGCTCACCTGGGCGCAGGACGCGCCGCTGTTGATGCAGCGCCCCACCGTCAGCAAAACACATATTGCATTCAACTATGCGGGCGACCTGTGGATTGTCGCGCGGGCAGGCGGCGAAGCCACGCGGCTGACGACCGGCGTGGGCATTGAAACCTCGCCGATCTTTTCGCCCGACGGCCAGACCATCGCCTTCACAGGCCAGTATGACGGCAACACGGATGTCTTCACCGTCCCGGCGGGCGGCGGCGTGCCGAAGCGGTTGACGTGGCATCCTGGAGTAGACACCGCGGTGGCATGGACGCCCGATGGCAAAATCATTTTGTTTCGCTCAGCGCGCGCCAGCTATTCGCGGTTCCAGCGTTTCTACACCATTCCTGCCGATGGCGGGCTTGAGACCGAAGTGCCGCTGCCGATGGCACACGAAGGCGCGTATTCGCCGGACGGTCAGCGGCTGGCGTACACGCCGCTGGCGCCAGCCTTCGCGCAATGGAAGAACTATCGCGGCGGCCAGACAAATAAAATCTGGCTGGCGAACCTGAGCGATTCCAGCGTGACCGAAATCCCGCGCCAGAATTCAAATGACTTCAATCCGATGTGGCCTGCCGGTAATGCCGACAAGGTCTATTTCCTGTCCGACCGCAACGGCCATTTCACATTGTTCGAGTACGACCTGAAGTCGAAGAAGATCACGTCGCTTATCAAGAACGCCAGCGCCGCAGGCTCTGAAAGCCTGGACATCAAATCCGCCAGCGCCGGGCCGGACGCGATCGTGTATGACCAGTTCGGCGAGATCAAGCTTTACGATTTGAAGTCGGGCAAGACCACAAAGGTCAACATCACGATCAACGCCGATCTGGCCAGCATTCGCCCGCATTTCGAGAAAGTCACCGGGCGCATCACGAACGTTGCATTGTCGCCCACCGGCGCGCGCGCCCTGTTTGAAGCGCGCGGCGAGATCATCAGCGTCCCCGCTGATAAGGGGAATGCGCGCAATTTGACCAATTCTTCGGGCGTCGCCGACCGCGACCCGGCATGGTCGCCCGATGGCAAATGGATCGCTTATTTCAGCGACGAATCGGGCGAGTACGCGCTGCACCTAAGCCCGCAATCAGGGATGGGCGAAGTCAAAAAGATCAGCCTGGGCAATCCGTCGTCGTACTTCTATTCGCCGGAATGGTCGCCCGACTCGAAGAAGATCGCCTTCACCGACAAACGATTGAACCTGTGGTACGTGGATGTCGAAAAGGGATCGCCCGTCAAAGTCACGACCAACACTTATGAAAATCCGTTTCGCGTGATGAACCCGAATTGGTCGCCCGACAGCAAATGGATCGCCTACACCAAACAACTGAAGAACCGCCTGTGCGCCGTCTTCGCTTATTCAATGGAGACAGGCCAAAGCACGCAGATCACCGACGGGCTGAGCGATGCGCGTTACGCCAACTTCGACAAGAACGGCAAGTACCTGTACTTCACCGCCAGCACCAACGCCGGGCCGTCCAGCGGCTGGCTGGATATGTCCAGCTTCACCAACCAGCCCACGCGCAGCGTCTATCTGGTCGTGCTGAAAAAGGGCGAAGCTTCGCCGCTGGCGCCTGAAAGCGATGAAGAGAAAATCGCCGAAGAAAAGAAGGACGATGCGCCGAAAGCTCCACCCAAAAAAGAAGAGGTAAAAGTCACGATTGATTTTGACGGCATCGGCCAGCGCATTCTGGCGTTGCCTATTCCGCCGCGGAATTACGTGGGCTTGAGCGCAGCCAAACCGGGCGTTGTATTCATCACCGAAGCCGTGCAGAACGCGCCCGGCGCGACAGTTCATAAATTTGAACTCGACAAGCGCAAGCTCGACAAGGTGACCGAAGGGGTCAACAGCTTCACCATCTCTGCCAACGGCGAAAAGATGCTGGTCGGCACGGGCTTCGGCCCGGCGCAGCGGTTCACGATCATGCCGACGATGCAACCTGCCAAACCCGGCGAAGGCGTCGTCAAGATTGACGAGATGGAAGTCTGGGTTGATCCGAAGGCCGAATGGAAGCAGATGTACAACGAAGTCTGGCGCATTCAACGCGACTTCTTTTACGATCCGCAGCTTCATGGCCTGGATTACGCGGGCACAAAGAAACGCTACGAAGCCTATCTGGGTGGCGTCGCGCATCGCGAGGATTTGAATGCCCTGTTCCGCGAAATGTTGGGCAATATGTCCGTCGGCCATCACAACGCCGGAGGCGGCGACGCGGCGCAACCGAACTTTATTGCCACGGGCCTGCTCGGCGCGGATTACAAGGTCGAAAACGGCCGCTATCGTTTCGCGCACATCTACAACGGTGAAAACTGGAACCCGCAATTGCGCGCGCCGCTCACGCAACCTGGCGTTGAAGTCAAAGAGGGCGATTACCTGGTCGCCGTCGCGGGCCGCGAAGTCAGGTCAACTGACAACGTCTACAGCTTCTTTGAATCGAAGGCTGGCAAACAGTTGCTGATCAAAGTCAGCGCGAACGCAGACGGTTCAAACGCGCGTGAATACACGGTCGTCCCGGTTGCCAACGAACAGGGCTTGCGCAATCTGGATTGGATTGAAGGCAATCGCCGCAAGGTGGATCAATTGTCCGGCGGCAAGCTGGCGTATGTTTATCTGCCCGACACCGGCGGCGGCGGCTTCACCAATTTCAACCGCTACTACTTTTCGCAGATTGATAAAGAAGGCGCGGTGATTGACGAACGCTTCAACGGCGGCGGCTCGGCGGCGGATTACATCATTGATTACATGCGCCGCCCGCTGATGAACAAATGGGCCACGCGCGAAGGCGAAGATTTCACCACGCCGGTCGGTTCGATTTACGGCCCGAAGGTCATGATCATCAACGAATATGCGGGCAGCGGCGGCGATATGATGCCGTGGCTGTTTCGCAAAGCAGGTGTCGGCAAACTGGTCGGCAAACGCACCTGGGGCGGCCTGGTCGGTATTTACGATTATCCACAGTTGATTGACGGCGGCGGCGTGACCGCGCCGCGCGTGGCTTTTTATAACCTGCAAGGCGAATGGGACGTGGAAAATTACGGCACTCCGGCGGATGTTGAAATTGATTTCGACCCGGCGGAATGGCGCAAAGGCCACGACCCGCAATTGGAAAAGGCCGTCGAGGTTGCGCTGGCTGAACTGAAGGCCAAGCCAACGCCGAAATACAAAAAGCCTGTCTATCCAAACTACAACAACGGCAACGGCCCCGTTGCTGGCGGAGGCGGGGCGAAGCCAGGCGGCGCAGCCGTCAAAACGGCCACGGGCAATCAACGATAGATTGCTACAGACGACTTCAAGAAAAAAGAGCATGGAGTTCAGCCTTCAGGCTGCCTGGTTTCCGGGAAGATACTGCCAAGAAAGCCGGCAGCCTGAAGGCTGAACTCCATGCTCTTTTCAAAGGAAATGTTCGCGCTTGAAAGTTTGCGAATGCCCAATACAATCTGGGCTATGACGACATTTGCAGAGAAAGCATCGCGCCTGCCGCGTCTGGGCATTGGCCTTTCCGGTGAATTCAACATCGCCGCCAAGGGGATGGACGTGAACTGGATGAAGGAGCATTACCCCGCGCTGGTTCATTTTTACGAATACGGCGGCGATCTGGAACGAGGGCTGGATGCGGGCGTGCGCCGCTGGGCTGCTGGCTGCTTGCCCACGACCTATCACTTTCTGGACATCAACCTGGAAGAGAAACTTGACATTGATCTGGTTTGGATTCAACAAACCAAAGCCTTGGCCAAGGAGATCAATGCCGCGTGGCTGTGTGGCGATGCGGGCCGCTGGCACTTTGCTTCGCGTGAACGCGGCCATGGCATGCTGATGCCGTCAATCCTGTGCCGTGAATCTGCGCTGGAGACAGCCGAAAGCATTGTTCAAATTGAAACCGAAACCGATTTCAACGTTCTGCCAGAAAATCCGCCTGCTGTAATTTACTTGGGCGATCTGCACCTGCTGGACTACTTCGCGCTGGTCACGGACAAAGCCGATTGCGGAATGGTGTTGGACTCGGCGCATCTGGCGATTTTTCAACAGACGCGCAGCCTGCCGCCGCTTGCCGGGCTGGACGCGTTCCCGCTCGACCGTGTGGTTGAAATGCACATCGCGGGCGGTGCGCATGCCGACGTGGAAGGCTACACCTACATCGAAGACAGCCATTCGCCTGAACCGCTGCCTGCAACGTGGGAGATTTTGGAATACGTCGTTCCGCGCGCAAAGAATCTAAAAGCCATCGTCTTTGAATGCGAACACAACCAGCCCGAAGAATGCTTGCCGGTCTTCGAACGGCTCAACACACTCTTCCCTAAGGAAAGAAGCATGGAGTTCAGGCTTTAGCCTGCTGACTTCCATCACCCGCTCATTTCGATGCCAGCAGGCTAAAGCCTGAACTCCATGCACCTTCTTCGATCAACAACAAGCGCGCCATGAGCTATCACGCTTTGCAGAAGCTGGCCGTGCGGATGCTGTTTGATGAAGCATTCGTTGCCGCCATTCACGCCAATGCCGATGAAGCTCTGGCTGGCGCAGACCTGACCGAAGCCGAGCGCGGGCAATTGTTGACTGTAGATCGCCGCGCCTGGCGGCACGATGCGCTGCGGCGGCGGCGTACGCTGCGAACTCTGGCCGAAGAGTTCAAAATCTCCACGACGGTCATTCTGGCCGAAACGCGTTCGCTGGCTTCGCTGGAACAATTCTTTTCCAGCTCTTTCTTTCACCAATCCATTCAAAACCGCGGTTCGTTGGCGCGTGCGTTTTCGGAATTTCTGCTCGAAGGCTATCAACGCAAACAATGGAGCGCGCCGCAAATTCCCGACCTCGTTCGTCTGGAAGCCGCCATCGCCGGTTGCCGCCGTACGCTGGCCCGCGAAGGCGCATACAAAGTGGGTGAACCCGGCGAACTGCCCACAAACATCAGCGACCGCGCGGGCGTCAAACTTGCGCCGGGGCACGATGTCGCCAGCTTTCAGGCCAACGTCATCGAAACCATCCAGCACGTCGAACGCTACCTGTTTGAACTCAGCCTGATGCCCGCAATGGCGCTGTGCGACGATGCGCCGCGCCTGACGGGCTTGCCAGCGGTGGATGCGCAAAATAAGGTCTATCTGCTCTTCAGCCCCGGCGCATCGGGTATCTCCATCACCAACCTGGATCGTGCTGCATATCTAGTTCTGTACGCCACGAAACGGCCAGTGGAAATTCGCAGCCTGCTCGCGCGGCCCGGCGGAACAAAGAGCAGCGCAATGCGCGCGCAGGAAGTGCTTTCAGAATGGCTGGAAAATGGCGCGTTGATGATTGTCGAATAGTTGGGTGCGCACCGCCTCCGGCGTGCAGTCTTGCTCCAATCGCCCTTCGGATTCCACCGTATCTGCCCGCCACGACCGCACGCCGGAGGCGGTGCGTACCCAGGCCGATGTAAAATCTCGTAAAAGTCTTTTCCAAACAGCCAATCGCCCCTCCCAGCCAAGCGCTCGCTGTTTATACTTCGCCTCTTCTGCAAAGCAATTCGCTCATTCGATAACCAACGAACAGTCCCAATGGAGGTGGATATGAAACGCTTTTTCCTGTTTGCTTCGCTTTCGCTTTTGCTTGCGCTTGCGGCGACAACATTCGGACAAGACCGCCAACAGATCGCTCGCCTGAGCCTGAAATCCACAGTGCTGGGCGAAGAGCGGTTCGTCTTTGTGCGCACGCCGCCCGGTTATGAGCGCAGCGGGCAGCGTTACCCTGTGCTTTATCTGACCGACGGCGAAGCGCAGATGGATCACACTGTCACGACGATTGACTTTCTGGCGCGCAATGGACGCGTCCCCGAAATGATCGTCGTCGGCATTACCAACACTGACCGCACGCGCGATCTGACGCCGACCCACGCGGCATTTGGAGGCGGAGGTGGAGGCGGGCAACCATTGCGCACCAGCGGCGGCGCGGACAAATTCCTGAAGTTCATCGAAACCGAACTGATCCCCAGCATCGAATCCGATTACCGCACGCAACCCTATCGCGTCTTCGCCGGGCATTCCTTCGGCGGCCTGTTCGCGCTGCACACATTGTTTACGCGGCCCGAAGTCTTTAATGCCTACATCGTCGTCAGCCCGACGATTCAATGGGACAACAACCTGACGCTGCGCGAGGCGGAAGCGTTTTGCAAAGAGCGCAAGGACACGAACCGCCTGCTCTTTTTCACGATGAGCAATGAAGGCGAAGAGATGATCGGAGGCTTTGATGGCCTGAAGAAAGTCCTTGGCAAACAAGCGCCGAAACATTTCGTCTGGGACGCGATGTTTATGGAAGACGAAGACCACGGCTCAGCCGTTTTGCGCAGCCACTATTGGGGCTTGCGCAAAATCTTCAATGGTTGGAACGTGCCGGACGCGGTCGCCGCAAACGGGCTGAATGCCGTCGAAGAGCATTACAAAAAGCTCTCGGGCAAATTCGGCTATGCGGTGTTGCCACCCGAAGCCTTGATGAACCAACTCGGCTACCAACTGTTCGCCGCGGGCAAACGCGACGAAGCCATCACTGCCTTCAAATCCAACGTTGAACGCTACCCGAATTCCGCCAACGTCTACGACAGTTTGGCCGAAGCGTATGAGAAAAACGGCAAGCTAGATATGGCAAAGGCGAATTACGAAAAGGCCATCCAGCTTGGGCAGAAAACCAACGATCCGAACCTGCCGGTCTATAAAACCAATTTTGATCGGGTGAGTGAGGCGTTGAAGAAGAGTGCGGAGGCGAAGGGAAGTAAGTGAGTCATCGCTGTTCACGCTGCTTTGACTTAAACCACCAGGAGCGCAAGCGTTCGGAGAAAGTCTTGGCGCTTGCGCTCTTTGTTTACTCATTGCCAGTTTCTCCCAACTCTTTCCGCACAATATCCAGATTCTTTTTGACTGTTCTTGTGTGCGCGTGTTCATCGCCAAGAAATTGACGACAGATTTCGAGCGACCGTTCGAGAAGGTTTTTGGCGTTTTGTAGCTCGCCCAAATCTTTGAGTAGGCAAGCAAGACTATTAAGGCGATTGGCGATCTTCGGATGATTAAGTCCGAAAGCCGCTTCGTCAATTTTGAGCGACTGCTCGAGAAGGTTTATGGCTTTTTGCGGTTTGCCCAAATCTTTTAGCACGGAAGCAAGATTGTTGAGACCCGTCGCGACGTTTGGGTGGTTAGGCCCGAAAGTTATCTCGTCAATTTTGAGCGCACGTTCAAACAGGATTCTGGCTTGTTGCAGCTCGCCCAAGTCTCTGAGCACGGAAGCAAGATTGTTGAGTTTCGTGGCGACGTTTGGGTGATTTGAGCCGAGGGATGCTTCATCAATTTTAAGTGCACGCTCGGCAAGTACTCTAGCGTTTTGCAAATCGCCCGAATCTCTAAATACTGAAGCGAGATTATCGAGATGCGCAGCGACATTTGGGTGGTTAGACCCAAATGCCTCTTCGGCAATTTTGAGCGAACGTTCAAGAAGTGCTCTCGCGTTTTGCAGGTCGCCCAAATCTTTAAGCACGTAAGCGAGATTGTTGAGGCGAGTAGCGATGTTAGGATGGTCAGAGTTGAAAGCCTCTTCGGATATTTTGAGCGCACGGGTTAAGTAGTCCCGCGCTAGCGCATATTCCGCTCGTTGCAAATATAACCTGCCTAGCCGGTCGAGCAGGTCGGCTTGTTCAACTGCAGACGCTTGGGAAAGATTGTCGGGATCGGCGTTTGCTTCGGCGGCGGCCAGAAGTTCCTGCAACACATCTTCCCAGCGGTCGCGTTCATCTTTGCTCATCCATCGGCGGTCTTCGGTTTCCTGAATCGTGGCCAACGTCGCCCGCGCAACATCGGCATGCATCTGTTCAGGGATTTCCAAGTCATAAACACCGCTGTACCAGTCGTACAGGTCAGGAGCATTCCGCGCCAGCATGGTTAGCGCATATTCTGGCAACCAGAAAACCATCGGACGCCGCATCTTTTGAAACAACCCGCGCCGCCAGTTCAGCTCCTGAGTCGTGGCCAGCATCTGCTCTTCGTCGCGCGAAGGCAGCAGGTTTTCCAATCCGGTGATGAAGACCACTGCATCGGGCGAGACATCGGCCAACTGTTTTTCGATATAACCGTCCACCGACGGTCGAGTCTGCTGATTCATCTCGGCCAGAGGGCTTATCTCAACGATGGCGATTGGGCGGGAGAGATTGGCGCGAATGGCTTCGATCAGCTTTGCTCGATAGGCGGGAACATTGCAGCGAGCGAAGTAGAGCGCAAACCCTTCAACTCGCTGCAACGCCCACAGCAAGCGCGCCAAGTCGGGCTGTTCAACGAACAGATGATCGAAGCTTTCTTTTTCGCGCGCGGTTTCGGTCATCTCAATTCTTCTCGATCTCTTTCAGCGCGTCTTGCGCCAACGCCTCTTTGACGCGACGGACGTTGCGCAAGACCGGATGAATGTCGGCCCATCGCTCGCCATTTATGTATTCATGAACCAACCGCAACCGGAGCAATTTACCGGCAATCTTGTAGCTGGTGACGACGCCTTTGCGGGCAACGGCAATCAAGGCATCCAGGTCTTCGTCTTGTAACAGGCGGTCGAGTTCTATGGTCATACGATTGATCGCCCGCTCGACGTTGATGGGTTCGATCAGGTCGGAAACGCCTTCGCAGGCCGAGCGCACCAGCCGCAGCAAATCGCGCACAGACCCGCCGCTCATCGCGATCAACGAATCCACGCTGGATGGATCGGCGAAAACCTCCTCGATGACGACGCGGCGACTGATTACTTGGCGTAGCGCCGTTTGGCCGACTTCGGAATTTTGATTGACCATCGGCAGAATGAATGGTTCATCCGTGAATGAATCGCGCAGATTGTCGTTGTGGGCCAGAAAAATAGGCACGGTGTAAACAATGTGGCATTGAGGCAAGTTGAGTTGTTCGGCGTGTTCAATAAACAGAATCGAGTGATTCGACCGTCCGTCTTTCTCTTCGCGGAACTGCATCTTTTCCAGCCCATCCACGATGACAACCAGATCGTGAAAATTGCCTTCCTGAACAGCCTGGCGCGCGGCGATGAGCAGCGTATTCATTCTGTCAACGAAGACGCTCAGTTCGCGCTCTACTTTCAGACGAATCTCTTTACGGCGCGAAGAACCGGATTTGATCTGGCCGGAGATTGCAGCCAGCACTCGCGCCAGCAGCGGAACTTTGGCTTCAATCCCGAACTCGGTCTTCAGCGAGGCTTCCCAATCGGTTCGCTTTTCTTCCAGCAGAATGTGATCGGCAAACCAGGCGTCGAGTTCCTGGCGCAATTTCGAGTTCAACTCAATACCGCTTTCACGCAACGTTTGTTCGATGGCTTTGGTGATGGCAACTAGCACGTCCTGATATTTGATCTCGCCCAGATCGAGCGCCTGTTCAGCATCGAAGTAGACGACGAATATCCCATTCTGTTCTAACCGGGCTTTGAGTTGCTGAAGCTCGGTGGATTTACCACAGCCTCGATGCCCGCTGATGAGTTGCTGGTGGAAGCGTCCGGCGGGCGTTCGGCGAATTCGGTCGGCGATCACTCTGGTCAGGCTGTCGCCTCCGCGAGCATCGTTCACATCAACGTAGCGCGGATCATCAGAAGCCAACGGCTCGTCCGGAATGCAGGCACCATAAGCTTCATCCACTGTGTGAACCGGAAAATTCATATTGCCCCTGTGTTTTGGAAAGTCCTTGATGAACGGCGGGAATTATACATCGCGGCAAACCACTTGTCGTAAGCCTTAATTGTGGCACAATCCGAACCGATGGCTGATACGATGACCAACAGAGAACTTACTCTGCAATTCGACGCAGGCACGCTGCTGTTGGAAGGCGCGGATCATCAATTTGATGCTCCGCCGCCGTTCGCGTGGGACGAACGCGTGAAGCGTTGGCGCGCGCCGGCCATTGCGTATCGCCAGATCGTCACCGAACTCATCCGCCGCAAAATTCCGCACGAAGACCAAGCCCGCAAATACATCGAATTTCAATTCAAGGCCGAACTGACTGCGGAACCTCGCCCGTACCAGGAAGAATCCATCACTGCGTGGAAGAATGCTGGACGGCGCGGCGTGGTGATTTTGCCAACGGGGGCAGGGAAGACTTTTGTCGCGCAGATGGCGATTGAAATGGTCGGACGTTCGACGCTGGTTGTTGTGCCGACGATTGATCTGATGAATCAGTGGTACGACCTGCTGCTATCTTCGTTCAATGCGGAGATTGGCTTGATCGGCGGCGGTTACTTTGAAAAGGGCGCAATCATCGTCACGACCTATGCTTCGGCGTTTCGATTTATGGAACGAATGGGCGATCAGTTCGGCTTTATTATCTTCGACGAATGCCATCACCTGCCAAGCGATGTTTATCGGTACGCGGCGGAGATGGCGATTGCGCCGTTTCGGTTGGGGCTGACCGCGACGCCCGAACGTCCCGGTGAAGAAGCGGGTGCGAATGAAGTGCTGGAACGATTGATCGGGCCAATTGTCTATCGTAAAGAAGCGCAGCATCTGGCCGGTGAATTCCTGGCCGATTACACCACCGAACAGATCACGGTGACGCTGTCGCCAGAAGAGCGCGAAGCGTACGACCGCGAACGCAATCTGTTCCGGTTGTTCATCCGCGAAAAAGGAATCAACTTCAGCGATCCGCGCGGCTGGCAGAACTTCATCATGATGAGCGCGCGCAGCCCTGAAGGCCGCCGCGCAATGCAGGGGTATCGTGAATCCAAGTGCATCGCGCTGGGCACGGACGCCAAGCTGCACGTGCTGGAAAAGCTGTTGCAACGGCACCGGCGCGAACGGCTGATTGTGTTCACCGCGGAAAACGAAATGGTCTATCGCATCTCCGAACAGTTTCTGATTCCGGCCATCACGCATGAAACGCCGATCAAAGAGCGGCGGCTGTGGCTGGATGCTTTTAACAAAGGTGACGTGCTGGCGCTGGCCACGTCGAAAGTTTTGAACGAAGGCGTCAACATTCCCGAAGCGTCTGTTGCGGTGGTGTTGTCCGGTTCAGGTTCTTCGCGCGAACACATCCAGCGGCTGGGGCGCATCCTGCGCAAACAGCCGGACAAGCAGGCAGTGCTGTACGAAGTCATCACCGCGCAAACTGCCGAAGAAAGCATCAGTCAACGCCGCACCAGTGCGCGCCAGTTCCAGCGCAATCAGGCATTGGGCGATGATTGGATGGAATGAGAGATAAAGAGGAGCACAAAATGCGCAAAAGCTACGCAAAAAGCACAGAAAATTTCAAAGCCGGTTTTGTGCTTCTTGCGTTCCCATTTGTGCCTTTTGTGTTCTCTGGAATGCTTACAAAAAAATGCTGACAGCAGATTTAGCCATTGCGATTCAACGTGGCGACCGCATTCGTCCGCGCCACTTTGCAGCCGATGACGCCACGCTCGGCGTCGCCGAAGACCTTGCTCGCATTGTCGCGGAGCATATAAACCATCGCCGTTCTGAACTGAACCGGGCGCTGGATGAATACGTTGGCACGGGCACGGATTACCGCATCCTGCGCGGGTTGATCAAGCTGTTGATGGATGCCTGCCAGTTTGAAACCGGCGGTGCAATTGAACCGGCAGCGATTCGTCAGAAATTGTTTTTCCAAGCCAAAGCGTCTCACCCCGTCACGCCAGAGCGACGTGAACAGTTAATTGCTGAGGTTGCCGATGAACTGGGAATCACGGCAGAAGCCGTTGTCGCAGGGCTGTACGCCGATTTGACCGACAATCAACGGCTGATCGCGTTTGAAGAGCTAACGCCGGGCGATCTGATTGCGCAATACAATCTGGCGCAGGCGCAGGCACTACTTTATCGCTGCGTTGAGATGCAGTTGAAAGTTGATCCGCAGGAAACGACGGGGTATCGCCATTTATTCGCGGCCATCAAACGCTACAACCTGATTCACACGATCAAAGGAAATGCGGAGGCCGGATACGAAATTATCCTGAGCGGCCCGATCTCGCTTTTTCACCGGTCGCAGAAGTACGGCATTCGGATGGCGGTTTTTCTGCCTGCGCTGCTGGAATGCGCGGGCTGGCGCATGTGGGCAGAGATTGAAACCAAGCGCGGCAATGCCTTTTTTGAACTCGACAGCGCCAGCCATCAACTGTCGGCGACGGAATCATTCCGCTGGACGGAAGAGAGCGGCGTGGTGGAAAAGCTGCTGTCCGCGTGGGCGCGCATCAAAAGTCCATGGCGAGCCGAAGCTTCCCGCGAAGTAATTGATCTGGGCGGCATGGCATTTGTGCCAGACCTGATGCTGGAAGAGGTGCTGCTGGAAGACGAAACGGGCCGGAAGGTGTACGTGGAATTCCTGGGCTTCTGGACGCCGCGCTATTTGAAAGATCGGCTGGCAGAGTTTGAGCGTGGCAACTTCAAGAACTTCGTCTTGCTGGTCTCAGAAGAGCTTTGCGGCAGCCGCGAAGCGCCCGCCACTTTGCCGCCGAATGTGGTCAGTTACAAAACCTCGCCGGACGCACGGACTGTGCTGGCGGCGATTCAATCTCTGCCTTAGCGAGTGATCCATCTAAGGGGCAACAGGAAAGGCAAGATCACGCCAAGACGCCAAGCCGCAAAGGGAAACCCTTTTTACTTTTCTTCTGGCTTGATTGGCTTGGCGACTTTGCGGCTTGGAGTGAGATGACAATCTCTTATTTGATTGAGCCACGATTTGATCTATTTGGTTACGCCGCGTTGCGACTTCTCAATGAACTCGATCAAGTAATCAATTTCTGGCGCACCTGCTAGTTCGGCTTTGATGCGCTCCAGGGCCTGCGACGTGTTGAGATTGGAAGTGAGGAGCAGTTGGAAGGCCAGTTGGATGCGGCGAATGGCGTCGTTGGTGAAGCCTTTGCGGCGCAATCCTATGGTGTTCGCGCCATAACATTTCGCGTCAGTGCCGTCGGTGCGGGCATAAGGCAGCGCGTCTTTGACGATCTTCGACATTCCGCCAACGAAGGCATGCGCCCCAATGTGGCAGAACTGATGCACGCCGACGAAGGCGCCCAGCGTCACATCGTCTTCCACCGTGACGTGCCCGGCCAATGAAGCCAGATTGGCAAAGACATTGCGCGAACCGACGTGGCAATCGTGCGCGACGTGCGATTGCGCCATAAACAAATTGTCATCGCCGATGGAAGTGGTACCGCCGCCGCCCGCCGTGCCTCGGTTCATCGTCACGGATTCGCGAATGACGTTGCGCTGGCCAATGATCAGGCGCGTTTCTTCGCCCTTGAACTTCAAATCCTGCGGCGATTGGCCCAGCGAGGCGAATGGCAAAACCTGCGTGCCTTTGCCGATTTCGCATGGGCCGGTGATGACGACGTGGCTTTGAAGCTCCACTTCGTCGTGAAGCGTGACGAAATCACCAATGATCGAATAGGGGCCGACGATGACGTTTGCGCCCAACTCAGCCTTGGCGCTGATGATGGCAGTTGGATGAATCATTCGATTGCGGATTTTGGATTGCGGATTGTTCCGCAATCACAGCGTTCAAGATTTCTTGTGCTTGTCGGCGAGGGCGGAAGAGATGATGGCTTCGGCCACCAAATGTCCGTCAACGTAGGCTTCGGCGCGCAGTTTGGCGTAACCCATCTTGTACTTCAGCACTGTCACTTCCAGGCGAAGCTGGTCGCCGGGCGCAACCGGTTTGCGGAATCTGGCTTCTTCGATGCCGGTGAAAAAGAGCAGCTTGTTTTCGCGGTCTTTCACTTCGCGAAAGAGCAGCACCGCGCCGGCCTGCGCCATGGCTTCGATGATGTACACGCCGGGATAGACGGGCGCGCCGGGGAAGTGGCCTTCGAAGACCTGTTCGTTCATCGTCACGTTTTTGATCGCCACGATCCGTTTGAGCGGGTCAAGCTCAATCACGCGGTCAATCAGCAGCATTGGATAACGGTGCGGGATGATCTGTTGAATTTCGTTGATGTCCATAAGGTGGTGTCGGTGGTTGGTGGTCGCAAGCCGGCTACTTACTCACTTCTGACTTCCACGGTCTTTTCCAATTTTTTCAGCCTGTCGAATATCTCGGGTAATCGGGTGTAAAGCACGTGGGCCTTGCGCCATTGCTGGTAATCCATGGCGGCCATCATGCCGCCCATCAGTTTGCCAGCTTCGACGCTTTTCGTCACGCCGGTGCGAGCGGTGATGATCGCGCCGTCACCGATGGTGATGTGCTGGTTGGTGCCGATCTGGCCCGCGATGATGCAACGTTTGCCAATTTTGGTGCCGCCTGAAAAGCCCGCCAGTGCCGCAACGACAGTGTCTTCGCCGACTTCGACGTTGTGGCCGATCTGGATCAGATTGTCGAACTTCGCGCCGCGCCGGATGCGCGTTTCGCCGAATCCGGCGCGGTCAATACAACAGTTCGCACCAATTTCCACATCGTCTTCGATGATGACATGGCCCACTTGCAGCAACTTCACCTGATGGCCTTGTTCATCGGGCGTGAAACTGAAACCATCCGATCCGATCACCGTGCCACTGTGAATGCGGCAGCGCGCGCCGATTTCAGTCTTGTCGTAGATGGCGACGTTTGCGAACAGAACCGTGTCATCGCCGATGCGGCAGCCATCGCCAATCGCGACTCCGGGATGCAGCGTCACGCGATCCCCAATAACAGAATTGCGGCCAATCGTGACGCGCGGATGAATTGAACAATCCGCGCCAAACGTTGAGCCATCCCCGATAGCCAGTTCATTGCTGACGCCGCGCGCTTCATACGGTTTGGAATAAAGCGCCTGAATGGCGAGAGCGAAAGCCAGTTTGGCGTCTTTCGCAATCAGCAGATTGCGGCTGGCCAGCTTGTCGCTGTCGGCCAATTTGGATGGAACAATGAACGCGGCGGCAGATGATGTTTGTGCCTGTGACAATCGCGCGGCGTCGGCGATTAAGGTGATGTCCCCAGGTTGTGCAGCATCCAGCGAATTAACGCCGGTGACTTGCACGTCGCCAGCGCCGCGCGATTCGGCACGAATGAGTTTGGCAAGTTCGGCAAGTGTCATAGCAAGTGTCCGTTAATGAAGGCCCTTCGCTTTGCCAAAGCCTGGCCCGCCACGCCAGGCAAACCGACAGTTTGCCCAATATTTTCAGAGGGGCCAAAAGACAAGAGGCAAAAGTGTGATTGACGTTCTCACTTTTGCCTCTTGATTCTCGCCCTTTGTTTCAGGCGTTACTTTTTCGGAGCCGCTGCGCCGGAACCTGGATTGACCTTGTTGTACTCTTTCATAAAGTCTTCGGTAATGTCGGTCGCGCTCGAAGCGTAAAGCAGAACGCCTGCCTGCTGTACTGCGCCGCCTTCCATCACCATGACGATGCCGCGCTGTTGGCAGTAACCGTCCAGAAACTTCATGATCTTGTCGGACACGGGCTGGTAGGCATCGGCCAGACGCTTTTGGCCCATTGCCTCGTAATCCTCGGTCATGCGCTTGTATTTCTTTTCTTTGTCAGTTCCTTCGTCCACCCACTGGTTGCGGACTTGGGCGCTGACGGTTTGGCCCTGGGTTTGAATCTTGTTCTTCAGGTTGTTGAGTTCTTCTTCCAGCGCCTGCACTTCCTTGCGTCTCGGTTCGAACTCTTTGTTCAGTGCGTCAATCCGTTCTTTCAGTTCATTGACGCCATCGCGGAAGCGCGCGCTGTTCAAGTAAGCGAGCTTGCCTTCCGCGCCGGTTCCGCCTGCCGGTGCTGCGGCTGCGGGAGCGCCAGCGTTGCCGGCAGGGCGCGAAGGCGGCGTTGGTGTTTGTGCAAAAGCTGCCAGTGAAAGCAGCGTTATCAGGGCAGATGCAAAAATCAGTCTCTTCATATTCTTCAAACTCCTCACAAAAGATGTCTTTGGACTTCGGCAATCGGGCAGTTTGGGCACGGATGGCCGAATTGGAAATCTGGCTGGTAAATCGGAAATTTGCCAGAGATATCGGAACTGTTACTTGACGCTGGCCGCCTGAGCCGGATACGCCTTGTTATATTCCTTGATGAAATCGTCGGTGATGTTCGCTGCCGGTGCGGCGAAGATGATGACGCCGCTCTCTTGCAGCGCGCGTCCGTCGAAAACATAAGAGATGCCATGTTTCGTGCAGTACTGTTCCAGGTACTTGCTCAGCTTCTCTTTAATCGGCCCGGTTTCCGCCTCTTCGCGTTTACCGGCGGTGTCCTGCGCGTCCTGCACCATGCGGTCGTAGGCCGTTTTGCCTTCTTTAAATTCTTGCGAGAGTTTGGCTGCCTGCTGCTGCGTCAGGTTTTGATTTTCGTTAAGCACCTTTTCCTGCGAAGCGAGCTTGGACTGCATGGCTTCCAGTTCGCGGTAACGCGGGGCGAATTCGGTTTGCAATTTGTCGTATTTGACCTTCAGTTCGGCCACGCTGTCGCGGAAAGCCATAACGTCAACAATCGCAATCTTGGTCTTTGGCACTTGCCCGCCTGCTGCGGCGCCCGTCGGTGCTTGTGCCAGTGCCTGCGCGTTGCCGCCTGCAACCACAGTCAGCAGCAGCGCCAGAGCCAGGGTCAGTAAAAGCTTGGTTTTCATTCTCAAGAAATCTCCAGTCTATGCGGTGGTGGTTGGTGATTGATGATCGCGGTTGGTTGGTCGGGCAGCAAATCGGATTGGCCAACCACCAACCACCAACCACCAACCACCTTTTTAGAATGTTCGTCCGACACTGAAGCGCACCACGGTGCGCCGCTCCAGAAAGAGCACGGTCGGATCGGTAATATCGGTTTTCGCCTGCGGGTTGTAGGCGAAGATCAGCCGGAACGGGACGTTGATGACCGGCAACTGCACGCGGAATTCCAGCCCCATCGAAGAGCGCAGGTCGGACAGGAATTTGACGTTCTGTTCGGACGTGCGGACCAGGCTGTAATCGCGCGAATCGCCTTGCAGGAAGACCGTGCGGTAGCCGATTGCATTGCCCAGCACATCGCGCGGGGCGCTGGCCAATTCTTCCGCCGTTGCCACGCGGCCCGCCGGATTCAGTGTTACCCCGCTGGGCGTGATCGTCTGATTGACAAAGTTCGTGACCGAAAGCTGGTCTTTGTACTTGCGCGCGTTGAAGGCCGTGCCTACGTCGCCAAAGGCCGCCACCGATAACATGCTGAAGATCGGTATGCGGTATTCCAGATTGTAGATGAACTGCGTGTCGCCGCCGATGGGCGTGAAAAATCGGCGCGATTGCAGAACGTTGCATCCGATT
Source organism: Blastocatellia bacterium (assembly GCA_038211695.1). Lineage (GTDB taxonomy): Bacteria > Acidobacteriota > Blastocatellia > RBC074 > RBC074 > RBC074. The sequence continues at coordinate 63,325 of JBBQVH010000001.1, read as the reverse complement.
GCCGGGTTCGGCGATTGGGTGCAGGTTCCGCCAGGGGTCACCGTGCTGGGCGATTCAAACGTGTAGTTGCGCAGCACACTTTGATTGACCGTGCCGACCGGCGCGTCAATGAACTTGGTTGCATCCGCCGGGTCAGGAATCTTCGCGACGACATTGCGCGTCGAAAGGTATGTATCCGCCGGAACGACCGGCCCAATCGAACGGAAGTTGTAACCGCGAATATCATATTCGCCGCCCAGGAAAAACCGTTCATAAAGCGGAATGCCGCCGACAAACGACAGCGTGTTGGTCGTGAATGGCGTGCCAAACGTGCGGACGGTATCGGCGCGGAAGCGCATTGCCAGGATGTGCGCATGCTCCGAACGCCGGAACAGCACCGGCCTGAAATATTGGAATTCGAAGGATGGCGCGAAGGTGCTGACGTCGCCGCCCAGGATTCCGCCTGACAGTGCAAACCCCAGCGAGATGCTCTTGCCGCTGGTCGGGTCAAGCTGGGCATTCTTCGTGCTGTAATAGAACGAAGGCGTGATGCGGCTGGTCAGGATTTTCGGTTGCGAATAGGTGACCGGAATGTCATTGGTCGGGTCAGCGTCGCGATTGACCTTCGGGTCCTGGATGCTGCTGGTTGACAGCGAATAGGACAGGCCCAATCGCGCGAAGCGCCCAATGTTCGGGAACCGTTTCGTAATCGCGGCCAGCGGCGCCGATAAACTGACGCTGCCGCCTGCCGTTCGCTGCGTAAACAACGTGTCGGCATTGACCGAAGAAAGACCGAAGAAGCTGGACTGCAAATTCTGTTGCGCGTTCTGGAAATAGTAACCGTTCCCGATGTACTGCTGCTTCGATGCAAAAAGCTGAAAGCCCAACTGGATCGGTTTGCCCAGAAAGTACGGTTCAGTGAATCCGAAATTCGCGGAAAGCTGGCGGTTTCCACCGGAAACACCAATGCTCAAGCCTTCACCGTAGCCCAGCAGATTGTTGGTCGAGTAGGTCAATCCAAAGAAACTGCCTGCGTACCCCGACACGCCGCCGTTCAACTGAATTTCCTGACGGCCTTTTTCTTTGACCTGCAGATCAATGTCCACGGTCTGGTCGCGGTCGTTGGTGCGCGTGATGGCGTCTTTTTCCTTCACTTCGTCAAACAGACCCAACTGGTTCAGGCGCAAAATGGACAAATCCCAATAGCGTTTGTTGTACGGGTCGCCTTCATTCAGCAGCACTTCACGGCGCATCACCACGTCGCGCGTGTTGGTATTGCCGATGAATTCCAGGCGGCGCAGGCTGAACTGGCGTCCTTCATCCACTTCCAAGGTGATTTCGATCTCGCCCTCTTCAGCGGTCTTATCAATAAACTTGGGAATGAAGTCCACGCTGGCCTGAATGTAGCCTTGCGTGCCGTAAAGGTCTTTGATGCCCTTGTAAACGTTATCCTGAACCTTCTTGGCATCCACCCAATCGCCGACGCTCAACCGGGAAACGGCCTTGATGATGCCCGGCTGGAAGATCGTCACGCCTTTTTCGTCCACCTTGGTGATCTTGTAGCGGCGGCCGACTTCCATCGGAATAGTGACCTTCAGGCCAGGGCCGGTCTTATGCAAACCGGGAATCGGCAGCGGGATGCCGCCCGAAACCATGCCTGCGTCTTCCACCTGAGGCTCGGCGATCTTGGCTTGCAGATAGCCTTTGCTGCCAAGGAAAAAGCGCACGCGCTCCAGGTCGTCTTGCAGCTTCTCTTTGAAGTAAATGTCCTTCGAAGTGAATGTCGAGATCAGGCCGGACTCTTTGACCAGCTTCATCGCGCCGCGCAATCGCCGCTGCGAAAAACCGTCACGGTCGCCGGTGAATTCAATTGATTTGACGCGGACGCGGGGGCCTTCCTCAATGTTGAAAATCAGCGCGACGGTCGTCGCCGAAATGTCTTCAACTTCGATGGAGACTTTGGCATTGGGATGGCCTTTTTCAGCGAGCAACTCGCGAATCACGTTGCGCGCACCGTTGGCTTTGCCCGGATCGAATTGCGATTCCTTGCTGATTTGCGCCCGGCGTTCTTTGAAGCGCGTCAGGATTTCGCTTTCGGTCGCGGATTTCAGGCCCCGGTACTGCAAGTCGCGGATGATCGGATACTCTCCCACCTGGAAAATAATGATCTTGCCGCCGCGCGGGCCATCTTCGACGTAAAGTTTCGTTCTCAGCGGATCAAACAAACCCATCTGCAAGATGGCCTGCAAATCGCGCTGCGCCAAACCCAGATCGAAACGATCCTGCGGTTTGCTCTGCACGTAATAGAGAATGGATTCTTTTGGAATGCGGCGATTGCCGCGGATTTCCACGTCTTCAACAAGTACGTCCTGGGTTTGTGAAAATGCCGGACGAACAGAAACGAGCGTTACAAAAACAAGAATTAGTGCGCTTGCCACAAAGGTAATGCGCTTGATCATGAAGCTTCTCCCACCAGAGTTAATCGTTCAGGAGTTGACGCTGTCCGAAAATGTTTGTGAATTAGGCCCCGCGCGCAATCCTGCGGGGCTTTCAGACTATTGCCTAGCAAGTCCTGCTGCCAGCAAATCTTGCTGAAAGACACGCCCGCTGAACGATCTACATTGCCAAGATTGCAGTGATAAATTTAAGGTTGCGTATTATACGCAAAGAGCGCGGTATTGAAATAGCCAGCGAATTTTTCCCGAAAATCCATTTTTCCGATTGCCAGGAAATTGACGCCGCAAATTTCATCGTTTCCCGGGGAACGCCGGGCGGAAAAGATTTCCCCTCTCAATTTTTGGGCACGATGCTGATGTCGGGACACTTTTAGAAAATCAATGCGATAATGAAGGACGCTATAGCTGCCGTTTCCCGGAGATGAAATGAGGGGTTTTCGAATTCTTTAGCTGCCGTTTCCCGGATATTGAAATGGCAGCTATAGTTCGACGGGCAAGTAAGCTTCAGATCGAACCAACGCAAAAAATATCGGGGATGGCTGAATTGAACTTCGGCTATCCCCGATTTGTTTGGGCAGATAAGGCGCACTGTTTTTGCGACGCCTTTCGCTGCCGGTTAGAAGATCAGCTTGATTGCCAATTGGCCAATCCGCTGGCCGTCTGCCGGAACGCCGCGCGGATCCAGGAAATCAGTGCGGGGAACCAGCGTCGCCGCCGTTGTGTTCAGGCCCGTCACGCGATACCTGTTGCTTTGGAAGCTGACGACGTTCGTGTGGTTGAAAGCGTTGAACAACTCGCCGATCAACTGCACGCGGACTTTGTCTTCGTACAGGTTGAAGTTCTTCGTCACGCGCAGGTCAACCGTCTTGATCTTGCCGACGCGCAGCGTGTTGCGCCCAACCGTTGGCGAGCGGTCGGTGCGGTTGTTGCCATCGTTGTTGATGTCGGAACCAAGCAATTCGCTGAATGGCTGGTTCGATGCGATCTGCACAATGCTGCCCAATTGCCACCCGCCAATGACGGCGCGCGCAGCCGGATTGAGGCCTTTGAAGTAGTCGAGTTCCCACACGCCGCTCAGCACAAACCGATGCGGCGTATCAGAAATGCCGAGGCCACGGTCATCGCTCAGCAAGAACGTTTGCTGCGCCTGTTTGCCATCGTCGCCGCCGCCCACCACGACGGAGGTTTGATCCGGCGTGTTATCCAGAACCTTCGACCAGGTGTAGGAAGCCAGCAACTGGAAGTTTCTGGCCAGGCGTTTGTTCGCCGTCAAGACCAGCGCGTTATAGCTGGAATCGGCTGAGCCTTCAAACTGGCTGATACGGCCAAAACCGGCGATGGCGCGCGCCGGTGCGGTTGCGCCCGGATTACGCAGGTAGGTCAACGTCGAACCACCCTGGATCGGAATCGTCGTTGCCACAGGCGCACCCAGATTCAGATCGCGCGTGCGCGACAGGTTGGTGCCTTTGACGCGCAGGTAAGAAGCGCCAACGGACAAATCTTTGAACAGTTCATATTCGATGCCGAAGCTGCCCTGTTGCGTGTAGGGCTGTTGATATTTCTTGTCGAAGATGAAGATGTCCGGTACGGCCGGCTGTCCGCCAAGCGCCTGAATCTCAGCCAGACTGGCGAAGCGGTTCGGATAGGTGAACGGCAGGCGAACATTGTTCAGCGTAATGCCGATGACGTTGATGCCGTTGTTTGAATGCGCAGTGCCCAGCGCAATCGAAGGCGTGCGGCCAAAGAACAATCCGTAGCCGCCGCGAACCACCAACCGCGCAGTCGGGTTCCAGGCAAAGCCGAAGCGCGGCGCGAGGTTATTGAAATCGTTTTGAAACTGCGTGGTGCTCAGTCCCGCCGCGATAAGCGCCGTGCTGGGATTGGGCGTTTGCGGCGCTTTCATCAACTGAATGTCGTAGCGCACGCCAAGATTGATGGTCAGGTGGTTGGTTGCGCGCCAGTCGTCCTGAAGGAAGAAGCCGTATTCGTTGAAGTCCGGATGCGTCAGCGCTCCGCTGGTGCCTGTGCCGGCGAACGATTGCTGGTAACGCGTAACGAAGCGATAGCCCGTGCTGGCCGGATCAAAATGGTTGGCGTATTCGGCATACCCATTCGTGCTCTGGAAAAAGTAACGCCCGCCGAAGTTGCCGGGGAAGAAGTTTTCGATCTTTTCGAGGATGAAATCCACGCCGCCTTTCAGACTGTGTTTGCCTGAAAAGTACGAGACATTATCCACGAACTGATACTTGTCTTCGTTGGTCAGGCGCGGGCTGAAAGAGTTGCGCCCGATGACCAGCGCGGTGGTGCCGCCTTGCAGGATGTTGCCTTCGGCGTTGTCGCTGTTGGCAAAGCCGGGTTCTTTGTCATAGGCAACCTGCGCGCGGAATTCGTTCAGCAAGCGCGGCGTGAAAGCCGTGTTGAGCGTGGCGGTGTAAGAGTTGGTCGTCACGTTGCTGTTGCCGCTGTGTTCCTGAGCGCTGGTTGCGCCGCTGTTTTCCAGGTTGCGCCCCTGAAATCGTTGGCCGTTGTAACGGAAGCTCAAACGATTGGCCGCGTCAACCTGCCAGTCGAACTTGCCCAGATAAACGTCCTGGTTGAAGCCCAGCGTGTAGTTTTGAACAAGAGGCAGCAGGCGCGTGAGGCCTGCTTGAGAGGCGGCGTCGGTTGGCGCGGTTTGGCCCAGCGACATAAAGACGGGCCGCGTGTTGCGCTGGCCGTCATAGTTGAAGAAGAAAAATGCGCGGTCTTTTTTGACCGGCCCGCCGATGTTGCCGCCGAACTGATTGAAGTGGTACGGCTCTTTGACCGGAACCAGGCCGTTGCGCGCGGCGATGAAGTTCGGGCGCTTGGCGTTGAGCGAAGCGTCGCGGAAGAACTCGAAGCCCGTGCCGTGAAAGCTGTTCGTGCCCGATTTGGTCACGACGTTGATCGTGCCGCCGGCCGCGTGGCCGAACTCGGCAGCGAAGGAGTTGGTGTTGACCTGGAATTCTTTCACCGCGTCCTGGCTGAATTGATAAGGCGCGCGCCCCGAACCGGTGCGGCCCAGCGCCTGGCCGAAGAACAGGTTGTTGTTGTCCACGCCGTCAATTTGCAGGCTGTTGAACGTGCCGCGTTGTCCGCCGAAGGACAGATCGCCCTGACGCGGATCCGCCACTACGCCCGGTGTCAGCGTGACGAAGTCCAGAAAGTTGCGCCCGCGAACCGGCAGTTCGCTGACGGACTTTTCATTGACCGATCCGCTGAAGTTGGTGCGCGAAGTTTCGACGATGGGCGCGGCGTCCGTGATTTGCACGGTCTCGCTGACATTGACGCGCAGTGTCAGATCAAGATTGAGCTTCTGGCCGACCACCAGCGTGACATTGCCATACTTGTTTTCGGCAAAGCCCTGCGAAGACGCCGAGAGCGAATAGGTGCCCGGTGGCAGGGCGATTAAACGATAGATGCCGCTGGCATCGGTCGTGATCTCGCGCGTCAGGCCGTTGTCCACGTTGCGCGCGGCAACTCTGGCGCCGACCACGACCGCGTTGTTCGGGTCGTTGACGACGCCTTCGATCGTGGCGGATGCGGCCTGCTGGCCGAAGGCGGCGGTGAATGCCGCCAACGTCAGAAGCAGCGCACAGGCCGCCGTTATGATTGAAATACGGGAATGGGTATTGGTAATCATTCCTCTCCTTCTCCTTATGTTTGGATGCCCTGGGGCAAGCCTCAGGCAAGTTTGATTAAAGTCAGCCATGAGCACGGAGCCGATGGCTGGCAGATGGAATTGCGGAAATCATCGCGAGCAAAGCTGGAATTTACTGTTTGAGCGCTTAGTTGAAGTAAAGCTATTGGTCAATTTGTAAGCCGGATGCTACTGCAAACCGGCGAGATTTGGCAACCAGCGCAATCTTGCCGTCCGGGCTTGGAAATGAAAGGGAATAAGATTATCGGCGACGCGAAATATTCCGGCTAAACAGTGGCGGCCTGACTCTAAAGCGTCTGTCATTCGGGTTGGCTTGCACATTCCCTCATCCTTTCAAAGACGGCGGAATTAACACTTGACGTGTAAAGGAGAGCCAGCTAGATTGACGGTCGAACATCATTTCACCGCCCCCTTAATTCCCTATGCTTGAAACTTCGCCTTGAAAACGCGCGGACAGCTGCCCCCAGGAGCCTTTCGCATCCTTCATAGATGGTTGTAACGTTCTTTGGTCGGAATGTTCATGGCCGCTCCTTTAAGGGGTGCGGATCAGCAATCGCTGTGGAGGATGCGAAAGGCTCCTGGGGGCAGCTGTCCGCGCGTTTTCAATACGCTAATCCGACTTCTTAAAGGAGAGACCATGAACATTCCGACCATAAACATTCCAACTATAATCCGTCTACATGCTCGCGCATTGATCTTTGCCGCTTTATTGCTGACGATCGCGGGCGCAGCCGCTTCTGCGCAAGCTCAGGTGACTGTCGTCAGCGCTGCCAGCTTCGCCACCGACAAGGTGCTCGCGCCGGGCGAAATCGCCTCCGCTTTCGGCATATTCAATACGCAAAATAATCAGGTCTTTGTTGCCAGCAGCGTCCCATTGCCAACAACGCTTGGCGGAGTCACGGTCAGAATCGGCGGCACCGCCGCGCCGCTGTTTTTTGTTGCTCCTTCGCAGATCAACTTTCAGATTCCCGACGCCACGGCGGATGGGCAGAGCGTGACGGTCACCGTCACCAACGCCAACAACACAACCGGCACGGGAACCTTCACCGTTGTCCGCAGCGCGGCGGCAATCTTCTCCGCCAAGGCCACCGGCCAGGGCGCGGCTGCCGGGCAGACGACGTTTGATGGCGTTGTCTACCAGAACACTTTCAATCCGGACGGGACGGAAAAAGAGGTCAGTGCGGGAACCAGAACCAATCCCAACATCCTGGTGCTTTACACCACGGGGCTGCGCAACACTCCCGCGGCCAATCCGAATGACGGCAACGGCGTGGCCGAATCGGTGAGCCTGAAAATTCAGGGGGTTCCCGCGACGGTGCTTTTTGCAGGACCCGCGCCGGGATTGATTGGTGTGGATCAGGTCAACGCAGTCATTCCACCCGAACTCGCCGGGCTGGCCAGCGTCAGCGTTCGGATTCGCGCGAACAATCGGGATTCAAACGCCGTGACGATCAAAATTGGCGGCCTGGTTCCTGAAGCCCGCGCAACAGCAATCAACTTCGGGCAGTCCCTGACCGGAGCATTGACGGCGGACGATCAAATTCAAGCCGGCACTTCGGGCAACACCTTCTTTTTTGATGCTTACAGCTTCACAACGACAGCAGCCAATACATCCATCGCAGCTGACCTGCGTTCAACAGATTTTGATGCCGCCGTGCTGCTTTATCGCATTGACACGCTTCCGTCCGGCCAGAAGAACCTGAGCCTGATCGCGGCGGATGATCAATCGGGCAACTACGGCAGCAGCGCTTCGGCGAACAACAACAATGCTCTATTGATGACCGTGATTCAGAATCCCGGCAGTTACGTGATCTTTGTTACTTCATCGGATATGAATCCGAACGGCCTGGGCAACTACACGATCAAGCTGCTCAGCAACGTGGCGACGCAGATCAACTACGGCCAGACGCTCAACGGCACCATCGCGACGTCGGACTTGCAGACCTCTGCCGGAACCTACCTGGATTTGTACTGGTTCACGGGCGTTCAGGGCGACAATGTCCGGATGAATATGAACTCCACTGCGCTTGACTCTTATCTGCTCTTCCAGCGCAATGACGGCGACCCGCGCATTGCGCAGGACGACAACAGCGGCGGTGGGCCGACCGGCAAAAACGCCCAGATTACCAGCCGGCTGACTGGCTCTGGCATTTACATCATCATTTGCACGCCACTTGATCCGAACGTGATAGGTGATTACACGCTTTCGGCGACCAAGCTGGCCGGCTTCGAAACCGAAGTCAGCGTGGACGGATTGTGGAACCAGTTCTTCAAAGTGCCGGAACGCAAACTCCCTGACGTGCGTGCGGGCGTCATTGACCCTGAAAAGCCCAGCATCGAACGATTCGGCACCCGCCGCGTCATTGAGCCTTAATCGGGGAGCCTTAATCGGGGAGCCTTAATCGGGGAACCTTAATCGGGGAACCTTAATCGAGGAACCTTAATCAGGCAGTTTAGTTATTCTTGTCGTAACAAAAGGGAGCAGAGCATCATCGCTTTGCTCCCTTTTGTTCATGGCAGCAAAGACAATCTGACGGGACATGCTTCGATTGCGAATCTCCCATTGGCCGAGTAGTCTGCGAGCGAATCCAACCAAAAGTGCTACTGACCGAAGGAGCTACTGAATGCATTTGTTCATACCATCACATCGCCGAGCCGCGTTGCTGCTAGCGATTTTATCCACAAGTCTGTTTGGCATTCTATCTGGCAAAGCCCTTGGGCATCCGCTCGGCCAATTCACGATCAATCACTTCGTTCGCGTCGAAACCGGCACTGATCGCGCTCGCATCCACTACGTTGTTGATCTGGCCGAATTCTCTGCATACCAGGAAGCGCAAACTGCCGACGCCGATCAAAACGGGGCACTGTCACAGGCCGAAACGACGGCGTATCTGGATCGGGTTTCGCAAAGCTACATTGCCGGATTGAAGCTGACAGCGAATGGTGCGCCAGTGGAATTGAAGCTGAATGACAAACGCATTGAACAAACGCCGGGCACTGCCGGTTTGATGACGATGAAGATGGTCTTTGATTTGGCAGGCGAATGGCCGGGTATAAACGCCGCGTCACAGTTGAGGTTTCAGAATACCAACCTGCCCGAACGTGCGGGCTGGCGCGAATTGATTGTCACGCCAATGACTGGCATCTCTGTTTTTAACAGCACGGCTTTCGGTAATGGCGTGACTGACGAATTAAAAGCCTATCCTGAAGACTTGCAGCAAGCGTCACTGAATGAACGTGCGGCGGAATGGAGCGTTGTGCGTGGCGGGCTGCCCGACGGGGCGAAACCGTTGACCTTGCGCGACGGCAAGCCGGTGGTTGCCACACGCGACCGTTTCGCTGAGCTGATTGCCGTTCCGACGCTGACACCACTGGTCATTCTGATTGGATTACTGCTGGCATTCGTATGGGGCGGCGCGCACGCCTTGACGCCGGGGCACGGCAAAACTGTTGTGGGAGCCTACCTGGTTGGTTCGCGCGGCACGGCGAAGCACGCGGTCTATCTTGGCCTGGCCACGACGATTACGCACACGATTACAGTCTACGCGGTTTGGTTGGTGATGTTTTTGGCTGCGCGCAGCTTCTCGCCTGAACGGTTCTTCCCGGTCATGCAATTTGTTTCCGGCGCACTGATTCTGTGCATTGGCGCAACCGCGGTCATCAAACGGCTGCGCGCAAGCGGAGGAACTGATTCGCATGATCATCGTCACAGTCACGGCGACCCTGAGCATGTCCATGATCAGGGGCATTCGCACGTACCACCGGGCGTGGACGGTTCGCCGGTCACGTGGCGCAATTTACTGGCTCTGGGAGTGTCGGGGGGAATCATGCCTTGTCCCTCGGCGTACTTGCTGCTGTTTGGTGCAGCATCGGCTCATCGCATCGGTTACGGACTGGTTCTGATCGTCTTCTTCAGTTTGGGGTTGGCCAGCGTACTGACTGCTGTTGGCCTTGCGTTCGTGTTTGGCGGAAAGTTAATTGAACGGATTCCAAGCTCAAACAAATGGCTGCGCGTTGCACCGATGATAAGCGGGGTGGTGATTGCTGTGTTGGGTGCGGTGATCTGTTGGCAGGCGTTGCAGCAGGCGGGGGTGAATCTGGGAAGTTTATGGGGCGGCCATCTGGAAGAGGCCAGGTCCGTTTCGGCGATGGCAATTCTTGGCCTGGGGCTGGTCATTGGCTTGCGCCACGCGCTGGACACGGATCATCTGGCGGCGGTTTCAACCATCGTCAGTGAGCGGAAGAGTCTGTTCAGTTCGCTGTTGATTGGCGGGTTGTGGGGACTGGGACATACGGTGTCGCTGCTGATTGCCGGCGTTGCCGTAATCTTTCTAAATCTAAAAATCGAAAAATACGAAAAGCCGCTGGAGTTTTGCGTCGCGCTGATGCTCATCGGCCTGGGTGCAAACGTCCTGATTAAACTGGCGCGCGGCGGCAAAATTCATCTTCACAAACACGAACACGGCGGTCACCAGCACGTTCATCCTCATCTGCACGACGCTCAGGCCCAGCCCGAACCCCGGACGCATCATGGCTTCAAACTCAGTTTTCGCCCGCTGGTGATTGGCATGGTTCACGGGTTGGCGGGCAGCGCCGCGCTGATGCTGGCGGTGCTGGCGACGATCAAATCCACGGGGCTGGCATTTGCCTACATTATTATTTTCGGCATCGGCTCAATCGGCGGGATGATGGTCATGAGCCTGCTGTTGAGCCTTCCCATGCATTTGACGGCGAATTACTTTACGCGAACCAACTTCGCCGTGCGCGCGCTGTCCGGCATTTTCAGCCTGGGCTTCGGATTGTTTATGGCGTATGAAATCGGCTTTATTGACGGGCTTTTCCGGTGAGGTGGCGACGGACTTTAGTCTGTCGCCAAGGCTGGCTACTGAAAACTTTCGAGCGCGGTTTGCTCATCCTCGAAGATTTCAAAGACGGTCAGCAGCTTGGTAATCATCAACAGGTCTTTGATCTTTTTGGTCAGGTTGAGGAGCTTCAATTTGCCGCCGGAGTTTTTTGTCGTCGTGAAGCGCGAAACCAGTTCGCCAATGCCTGAGCTGTCCACATAAGCCACACCACCCAGGTTGAGGATGATCCGGTTTCGGCCTGCATCCAGCAATTTACTGACAGCGTCGCGCAGTTGAACACTGCCTTCGCCAATGGTGATCTTTCCGGTCATTTCCAGAATGGTAACGTCGCCGACGGCGCGTTCTCTAATTTCTAACTGCATCTTGTTTGGAGGCTCCTTCCCCTAATTCTGAGATGGTTTGGGACGCGCGGCGCTTGGCCATGGTTACGATCATTCCGCCCTCGGGGTGACGTTCGTATTCAACTTGATCCATAAACGTGCGCATGTACAGGATGCCCCGCCCGGCGGGGTTGAGTAGATTATTCGGGTCAAGCGGGTCAGGCAGCGTCGAAGGGTCGAAGCCTTCTCCATGATCGCGAACGGTCACACGCAGCGCATCCACGCCAATGGTGAAGCGGATGTCCACGGTTTTTTGCGGATCGTATTTGTTGCCGTGTTCAACGGCGTTGGCGACCGATTCGCGCACAGCCATGTTGACCCAATACGCCGATTCTTCATCAAAACCGATCATACGCGTGACGTTGTCAGTCAGCGTAGTGACCAGGTCAATGAACTCCAGTTGACTGGCGATGGTCAGTTCGACCACGTTTTCGGCTAGCATCATAAGCCGGGATTTCCTTTTTTCAGGCGAAATTTGATCTGTTAAGATGCCCGCGAGTTCTCGACTTGCGGCGTTCACGGTCGCGTTCACGGTCGGATGCTGTGTAACACAGCGAAAAAAGTCATGTCAAGATAACAACTTTGCGGGCGTGCCCGAAACTACGGTACATTCGCTGGCAAAGTTTCACCACGATTCAAAATCTGATGTCTGATATCAAAAAACACCAAACGACAACCATCAAAATCGCTACAACCGCGCGGCTGCGCGGCGATTTCCAAATCCCAGGAGACAAATCCATCTCGCACCGAAGCGCCATGTTCGCTGCAATTGGGGATGGACAATCTTACTTGCTTAATTATTCCTCCGCCCGCGATTGCCAGAGCACACTGGATTGTCTGGAAGCGTTAGGAGTGGCAGTCACGCGCGAAGAGGGCCGGATTACCATTCATGGCGTTGGGCTGAACGGTTTGCGCGAACCTTCGCGAACCTTAGATGCTGGCAACTCCGGCTCAACCATTCGCATGCTGTCGGGCATTCTGGCCGGCCAGCCCTTCATCACTGAAATCACAGGCGACGAAAGCATTCAGCGTCGCCCAATGAAACGGATCATTGATCCGCTCAGCCAGATGGGTGCGCGCATTGAAGCCCGCGAAGGCAACTTTGCGCCGTTGCGAATCACAGGCGGCAATCTGAAGGCCATCGAATACACACCGCCGATGGCCAGCGCGCAGGTCAAATCCTGCACCTTGCTGGCCGGATTGTTTGCCGATGGCAAGACGACAGTTATCGAAAAAACGCCAACGCGCAATCACACTGAAGTGATGATGCGCGAAACCGGCGCGGCAATTGAGATTGAAACCACCGGGAACGGCGAGCGAATTTCGGTGACTGGTGGGCAGCCGCTGCGTGCGCTGGGCGAATACACGGTGGCGGGTGATCTGTCATCGGCAGCCTTCTTCATCGTGGCGGCGTTGATTTCGCCGGACGCTGAGATTCGTCTGCGCCATATTGGCATTAACCCTTCGCGGATTGCGCTGGTTGACGTGCTGAAGCAGATGGGCGCGCGGATCGAGATTGAAAATCCGCGCCTGGCGCACGGCGAACCGGTGGCGGATATTTTCGCGCAATCGTCCGATCTGCGCGGCGATCTGGAATTGTCCGGCGCGGTCATTGCCAACTTGATTGACGAAATCCCGATTCTGGCTGTGGCGGCGACGCAGCTTGAAGGCACGCTGACGATTCGTGATGCGCGCGAACTTCGCGTTAAAGAGAGCGACCGCATTCAGGCAATTGTCGGCAACCTGCGGCAGATGGGCGTTGAAGTGGAAGAGTTCGACGACGGGTTGCGGTTGCGCGGCAAACAGCGGTTGCAGGGCGCGCGGGTGGAATCTTTCGACGATCACCGCATCGCAATGTCATTCGCTGTTGCCGGATTGATTGCGGAAGGCGAAACAGAAATCGGTGGAGCAGAAGCTGCGTCGGTTTCGTTGCCGGAGTTCTATCAGTTGCTTCAGCGCAGCGGCGCGGCGATTGGCTGACGCTTAGGCCACACAAATTGGTACGGAACGGGCAGCGGTAGCGACCGGGTGCCTACGTGGAAAGCGATTCACGAGCCTATCCGGTCGCTGCCGCTCCCCGTTCCGTACCGGCGCATTCTCGGCTACCACCTGACAACAGTCAGCGTTGGCCCAAAGTATCCATGGTGATCTTCCGGCCTTTGCTGGCTTTCAGTGACCAGATGGTCAAAGTTTGCGGAATACCACATCACCACGTCCTGTTCATTGATGGATTCGCCATTGACGAAAGTATCCAACTTGGCTTCGGTGTTATTCGGCCCCGTGGTATTTACGCCGTCATCCAGTTCTGTGCTGCGGTAACGCAAAAACCACGCGTCGCCACGCGCATAAGTATCCGCCGTGCCGTCATCCGGCCCCGGATCAATCCTGAACATCTCTCCGCTGACCAGATTCTCAACCGTCCAGAACCGCCCGCGCACGTAATCGCGATAGCGTTTGGTTTCAGTCAGCAGCGGCGTGCCGAACGACCGCGTGTCGTATTCGACAAAGCGGTTGCGGCCCGCCGTCGCCACATCAAAATCGAAGCGCCAGTAGATGTGATGATGGTGAAGATTGCAGACGCAGGAATTGTTGACGCCGTCAAAGCCAAAGCGCGGGCGAATGGTGCCATCCAGATCGAACTCCCATCGGCTGACGTACCGATACCAACCCGCTTCTATTTCACTCAGCAACATCACGGAGGTTGCCGTTTGATAGATCGCCACACCGCGAAAGTTCCCTGTATCAGTGTTGTTTTCCAGAATGGTTTGCGGTTCCGAAGTGCAATTGCGAATGCCCGCAGCCACGTCGGTTCCATTGGCCACGAACATTCCTTCCTGCCATTGCCAGTCGCGATAAGGGCCGCAGGCATCATTGTCGTATTTGACGTTCAGAATCGGCACGTGCGCGCGTTTGAAGACCAGCTTGCCCAGGTAATACACGTCGCGTATTTCGATGGCCGAAGCCCGCGTGCCCGACGAAGCCGACGGGCGTACGATCAGCATTTGCCAGACGGGCGAACCACCCGCACTGATCGTCAGGTTGTATTGGCCCGCCGTGTTTCGCGAAGTCGTTGCCTGTCCTGCGCCAGGAACGCCGCACACGGTCGGTTCAGCGCGTGAGATTGGCGGCGCGTTATTCGCAAAAACGGTTACCGCGCCGCTGATCATATTCACGCCGATAATGCGATTGGGCATGGTGTCGTTGGTCATCACTCCGACGTGAAGTGTGCGTTCCGGCCCAACCAAATCAGAACCGAGCGGCGGCATCGGGCGATACGTGGTTGCGCGCCCTGCTTTCAACAGCGCCCCAAAGTTTGGGTCTCGCTTCAATGTTTCGACGGCTGCATCGAATTCTTCGGGCGTTGGCAACGGCTGCGTTGTTCCAACCGCGACGGTGGTGGCGCTGGTGTCATTCACTGCGCTTTCCACCAGAATGGGGCGATTGCGCGTGTAATCATAAAAGGTCACGCGGTAACGCTGCTGCGAAGAGAACCGTTCCGTGTCCAGCAACTCGAACTGAAGCTGTCGCACAATCGCGCCATCCAGATATTTCTTTACCGCAGTTACATTGCTCACTGCACGCACGGCGGCATCCACCTGCGCTTGAGATGGGCCTGCTGGCGTTACCGAAACCGTCATCGGCCCTTGCGGCTTGCTCATTCGGGAACGAACGATTGCCGCATCCTTCTTGTTGCCGCTTGCGTTGGTGGACAAGCTGAAAGCCATGAAGCCGCCGACAGCAATCGTCAACAGCACCGTCAATAAAAACACCTTGCGTCGCATCTGAATCTCCTCTTTAACATTCACAGACCAGCGCGAAATCGCAAGCTGAGCGCGTGAAGCAAAGACGAATGGCGCAGTCGGGGAACCGCGCGAAAGTTGACTCTTCTCTTTGGCGTTGAATGGAAAACTTACGGAAAAAGTAATGACGCTCCTTCGAGCCTGATGCCGGGGAGAACTCCTCAGGAAGCGAGCGACGGAATAACACAGCGTTCGCAAAGCGGTCAAGCTGCTGAGAATATGGCAGTCTGGGTTTGATCGAATAACAAACTGCGAAGTAGAGTACGCGCGTCCAACAGAATTTCAACACGGCGACACCCTGAAACAATGAAAACGGTTGCGCCGAAGGTTCGATAAACTTCAGTTTGTCGTTGTCCCCGAAAGCTTATCCATCCGAGTTCCCGACAAACTGAAGTTTGCCGGACATTTTTCAAGGAGGCCCGTTATGCGCTACCCGATCACCCGCCGCTTGTTCGTGTTTGCCTGGATCGCTGCTTTGACATTGATCCCGTCGTTTGTTTCCACCGCTCAAAATCAAGCGTCATTCACCGTTGATGACGTGCTGGATGTCACCAGCATCAGCGTGGCCGATGTCAGTGGCGATGGACGCTGGATAGCCACAACCTCTGCCAGTTTGCGCGACCGAATTGGCATTGATAATTCGCGCTTCGGCGATCCGACATACTTTGCGCCGTCCAACACAGACGTGCTGGTGATTGACGCGCAAACGGGGAAGTCACAGAAGCTTTTCACCGAGAAGCGTCAGGTGCGCCAGATGAAATGGTCGCCCGACGGCAGCCGGCTGGCGATGCTGGTGTTCAACGGCGATCTGTTCGAGCCGATGATCTGGGAGCGTGCCAGCAACAAATTGCAAACTATCAAACTGTCGCAGTCGAAATTCGCTGCCGGAAATTCCGAATTGATCTGGACGCCATCGAGCGATCAATTGCTGATTGCATTGCGACCCAATGAATGGCGCAAGCAGGTGCGTGACCGCTTCGAAGCCGAAACCAAAGCCACGGTCGTTTTCCACTCATCGAAAGAGCCTTTTCTGGCCTGGGATGATTTGCGGCGAACAGCCGTGCTGTGCTCGCTTGCGGCGTACAATCTGAAGTCGGGCGAAATGCGCGAACTGATTGCCCAGTCCAAACTCAACTCCTACGACCTCAGCGAAGACGGTCAGCTTGTGACTTACCAGGAAGACATCACCAAAAAGACCGATTATGACGTGATCTTCGGCAGGGAGAATCAGGTGCTGGCCAAACCCTCCACCGGAGGCGATGCCCGCACGCTCATCAAATCCACCAAAGGCATCACCCTGATCTGGTCGCGTGACGGGCGGCATTACGCCTACGCCAAAGACGGCAACCTGTTTGCCGGTTCGGTGGATGACAAAGAAGCCCGCCAAATCGCCGGTGTCAGTACCGCGACTGGTAAGGAGCGGGCCGCTGACAATGCGGACAAGAAAGATGACGCGAGCGCAAAGAAGAACGAGAAAGAAAAGTTCAGCGCCGTGCGCCTGAGCGCCAAAGGCGATTGGCTGATTGCATCGTCCAAAGAAGGTTTGTGGCTGGTGGATGCGACAACGGGTGCGAAAGAAAACTTCCTGAAGATGAACGAGGAAGACAAGGAAGCGCCGCGTTACCAAGTCATCGAATGGAACGGTGACGACATTTATCTGACCTACGCTTCGCGCACCAAGTGGGAACGCGGTCTGGTGAAATACAACCGCGCCAGCAAGCAGATGACTGATCTGGTTAAAGACGCTCGCATCTATTCGAACTTCAAACTGTCGAAAGACGGCAGGACGTTCGTCTTCAGCGCCGCCGAAGGGAATCGCCCCGCTGACGTGTTTGTGGCCGACGCCGCGTTCAAAACCATCCGCCGCTTGACCGACGCTAACCCGCAACTGAAAGCCAAACGCCTGAGCAAGACCGATCTGATTTCCTACCTGGACGTGGACGGCACGCGCAGCTACGGCGTGGTGTATTACCCGGTGGATTACGAGCCGGGCAAAAAATATCCGACCGTCTTTAACATCTACGAGCAGTTCTTCGACGACACATTTCAAGGGACGATCAACGTGCTGACCAACAATGGCTACGCGGTCGTGCAGCCTTCGGTCAATCTGGAACAAGGTTTCCCCGGCGAAGCCTGGGTCAAAGGCGTCACCGCTGCCGCCAACAAACTGATCGAAATGGGCGTGGCCGACCCCGAACGGTTAGGTGTACAGGGAACCAGCTACGGCGGGTACGCCACAAACCTGCTGATCACACAGACCAACCGCTTCAAAGCCGCGATCAACATTTCGGGCAAAGTGAATATGATCAGCTTCTACACCGACAGCCCGCGCCTGGGTATCCGCAATATCCACGCGCCCGAAAAGAGCCAGGATCGCATCGGCGCTACGCTGTGGCAGCAGCCGCAAAAATACATCGCGCATTCCGCGATTATGTTCGCCGACCGGATCAAAACGCCGTTGTTGCTGATGACCGGCGAACAGGATCACAACGTCCCCCCGCGCCAGGCGATGGAGATGTATTACGCGCTCCGCCGATTGGGCAAAGAAGTCGCCTGGGTCAGTTACACCAACGGCGGCCACGGCATGCCGACTTCGACCGTCGAAGAAGTGAAGGATTACCACCAGCGCATCCTGGATTGGTACAACGACCATCTGAAAGGTGATTTGAAGAAAAAGGCGGAAGAGGCAAAGGCAGAGGGCGGACAGTAGTGAA
Source organism: Blastocatellia bacterium (assembly GCA_038211695.1). Classification (GTDB taxonomy): domain Bacteria; phylum Acidobacteriota; class Blastocatellia; order RBC074; family RBC074; genus RBC074. The sequence goes on along the minus strand of JBBQVH010000001.1, from coordinate 45,449 downwards.
TTCAAAATTTGAGGCATTATGCAACCGGTAATTCTTGCACCCACAGATAGGCTATCACGGCATTATTCTCGAAGAGTGGAGCAAATTCTATCTCGCTTTAATGACATTAGAGAGCTGATTGATCACGAAGGAAGCAAAGGAGCTAGAGTTGAACAAGAGGTGCGCAAATTCCTCTTAGAGTTTCTTCCTAAACGTTATGAATACGGTTCAGGGATTGTGATTGATAGCTCTGGCGGGGAAAGCGACCGAAGCCGACAAGAGGATGTGCTGGTTTTAGACAAATTTTTCAGTCCCAGACTTTTTCTCGATGAGGAACCGAATGTATATCCTGTAGAAGTAGTTTACTGTGGAATAGAAGTGAAAACATCAATAGATGCGCCAGGGCTAAAGCAGGCTATTGATAATATCGCCAGCCTGAAACGTCTGAAATTTGTGAGTGAACCTTACACAGACTTCCATTACAACCTTCCTATAATCAGAGAGACGACAGGTCCCTTAGGATTTATCTTCGCATTTGATACTCCAATTAAAGGAGTTGAAACTCTGTTACAACACTTTACTGAAAGTATTGGTAACATTGAACCTTCGGCTAGACCGGATTTTATTTGTATTCTGAATCGCGGTTTAATCGGCATAGGTAGTCAAACTGGCAAACCGCAGTTTCACCTATACGGTCTTCTCGGCAAAAACGAGATAACAGAGGAGATTGGGGAAATGGTTGTTTTTGGCGGTCCTTCTTGCAATGAATTTCCTCATCCGGTGACCGGTCAGCGTTACCCATTGATGATAATGAAGGAACAGTATTATGCAGTAGACGTAGCTCGCACGTTTATTGGCTTCTTAGGTAACTTGTATGAAATGCTGCTATCAAAAAGAATAACTGGGCAATCGAATTTATTGAAGCACTACATACCTGAGCAAATGACTCGATATGCTGTTTGCGATTATGAGCCGTAGCGTCTGCTTCAAAACCTCACAGCATCGCTAACTCTAGCGTCATATGGATTGATGATTCTTCAAGCTTCCAGCCGCAAAGCTGACCATAAATGATCAAGGAGTGATAAATGAGCATAGACGGTAACACGACAACTTCCATCGCGTATTCGCTCGCGCCGATGCTGTCGGTTCGGAATGGCGCTCAAGCGGTGGAGTTCTACAAGTCGGCATTCGGGGTGATTGAGGTCTTTCGGATCGAAGCCCCCGACGGCGCGGTGGTGGCTCGGCTGGCGATTGAGGGCGCGGACTTTTGGCTGGCGGACGAATCGCCGGAGCAGGGGAATTTCAGTCCGGAGTCTCTGGGAGGTGGCACGGTTCGGATGATCTTGACCGTGCCGGACCCGGATGCGATGTTCGCGCGGGCAGTGGCGGCAGGCGCGCGCGAAGTTTCTCCCGTAAAAGAAGACTATGGCTGGCGCTTGGGCCGCGTAGTTGATCCCTTCGGCCATCACTGGGAGATCGGCCATCCGCTGGCGGCGTAATTCATTTTCTTCGCCGCGTCGCGGCGGTTGAGTTTAGCCCAGTACTTCAGTGCTGGGTGGGCGAGCAACAAGCCTTCGCGTCACGTCGTGACGCTTGAAACTCCGACGGCAACGGCATCAATCTCAACCGTCGCTACGCGACGAGAACGATTTTGGCATGGCTTCCCGGCGTTGAAACGGCCGGGCTAAAGTCAACCGCCGCTACGGCGGCGAAAACCAAGGCCATTTTTGCAATCGTGTTTTGAGGTCAGACTATGATGCGGGTGGAGGGGAAGCCCTTTACGTGCCATCGTCAGGTTGTTCGGTCGAAACGGGATCGTCTTTACCTTCGAGCGCGGCGTGTAGCGTGTGCCACGACAGGCTGGCGCATTTGACGCGGGCAGGAAATTCACGGACGCCGGATAGGATGGTCAACCGGCCCAGGTGATGTTCGGTAGTTTCAGGATCAAGTTCGCCTTTGACCATGCGATGAAACTCATCGAACATCGTTTCGGCTTCTGCTTTGGACTTGCCTTTGACAGCGGCGGTCATCATCGAAGCGGAGGCTTTGGAAATCGCGCAGCCCTGACCCTGAAAGCCGACGTCTTTGATCGTCTCGCCGTCCATTTCCAAATACAGTGTCAGTTGATCGCCGCACAGCGGGTTGTAGCCTTCCTGATGGCGGTTGGCCGCGTCCAGCACACGGAAGTTGCGGGGCTTTTTATTGTGGTCGAGAATGACCTGTTGGTAGAGTTCGCTTAAATCAGCCATAAATCGTTATCAGTTACTGAAACGCCGCGAGCTTGCGCAGCAAGTCTGCGCGCGTCGTGCGGCAAAGGTTTCCGCCAGTGAAAAAAGGGTCTTCGGTGACTTCGTGTGCAGCGAAGGCGGGGAACTGCGCCGACATCAGGTCGTCCATTCCTTCCGCTTCGGTCTCGCACAGAATCAGGCCGTCAAGTTCGCCTTCGAAGACGTCAATCGAAAACACACGGCCCAGATGGTGGTGATAGTGCCGCTCCTTCTTCAGCCGATCTCCTGCAAGGCTGTCGAAGAGTTTGTGTTCGCCTGGCGAGAGAAGAATCCGGCTGATCGTTTGGAAGTAGGGCGAAGGCGATTCGGCCTTCTTGTTCAGTTTGATGACGCGCCGACCAGTGTCGGTGTCGGTTAGAACTCTGAGCCGAAGTCTGGTATCCCGCAGATATTTGTCCTCGAAGATTTTTGAGTATGGTTCAACGGCGCTCCGCCAGTTGGTGCGCGTTGGAACGAGGAATCTTCTTTCGTACTCTACCCGTGTGTATTTTGCTTCCGCGTCCATCGCCTCAACCTCGTCAGCTAAATACCTCAATTGTCTTCTGAATTCCTTGGGCCAGCGCGTCAATTTCTTCCTTCGTGTTGTAAAACGCGAACGAAGCGCGCGCTGTCGCCGGAACACCGAAACGCTTCATCACCGGCTGCGCGCAGTGGTGACCCGCGCGGACGGCGATGCCTTCCTGATCCAGAATCGTGCCGATGTCGTGTGGGTGGATGCCTTCAATCGTGAACGACAACACACTGGCTTTTTCTTGAGCGATGCCGATGATCGTTACGCCGGGAATCGCGCCAATGGTTTCGGTCGCGTATTCCAGCAGTTCGTGTTCGTAGGCCGCGATCTTGTCCAGGCCAATCCCATTCAAATAATCAATCGCCACGCCCAAGCCAATCGCGTCCGCGATGTTAGGCGTGCCTGCTTCCAGTTTGTAGGGCAGGGAGTTGTAGGTCGTCTTTTCAAACGTCACCGACGCGATCATATCGCCGCCGCCGAAGATGGGCGGCATTACTTCCAGCCAGTGGCTTTTGCCGTACAGCACGCCGATGCCTGTTGGCCCGCACAGTTTGTGACCGGAGAAAGCATAAAAGTCGCAATCCAGTTCGCGCACGTCCACCTTCAAATGTGGCGCAGCCTGCGCGCCGTCAATCAAGACGGGAATGTCGTGGCTATGGGCCAGTTCAATGATTCGTTTGACAGGATTGATCGTGCCCAGCGCGTTTGAGATGTGATTGACGGCGATAATCTTCACCTTTGAATTCAGCATCTCGGCGAATTCGTCCATCAGCAATTCGCCTGCGTCGTTCACCGGGATCACGCGGAGCGTTGCGCCCGTCTGTTCGCACAGCATTTGCCACGGCACGATGTTCGAATGGTGTTCCAGCGTCGAGATGATGACTTCATCGCCCGCGTGAATGAACTTGCGGCCATAGCTGAGCGCAACCAGATTGATGCCTGCGGTCGTGCCGCTGGTAAAAATGATTTCGTGCGATTCGGCGGCGTTGATGAAGTGCTGAATCTTGACGCGCGCATCTTCGTATTCGCGCGTCGCCAGTTGGCTCAAATAATGCACGCCGCGATGCACGTTCGAATTCTGTTGGGCGTAATAACGGTGGAGCGCGTCCAGCACCACTTGCGGTTTTTGCGAGGTGGCGGCGCTGTCCAGGTACACCAGCGGGCGTCCATGAACTTTTTCGTTCAAAATCGGAAAATCTTGGCGGATACGGTGAACGTCGAAACTCATAGCTTGATTGGTAGCAGCTTGCATAAGTTGGTTATTCTTACCTCACATCAAAATAACGCGGCCAACGCGCGGATCAGTAATGACTTCGTCGTGTTCAAAGTCCAGCTTGATGCGCCATTTCTGCATTGTGGTTGCGCCAATGATGACTTGCTCCGCCAAGCCTGGAAAAACAAAGAACTCGTCAGTCAGGCGCAAGTTGTTCAGATAAAAATCCAGCCTCACTGCGTGATCTATTCGAGTAAAACTTCCTTTGTTGGCAGTCTCGAATTCAAGTGGTTTAGGCAATGCTTCAAGATTGCCCAAATCGCTGACGAAATCCGGGTGAATTAGAGAATAAGTTGCGCCGCTATCAAACAGCGCCTGTAAATCCGCTTCGCCCTTTGATCCTTGAAAGTTGAGCTTCCGAACTAAAACCATAACGCCTCCTTTGCTGGTTAATTCACTTCCAAACTTTGATGAAGTTTGTCCAGCACGATTCTGTCCAACTGTTCGCGGACGGATTTCAATTTGATCTTGCTGATCACGTCTTCGGCGAAACCGTAGGTCAGCAGCGCTCGCGCCTTGTCTGTCGAAAGGCCGCGCGAAGCCAGATAAAATAACTCTTCGTCTTCCAACTGTCCGACCGTCGCGCCGTGCGAACATTTCACGTCGTCGGCAAAAATCTCCAACTCCGGCTTGGTGTCCACGTGCGCTTCGGCGGACAGCAGCAGGTTTTTGTTGAGCTGCCGTGCATCGGTCAGCAGCGCGCCTTCGCGAACGAAGACCTTGCCGTTGAACACTGCGCGCCCGCGATCATCCAGAATGCCTTTGTAAAGCTGATGGCTATTGCAGTGCGGCTTCTGATGATCAATCACGGTGTGACTGTCGGTGTGCTGTTTGCCCGTGACAATGTACAACCCGTCAATCGTCGTTTCGATATGTTCATCGGTCAGCGCGACATTCAAAGCGTGACGCGCAATCTGACTGCCCAGCGAAATCGCATTCGACGTGTAATGGCTTCCGCGCTCCTGATGAACTTGGGTTGTCGCGATATGAAATGCGCGTTCGCTCTCTTCCTGTAACCGGTAATGATCCAGCGTTGCGCCTTGCGCGACGAACACCTCTGTCACCGCGTTGGTGAAGTAAACACTTTCATCGCCCATATCCGTCGAAGGCGAAAAATAGCTTTCCAGCACCGTCGCAATCGAACCTTCGCCCGCAACAATCAGCACGCGCGGGTGAGAAATCGTCGGCTCTTTTGCCATGGACAGAAACAGCAGATGAATCGGCGCTTCGACAACTTTGCCCTTGGGAATATGAATGAACGCGCCATCGCCAATCACTGCCGTGTTCAGCGCAGTGAACGCGTGGTCGCGGTAATCGGCATACACGCCCAGATGATCGCTGACGACTTTCGCGTGTTCCGCTGGAACGCCTGTCAGGTTGCTGACCGTGACTCCATCGGGCAACGCGCTCAGGTTGGACAACGCCGCTGCAAACAGCCCATTGATAAAGACCAATTGGCTGTGGCGCGATTCAGGGAAGGTCAGCGCCTGTATGCTGTGCGCCGTCACGCCGTGCGTGTCCAGATCGAAGACTTGCCGGAACGGCGTCTTCAAAATGGGAGCAACGTTCGTGTACTTCCACGCTTCGACGCGCGTGGTTGGAAAGTCCAATGCTTCGAAGCTTTCCCCGGCGCGCTCGCGCAAATTCACCAGCCACGCTGGGTCTTTGCTTCCTAGTTGGGCGCGCGTCTTAGCGAAGAGCTTGTACGCTGAAAAATAGTTCTCTTTTTCTTTTGCTACTTGAGGCATAAACGTTAGCGGTTAGTCGTTATTCGTAATGCGTCCACATCCGCAATACTTTGACTGTCTGCTCTTTCTCGTAGACCTGATACACCAGTCTATGTTGAACATTGATGCGCCGCGAATACGAGCCTGCCAAATCACCAAGCAGCTTTTCGTAAGGCGGCGGATGCTGGAATGGATTGACGCTCAGGATTTCAAGCAGGACTTCAGCTTTAGGCTGTAACCCGGCTGCGGCCAGTTTTCGCGCGTCTTTTAACGCCAGCTTGGTAAAGACCAAACGCCACATTACCACTCCAGCTTTTCAGAACATTCCGCCAATGGCGTCTCCATCCCGTTGCGAATGGATTCGCGCATCCCCGGAATCGAAAGCAGGTAGATCGTCTCCTGAATTGCCTGCCAGTCTTCTTGCGCAATCAGCACAGCGTGTTCGCGCTCGCCCGCGATATGGATCGGTTCGTGCGACGTAGCTGTTTCAGTTATCAATCCGGGTAACGTTGTTTGTGCTTCTGCTGCTTGAACAACTTTCATGGTGTTTCTCTCGTGACCAAGCTTCTCTACTAAGCAGCCGCGCTGGCGGTCTTGATCCAGTCGTAACCCTTCTTCTCCAATTCCAACGCCAGGTCTTTGCTGCCGGATTTGACGATCTGTCCGCGATACAGCACGTGGACGAAGTGCGGTTCGATGTAATCCAGCAGCCGCTGATAGTGCGTGACCAGAATGACGGCGTTGTCTTTGTTGGCCAGTTTGTTGACGCCGCCCGCGACGATGCGCAGCGCGTCAATATCCAGGCCGGAATCCGTTTCGTCCAGCACGGCCAGCTTCGGTTCCAGCACGGCCATTTGCAGGATTTCGTTGCGCTTCTTTTCGCCGCCCGAAAAACCTTCGTTGACCGAACGGTTGATGAAGCTCTTGTCCATCTCAACGATCTTGATTTTCTCTTGAATCAGGTCGTCGAATTCCAGCGGGTCAAGCTCGTCTCTGCCTTCGTGTTTGGCTTTTTCGTTGTAGGCCATGCGCAGGAAGTTGGCGTTGCTCACCCCTGGAATCTCTATCGGGTATTGAAAGGCAAGAAAGACGCCTTCGCGCGCGCGCGCGTCCGGTTCCAGTTCCAGCAGGTTCTTGCCTTCATACAGGACTTCGCCTTCGGTCACTTCGTAGCTCGGATGCCCGGCCAGCACTTTCGCCAGCGTGCTTTTACCTGAACCGTTCGGCCCCATAATCGCGTGAATCTCACCGGCTTTGACCGACAGATTCACGCCTTTCAAAATCTCTTTGCCATCAATCGTGGCGTGTAAATTACGAATCTCTAGCACTGTTTCTTCTCCCTCATCACTTATGGTCCGCTTCCTCACAGTCGCGGTTCTGTACCATCTCTCGTTATGAGAACTTCAACTCTTCGCCGGTGCGTTGTTTGACGAGCAGCATGATCTGCCCCGTGTGCAGCGCGAAATGCTGCACGATGCGCAGAATCGCTTCCATCACCGTCACGTCGCAGCCTTGAATCTCTTTGCGTTCAAGCAGGCTGGCCGGATCAACCTCTGCCAGCACTTGATCGGCTTTCGCCAGCGTAGCTTTCAACTGAGTCAGCAACTCTTCGCGGGGAATGCCGCCGCGTTCGCCGAATTCGTGCTGCCGGTCGCGTTCGTAAGGCAGGTTGCCGACGCCACCGATGATCCACTGCTGAACGTTGCCCGAAAGATGCAGGATCAAATTGCCGATGCTGTTGGATGCATCATTTGTCCGCTGCCAAATGTCTTCGTCTGTCAGTTGCGACAGGCAATGTTCGATCTTCGGCAAATAGGACGAAGTGAAATACCAGCGCGCCTGGTCCAGAAAATATCGTGAAGCGTCCCCAGAAGTATTCATGCTAATCCGTCACCTCGACAATCGCTTCGATCTCGACCGGAATGCCGTGCGGCAACGAAGCCATTCCCACCGCCGACCGGGCGTGCCGTCCGTTCTCGCCGAAGACTTCGACGAACAGATCGGAACAGCCGTTGATGACAAATGGTTGATCACCGAAATCCGGCGTGGCGTTGACCATCCCTAGAACCTTGACCACGCGCTTGACGCGCCGCAAGCTTCCCAACTCTTGTTTCATCACAGCCAGCAGGATCAAGCCCGTTTCGCGGGCAAACTCGTAGCCCTGCTCTTTGGTGAATTCGACGCCGACCTTGCCAGTAACCAGCACGCCCTTGCCTGCCAGAAACAGAAGGTTGCCGGTGCGCACGGCGTGAACATAATTGCCCGCCGGTGTGGGAACGGGCGGCAGGGAAGCTTCAATTTCTGCAAGCTTGTCTGACATAAATTTAGGGTTCCAATTCTTTGAGCAATTCTGTGACTGCTGTTTTCAAAAACGCTAAATCCTGCGTGGCGGTTGACCAAACGATCTCCAAATTGGTCTTGAAGTAGTGATGAATCAGCTTGTCGCGCATGCGCGCGATGTCGCGCCAGTTAATATGCGGCTGCTTCTGTTTTACTTCATCCGGCAGTGATTTGGCGGCTTCTCCAATTGTCAACAGATTGCGCACCACGGCATCTTGCAAAAGCGAACTGGCTCGAAAGGCCACCTCATCCACGCCCGCTAAATACTGCTCCACTCGCGCAATGCATTCGAGAATGTCGTCCAGATAAGCCAGTTCACGATGCATAAATCACCTGCACATCATGCCGTATGCTCTTGCCCCGCCGCCCGCTCAAGCTACTTTCCATAACTAAATCCACCTTTTTCTTCGTGGCTTCAGCGAGCTTGTCTTCAATTGCGATGAATTCCCACAATCCGAGCTTTTTCGATTCTGAAAATTTGACCAACAGATCAAGGTCGCTTTGTTCCGTCGCTTCATTGCGCGCGGTTGAACCGAATACGCTCAGCCGCTCCACGCCATTTTGCCGGCAGAGTTCTTTGAGCGCCTCATTCTGAAAAAGTTCTTTGACTTGCTCCAGTGTCATTGCTTTTCCCTATTCTTACCCCACACTTCCTTCCAGCTTCATCCCCAGCAGCCGCGTCGCTTCGACCGCAAACTCCATCGGCAGTTCGCGGAAGACCTCTTTGCAGAAGCCGTTGATGATCATTGAAACGGCGTCTTCGGTCGAGATGCCGCGCTGGTTGAAATAGAAAATCTGCTCTTCGCTGATCTTCGAGGTGGAAGCTTCGTGTTCGATCTTCGCCGTGTTGTTGCCAACTTCGATGTACGGGAAGGTGTTCGCGCTACACTGCGGGCCAATCAGCAAGCTGTCGCACTGCGAATAATTCCGTGCGTTCTCGGCTTTCGGTAGCACTTTGACCAGCCCGCGATAGCTGTTGTTCGAGCGCCCGGCGGAGATGCCTTTGCTGACGATGCGGCTGCGCGTGTTCTTGCCGATGTGGATCATCTTCGTGCCGGTGTCGGCCTGTTGCATGTGGTTGGTCAGCGCGACCGAATAGAATTCGCCGATGGAGTTATCACCTTGCAGAATGCAGCTTGGGTATTTCCAGGTGATCGCCGAACCGGTTTCGACCTGCGTCCACGAAATCTTGGAGTTAACACCGCGACACGCGCCACGTTTGGTGACGAAGTTGTAAATGCCGCCGCGTCCTTCCTCATCCCCCGCGTACCAGTTCTGCACAGTCGAGTATTTGATCTCGGCATTGTCCAGGGCAACCAGTTCGACCACTGCCGCATGCAACTGATTCTTATCGAACTTCGGCGCGGTGCAGCCTTCCAGATAGGAAACGTGGCTGCTGTCTTCGGCAACAATCAGTGTGCGTTCAAACTGGCCTGACTCTGAATTGTTGATGCGGAAGTAGGAAGACAGTTCCATCGGCGAACGCACGCCTTTGGGAATGAAGCAGAACGAACCATCCGAAAAGACTGCCGAGTTCAATGCCGCAAAGTAGTTGTCGGTGTAGGGCACGACTGAACCCAGATACTTTTTGATCAACTCAGGGTGATTATGCACCGCTTCTGAAAACGAGCAGAAGATGACTCCTGCTTCGGCCAGTTTTGCCCTGAAGGTTGTCGCCACCGAGACGCTGTCGAAGATTGCGTCCACGGCGACGTTGGTCAGCATCTTCTGTTCGGAGAGCGGAATGCCCAGCTTGGCGAAGGTGTCCAGCAGTTCCGGATCAACTTCATCCAGGCTCTCCAGTTTCTTTTTCGGCTTCGGCGCGGAGTAGTAGATGATGTCCTGGTAATCCATTTTCGGATAGTGGACGTTGGCCCACTCCGGCTCTTCCATCGTCAGCCAGTGGCGGTAAGCTTTAAGCCGCCATTCCAGCAACCATTCCGGCTCGTTTTTCTTGGCGGAGATGGTGCGGACAATCTCTTCGCTCAGTCCGCGCGGGATGGTTTCTGATTCAATGTCGGTGACGAAGCCGTACTTGTATTCCCGATTCGTCAATGCCTCTACTGCTGTCGCGCTCATCCTGTTTCTCCTCAAACTCAATGTTTGGCAGGGCAACATCCTGCTCTTCAAAGTTGACAAAACTGTCAGGTACGAATGCAAAATTTTTGAGGTGCTTTACCTTGCCCGTGCTTCGGCCTGCGCCCCGGCTTGAATAACTGCTGGCAACCGGCTGCCATTCTTGCTTGTAATCTGGACGAACTTCACGTCAATTGCGCCGCTTAGCAGCGCCGAGACGGGGACTTTGTCGAACACGCTGTTGACGAATTCGGTGATGCTGGTCCACACCGGACGCAATCCACAGTCGTCGTGATGCACACAAGTGTCGTGCTGGCCCGTGAACTGCGAACATATCTCTTCTTCCGACGGCACGCCGCCCAGCACGCGCATCACCTCGCCCAGCGAAATCTCGCTGCTGGGCCGCGTCAAACGGTAACCGCCCTTCGGCCCGCGCACGCTCTCAACAATCCCGCTGCGGCTTAAAGACCACAAAATCTTTTCAACATAAGCGACCGACAACCCCTCGCGTTCGGCAATGTCGCGCACGAACATCGCGCCCGGCTCCAGGTTGCCATCCGTGTTGGCAGCCTGTTCGCGCGCGAGCTGCAAAATGCAGCGCAGTCCGTATTCTTCTTGAGAGGTGATCTTCACTTGAGTAATCGCTCGTGGAATTGATCTTGAATTGAAGCCGCAGGCTAACACGCGAAACTAAACCTGACAAGTTTGTCGGGAATACTCAGCCATCGTCCCCACAAAAAAATCTTTTTCGGCGTGAGCCGTTTTCCCGCGCCGCTTCGCTTCAAGGGGCAAGACGGAAAACGCTTCGTCTTTTAAGCGGGGAGCAAGGATGCAGTTCGCCAAAGCTCCTCAATCTCAATGGCTCAAATGGTTCGACTCTCAAGGAGGTTTTGACAATGAAAAACGTGCAAACAATTTTACGCCGGATGTTGCCATCGGCTTTGTTTATGGTGCTGACGTTCGTCGGTCTGAGCGCCGGAGCGCAGGCGCAGACGTGTTCGGCCAACATGGATTTCAGCGATCCGGGTTCGCCGCGCTACGTGTCGGGCGGCAGCGGCTCGATTGCTTTTCGCGGGTCTTTGACGGGCAACGTCTATGGCCGCGTCAGAAACGGGCTACTGACCGACTTCGATTTGCGCCTCGATCCCGACGTCAACGGTCCCAACGGCCTGCGGCTGATGACGGTTAATTACAACGCCTCTCCGTCAGCCAGCGCGCCGGTCTTCCGTTGCACGCCGATCACGGGCGGCGTCAGGATCAACATCACTCGCGTCCCGACCGCGCACCAGTCCTTTCAGGCAGCCTATGGTTACGTCGACGGCACCTACTCCATCGGTTACGCCGATCTGGAGATTACCTTTGAACGCACTGGGCCGGGTCGCGTCAACGTGCGCTACCAGCATAGCTCGTTCAACCACGCCGATTCGACGCCTCCGCGCCCCTTCAACGGCACGGTCGCCAACGCCGTCCCGCAGGCTGGCGCGCGCCTGACCATTACCAACCGCTAACCCAGCAGAAGGCAATGTGGAACAAGATGCGATCTTGTTCCACATTGCAGAGGAGACTCGCATGACTTCGAGACTGAAATTCACATTGGCGGTCAGCCTGCTTTTTGTGGCGCTGCTGTTCACAGCTCACGCGCAACAATCAACCGCCTCGGCCACGCCATCAGTGGCCACGGACGCGCAACAGATGCAGGTCTTGATTGAGGAAGTGCGCCAGGTTCGCGCCGTCGTGGAGCGCGCGAATCTCAACACGCAGCGGGCAAGCTTCAATCTGTATTACGCACAAACCCTTTACGACCGGCTGACGCGCCAACAGGCTCGCGTGGATCGTTTGACCAGTGAAGTTGAAGAAGTGAAAACGCGGATTCATCAATCTCTCGACGGCAGCCGCGACGAAGAAGAGTTGAAAGAGTTGAGAGCCACGATTGACGGCGCGCCCAACCCGCAAGCCCGCGCCGAACTGATTCAGTCGTATCAAATGACTGAACGTTCGCTGATCCGTCAGCGCGAATTGGCAAGGCAGGAAGCCGACCGCGACCGCCTGCGCCAGCAGCAACTGGAAACCGCCCTGCACACGGAGCAGGCCAGGTTGTCAGAACTGCAAGGCCAACTCGACTTGCTCGACCGCGAATTCGAGCAGGCCATCACATCCACTAAAAAAACCAAGTAAAGGAGAACACGACCATGAAAGCGATCATCAATCTTGCTTTGTTTATTGCCTTATCGCTGTTGCCCGCGGCAGCCTTCGCCGCCTACACCGGCACCCAAGCCATCGGCTTTGCTAACTGGAAAACCGACGACGTCAACCAACTGGCCAACGATTACGCCCAAGCTGGCGGCGATCTGGAAGTGACATTTCTGCCCAACGAATTCAACGCGGGCAATCCATACGGCAATGCCTCGTCGTTTGCGCAGAACCTGCTGCCGCGTTTGAACGGGCGGCTGCGGCTGACGGCCTATCAGTGGTTCCACGCCAATCATTTCGATTGGGCCGCCTTCAATCCCGGCAACGAACGCGCGGCTTTTCGGCAAAGCTACCTGCGCCGCATCGCCGCGTTCGATCAATGGGCCAAGGGCCTGCAGGCGTGGGCCGCCGCGCGCGGATTGTCGGGCAAACTGAGCATCGTGCTGTGTCCCTATCTGGAAGACGATGGCAGCAGCCTGACAAGTTACGTCAACCTGCTCACCGCTATCCGCGCCCAACAGCGCACTGACGGCATCACTTCGCCGATGCGGCGCAGCCCGGGCAATCACGTCTTTCGTGTCGAGAACCTGCCGCTGGAACTGCACGGGCGTTACGACGCCGTGCGCGGCTGGCTGCACAGCGGCGATGTCTTTTCGAACGACGGCAACTTCGTCTGGCTGGATGCCGCGACTATTGCCGGTTCGCGCGAGACGGCCACTTCTTTCACCAGCTACGGCACGCCGACCTCGTGCGGCGATTTCATTCGCAATCAGCGCACGGCATTGGGCACTGGCGCTTCGGTGCTGCTGTGGCGACCGGCTTACAACGGCCTGCCCAGCTCAAACCCGCCATCGGGCCGTCTTAACTTGCGCCCGCTGACCGGATCGAACGGAACATGGGAGAATGCGGCACTGCTGAAGGTCATTCGCAGCCGTTAGCGGTGTAAGAGAGGAAGCTTTGGTTGATGGCTTTTCAATTTTAGCTTGGCTGACAACCATTCTGCGAATTCACCGCCGTCGTGACGGAAGACGACAACCCTTCCGTCACGACATTGAAGAAACCCAAGGCGCACAAAAGCCAAACACGGAGGTCATATGCCAGTCCCGCAAACTTTCGTTTTACGCTGTCCAACCACCCGATGCGGTTACGCCAAATTGCGCACGGCAGGTTTTATGCCGATGGGAAAGGGGAATTACCAACGCATGCGATACGCCGGCAGCATCCGCATCGGGCTTCTGACCAGGTTCGTCAGAACGATGTTCGGCCTGGCCGATAACCTGCCGATGGGGACGTACCACCTGTACTATTGTCCTGTCTGCCGCGAAGAAGCGCTGTACACCAATAAAAACGGGATGATGCGGCAAGTGGAGTTGGCCTACGAGGACGATCTGGGGCTGCGGGCTTGAGCATCACCTCATCGCGACGTGACCAGCAAATTTGCCGGAAAGAGGTTGCTGCAAATCAGGCCCGACTGTGGATAATGTACCCGTCGTTTCCGCGAACCCAGCTTTGATCGGCAAAAATTTCGTTACAGAGCCTGGAGACTCGATGAATAAACCTTCCCCCCAACCTTCTGCTCTCTTATGGATTCAGATTGTCGCCACCTGCCTGGCTGTCGTATTGCTCGACTTTTTTATTACCGCCTATTTCATGACTCCCAATCCGACAGTCGCCCAAAGCGACCTAATGCGCTTCCTCTATCCCGTGTTGGCGGGGCTTATCGCGTCGCTGATCTCCGGCGGAGTTTGGTTGGTTTTTGAAATCCCTCTCTCTCGTGAGGCAAAGATGACGATTTCCGCCAGCGCCGGATTGGCGATCTTTGTTCTCGTCTATGTGAAGGGGCCTTACTGGTATCCTGGTGTGATGCCAGCGCCTATTTCCTCCCCCAGCCCAACAGTCGCGCCAGTCACCAGCCCATCTCCTATTGTGGCCAGGCCAACGACCGCGCCCGTTGCCACGGCGACGCTCAAGCTTCCTCCTTCCCCTGCCGCGACACCTGGGACTGTTGTTTCGGCCTTGCCGGTTCCAACGCTTACTTCGCGCCCAGCCCCATCGCCGCCCGCGCTTTCACCCGTAGCCAGGGCGGGCAGAGTATTGCTTCTGATTGAAGACGAAACGATTCTTCAGACAATGATGCAAAGGTTGATGGATTATGGCCTGCGTCCGATCTCTGGTCATGAATTTGGGGATGGAGAAAGCGCGCGAATCAGAGCCGCCTTGCCGCGCCTGCAAGCCGGAGATGCGGCTGCTGATGCCACAATCCCTTTTGCCGTGGTAGTGACGGGGAAGATTAACAGCACTCCCATCGGAAATGTGGTCGAGGCCACCCTGACTTTGAGGGCCACGGTCATTGTTGACAGAGAGATTCTCCCCGAAAGCGTGAGCGCGCGCGGCTTCGAAATTCGAGAGGCTTTAAGGGAAGTTGCAGCCAACATTCCGGAACTGTTCTTTCGCCGCATCGCCGCGCGTGCGCGCTAAAGCTGTTGGCACAAACCACGCAATTTACCGTCTCGGCGCGCGCAGGCTGAGCCAATCCGAGCCACGCTTGTCAGTCAGGGGTGCAGATCCAGCCGATCCAGTTCAACACCCCTTCTGCCTTTTGATCAACGCACTGTTACCGTGAAATAACCGCTGTTGTCCGCAACCTCGCTATCGTTGACGCCTAACATCAATCGCCCTGCTTTGCCCGGAGACAAAATGATTCGTGCACCGACAAGCTGGATTGGCGAACACTGTCCATCTAGATGGCAAATTTTGGCGACCAACGCACCGATGTTAGTGCCTGGCAAGGGGAGAGTGGGAGGGGCTGGCCTATTCATTAAACCAGACGGGGGGACCTCGCGCGTGGGGGAAATTTTGACCAAGCCCGTTGCCACGAGTTCAATCTGCTTGCCGGGTTGCACATCAATCCCCGTATCATTCCAGTTGCGGTTGGCGTGAATCTGTAGCTGTTGGGCCTGAAGCCCCCCTGTCTGTTGATTCTGGGGAGTTGCTTCCTGTTGTTGAGTCTGAGCAGTCTTCGCCTGTTGAGCCTGAGGAGATATGGGCGCGGGTGGTGAGCTTGATCTGGTTTCGCGGATTGGGTCGGGAGCAAGCCCCGCGCCGGTCGGACTGTTGGTGACGGTATCGCTGGCTTGTGCCAAACCGGAGCCTGCGAAAGAACCGATGATCGCTTGATCCTGAATCTCGACTACCTCGACCTCTCCCACCTTCTCTGAAAAAGAGATGTCTTTGCCTGTTGTCTCGTCGCGCATTGTTTTGAAGCGCCGAATAAAGAGTCGGTCGCCGATTCGCACGGACGACTTGTTCACGTTGGTAATGACCAGCGAGGGGCCGGCAACCGACAGCACACGGCCATTGATTAGCTTATCGGCGGTCACCGTTGGCTCAGGAGGCCGAAGCGCGCCCGACAGGTACTTTTGCACGTCGCCGGTCATGTTGCCGACCACTTCATCCACTGCCTGCCCCACCACATCGCGAATTTGTTCGTCTTTGACTTCCGGCCCCTGATTATTCCCGATCAGTCCGCCGAAAATATTTCTACCGACTCTTTCTCCGGCAGATGTTTTCGGCCCCTGGGGCGACATGCCGATCATTTCATTGCTTAATTCGACGACTCCAGTGGTCGTATCCACGATGCGGAAGTTGACGGCGATACGGGCGCGCATGCCTTTAGGATCCCAAAGCATGTCGCGGTTGTCTTTGGGCAGGCCGCGTATTTCGAAGACCGAGACGTTGCCGATGATCAGGGCGTCCACGCCGAGGATGCGCCCGACCTTGGCCGCCGTATTCGGATCAATCCGTCCGTCCATTGCCAGATTCTGTTCGCGCAGTACTTTTTCCAGTTGACTGCGCTCGACCACCTGGCAGGTCTTGAGCGCAACCAGGGTATTGATGAGTTTGTCAGCTACGCGGCGCGCCAGATTCTGGTGAGTGCCGTAAGCGCGCTGTGCCAGTCCGATGTCCACCGTGGCGAAATCGAAATCGAGCACGGCAATCTGTTTCTTTCTTTGTGCGGAAACTCCCACGCTTAAACCCAATGCCAGCAAAAATGCGGACAAGAGGCGAATGGTTCTTGTGGCAATCATAAGTAACTCCCTTTTGAACTTTACTTGTTTTCACTTGGACAACCTAAGCCGTATGCTCAAGCTACCCGCTTGCGAAAGGGGCGATGAGTTGGTGGAACAATCTACCGCCTACTGTTGATGAGGCACGAATGATGGGACACAAAAAAACAAAGACAAGATAAGTGTGAGGGCGTTGCGTCGTCCTGGCTTCACGCAACGCCCGAGTGATTTACCAGCGCACTTTGACAGTGAAGGAACCATTGTTGTCCGCCGGGGTATCGTCGTTGACGCTCAGCCACAGGCGGCCGGATTCGGTTGCTGTCTGGGCTTTGCCTTGCGCGCCAATAAACACCGGCGTGGAAGCTTTCCCGCTGGAATATTGAAATTTGGCTACCAGCGCGCCGACCGGCGCAGTGGGCAGCGGCAAGCGTGGGGAGCGGACGCGGCCTGGGATCCCTCCCGGCAGCGAGGCCGCGGTTTGGTTGAGTTGGACTGCGCCTTCCGCGCTGAATTCGACGATTGTTCCCGGCGGAATATCGAGCTTGGTGTCGAACCAGCCAGCCTTGCCGGGGACGGTTATGGTTTGCTCCTGTTTTGCCCTGACGGGAGCTGGCGTCGGCGTGTTGGCGGGCGGTGGCGAAGACGATTTTGTGTCGGATCGAACCGGAGTGCCGGTAATGCCCGCGCCAGTGGGGCTGTTAGTGACGGTATCGCCGACTTGCGCCACGCCAGAGCCGGCGAACGAACCGATGATCGCTTGATCCTGAATCTCGACCACTTCCACTTCGCCAATCTTTTCCGAAAAGGAAATGTTTTGGTTTGTCGTCGGGTCGCGGATCGTCTTGAAGCGCCGGACGAAAAGGCGGTCGCCGACTCGCACGGCGGATTTGTTGACGTTCGTGACGATTAGCGATGGGCCATTGACCGAGACCACGCGCCCGTTGATCAGCTTATCGGATGTTATCGTCGGTTCGGGGGGCCGGAGTGTGCCGGACAGGTATTTCTGCACGTCGTTGGTCATGTTGCCGATTACCTCATCCAATGCCTGCCCCACTACGTCGCGAATCTGTTCGTCCTTTACTTGCGGCCCCTGATTTCCTTTGATCACTCCGTCGAGAATACTTTTGCCGAATCTTTCCCCGACGGATTTTTTTGCTCCCTGACCGGATGTGCCGATCATTTCATTGCTTACGTCGACGACGCCGGTGGTGGTATCCACGATGCGGAAGTTGACGGCGATGCGAGCGAACATGTCTTTGGGATCCCACATCGTGTCACGGTTGTTATTTGGCAAACCTCGCAGTTCAAAAACCGAGACGGTGCCGATGATCAGCGCATCCACGCCGAGGATGCGCCCGACTTTGGCCGCCGTACTCGGATCAATCCGGCCATCGAGTCCCATATTCTGTTCGCGCAGCACCTTCTCCAATTGGCTGCGCTCAACCACCTGGCAGGTCTTGAGCGCCACCAGGCTGTTGATGAGTTTGTCGGCCACGCGGCGCGCCAGATTCTGATTGGTGCCGTAAGCGCGCCGGGCCAGCCCGATATCCACCGTAGCAAAATCGAAATCCAGCACAGCCAGTTGTTTTTTGCGTTGCGCCCGCGCCGCCGGAGTAGCCAGCATCAGCGCCAGTAAGCAAACAGCGATCAGTCGAAATACTTTTATCGAAATCATAATTGTCCTTTCTTGCCTTTATCAGCGTTGTTTATTGTTCCGGGCGAAACTCCTGCACGAGTACATTGGCTGTCCAGGCGCCACTGTTATCGGCAAGATTGCTTTCGTTCAAACCCAGCCAGAGCTGGCCCTCGGACGAGGCCATGAACGTATGCTCTGACTTGATGCAAATTATTACATTGCCCAACCTGGCGATCAGCGCGCCCGTTGGACAACTGCCGAGCGGTTTGCGTGCATCGGCCTTGGAAACCCCACCGGCTCCGGCATAACCGGATGCCCCGAGGTTGACCTGCATGCCGCCGGCCCTGATTGAAACTTGCTGCCCCTGCTTTATCTGCATTCCTGTATCTACCCAGCCCGCATTGGCCGCGACTTGAACAGGCTCTTCGGCGACGATCACCCAACGCCCTTTGTTTTCCGGCACAGGGGCCTCCACGCGCGGCGGTTTGCTTTCTTCAGGTGGAAGAGGTGAAGGCTTTCCTGCCTTGTTGGCGGCAGGCAAAGGCGAGACAAATATAAACTCGCCTCGGTCCAGGTCGCGCTCCCTGATCTTGCCGTATTGCGGCGTCTGCGCGCCTTTTCGATAGTCCGTGACTTTGTCGTGCAAATAGATTCCGAGTTCGGTGCCGGTGATGTAGCCGTCGCCGGTCAAGTCGGCCTCGCCGTTCAACCCATCAACGAAGAGTTGGCGGAAGAGGCTTTTGTCGGGAACAGTTTCATCTTCCGAACCGGAGGTGATGAACTGACGCACCGGCTTATTGG
The DNA here is from genome assembly GCA_038211695.1 of Blastocatellia bacterium. GTDB lineage: Bacteria > Acidobacteriota > Blastocatellia > RBC074 > RBC074 > RBC074. The sequence continues at coordinate 26,561 of JBBQVH010000001.1, read as the reverse complement.
CGACCGATGCAATGGAGGACGGAAGGATCGGGTTTCCCCGAACCTTGAAAAGCGCCCCGGAAAAGCAGCTATCAAAGACAAACAGCGCATGCTTCGAGTTGATATCTTTGGCATAGGCTTCGATAAAATCGAATTTGATGGCTGTTTTTCTAAAGCCAACTTCGTCCCGATTGGGCAGCGGCGCATCAACCGGAATCAGGTAGCCTTCCATTCCCAGGCGATTTTTCATCGTGTGACCGTGGCCGGCAAAATAGATTAACAAACGATTCTCCTCGGCCTGGCCATGCTCGCTGATGAACTCCTGCATAACTCGGTCAAATTCCGCACGTGTCGGGTTCATCACGACTTTGACGGTGAAGCCATGTTGGCGGAGGACTTTTTCCACTTCTTTTACGTCGTCCTTGACTCCGGGGAGCGGTCTTGGGCCGTTGTAGTAATCGCTAACGCCAAAGACCAGCGCGTAGCTTTCGCCGAACAACTCCGAAGTGCCGGAGTTGCCGGGCGCGGCGACCTTTTTCAGATCGCGTTGCCCGTTCTGTTGCGCAGCAGTTGGCATCGTCGCGAAGCAAAACGCCGAGATAATGATCAAGCCAATTACGTTACGCCGGTTCATCGGTTGGCCTCCTTTTGGGCTGGCGGCCTAATTGTGTCGAAGCTCGAAGGTGATGCGGACGATGCGGCCTGCATTTTGTTTCTGGCCGAAAATGTATTCTTCATTGCCAGCCTTCACGCGGTTAATGTCGCGGCTGTCGCTGTCGACCCAGTCGGCTTCGTTGATCTCCGATTCATATTCGGCTTCTTCCTCCATCTTTCTGACGGTCACGACATCATTTTTCGCGGTCTTTGGTGGACGGTTTCTCGCGCCTGAGTTCACCGGCCTGGAGGCGGCAATGGCGAGGGGATTGGGCGATTCCGAAGAGAAGCTGAAGTAGAGATTTTCCACGCCCTTCTTTTTGTCGAATTCAAACCATTCATCCGCTGCGGCGGGCACTACATAATCCGACGAAGTTTTGACGCGCGAGCCGACTCCCGGATAAGGAAAGAGTTTTTCCAGCTTGCCCGAAGAACCACGGTTATAAATTTTGACGTAGGCCGCAAAGTTAGTCTCGAAATGGAACTTGATCTTATCTCCGGCGCGAAAGGCAGTGTCTGGCGAAACGAAGCTGCTTCGGGAACCGCGCCGTAATTCGATCCGGACTTTTGCTCCGGCTCTTCCGCTCATTCCGTCCTGCGAATAGCTGTGGAAGAGGTCTCTGGCCTGATCTGGCTCTTGGCCAGCGGCGGCAAGACCGGCGACACCGGCAATCAAAAGGGCGATGACGATTCTTATTCTGGTCTTTCTCATAGTTGTATCCTCTCTTTCAAATTGATGAATCAACTGGGCGACTTGTTGCCGCGCGAGACTTGTTCACTTGATAATGCGCTCGAATTCGACAAAATGGCTCACGAAATCAAAAAAAATTACTTCGGCGTTAGCTCGACTTTGATTGTCGCCAGAGAGGGATCTTTCTCGCTCTTTTCAACCAGCCTCTTTCCCTCAATTGGCCTAAAGCCCGGACAGGAAAAACTGATGAGATATTCGCCGGGCTTGATGGGTTCCTTGATGGCGACTGCTGGTTTAACGGCTTTTTCGGGATACTTGCGGCTGATTCCCTCGAAGATGACGAGCGCATTTTGCGGATTGATCTGCTCCGGGAGGTTTTGCACCTCCGGTTTGAAGAGAGCAAATCGGCAACCGGAATACGACCTTTGGCCGGAGTCAATGTCGAGCGCGAACTCCAATGCCTCTTGCTGTCCGGTGTGTTGCAGCACCGGCGTCTGTGTTTGAATCGGCAGAGACGGCGACAATCGCCGATGTTGCCAACCCAGATATGCTCCGGCCACCGCAACAGCGGCAAAAGCGATTGCCGCCATTGCCGCGATAGGCTTCTTTCTAGCCACGGGATGCTCACTTGGCGGCAGGGAAACCGGCGGTACAGTTTGAAACGATTCTGGCTGCGGTTTTGGGGGAAACAACTCTGTCTCTCGGCGCGTGCCGTCCTTCAATGCTACCGTTTTCCGGCGCAAGCTTTCCTTTGGTGCTTCGGTTTGGCGCAATACTGTTTCCATCACAACTGCGAATTCAATTGCCGATTGGTAGCGTTGCTGAGGGGCTTTTGCCAGAGCCTTCATCACCGCATCGTCGAAATGAGATGGGACGTTGCGATCACTCTTGAGATGACTTGGCGGCGGCGGCGTTTCGTACAGATGTTTGGTGATGATTTCGGCTTGTGATTTACCGTCGTTGGCGGGGCGTCCGGTCAGCAATTCATACGCGATCAGCCCCAGCGCATACACGTCCGAAGCTGCCGTCAAATCCTGGCCTTTGGTGGCCTGCAATTGTTCGGGCGACATGTACAACAGCGTGCCGATGGCTCCCCGCGTCGTGCTGACGCCGCTGTTGGCGCTGTTGCCGTCGGGCTGTTTACGCGCGGCGACGCCGAAATCCAGGACTTTGACGATCAGCTTGCCGCCAGTTTCAGTGATGGCGATGTTGGCTGGTTTGATGTCGCGGTGGATGACGCCGACTTCGTGCGCGGCGTGCAATCCGGCGCAGGCTTGTTTAAGGATTTCGACGACCGTGGCCGCGGGGAGCGCGCCGCGGCGGTTTGCCCAATCGTGCAGGGTTTCGCCTTCGACGTATTCCATGACCAGATACGGACGGCCATCGCCCAGGCGTCCGGCGTCGTACAGCGTGACCAGGTTGGGATGGTTCAGATCGGCCAGAATCTGGACTTCGCGGCGGAAGCGGTTGTATTGCCCCAGGCCCGGATCGGTGCTGATCAGTTTGACGGCGACCTGGCGGCGGAACGCTTTGTCGGCGCGTTCGGCCAGATACACGATGCCCATGCCGCCTTTGGCCAGGTATTGCTTCAACCGGTACGCGCCGATGCGTTGCCCGACCAGCGCCTGCGGATTCGCTTCGATGGGTTGGTAAGAGCAGGCGGGCGATTCCAGAAAGTTGCTGGAGGCGGTGCTGTGGTGGGCCGCCAGCAGGTCTTCGACCGTCTGCCGCACCCACAAATCGCGTTCGCCCAGCGAGCGCAGGAACTGTTCGCGTTCGGGCGGCGGCAGCGGCAACACCTGTTCGAACAGATCCAGCGCCTGCTTCCATCTTTTGCGTGTCACCTCTTCGGTCGTTTCTCTGGTCATCTTGTTGGCAAAATATCGGCAAGGATTAAGCCAGCGTGTCGGCCACGCCGAGTTGAAGTTTGATGAATGCTTTGGCCGTGGCCCAGTGGCGTTTGACCGTGCCGAGCGGGATGCCGGTGATTTCGGCGATCTCTTCGATTTTGAAGCCGCCGAAATATCTCAGTTCGACGATCAGAGCGCGGCGTTCGTCAATTTTGGCCAAATCCAGCAGCAGTTCGTTGACGCGCAGAATGCCCGGATCGGCGTTCAGCGTCAGGCCGGGCACGTCTTCAAAGGCGACCGCGCCGTGGTCTTCGGGGCGTTCGCGGCGCGCGTATTCGACCAGGATGCGACGCATCTGCATGGCCGCGACCTTGAAGAAATGCGCGCGCCCTTCCCACCGGATGTTTCTGATTTTGAAAAGCCGCAGATAGGCTTCCTGCACCAGATCGGAGGTTTGATAGAAATGATCCGGGCGTTCGCGGCGCAGCCGATTGGCGGCGATGCGCTTCAGGCTGGCGCGCACCATTCGGGCCAGCCGGTCATGCGCGTCCGCATCGCCTTGTTCGGCCTGATGCAACAGTTCCGTAATCTCGCCGGAATTGGGAGAAGTCATTGGCGGCTCCGTCTCGGAAACTCAGCTTACGTTCTTGAATGTTGATGGCGTCTGTGTTTGGCCTTCTCGAACTGGCGCGCGCGGTTGGCCGGTGTCAGTGACGCGCGCGGGCGCATCGTAGGCGAGCGCGGCGGCAAGATCAAGTTTGTTTTTCGGGCGGCGCGCAATATTCGCGCACCGATGAATGATCTTCGGTTACATCGAGTAATTGTTTAATGCTTTGGCCCAGCAACGGGTGCAGAGTCTGTGGCGCGATCTCGGCCAGCGGTTGCAACACGAACCGTCGCAAGTGCATTCGCGGATGCGGCAGGGTCAGGTTGACGCCCGCGCATTCTCCATCGAGAACGAAATCACCCAGCATCAACAGGTCAATATCAATCGTGCGCGCGCCACGCGGGATGGTGCGCTCCCGTCCAAGTGTTGTTTCCACTTCCAAACAAAACTTCAACAGCGCATACGGTTCCAAGTTGGGCGCAGTGACCGCGATGACCTGATTCAGAAACTTCGGCTGATCCGGATAATCCACCGGATCGGTTTCGTAGATTGAGGACGCCGCGACAAGCTGCAAGCCGCCATTGACCAGCGCGGAGATTGCCCGCAGCAGATTGGCTGCGCGGTCGCCCAGATTGGAACCTAAGCTTAGGTAAGCAATATCGTTCATTGACCGGAATCCTGAAATGGTGAACTATCGCTGATTACTAGCCGATCTACCAATTCAGGATTTAGCACCTATGAAACAGAGTCAAGACACACACAAACGCAAAGACGAAGCAGTGATTTCAGCCAAAGGCCTTCAACGAGTGCGTGACGGCCACTTGTGGATTTACCGCAGCGACGTCGTTGGCCGCCCGAACGTTGAAAGCGGTTCCGTGGTTCGCGTGACGGACAATCGCGGGCGATTTGTCGCCTGGGCGCATTTTGGAGTGGAAACTGAAATTACGCTGCGGCTGCTTTCAAAAGAGGAGATCAAGATTGATCGCAGCTTCTGGCAGGCGCGCCTGCAAGCGGCGGCGGAATGGCGGCGGCGCGTGGTGGACGATACCAACGCCTATCGCCTGGTTCACGCCGAAGGAGATTTGCTGCCCGGACTGATCATTGACCGTTACGATGATTGCTTTGTCGTGCAGACGCTGACGCGCGGAATGGACGCCCTGAAAACGATGTGGGTGGAGTTGCTGGTTGAACAGTTTCAGCCGCGATTGATCATCGAACGCAACGACGCAAAGGTGCGCCAACTGGAAGGGCTGCCGATGATCAATTCGGTGCTTTATTCAAAAGACGGCTCAGCCCCAGCCGACTTTGCCGTTGCCGAAAATGGCATCAAGTTCTGGGTGGATTTGGTGGAAGGGCAGAAGACGGGCGCGTTTCTGGATCAGCGCGAAAACCGCGCGGCGGCGATGAGTTATGCCAGCGGACGCGGATTGGACTGTTTCAGCTTTCACGGATCGTTCGCCCTGCATCTGGCCAGCGATTGCGAACGGGTCACGGCGATTGATGTTTCCGAAGCCGCCATCGAACGCGCGCGTCGCAACGCCGACCTGAACGGCATCACTAACATCGAATTTATTGCCGGGAACGTCTTTGATACTTTGCGCGATTATGACGACGCGGGCGAACGCTTCGACACCATCGTGCTTGATCCTCCGGCCTTTGCCAAAAATCGCGGTTCGGTTGCGGCGGCCTTGCGCGGTTACAAAGAAATCAACCTGCGCGCGCTGCGCATTCTGAATCCGGGTGGCGTGCTGATTACCTGTTCGTGTTCCTATCACGTCAGCGAAGAGATGTTTCTGGAAACGTTGACCGAAGCCGCACGCGATGCTGGCCGACAAGTCCAGATCATCGAAAAGCGCACCCAAGGCCGCGATCATCCGATTCTGCTGACTGTGCCGGAGACTTACTACCTGAAGTGCATGGTGCTGAGAGTGATTTGATACGAATTAACTTTCGCTGTGATCTTCGCCGTCGTAATTCATCACGCGCGATTCTTCTTCCACCATGGTTTCCAGATGGACAGGCCGTCCCCAAAGCTTAAAGACATATTCCAGCACCTTGCGCGCGTACTTCACATCAAGCTCTGCGCCTTCGAAGCGGTGGCGCAAATACAACTCGCGGTTGCCGTGGTAATCGCCGTCCGAGACTTCGATGTAGGGGAAGCCGAAGTTGGTCATGTTAGCGACCAACTGATCGCGGACTTTCTCCCAGCGTTTTTCAGTCACCGTCCATTCCTCTTCGTCCACCAACTCAAAGACGAACAGATCCAACTCTTCGCATAACTCTTCGGTCAGGTAATTGCGCAGCAGCGAGATGTCGTTTTCGGTTTCGCGCACTTCCAGCAGCTTGGCCAAACCTCCGCCCGGCTGGCGGCCAAACTTTTCCTGCTCTTCCTGGGTTGGGTTGTCCCAGCGGCGTTCGATGTCTTCCAAGATTTTATAGCCGACGTAGTAGGGGTTGAGCTGATTGCGATGCGGCGAGACTACGCCGGCGTGCAGTTCGGCAAATTCCATATGCTCGTGATCGGGCAGATCGAGTTCGCGCATGATTCGCGAATGCCAGAAGCTGGCCCAGCCTTCGTTGATGGTTTTGGTCTGCATCTGCGGAATGAAGTAGAGCATTTCGTCGTGAATCATGCTCATCACGTCGCGCTGCCAGGGTTGCAGCGTGGGCGAATTTTGCATGATGAACCAGACCAAATCCTTTTCCGGTTCTGTCTTTTCGTTATTGGCTTTGTCGGCTTCGGCTTTGGCGATGACTTCTCTTTCCTGAACCGACTCCAGCTCTTCGTAAGGTCTGGTGGGCGAGCGGCGCTGCGGAGCTTCGTCCGGCTTTTTTTCGCGGCGCTGTTTTTTGATGAAGAAGTCCGGGTCAATGTGCTCTTCGATGGAGAGCACCGCATCCAGAAACTCTTCGATGACTTTGCGGCCGTATTTGAATTCGTATTCGTTGATGCGGTGCGCGTGCATCGCCGCGTCGTCAATCATCCGGCGGTTGGTCTGCGAAAACCAGACGTTGTTTTTGAAAAAGTCCACGTGCCCCAGCACGTGCGCGATGACCAGTTTGTTTTGCAACAGCGAATTGTTTTCAAGCAGGAAGGCGTAAGACGGGTTGGCGTTGATGACGACCTCGTAGATTTTTGACAGGCCGAAATCATACATCGTCTTCATCTTGTGGTAGGCCTTGCCGAACGTCCAGTGCGAATAGCGCCCGGGCAGCGCATAGGAACCGACTTCGTACATGACGCTTGGGGGGACAATTTCGAACCGCGTCGGGAACGGGTCGAGTCCGAATTTTTTCGTCGCAATTTCCCAAATCTGTTCCAGCGCCTTTTCCAGTTCGTTGACTTCTTTATCCATAACTACCTCGGAAAAAGGGCATGGAGTTCAGCCTTTAGGCTGCTGAAGTGAAATTCAGGCTAGAGCCTGAACTCCATGCTCTGGTTGATGATTGCAAGGCAAATATAGCACGAAGCGCGCCAGGGCAATGGCTCGACAATTCAAAGTGGCGATGACATCATCCGGTTCATACCAATTCAACATGGAAGGGAATCGCAATGTTTAACTACGTCGGGATGACGACGGATGAATTGATTGATCTGTTGTTCAAGGAAGAAGACCGCGTTACGATCGAACACATTCAGGAACTGGCCCAGCGCGGGGACGAAGCCAAGCCACGGCTGCGCGAAATGCTGTTTAACGAAGATTACTGGTACGAAGGCCAGCGCGCCGAATTCTGGATGCCGCTGCACACATTGGCGACGTTGAGTTTGATGCGCGATCCGGCAGTGCTGCCAGATATGATCTCAATGGTCATGCATTCTTACTTCGCCGACCAGCATTGGGTAACACAGCGTTGGCCGGAGTTGTTGGCGGAATTTGGTGAAGCCGCAGTCGAGCCGCTCATCAATTTCATTCTGGAGCATCGCGGTTTTTACCGCGACAACATGGACTATTCGTTCGGGCGCAGTCAGGCGGCCAGAGCCTTGGCGCGCATCGCGCTTGAGAACGAAGAAGTCCGCCCGCGCGTGACTGACTTTCTGATTGGATTGCTGCGCGACGCCCAGGAGCACGACCGCCTCTTTCTGGCGCAGATGATCATCTGCCCGGCATCGCTGGATCGCAAACGCGGTATGCAGGCTGTCCAGGGAGCCTTCCATCGCGGCACCATCAGCCAATCGGTTTGGGGCAAACACCAGGACTTCGTCAATTACATGACCGATCGCGGCTTCGATCCGGCGGAAGAGTTCGGACAGGATTTTCTGGATTTTTACGAACCGGACGCGATTGCGGAACGGCAAAAGCGATGGGCAGCGGGAGACGTGCCCAGTCAACACGGCGAAGAAGAGGAAGATGAGGACGATCCCGGTTACGACCGCGCCTGGAGCGGCCCCGCGCCGTTCCCGCTGCCGATGGAAAGGCTGTATGCGGAACCTGACCCGCCGAAACAACCCGCCGTTGCCACTCCCAAAGTAGGCCGCAACGATCCTTGCCCCTGTGGTTCCGGCAAGAAATACAAGAAGTGCCACGGCCAGTAAACTATTTGGCAGTGTTCATTGCCTGCCGTTTGGCGCGCAGATCACGCAGCAGCTTGGGCGCGATCTGCGATTCAGGGTTTGCGGCGGCCAATTTTTGTAGCTCAATCTCGGCATCTTTCAACAATCCAAACCGGACATACAGCAAGCCTAATGTCAGGTGGCGGTCCGGGTACATCTGCCGGGCCTGCATCACTTCATCAAACTGCGCCCGGGCCAGCACGCGGAATTTTGCTTCCGGCGCTTTTGGCGCGGGGGCCGTAATCTCTCGTTCACTGCCATCCGCATTTTTAACAACAGCCGTGACCTGCCAGATATACAGGTGTCCGCGCGGCAGCGGGCGTGGCGGCGTCCATCGCGTCGCGTTTAATTTGCTGCTCGAAGAGACTTCACGGTAATTGGCAGCCGGATCATGAATCGTGACGACGTAGCTGTCCGCACCGGCCAACGGCTGCCAGCGAAGCGTAGGCCGGTCTTCCAATACGACTTCCGCAAACGGCATTCGCATTGTCGTTTGTGCCGCCGCCCATTCCAGCGCGGTGTCTCCGTCCGGCGCTCCCATCAGGCCGCTTGCCGAAACTTTCAGGTCGGTCATCGCTGGCAGAATCCCCGCCAGCCCGGTGGCTGATCCGCCCGATGAATCTGATGACAGGGCGGTTTTGACAGCCTGTTGCTGCGCGGGGGAAAGCGATTCGATGCCGGTAAGATTGCCGTTCGCATCGCTTGTAATGCGCGCGCCGCCGTCGTTGATTGCGAACAAGGTTTCGGATTGAGGGATGGTTTCTGGCAGCCTGTTTTCGGCAGTCGCGGTTGGCAACGGGCCTTCGACAATTTGTTGCTGGCCGTCCGAAGGCGCGCGCCAGCGCCAAATTCCCCAGGCTAGTAATGCCAACAGCGCCATCGCTCCCGCAACCCGCAGAGTCAGCGGCAACGAAGCCCAGTTCCCATTCCATAATTCGCGCAGCCAGGAAGGCAGCAGCCTTTCATCCCATTTTCTGGGCGCGGCGGCTGGCGCAACAGAAGCACCGGCAACAGCGTTTGCTGGCAGACCCGTCTGCTGTAATTTGCCGAGCTCGGACTGGCAGTCTTCACAAAAATCCAAGTGGCTTTCGGCCAGTTCGCGGTCAACCGGATCAAGCCGGTTGAGCAAATAACCGGTCAACCGGAGTTCGGGCAAATGATCAATCTCTTCAGAAAAGTGATTGGCCAAATCCGTTTGCAGGCGCGCGGGCGAACCTGATAGCGACAGCGAAACTCGCATCTGCTGGCGGCAGATGGCGCACGCCGTCAGATGATCGTCCAACGCCAGCAGCTCAACCGCATCAAGCTGCCGTTGACGGTAACGTTCGATCAATGATTCCGCCAGATGTTCTGAAGTGCGATCCGTCACGAAGACCTCATCAACTTATAAAAGCATTCTGTGTTGTAAGTCGCCTCACAACAGCAGGAGCGTGCAAATTGATACTTGTGGAAACAGGGCAGTTCTTCATTCAATATTTATCAACTCACGGGCAGTCTTAATCAACTTGCAGGGTAGTCTTTTATCAATTTGCGGGGAGCGCAGGGGAAATCCTTACACATATCGAGGCCAATTGTGCCCTGATATTACCAGCCTGAAAATTTCACGCTTTCGGGTTGAATACGGCCAACCGGCGGGCCAGCCGGTCTCCCGCCGCTTTCCGCAGGTTGATTACTTTTTGCCGCTCCGTCCCGATCAACCGTGCAATCGTTTGATCGTTGAGCGGCAAACAGCGCCAGAGCAGCGCGAATTTCTGATCGTATCCGGTCAGCCGCTTGGCCTGTTCGCTCAGAGCTTCATCTTCCGCCCAAGCCCGTGCAAATTGTTCGTTCGTCAGCATCACCGTTTCGCCGATGCGGCGCAGGCTGGCCACGCCATAAGCCCAAAAAATTTCCAGCGAGCCATTACCGGCGGTGAAGTTCAGTAAATACGCGATGCGCTGCAACGGGGGCAGTTGCTCAATCTCCGACCAGAGCTTTTCCAAAAACTGCCGCCATTCGGCTTCCTTATCAGGCCTTGGTTCGTTATCTGGTGTTGTGTCAATCCACGACCTCGCATCTTCGTCATCGCTGTTTGGAATCGGCGTTGACTCTTCAATGCGCCTTAGAGCAAAGACAATTTTGGTCAACGCGTCAAAGCTGATCGCGTGTCCCAGCCAGGCGAAAATGGCGTCCAGCAATTCGGCTTGCGCCACGCGTTGGGCGTCGCGGCCCGGCAAAATCGCTTCGTCATACGCCAACGGCTGCTGCATCAACTGCGCCAACCGGCTGCTGGATGTCTGCTGGATTTCCCGACTCGCCGCCAATCCGCAAAGCCATTCGCGCCCCGTGCCTTCCCACAGCGCAAACCGCGCGTCGCTGCGCAGCGTATGCCGCAAAGATTCTCGCAGCGCGTGATAGGCCGGGCGTTCCGCGCGCCAGTGCCGACGGGTAACGTGCGATGCCGTCACCGCAACGTATCGCTGAAGGTCGCCAATCGCATACTGCCGAGGATTATCCCGGCATTGCCATAAAGCCTTGATGATCTGTTGCAAGCTTTCCTGGTAATCATCTTCGTTGCGGCTGACGATCTTTTTGATGGTTGGCGACGCGTGCGCCAGCAAATCTTCCAGGCAAGCCCCTGCCGCAGCTTCGTCAATCGCTTCGACAAACGGCAGCAAAAGAGGATCAAGTTCGACGGACGCGGTTCGCTCTTCCATCAACAGGCCTGATGTTCTATCAAAGCACAACAACATTGAACCCGTGGGACAGACTGAAGTCCGTCCCACTCCGGCTGTACTTCGATTTAGGTGATTTGGAATCTCGGTGTAACTGCTGGATTGCTCACTTGATAATTAAGACGGGGCAAAGCATACGCGACAGTTGCGAACATACAAACGTAGAGACGCAAAATTTTGCGTCTCTACTGATTTTTCCTTACCGCGGCTGGCCGACCAGTACAAAACCCGCCCAATAGAAAGGATGGCGGAACTGTCCGTTGTGCAGGATTTTCAATGCCGCCAGCCGCAACGCTTCAGCCTTTGTCCATTCAGTGGCTGGACGCGATGCCTGAGCGTTGCGCATTCCCGGCCTTTGTAACTGCCGATGAAATTCGACCATCAAATCGGCGGTTTTGTCCGCGCGGACTTGCCACTGGCTGACGACTGTCGTTGGCACGCCCGCGATAAACAGCGCCCAGGTCAGCCCGATCATTCCTTCGCCCGCGCCCACGCGTCCACGCGCTGTTTCGCAAGCCGAAAGCACTGCCAGATCAGCTTGTAAATCCATTTGCATAACTTCCCAGGCTTCCAGCAGCCCGTCTTCTTTCGCCTGCTTCGGCGATTCAGCGGATTGCGCCGCAGTGGGTTGCGCCAGCACGATATACGAATAAAGCGGGCTGCGGTTATTCAGGACGCCGTGCGCGGCGAAATGCAGAATGCTGAACTTGCCCGCTTCCGCCTTGACTGTGGCCTCTTCTGCCGCCTCGCCAATAAAGACCTTGCTGCGGTTGGCATCATAAAATTTTTGTAAAGCCTCAACCTGTGTTCGCGCTTCCGGCAATTGTTCGATTGCGCCGCCCATCAGCGACTTCGCGCGTTCGGGCATTCCAGTGCCCAGCGCCGGATCGCCGATGGCGAACAGCGATTGGGCAGCGGGCGCTTTGCCTTTGCCCTGCTTTGCCTTTGTCATCTCGCGCAATACGGTCAGCGACGGCGCGTAGGCAATGACATGGTCTTCCCACAAATAATGCCCTTGCGCGGTCAACAGCGCCTGAAACGGCAACTCCCACAACGGCCCATCCGGCACGATCATCAACTTTGCCTGCGGAGGCAATTCCGCTTGCGCCGGTTTCAGCAGCGACGAATACAGTTTCTGCGCCAGCTTCCCAAACTGAGCATCGCGGCCCGCCAATTGAGAGCGAAATTGTTCCACTTGTTCGGCCAGCACCTCGCGCTTGATCTCCAGCGGATAAACGCGCAGTTTTGCCGAACCCCCATTGCCCTTGGTTATCACAAACAACTGCACACGCTCCGGCCCGACAACGTAATTCAGAAACGCCGTTTTCTCATCGGGCAATAACGCTGCGGCTTCCTCCATCGTTATTGTTTTTGCTTCGCCGCGTTGCACCTTCAATTCGGGATGCGTGGCATAAAGCCGCGTGCGAAAGTCCTCGTAATCAAGCCTCGTCTTCTCCAATTGCGCTGACAATTCGGCTTGCCGCTCCTTGCTTGGCGACTGCCGAGTTTGCTCTTTGTAAAGCTGTGAATTGATCAAGGTGAGCTGGTTGCTGAGTTCACCTTCGCGCACCTGCTCCGCGGCGGTCAGCGCTTTGGCCGGGTTGCTTTTCCCGCTTTGCAAGACATCAAGTAAGGCGCGGGCTTTGGCCTTTTCGGCATACCGAAAGGCTTCGGCTGAATTGTTCTGCGCCAGCAGCAGTTCGGTCAGCTCTTGATAAGGAGCGGTTTTGTTCTCGAAAAAGGCTTGACGTTGTTGTTCGCCGCCGGCAACCGACAGCCGCAGTCGTTCAATGGCGGCAATCGCGGCTAGAAAAGCCTGGCGCGCTTTTTCGGGCTGCCGTGTCGCCTGGTAAATTTGGCCTGCGGAAGTATAAACACGCTGCCATAATTCGGGTTTTTCAATTAGCACTGCGCTGGCTACGGCGCGCTCGATGTAGGGTACTGCGCGCTCGAACGCAGCTTGGTTGTAATACATCGCGGCAATCAGATGATTAGTTTCGGCGATGCCCTCACGTGTATCGAGTTGCTCGCAAATCGTAAGGCTCCTTTGTAAATAGTTCAGTGCTTCTGTGTAATCCCGCTGCGTGGCGTAAGCCAGACCGCTGCTGTTGAGTGTCCTGTATAGCAGGTTCAAGTTGCCAGTTGGTTCAATCAACTCGCGCGCGCGTCGGAAATAATCCAATGCTTGGGCAGGCTGATTCTGCTCGTGGTATATGTCGCCGATATGGTTCAGAGTACGAACAATAAATACCGGATCAGCTTGTTGTTGATTCGCCTGTAAAGCCTTTTGATAATATTGCAGCGCAAGCTCGTAGTTACCCTGCCGACTGTGAACCGATCCAATATATTGAAGGACACGTCCAATATCGCGGCCTTGAGGGAGAATAATGGATAGGCTCTGATTGAAAAGGTTGAGCGCGGTGATGTGATCGCCCCGCTCGGCATAAACCAACCCGATGTTATTCTGGAGATTAAATAAGCCGTTCGTATTTTCGGCGTCCTTGGGATTTTGTTGTTGTCTGGCTTCACGGATTTGCAGCGCGCGACGATAAAGCTCCAGCGCTTTATCATAATCCCCCTGCTCGTAATACCAGGTACCATACTCATTCAGTGTCTGGGCCAGTGGCTGGAGGTCGCCCAGCGTTTCGCGCAATTGAAGCGCTCGCTCATAACGACTTTTGGCCTCTGTATACCTGCCAAGCTCAGCATAAGAGGCGGCAGCTTGAACCAACGACTGAGCCACACCATTCTGGTTGTTGATCGCCGTTCGCATTTCCACGGCTTTTTCTCCGGCATTAATGGACTCCGCGTAATTTCCTTGCCGGTAATAGTATGTCGAGAGATTATGTAGTGTGTTGGATGCACGCACCCTATCGCCTGCTTGTAGCGCAATTTCATAACTCAATTGCAAGCTTTTGGTAACGAATGAATAATCCGGTTCGGTAGAGTTCCCATTTCTTAACGCAATCGTATTAATTTCGCGCGCCAGATCCGTGGTGGCGAGCTCCGATTCATTGGCCAGCAAGCGGCGACGCTCATCATCCTGCGGTATGGCCAGAAGCTTTTTGGCCAAGTCTTCATGGGCAGACAATTCGTTCCAAAGTTTCCACCTCTCAGTCTCTTTTTGCCAGATGAGCACGCGCTGCGTTTTAGACCACTCCGCCAGCGGTTTGGCGGACTTCAAATCCACCACAACCATTTCAATTTCCACGCGGACTTTTCCCGTCTGACTTTCCATCTCAATCTGCCGTACTGAAAGCCTGGTCAGTTCAATTTTTCCGGAAGAAGCAAAAAGCTTTTCAATCTGTTGTTTGAAAGTCGCAAGGCTGGGCGATTGAGCGTGCCATAATTTCAACGTAACAAGCGAGTCTTTATGCTCATAGGTTTTGTAGAAAGAATTACTCAGCTCCCGCAATGTGGCTTCTTCTGTTGATTGGGCTAGAGAGTTTGAACACTGAAATAGTGAATAAGTTACAGCGAGAAGGAACGAGAAAAAAAGACGCTGAGTATTGGCAGGGCTATAAACCGACATTGGCTTCCTCCAGTTTATTGTGTAAAAGATTCTTGTTAACCACGCAGATGCTACCGTGCGATGAGCAGCATGCCAAGCTCAAAACCGCAGTGAGCAAATAAGAAAATAAGCGATTTTTTCTGCGAGTAGTAATATCTGCCCCGATTTATCACCTGACCTACCTGAAAGAAATGAAGTTTCGATGAATGAACGTGGGCGCGGTCATTTATCGTTCTTAACCGCCCGTCAATGAAAGGAAAAAAATATGCATACGATGAAGCTCTCTGGATCGAAGGTGCGTTGGGCTAGTTTGCCGATGACTTTGTTGTTGGCTTTGACGCTCACCGCCAGTTCGCCTGCAATGCCGGACAACGGCAAGCAAAAGGCAAAAAAATCCAAACCTGCGCAAAAACTAGGCAACAATCAAGACCCCTGCAAAAATGGAGGTGGAGGTGATTGCAAACCCATGGGAGATGATCCGCCAAGCCACGAACTGAGCGAAGCTGCTGCAATACCGCCGGGCAATGGAGGGGGCGGTTCTGGAAATCCGAACACTACTAGCACAGCCATCCAGGCCAAAGCCGGATTGCCCACCACGGATACGCAAAAGGAGGCGCCAATAGGTGCGCAAAAAGATAAGGACCCGCTGACTGTCAAAGCAGCAAAGTGCGGCGGTAATTCCAATCTATATCTTCTGACCTTTACGCCTCTGTCAACGACAACTGGGGAGTGGGAAGTGCATTACAGGCCGGAAGCTAGATCGGCAGTAATCGTGAATTCTAGGGAGCTTGCTAATACTTATAGGCTGGACTTCTCCAAGGGGAAAGTGACGATTCCTCTGTCAGCGAAGGTCCAGAAGTCTGGGAAGTTCTTCCTTGAACTTTACAAAGGCGGAGATGTGAGGAAAACAATCACAGTGAATTGTTTGTGCAGCAAATAAAATAACCCTTTGTCATCAATCCCCGAAAATGACTCGTTCGGTATGGCGGCGTTCGGTATGTTACTCATCCGAACGCCACTTTTTGCGATCCCTCCTTCATTTTACGAAAATATTTTTTAGCCCTCGGTAATATCAGTCGCCCGTTTACTCCTTCTCATTATGTGAATGACAACTGCGTGGTAAGGATGCGCCAGCTATGTTACAGCGGTTTGCGCCTAGCATAGAGAACAAGGTGTTAGTCGTCTGTCTGTACGGAAAGGTTTTGCCACTAGCCAGAAATCTACCTTACGGACGGACTAATAACACGAATTACTCAATCAAGGCCAATCCGCTGTAAGTTTTCATAACTGGCAAAATAACAATAACAGTAGTATTCAACCGTAAGGAGATTAAGACAATGAGACATGTTTTTTTAGCAGCGTTGCTGATTACTATTATTTCTTCGTTGATGTTTAGCGGAGCAGTAAACGGCAAGAACAATGTAGTTGGAGACTGCAAGAATTCAGTAACCGGCGATGGGAACGCCAGGAACAATGAGCTGTTGGCCAAATCCAGAGCAAGAGATGATTGGAGAGATAAGGCTGGAGCTTTGTACGGCGCTGCATATCAGCTCTGGATAAAGTCATCGGGCAAACAACTAACGTGCAGCAGATCGGGCGGGTTGGGAAATCGCACGTGGACTTGTGCAGCTATTTCACAGCCGTGCAGGTGAGTTGTATCTCTGCGCCGACCAGGGTGGGACACCAGCGCTCGTACGAAAGATGCGCTATTTTCCGACGTATTTGCGGAAGCCATCTATCCGGTGCAGGGCTTCGACCGGCACTAAATCACTAAATCGCCCGTCAATCAAGCCTTTGCAAAATGGGCGCGCCCGTGCCTGAAGTTTTACCCAGCGTCCTCAGCCTTTATCAGCCTCTACTGCTGCTGCCAGCGCCGAGCAATAGTTTGGCGCTGGCAGGATGATGTTCAAGCGCCGGACTGGCGTTCGGCGCTCCCGCGGGGAAGTGTCGCGGCATCAGCAGCCTTCATTCAAATTCCACTGAATTCGCGGAGCGGCTTTATCCTGACTGGCTGGGAATAAAATTGTTTTGACTGATACGACTCTCGGCAAAAAGCCGCTTAACAGAGTGACGAGATTTGCGGACGAATTCAGTTGCTCAGTTTTGCAAAGCCAGAAATTTTTGAAGACCAGTAATATCGGTTACCCATTCGTCCCTATCTCCAATGTGAAGGACAGCAGCGTAGCTCGGATGCGTTCCGGCTACTTGAATTTCAAACCGCTCCTGCCCAGCCGGGAGCCTACACAACAGAAGTAGGAAATGTGATGAAAACCAGTAACTCAAGATTCTTTACCGTGCGCGTGTTTCGCGCTTATTCAATTTCAGTGTTGGCGATGGTGCTCATCGCCGCGATCTTCGGCTCGATTAAACACGGCTCGGCGACCGTGCTCAAGCAGGCGGCGCAAGACAAACGGTCGCTAGTGGCACAAACGCCGCCAGTGCTGACAAATGATATCGTCGTGCCACAGGAGCCGAGCGCCAAGACGCAAAGCTGCGGCAAAGCGTCGCCGGCTTATGCGACGAAATATGGCCGCGTCGCTTACCACATCCCGGACGCCAACACTCCGATCAAGACCTTGCTCGTCAACTTCAACATCATGCAGAAAAGCGACGGGTCGGCGAATTTCCAGAATACTTCAGAGCAGATCGCCGGCTTCAAACAGCAGATTGAGTGGGTCAACGGATTTTACTCCGGCTTGAAGGAGCCGTCTGACCCCTTGAAGCTGCCGTCAGACCCGCTCAACGAAGTGCCCTTCATCTCCGATGCGCGCATTCGGTTTGAATTGCACGGAGTCTATTTCTACAAGGACGACAATTTGTGGGATTCGGCTGACGCTGGCGCTCTGCTCAATGCTGCCAGCGCCGCCGATCCCAGCCGGATGGATCAGATCAACATTTTCTTTTCCGAAGGCTATTATCTCGGCGCTTCAGGCTTCGCCACGATGCCGAGCGAAAACAGTCTGAATTACAATAGCTATATCGTGATGCTGGGCGCATCAGGCCAGGGAACATTGGGCACGGATCCGGACAGCCTTTATCGGCCAGTGGGCACGCTGGTGCATGAACTCGGCCACGTGCTGGATTTGCTGCACCCCTACACCGCCGGAAGCTGCTGCCCTGAGACATTCAACGAGTCTGACCCGGATTATTTGGACGACGTATTCGGCATCGGCGCTTCGGCCATTCATCCGCACACCTGCAATTGGGCGGGCGATGCTTTCGCTTATCCGCATGATGGTCTAACCAACAATCTGATGGGCGGAAACAGAGATGCGGGTTATCTGTCGCCCAAACAGCTTGGCAAAATCCACCGCGCGCTGTCGCTCAAATCCGTTCGCCGCTACGTCAAGGATTGCCCGAAATCAGCCGTGCCGCTGGAGATCACTTCAAACGAACTGTGGGATTTCGATATGAAGCTTTACAGCGACGTGGTGGTGAAAAACGGCGCGACGCTGACGCTGCAATGCAAAACTACGCTGCCCGGCACCGCCGACATCACCACCGCGGACGGCAACCTGCTTTACGACGGCGGCCAGGTCATCAAGGAATGCAACACCTATGCGTTGAACATTGATCTGACCCCGGCCTGGAGCGCGGCGCTCACCAATCAGCAGGTTTGTTTGACGGCGAAAGTGACCGATCAAACCGGCGCGCCGGCAATCGGGGTGCTGGTGAAATTCGATGTGGCGGGCGGCAACCTGGCTTCCACCTGGGCGCTGACGGGCGCGGGCGGCGTGGCGACCTATTGCTATCTGGGGCAGAGTTACAACAAATACGATTACGTCACGGCCACAGCCGGCAGCGCTTCCGACACGGCAACCGTGCAGTGGTCTTCGGAAGCCGATCTTTCGATCACCAAGACGGCTACGCCCAGCCCCGCCACCGAAGACGCCGATCTGACCTACACCATCAAGGTGAAAAACAACGGCCCCTCGCACGCGCAGGGCGTCAAGGTCGTGGACAAACTGCCGCTCAATCTGACAGTGGTTTCTTACTCGACGGGCTGCGCGCCGGCGGGGGCAAACATCAACTGCAATCTCGGCTTTTTGCCGAGCGGTTCCATCGCCACCATCACCATCGTCGTCAAGCCGAATGCCGGCGGCGTCATCACAAACCAAGCGGACGTTACTGCCACCACCTACGATCCGAACCCGACGAACAACAAAGCGACGGTTACAACGACAGTCAACTCGCTGGTCTGCTCCCCGCTGGCTACGGACATTTATGCATGGTGGCAGGGCAATGGCGGCGCTGGCGATGTCTTCAATCTCAGAAACGGCACGCTCAAGAATGGCGCGGTTGCCACAGCGCCCGGCAAGAACGGACAGGCATTCGGATTGGATGGCGTGGACGATTACGTTGATCTGGGCAGCAATGTGGTCTTGAACAAGATGACGATTGAAACCTGGGTCTATGTGACGGCAGCTTCCAACATTGGGCATCAGAGGATTATCAGCAAAGACAACTTCAATCTGGCCGGGACGAGAAAGTTGTTTGCACTGAAGGCGCACGCCGGAACCGGCCCCGCCTTTGAAGTGCTGATCGGCTCGAAGTTCGATAAGGCCGAAATGCCCGCTCCATTGACGCCGGGCTGGCACCATCTGGCTGCGGTACGCGATACGGCGGCCAATCGCTTCGAGCTTTATGTTGACGGCGTTCTCAAGGCGCAAAGCACGCCGATGGCCATCGGGCCGATTGATTCAGCGGTCAACACAGTGCTTGGCCGGGTCAGCCCGAACTATGCCAGCGAACATTTCGCCGGACGGATTGACGAGATGACGCTTTACAGCCGCGGGCTGTCGGCAGCGGAGATCAAGGCCATCTTTAACTCTGGCAAAGCAGGAAAATGTTTCTGCCCCAACAATGATTGCTTTTAAGGCCCCACTGACATGGCAAGCGCGGCTGGCCTTACCCTGGCGGTAATCCGAATGCGAGCCGCACGAATGATTCTTCAGTTCGTGCGGCTCGCATTTTTGTGTTCGGACGGATAAGGAGCAAGTTGTCTGTCGAGGATCGGAGCTTCGAGCTACGTCTCTTTTTCAAAAACACTTCAACTTTCTTGATACGAATTTTCAGGGAATGTCGCTTAACAGAGTGACGAGATTTGCGGACGAATTCAGTTGCTCAGTTTTGCAAAGCCAGAAATTTTTGAAGACCAGTAATATCGGTTACCCATTCGTCCCTGTCTCCAATGTGAGCCAATAACAATGTAGCTGGTTCTTCAGCTACTTTGACCCCAAGCTGTCTTTGTTTGGCAGGAGCCAATATAAGCCATAACCCGGAGAAAATATTATGCGGCGATTCAATACCTCAACGCTTTCAAGCCAGTCTTTCTGGCGCATTCCACTTCATTCACGCGCGGTGAAACTGCTCAGCCTTTCTCTGCTGGCGCTGGTTTGTTTCGCGCTGCTCGTTCCCAACCGCCCTGCGCATGCTTCGATTACGGGCGACACGGTCAACATTCAGTTCGTCAACGGCCCGGTAAAACAGGTTGTGGTGGGACCGGGCGTTGAACTGCCGAATGCCGGCCCGGTGCTGGGAGCAGCGGGCAATGCGCCGCGCTGGAACATTGATCTGGACAGCGCCACGATTCGCGTGGATTTCATTGATCAGGTTGCCACCTACGGCGCGGGCGCGTTTTTTCTCTTCAGCGATCTCAATCCCAAAATCAATGGCTGCAACGGCACGGTCACCGGCGTTACCGTCCTGACCAATAAGCCCGTCGGGCAATTCGACGCGGCGGCGGCGGTGACGTTCACGGCCAACTCCGTGCGCATTCCGATTGCCGCCAGCGCCAATCTGAATTGGTCGCCGGGCGAATTCATCGAGGTACGCCTGACTTATCAAGCCGTGCCGGGCTGCAACGCCTGCACGCCGCCGCCCTCCGACATGAAGCTTTGGCATCCGTATGATGAAACTTCGGGCACCGTGGCCAACGACATTGCGGGCTTCAATAACATCGGCGTTTACGCTCCCGGCTCGGCTCGGCCCGTTCCAACGCCCGGCATGGTTGGCGGCGCGCTCGCATTTGACGGCGTGGACGATTACCTGGAAGTAGCCGACGCGACGGATGTTGATATTCAGGGTAATTGCGTGCTCGATGTCGCCGAAGCCTTCACGGTGGATGCATGGATCAAGACTTCCAGCACCGACGCGCTGCAAACAATTTTGGACAAGCGCACCCATCCGGGCGACACGCTGAAACCAACCGGCTATTCGCTCTTTCTCTCCAACGGGCGCGTCGGCTTCCAACTGGGCACTGGCGACACGTTCAGCAATTTTGTCGCGCCCAGCGCGCCGGTCAATGACGGGCGATGGCATTTCATCGCCGTCACTTTCACGCGCTGCCGGATTGCGACGGGCAGCATCTATGTTGATGGCAACCTCGTCCACAGCTTCGCGTCGCTCTCCGGCAGTCTGAGCAACAGCGCGAATTTAATTATCGGCAAGCGGCAGCCAGCCTTCGGCCCAAACTTTTACAACGGCGCGATTGACGAACTTGAGATGTTCAAACGTGCGCTTCCTGCCGCCGAACTGAACGCGATCTTCGCCGCGGGCAGCGCGGGCAAATGCAAGAATAACTGCGAGCCGAAGTTCTGCGACGTGGCCAGCTACGACCCGCCGGTTTATTACACCGCCGAAGCCAATCCGAACTTCATCACGCTCGGCAACTTCAACAGCAGTGGCGGCGGCAAAGCGGATGATCTGGTGGCCATCAATCGCAACGCCGGATCGGTTTCGGTCTTCAAAGGCAACGTCAACATCCTGTTCATCGGCGACGGCACTTTCAGCCCAACGCCCGTCACCACGACCGGCGTCGGCGCGAACCCATCGTCGGCGGCAGTAGGGGATTTCAATAAAGACGGCAAGCTCGATCTGGCCGTGGGCTTGGTCGGCGGCGGCAACAACGTGGTCACGCTGCTCGGCAACGGCGACGCCACTTTCCAAGCGCCGCAGACCGCCAGCGCGAACGGCCAGGTGCTTTCGCTGATTGCGCTCGATTACGACAACGACGGCAACCTGGATTTGGCGGTGGTCAACAATATCGGCGTTCGATTGATGAAGGGCGCGGGCAACGGCACGTTCACGCAAGGCCCGCTGCTTGCCACATTGCCGCAGCCGAGTTATGTGGCCGCCGCCGATTTCAATAATGATGGCCGACTTGATCTGGCCGTGGCGCACATCGCGGGCGGCGTTTCGATTCTGCTGGCCGACGGCAGCGGCGGTTTCAATCCCAAAGTGGATTCGCCGGCCAGCGGTGCTTTCGGTTTGACCATCGGCGATTTCAACCAGGACGGCAGGCCGGATATCGCCACGGCCAATTCCTTCTCCGGCGCGAGCAACGCCGTTTCGGTGCTGCTCAACAGCGGCCTGAACAACGGCACGTTCAGCGCGAAGGTGGATTACGCCGCTGGCGCTTCGCCGACGGGAGTGGCCAACGGCGATTTGAACGGCGACGGCAAGCTTGATCTGATCACCACCGATGGCAGCAACGCGCGAGTGATGATCTTGCCGGGCGATGGAGCGGGAAACTTCGGCGCGGCGCAGCCGGTCAATTTGAAAGGCACTTCGTCGCAGATGCTGGTGTCGGACTTCAACAACGACGGCAAGCTTGATCTGGCCGCCACGGTTCCCGCCGCTGGGCAAGCCGCCGTGCTGCTCAACAACTGCACAGCCAGCGTTCCGGTAATCACTGTCACGCCGACCACGCTCAGCAATGGGACGGTCGGACAGCCATTCACGCAGGTCTTCACTGCGACGGGCGGGATGGGGCCTTACACCTTCATGCAAACCGGTGGCACGCTGCCCACGGGCGTCGCGCTGCTGCCGAACGGCACATTGACGGGCACGCCGGAAAAACCAGGCACGTACACCTTCACGATCAAGGTGACGGACAAGAATGGCTGCATGGGTACGGTGACGATTACGTGGCGTGTCTTCTGCCCAAGCATCATCATCGCGCCAGCGACCGTTCACAACGGGACGGCAGGCCTGAACTATTTGCCCATCGAACAACTGACGGCCAGTGGCGGCACGCCTGCCTACAATTTCGTCGTGACGGCAGGGTTGCTGCCCACGGGGATGACTCTTGGCACCGATGGCAAGCTTCAGGGCACGCCGATGCAGTCGGGCAACTTCACATTCGTGGTTACTGTGACGGACAAGTTCGGTTGCACGGGTGTTCGCGAATTTACGTTTGCGATTGGTTGCCAGACGCTGACGATCGGGCCGGAAAACACAACGCTGCCCGGTGCGATGCAGGAGATGAGCTACAACCCAGCGCAACCACCGGCGCAGACCTTCACCGCCACGGGAGGCTGCGGCCAGTACACGTTCTCAGTTGTCAGCGGAGCATTGCCTTTGGGAATAACGCTGACGGCCAGCGGCGCGCTGACGGGCGCGCCCACGCAGAATGGCGAATTCGAATTCACGATCAAGGCAACCGACAAGTGCGGCTGCATGGTGACGAAGACTTACAAACTGACGGTGAGCTGTCCTTTCCGCAGTTTGCTGAACACAAAGCTCTTCAACACAGGCGTGGACAACACTGGGAAGACGATCACGCTGCTGACGCCTGACTCGCATTACGGCGTGACCTACGGCAGCGTCAGCCAGGCGCCGCTGGCAGTAACAGCATTTCCGGGCTGGATGCCGAACACTTCCGCTTCGCAATGGATCACGCCGTTTGCCAACAGCAAAGGCCCGGCGGGCGAATACACTTATCGCACCGTTTTCCCGCTGGACAAGTGCGATCCAAACTCTGCGGTTATCGAAGGGCGCTGGATGGCGGACAACAGCGGCAAGATTCTCTTCAACAGCGTGGAGGTGCCTGGCAGCGCAATCACCAGCCCCGGCTTTAGCTCCTGGCACAGCTTTACCATCAACTCCAACTTCGGTTCGCTGAATACCATCGAGTTCAAGGTGAAGAACGACGGGTCAGCCACGGGGCTGCGCGTGGAATTCATTCGCGCCTTCGCCAAATGCTGCGATTGCGTCAAAGCGCCCGACAATATGGTCGCCTGGTGGCCGCTGGATGAGCCGAAAGGCGCAGTGGTCGTCAATGACATCGCCGGTGGCAATCACGGCACGCCAAAGCTGGGCGGTGCGATTGGATCAGCCGCGCCCGCTGCAATCACGGGCAAGGTGGCCGGGGCGTTGCGCTTCGCCCCCAACCGCTTCGTCAACGTTCAGAATAAACCGGCGCTCAACTTTGGACCGGGCAGTTTTTCGATTGACACCTGGGTCAGGGCTGTGGGCGCAACCGGCAACAAGAACGTGATCGTTGATAAGTTTAATACGGTGACCAAGCAAGGCTACCGATTCTCGCTGTTAAACAATGCGCTGGTGCTGGAACTTGGCGATGGCAGCCCCACCATACTGACATTTACCAGCCCGAATGCGGGGGGGTTCAATCAATGGCGATTTGTCGCCGTGACGGTTGATCGCTCCGCAAAATTAGTTCAGTTCTACGCCGACAATAGTCTCGGATTGATGTTGCCAGTTGGGCTTGGAATGAACATCCCCGCCTCGTTCGGCATCGTCAGCAACATCGTGGATCTGCGCATCGGCCTTGCCGCCGCGCAGGGGCAGGAGGTGTTTGACCTTGACGAGTTGGAATTGTTCAACCGCAAACTGGAAGCGCAGGAACTTGAATCCATCCTGAAAGCCGGCTCGGCGGGCAAGTGCAAAACTTGCGTGATGCCAAAAGTTACACTGCATCCGGTCAGCCAAACGGTCTGTCCCGGCTTTGGTGTGGTGTTGACGGCAGCGGCCAGCGGCGCTCCGGTGCCCGTGGTGCAATGGCAGGTGATGGTTGGCAGCGGCCCCTGGACTGACATTCCCAGCGCGACGGGCACGACGCTGGTGGTGACGGCTTCGGCATTGAAGAGCGGCAACAAGTATCGAGCCGTTTTCACCAACCCCTGCTGCGATGCGATCACCAACGCAGCGACAATCAACATTGTTCAGTCGCTAAAATGCTTTGAAATAAACCCTGGCGACACCTTTCCGGGCAATGGAGGCAGTGGCAGCCTGAGTATTGTGCTGTCCGCGGGCGCGCCGCCCACTGCTACCAGCACCGCCAGTTGGTTGACGATTGATTCGGTGGACACAGGCACGGGTGGCAGCTTTGCCAACGCGCCCGGCCAGACCGAACAGAGCGCGACCATTTATTACACGGCGGCGGCCAACGACGGCACAGGCGGTCGCGTGGGCGGGCTGAAGGTTGGCACGCAAAACGTCACCATCGTGCAGTCGGGCGCAAATCCCGTGGCCAGCGTTTCGGCGGCGCGCTTCGGTTCACTGCCCACGATCAGCGCCGATTCCATCGTCGCTGCCTTCGGCGTCGGGCTGGCGACTTCGGTACAGGTGGCGACGACGGTGCCGCTGCCAACATCGTTGGGCGGGACGCAACTGAAAGTGCTGGACGCGGCGGGCACTGAACGCGTGGCTCCGCTTTTCTTCATCTCGCCAAATCAGATCAACTATCTGATGCCGCCGGGAACGGCCTCTGGCCCGGCACTGGTGACGGTCACGTCAGGGGATGGCACGGTTTCGACAGGCACGGTGCAGATCGCGCTGGTCGCACCCGGTTTGTTCACCACCGACGCTTCGGGCAGGGGATTTCCGGCGGCCAATGCGCTGCTTTTCCGGCCTGACAATTCGTCAACACAGCTCCCCGTGGCGCGCTTCGACGCGGTGCTGGGCCGCTTCGTCGCAGTGCCGCTGGATTTCGGCGCGGAAGGCAACCGCCTGTTTCTGGTGCTGTTTGGAACAGGCATTAAAGCCCGCACTGATTTGGCTGGCGTCACCGCCCGCATCGGAGGGCTTGACGCGCCGGTCTTGTTTGCCGACGCGCAAGGCGGTTTCGTTGGCCTGGATCAGATCAACATTGAAATCCCGTCCGCGCTCATCGGCCGTGGCAATGTAGATGTGGAACTGACAGTGGACGGGCAAACCGTCAACGTCGTGACCATCAACATTCGTTAAAGCAACATCCGCTGAGGCAAGATTTGCCGAAGCAAAAACAAAAGGGAGGCAAGATTCGTCTTGCCTCCCTTTTCCAATTGGATGTCTCAAGCCCACCGGAACCGCTGTTCGCGCCACGGATCGCCGAGCATGTGGTATCCGCCGTCTTCCCAATACCCCGCGCGGTCTTCGCGGATGAATTCAATCCCGCGAATCCATTTGGCGCTCTTCCAGGCGTATAGCTGCGGCACCAACGCACGCACCGGCCCGCCGTGTTCCAGTGAGATTGGCTGGCCATCGTGCGTGTCCGCCAGCAGGGAGTCTTCAGCCATGAAGAATTCAATTGGCAGATTGGTCGTCCACGCGTTGTCGAATGCGTGTAGCACGACGAACTTTGCTTCGTCGCGGACGCCAAATATTTTGGCCAGTTCGCGCGTGGCCACGCCTTCCCACAAATTGCCCAGCCGCGACCACTTCGTCACGCAGTGGAAGTCTGAAAAGACTTTGACGCGCGGCAGATGTTTGAACTCTTCCAGACTGAGCGAGCCAACCGCGCCGACTGCTCCGAAGATTTCCAATCGCCACTTGGCCAAGTCAATCTTCGGCGCGCCGGAAGCATCCAGCACGGGCCAGCGCCGTGTGCGTGATTGCCCCGGCGGAATGCGATCCGCGCGCTGCGTGTCCGGGCTGATGATGATCTCTTCAGGCAGCTCATCCGGTCGTGGTGGTTCGCCCTCTTGGTATTTTTCGTCGTTGAACGGATTGTTGAATAAGTTCACGCAATGTTCCTCCCATAAACATTTCAGTATGCCAGGGGGAAAAGCCATTGGTATCTATACAAGTCGGACCGGTCTAAATGCCCTGAAAGGGCGAGATTTAATAGCCGGGGACATCGTCCCATGTGCGCCAAGTTAAGGTCGTAAGTAATTGAGAAGAGATGGCAAACTGTGAGTGAACAAATCATCCTCGAAAGGAGAATCTCACAGATGTCATCTCTTCAAGAAGCAGATACCACTTTTGCGGAATTGCTCCAAG